>NZ_RSED01000003.1 GCF_003933735.1 Aquabacterium soli | reverse complement strand
TGAGGTCAAGGAACCCATGTTTGCCAATGTACGGGGCTTCCAACTGGCAGGGCAGAACTATGCGCGAACGGTGATGGCCGCGCCACGGGCCGATCAAGGTGCGACGCCATCTGGGAGCAGGCCATGAATGCCTACGCCAAGGCCAGTGGCGAACCGATCCGGCTGGTGTTTGAACTGGCGCGTGCTGATCACCCCAGGCTGTACGACGATCTGATCCAGTTCCCCAAAGGAACCAAGAGGATCAATCGACTGCGGGTGCTTGCTTATGATGGCTTGCTCGCCCAATGCGGGCAATTTGTGCCCAGCAGTTCAAGTCATCGGGAACACTTGGCCGAGACCAGTGGCTCAATGATCACCAACGATCTGTTTGGGCCACCGGCCAGCGAATGAGTGGTTTGCTCCCGTCACGCCCCTGAAATCGTTTGTTACCATTGCAAAAAATAGGCGGTCGCGCGTTCAACGTGCGACCAAGCAATTCAGGGGATGTGGAAATGACGGTATCTGACCTTGGGCCATTGACCAGCATTGTGTCCGCTTCTGGCGAGAACACCGCCGCATGGCTGTCTTACGCGTTCAATGCAGGAGCGTGAGCATGTCTGGGGCATCCACTGATCAGTACTCGGCGGGCGAGCAAGGGCTTGGATACATCTACCAACCGCGATTCGCGCTGCTTAAGCTTCTACAGTTGCCTGAGAGCACCTCTGTCTTGATCGAGAAAGACGACGATCTTGATTTCGTGGATAAGGATGGCGTCAAGACACTTGCCTCCCTCAAACACAAGGCGGTAGGGGATCGGCTTACGGATCTGTCCACAGACTTCTGGAAGTCCGTCCGCATCTGGTTGGCACGTTACAACCGTGACGGGCGTAGCGATGCCAGCCTTCAGTTTTTCCTCTTCACGACTGGAACAGTTTCTGATACATCGTTTCTCCGCCACGTTTTGGATGGTCATGTTGCGGACGACGAGCAAGAAGCGCTGTCGCAACTTGCAGCAGACGCGCTGTCTAAGTCTGGGTCAAAGCTCATCAATGGAATTGCGAAAGAGTTCCACGACCTCAATCCTGAAGAGCAGGAAGACTTTCTTTCGCGCATCACAATTTTTGATGGATCGCCCCGAATCGCCGATGTGCCGGCGATCATCAAAGATGAACGCATGCGTAGCGTTCGGCGAGAGTTCAGAGATGCCGTTTTCGAACGACTTGAAGGCTGGTGGAATGACCTTGCGGTGAAACTACTAACCGGACAGCGGACGGAACCAATTTTTGGTTACGAGGTATCGGACAAGCTTTCTGCGTTTGCTGACGAGTACAAATCAGACAACCTGCCAATCACATTTAGAGGGAAAACACCCGCCGGTGAGATTGATGCGGACAACGATCCACGGCTCTTTGTCGTTCAATTGAGGGAAATAGGTATAGCCTCAAACAGGATCCGCAATGCGATCTTGGACTACTACAGAGCATTTGAACAGCGTTCTTCATGGGCTCGTGAGAACCTGTTAGTTGCAGGTGAATTGGAGTCCTATGAAGATCGCCTTGTCGACGAGTGGGGGCGCTACAAGGATGTCGTATTTGAGGACCTTCATGACGAAAGCGCTGATGACGTCCTTCTGGCTGCAGGAAAGGCACTATACCGATGGGCTGACATGGAAAGCGGCAATATCAGTGCACTTCGGATCAGGGAAGGCGTCACTGAGCCGTATGTCGTGCGTGGAGGATTTCATATCTTGGCCAATTCGCGTCCATTGCCTCGTGTTTATTGGCATCCGCGCTTCCTTAGTCGAATAGGGGCTGTGGTAGGGGCTACCGAATGAAGCGATGGGATCACCGACCCTTCGAGGTACGCAACCTTTTTAATCCCGCTTTTTGCGGGCTGGTGTTGTTCAAGGCGTTGCTGGGGTACGAAGAGGAGAATCCTGATGGGATGCCATATTCTCTTGCACTGCTGGTATTGCCACTTTGTTTGCACAAGGACTCTCGCCTTGTTCTCGCTGATAACTCGCGCAGCTATCTTTTAAAGACGGTTGAAAATAATCCTCAGTTACTGGTCGGATTCGCCGCCCGGGCAAGTGATTTGATGCCGTTTTCACTGGAGGCATTCGGCCTGTTGGCGGAACGGGGTTGTTTCACGGTGTCGCCTGATGGTAGGTTGAAGACCGTGCCTGAAAAGATGCGAAAGTCTGTCACTGGTACAGCCGAGTCTGTCTCATGCCAACGTGTGGCTCGCTTTGTCGGTAAAGAATTTGCACGCATCGCGGACCGTGTGACTGTGTATACGACCTTTGGTGTTCGGCCATGAAAATTAAATCCATACACGTTTACAGCCATGATGGCCAACGTCGAGATCTCCAATTCAAAGTAGATGGGCTCAATGTCATAACCGGTAGATCATCTACTGGTAAATCGGCGCTCTCGGAGATCATCGAGTACTGCATGGGGCGCTCGACATTCAATGTTCCGGAAGGGATCATCCGCGATAAGGTGTCATGGTTCGCCGTGATCTATCAGTTTCCCCAAGAACAAGTTTTGATTGCCAAGCCGACACCTACCGATGGCGGTACGAGTTGCGGTCTTGTCATGCAGCGGAGAGGTGCACAGCTAGCGCCGCCAGACTTCAAAGATTTGGTTGTGAACACGGATGACGATGCCGTCGTCGTGTTGTTGTCTCGTCTGCTAGGCATACCAGAGAATCGGACCGAAGTCGCAATCGACAACAGCAGAGTGAGCTTTGACGCTAACGTCAAGCACACGTACTACTATCTATTTCAAAAGCAAGGCTTGGTCGCCAACAAAGACCAGCTCTTCTATCGACAGAACGAAAGTTTCCAGCCTCAAGCAATCAAAGATACGTTGCCGATTCTGCTTGGAGTTTCGTCCGGCGATCGATACGAGCTTGAAGTAAGACTACGCGCGGCTCAGCGAGAGTTGAAAATCAACTCGAAGCTCCTTGAACAAGCGCGAGATGCCATTGACACCGCGCAGCAAAAGGGCATCAGCCTCTTCTCTGAAGCGAAGGCCGTTGGTATCCTTGATGCGATCCATCAGCAAGCCAGCGCTGACGGGATGACGGATGCATTGCGCTCCGCATTGCTTTGGAAACCGTCTGCTATCCCTGAGGACGACGGCAGCAGGATTTCACGGCTCGAAGATGACCTCAGCAAGCTGCGTCAGGATCGCAGAGATGTTCAATCTCGAATCGATTCGGCCCGTCAGTTCGCCAGGAAGGCCGGTGGATTTGAGCATGAAGCGGCCGAGCAAAAAGATCGATTGGCATCGATCAAGGCGTTCCCAAAAAATCCAAAAACTGGAGAGTGGCAGTGGCCGTTCTGCGAGCCAAACTTGGGTTTGGAGACTCCTGTTGCCAAGTTGTTGCTCAATGAGTTGGCGTCGCTGGATGCGGAAATGAGCATCGTGGTTGAGCAGCGGCCCAAACTGGATGCTTACTTGGCCGAGCTCGATGTCAAAGTACAAGAGATCGTTGGCTCAATAAAGAACAAGGAAGCCGAACTCTCCGCCGCGATTGCAGCAAGTGAGATCATGGCCCAAATGGGTGCGCGAAACCACGCGGCTGCGCGCGTTGTGGGCCGGATTAGCTTGTTCTTGGAAGGCTTGGTCCCCAATGCGGAGCTTGCTTTGCGTGAGGCTGACCACAAGAGGCTCAAGTTTAAGGTCGAAGAGTTGGAAAAGAAGATCGGTGCAGACGACAGCAACGAGCGGCTGATTTCCATTCTCAACAACATCTCGACGCAGGTGTCGCAGTTCATCCGCACCTTTGAGGCGGAGTTCAGCACGTTCCCTGCACGGCTAGACCTTAGCCACTTAACCATCGTCTTTGACCGCCCAGATCGGCCCGTTCCTATGAGTCGAACAGGCGGCGGTGAGAACCATTTGGCGTACCACTTGTCAGCCTTGCTTGCCCTGCATCTTTTCGCAGCGAAGAACAATCGGCCAATTCCACGTTTCCTGCTGATTGATCAACCTACTCAGGTCTACTTTCCATCGGAAAAGGTCTATCAAGAGGCTGATGGGTCAGTTCAAAAGACAGAGGCCGATGCTGACTTGGTGGCGGTACGCCGACTGTTCGAATTGTTGTTGAAGTTCACTCAAGAGGATGTTCCAGGCTTTCAACTCATCGTTACCGAGCACGCGAACCTCCGCGATAAGTGGTTTCAAGATGCCTTGGTCGAGCAACCATGGTCCAAGCCGCCAGCGTTGGTGCCAGAGAACTGGCCAGATGCCTAAGGTGGCAGTAGGAAGAGGGCTACGGAGCATTGCTCCACCCCTTTGCCGCCCTGCAAAACAGGCTCGCCGTGTACACTTCACATTGCGTTATGGCTGTCGTTTGACCGGCAACCATCGTTGCAATCACCACCTTCCAGCGTCGGTAAAAATGACGGTAGAAAGAAATCTTGGAACTTCAAAAACCTAGTGTTCATGCGGCTCTCAAGGTGCCGGAAATGATCGAGTGGGAGTGAGGGCAGGACCCTCTGGGCCCGAGGGGCGGCGCTAACGCGTCGCCACGACGAACAGGCGAGGGAAAGGCAGCAGCACCGTGCCGTCCTCGTAGGCGGGATACGCCTGCGCGATGGCTGCCGTGTAGACCTGAAGAAACTCGGTCTGTTCGCCCGCATCGAGCGGCCCCAGAAAAGGCCTGAGTGCCGTTCCTTTGAACCACTCCACGACAGCGCAAGGCCCGCCGCTCAACGCATGGAAGTAGGTGGTGCGCCATGCATCCACCGACCGGCAATTGGTTCGCAGCAGCGCATGGTAAAAGCTGGCACCATGCCGCTCGGGGTGACGCACCTCGCCAATCTTGCTTCGCCAACGTCTGTCCGCCGCGATTTCCCTGGCGAGTCGATGGGCAGGCTCGTCCAGGTTGTCTGGTGTCTGCACGGCCAGCGTGCCACCTTCACTCAGCTTGCTGACCAGACGAGGGTAAAGCGATTGGTGATCTGGCAGCCATTGCAGGGAGGCGTTGGCCAGGATCACGTCGCAAGGGCGCTCAGGGTTCCATGTGGCGATGTCGGACAGCATAAAGTCCACGGATGGAAGGCGCTTGCGCGCTGCGGCCACCATGTCCTCGGAGTTGTCGGTGCCGCTGACTTGCGCACCCGGAAAGCGTTGCAACAGTACTTCGGTCGAATTGCCCGGGCCACAGCCAAGGTCGATGGCCCGGCGAACCGATGTGGCCGGGATGGCCGCGACCAGATCACGCACCGGGCGCGTTCGCTCTTGCTCGAACTTGGTGTACTGCAGGGCTGAGCAGGACATTGTCGCTCCTTGCGCGTGATGGACTCGATGATGAGTGTAGGTCGAGGATCGAACTTTGCCGCCTGATAGGGCATTGACGGAGGCGTGGTTAAAGCGCCGTCCTTAAACTGCGAAGGCCATGCCGATGACTCGCAACCCCACCGACCACGCAGGCTCAGACAGGCCTGTTGGTGATGGCGCACGCATGAACGCCCAGCTTTTGCTGGATGGATTCGAAGTGCCAGGCGTGCCGACGGACGGATTGTTCTTCGCGATCTTTCCCGAACAGGCCGCGGCAGCCCAGGCGGTGGCGCTCGCACAGCGATTGAAGGCAGCGCATGGACTTCGGATGGAACCCCATTCACAGGATCGCATGCACATCACGCTGGAATATCTTGGCCGCTTTGCCGATTTGCCGACGCGGCTTGTCAAAGAGGCGAGCGACGTCGCTGCGGCCATGTGTTGCTCCAGGTTCGATGTGGAGCTTGACCATGTCATGAGCTTCAGCGGGCGTGCGGGGCATTGTCCGCTGGTACTGTTGGGTCGTGAAGGCACCGTGCCGCTCAAGACCTTCCAGCTCGGCCTGAACATGGCTTTGAAGCGAGCTGGTGTCGTCAGGCGGCGCACGCCCCCGTTCAACCCGCATCTGACCTTGCTCTACGGCAAGAGCGTTGAAACGGCGGAGATCTCACCCATCCGGTGGACAGCGCTCGAGTTCAGGCTGGTGCGCAGCTTCCTTGGCCAGGGACGGTATGAGGTACTGGGGCGATGGCAAATGCGGAGCACCTGTTGACGACGCGGTCACGCATGCCGCAGCCTCAGCCCACGGGTTCAGGCACACAGTCAGGCATCTGCCCTGCAGGTTCCAGACCGAGGATGAGCCTCCTCATCTGCGTGGCCATCGCGGCGCACAAGGCCTTCGGATCAGCCTGGCCTGCCTGCAGCGCAGGGCCGAACGACACGTGGGCAAGCTGGTTCCGGTAGCGTGGCAAGGCCACCTGAAGCGCTGCTGCCAGCTTGGCCTTGTCGTGCGCTGTTCGGCGCAACAAGCAGAGAGGGTGCCGCTGCGCAGCTGGCGAGATGACGTGGCTCACCAGGGCAGGCAAGAAGCGGGCATCCGGCACCAGCCGGGCCAACAGGCCATAACTGACTGACCAGTTCTTCAGTGAGTCGATCGCTGAGTCGGAGCCTTCTACCGCAGGATCAGGTTCGATCTCGCCGGCAGGGAAGGTGAGCAACGCGCCGCCATCTTTCAGATGCCGGCTGGCGTCGCGGATCACGGACAGGCGCCCGGACTGATCGGCGGGCAGAAAGATCAATTGCCGTGCCACGTGCGGCAAGGCGCGCAGGAAAGGGCGGTCCATGGCGATCACCCGCAGATCGGGCCGTGAAGCCAGGCTGGCAAACAGCGCGATCGTGTCGGTCATGCCGGGATGGTTCGCCAGGATGAAGACAGGCCCTTGAGTCGGAACCTGTTCAAGGCCTGTCGTGTGCAGTCCGGCCGTCATCTGGTGCATGAGCCAGGTGCTGCCTTGTGCCAGCCCATGCTCGCCCACGCGCGCATCGAACTCATGGGCAACCGTGGCGAAGCGGCGTGCCCAGGGCAGAAACAGATGCTGCAAAGGCGTTCTGTGAAGCAGCGACAAGCCCGTTGAGTCCAGCAGGTCAACGAGGTTGATCTCCGTGAGTAGATCCAGCAGTGTCGACGAGTCGTCAGGCATATGTCTGCACAGGGGCGGATTGGCGCAGTCTAGGGCATCAAGAAGCAGAACGGCGCGGCTGGATGGACACCGCAGCCGTTTCAGAAGCAAGGCGGTGTTCGCAGCACAAGCGTCATCACGGTGTTGATTTTTGTGCCGAATCTGCTTCGATGCTGTTGAAAGATCAGCAGCGAACCCAGGCGGCATGGGCGTGGTGCACGGTGTCTGCCTGAGGGCCCCAGATTTGGCATGGCGGTTGCTGAATGAACCGGTCTGTCCTTTTCGGCCTTCACGTTATTGACCATGCTTCGTCACCCCGGAACGGCTCTCTTCATCGCGTTGTCAGGGCTTTTGCCTGCCATCAGCCATGCGCAGCAGGCCCCTGACTTCAGCAAGATCAAGAGCAGCCGCCTGGGCGAGGATCTCTACACGCTGGAGGGCCAGGGCGGCACCATCAGTGTGTTGATCGGGCCAGAGAGCGTTCTGCTCGTGGACGCGCAGTTCGCGCCGTTGGCAGACAAGCTCCATGCCGCCATCAGGAAGCTGTCGGATCAACCCATCCGCTACCTGATCAACACCCATGTGCATGGTGATCACACGGGTGGTAACGAGAACTTCGCCAAGCTGGGCGCGACGCCGCATTTCACCAAGCACGATGTGCTGGCCCTGGGCGATGACTACCGGTCCGTCGGCTACCCGCTGGTGGATCTGAACAATGGTGGCAGCCTGAAAGGTCTGCTGGAAGGTCATCGCGGCCAAGCCCACGGCTGAGTTCGATGCCCAGGTGCCGCAGGCCTGGCAATCTGCCGAGCGCTTCATCAGGTGGCTGTACGCCGAACTGAAACCCCCCGTTGATTGACCGAGGTTTGAACATGAAAAAAATCTTGACCACAGCCGCGCTGGCTGGCTTGGGCGTGTCGTCAGCGCTGGCCGAGTTGAAGGAAGGTGATGTGGCCCCCTCGTTCACGACGCAGGCCTCCTTCGCTGGCAAGGCATTCACATATGCACTGAAGGACCAGCTCAGGAAGGGCCCGGTGGTGGTGTATTTCTACCCGACCGCGTTCGGCGGTGGCTGTTCCATCCAGGCCCATGCGTTCGCCCAGAACTTTGAGCGCTTTGCCGCCGCAGGTGCCAGCATCGTGGGAGTGTCTCTCGACGACATCGGGCGGCTCAATGCGTTCTCTGCAGATCCGCAGTACTGCGCCAGCAAGTTCCCTGTGGCCTCGGATGTCGACGGCCGTATCGCCCGGTCTTTCGATCTGGATGTGAATGAGTCGACAAGAGGGCGCAAGGACAAGCGTGGCGTGGTCGTCGACCACGGATCGGTGGCCCGTACCACGTTCATCCTCAACAAGGGCGGGCAGGTGATTGCCACAGTGGGTGGGGTGGCGCCGTTGGCCAATGTAGAGGCAGCCCTGGCTGCGGTGCAGAAGGTGGCTGCTGCCCAATAGCCCACCGTGTTGGCACTTCGTTCCGATGCTGATCCGCCCCAGGGCTGATCAAACTGCCGTACGGGTACACGTGAAGAAGCCGGATCGGACCCGGCCTTTCTGCTTGCCAGGCGATGCGCCCTATTTGGCCAACGCCAGCGTGCCCTTCATGATGGTCGAATGCCCCGGGAACGAGCAGAACCAGGCATAGCTCTCGCCGGCCTTGAGCTTGGCGACATCGAAGCTCACGGCATCGCTTTCGCCGCCGCCGATGATCTTCGTGTGCGCGATCACGCGTGTGTCGCCGGGCTTCACATAGGACTTGTCCAGGCCTGCGGCGATGCCGTCGTTGGCCACGGCCTGCGCATCGGCGGCCTTGCTCAGCACCCAGTTGTGGCCCATGGCGGCCTTGGGCAGCTTGCCGGCGTGCCTGAGTTTGACGGTGAACTGCTTGCAGCTGGCCGGCACCGCGATGCTGGTCTTGTTGAACTGCATGGCATCGCTGCCTTCGATGTCGACGTTGCAGGTGGCGGCCAGCGTGGGGCCTGCCAGCAAGGCGGTGAGCAGGGCGGCGGCAGCGGTGGTCATCTTCATCATTCGTTCCTTCTGGGAGCAGTGTGGTCAGTTCGACTGTCCCCACTGTGCAAGCAGGGCTCCCAGGCGGGCTTGTGATTGATCAAAGGCTGGATGGATTGAGGGTGGTGTTCGTGACCTCGCACGGGCGATGGGCTATGCTGGTTCGAAGCCGCGCACTTCTGTTCACCCATGCGGCATGTGGAGGGCTCGATGGTCGGCGACTTGATCTTTCGGCAGCTGTTCGATGCCACGTCATCGACCTACACCTACCTGCTGGGCTGTCCCGCGACCCGGCAGGCGGTGATCATCGACACGGTGTTCGAGCAGCACCTGCGCGATCTGGCCCTGATCGACGAGCTGGGCCTGCAGTTGGTTGCCGTGCTGGACACCCATTGCCATGCAGACCACGTCACGGGCGCCTGGCTGATGCAGCAGGCCACCGGGTGCCGCATCGGCATCTCCGGCCGGTATGGCACAGACCTGCAGGGCGCCGACCTGCTGCTGGACCATGGCGACCGCGTCGTCTTCGGCCAGCGGCATCTGGAAGTCCGGGCCACCCCGGGGCACACGGATGGCTGCATCACCTACCTGAGCGATGACCACCGCATGGCCTTCACGGGCGACAGCCTGCTGATCCGCGGTGCTGGGCGTTGCGATTTTCAGTCGGGACATGCCAGCACGCTCTACCAGTCCATTACCCAGCAGCTCTTCAGCCTGCCAGCCGACTGCCTGATCTTTCCCGCACACGACTACAGCGGCCGCACCGTGTCCAGCATCGCTGAAGAACGTGCGCACAACCCGCGCATCGGAGGCCAGGCGGATGAGCGTGATTTCGTCGGCTTCATGGACAACCTGCACCTGCCGCACCCCAAGAAGCTGGACGTGGCCGTGCCGGCCAACATGCGCTGTGGCCGGCCGGAGGATGGCAAGGAACCCGTGCTGGCCGACTGGGGCCCGGTGCGCCAGACCTATGCCGGGCTGCTCGAGATCGATCCCGAATGGGTGTCGGAGCATCGGGCTGGTGTGCTGCTGCTCGATGTCCGCCAGGAAGGCGAGGTGGACGAACGCCTGGGGTGCATCGAGGGTGCGCAACTGCTGCCCCTGAACGAATTGAAGGACCGCCTGGGCGAGGTCCCGCAAGACAAGCCGGTGGTTGCCGTGTGCCATGCCGGCACGCGCTCCGGCCAGGCCACGGTCATCCTGCGCGAGGGTGGTTTCAAGCGTGTGGCCAACCTGCGCGGCGGCATGTTGATGTGGCATCAACTCGGGCTGCCGGTGGAGCGCACGTCACATCCCTCCGCCTGAGAGGACTACTCGGGCGCGCGATCATCGTCTGGCACACTCGCAAAATTCTGACATTCCCGGAGTTCAGCACCATGGCACTGCGCATCAACGACATCGTTCCTGATTTCTCGGCCGACACCGACCAGGGGCCCATCAAGTTCCACGACTGGATCGGCTCTGGCTGGGCCATCCTGTTCTCCCACCCCAAGGATTTCACGCCGGTGTGCACCACCGAATTCGGCGCCGTGGCCCAGCTGGAGGCCGAATGGGCCAAGCGCGGCACCAAGGTGATCGGCGTGTCTGTCGACGGTGTGGAAGCGCACAAGAAGTGGAAGGGCGACATCGAGACCGTGGCCGGCTGCCCCGCCGGTTTCCCCATCATCGCCGACGAAGGGCTGGCCGTGTCCAAGGCCTTCGACATGCTGCCCGCCGAAGCCTATCTCCCCGATGGCCGCACCGCCAACGACACGGCCACCGTGCGCTCAGTCTTCATCATTGGCCCGGACAAGAAGCTCAAGCTGGCCATGACCTATCCGATGTCGGTGGGCCGCAACTTTGCCGAAGTGCTGCGCGCACTCGACGCCCTGCAGCTGACCTTCAACGTGCCGCTGGCCACGCCGGCCAACTGGGCGGTCGGCCAGGACGTGGTCGTCGCGCTGTCGCTCAATGACGACCAGGCCCGCGAGAAGTACGGTGCCATCGACGTCAAGCTGCCTTATCTGCGCACGACCAAAGCGCCGAAGTGAAGGGCAGGGGATGAGCGCTCAGGTTGCAGCTTCGAGCGCGCCCAGTTGCCCCACCAGTTCATCAACCCGGATTCGGCCTTCTGAAGGGATCTGGCCAGGCGCTGATCACCGAACTTGTCGTACTCAAGGGCCGCTGTCCATGCGGGCGTGATGCTGATGCAGCCGAAGGCCGCAGCAGCACTCAAATCCTTCCCGCTGGACGTGCTCCCCCAGCGCATCCAGGAAATGCTGGGACGCTGAGCCCTGGCTTTGCCTTGATTTCGAGGGCGGCCTGCCCGATGATGACCCTCAAAACGAGGAGACATCGCATGCCGTCTGTCAGAGCCAGGGCGCATACCACCCAGGTTGATCCACGCCGTCACTACGAGGCCTTGGCAGCCGTGCCATCCACGCTGCGCATCCCGCTGGCAGCGCGTGCGTTCGGTGACGCCATGTTTCCAGATGTGGCTGTTGGCGATGCCTTCGCCGCGTCGATGATGCAGGCCCTGGACGACGACGGCCGCACATGGCTGGAGGACAAGGCTTGCGTGTACGGGGTGCTGGTGCGCACCCAGCGCTTCCGCGAGGTGGCGCAGCAGTTCCTGGCTTTGCAGCCTGGAGGCCTGGTGGCTAACCTGGGCTGCGGGCTGTCCCACTACTTCCAGTGGCTGGACAACGGCTGTGCACGCATGATCGATGCAGACCTGCCCGAGGTGCTGTCGATCCGTGACCATCTGCTGCCGCCGGCCTCGGCTCGCCATCGCCAGGTGGCGCTCGATCTTCGTTCTCCCGGTTGGTGGTCGGATCTCGGCCTGCCTGACCGCCAGGGCGCACCGGTCTGCCTGATGAGCGAGGGCGTGCTGATGTACCTGCAGCCGGGGCAGGTAGAGGCCCTGCTTCAAACCTTTGGCGAGCACGCGCCGCCGGGGTCGGTGCTTGTTTTCGACGCGCTGTCCTGGATCACGGTGGGCCATGCCCGCATGCACCCGCTGGTGCGGCTGACCGAGGCGGAGTTCACGTGGGGGCCGCGCAGCCTGGCCGAGTTCAGCAGGCCCCATCCCCGTTTGAGGCTGGATGCAGTGCACCAGGTGATGGAAGGGTTCAGCACCGTGCACTCCTTTGCCGACAGCACCTTCCGTTTCCTCACGGGGGTGCCGTTCTACGCGGTCTATGTGGTGCGGGTCTGAGACGCGGTGAGCCGTGTTTCAGGCGCCCGCACGGCGGAACGTGAGGTTCAGCCGCACAGAGCCCAGGCGCGGGTGAGGATGATCCTTGAGCGGCGCGATGCCATGAAAGCGCAGCCGGTCCACGCCGCCCCACACCACCACATCGCCGTGCTCCAGCAGGATGCGCCTGGGACGCTCGGCCCGGGTAAGCCCGCCGAACAGGAAGGTGGCCGGCATGCCCAGCGACACCGACACGATCGGGTGCTTGTAGTCCTGCTCGTCGCGGTCCTGGTGCAGGGACAGGCGCGTGCCCGGCGTGTAGCGGTTGACCAGGCAGGCGTCGGGTTCGAAGATGCCGAACCCGGCTTCTTTCGCCGCTTGCTGGGCCAGGCGCCGGAACACCGCGGGCATTGGCGGCCACGGCAGCCCGGAGGCGGGATCCTCTGGGCTGTAGCGGTAGCCCCGTCGATCGGACACCCAGCCCAGCGGGCCGCAATTGGTCATCGCCACCGACATGGTGGCGCCGCCCGGTGTGACCAGGTGGCGAAAGGGCGCCTGCGCAGCAACGGCGTCGAACGCATCGATCAGCGCGGCGGCATGCGGCAAGGCCTGGCCGTGCAGCACGCATGCCTGCTCCCCCAGCCATTCGATGTGGCCGGGCTGGGCGCCGGGCGCGTCGTCGAACAGCGGCAGGGTCATGCGATGCGGCTCGCGGCTCAGCTCGTCGCGCCGACCAGCCGCTTGAGTTCGGGCGCACCGTCCAGGAAGGCGCCGAGCTGGCGGCCGATCTGCCGGTAGTGGTCCGATTTCATGTGCGCGTCGATGGCCTCGGCGTTGTCGTAGTACTCGACGAACACATAGGTGCTGGCGTCGGCAGTCCTCCAGAGCGTATAGCCACGGCATCCCGGCTCCTGGCGGGATTGTTCGACCAGGCCGTTGGCCACGGCTTCAAACTCGGCCTGAACGCCATCCTTGATCTTGAGGGTTGCGACTATTCCATGCATCGTTTCGTCCTTTCAAGTGAGTAACCGTGACTATGGCAGATCGCTTTTCGCCCTGCAGGCATCGGTGTCCGCTTCGATGGGGTGTGCAACCCTGCTCTGCGCATGTTGGCGAGCGCGCCGCGCGGTTTGTGAATACAGTGTCTGCTGCTCGCTGAGCAACAACGATCCCCTTGCGAAAAGGACTTTCAAAATGCGTGAAGCCGTCATCGTCTCAACCGCCCGCACCCCCATCGGCCGGGCCTTCCGTGGTGCATTCAATGACACCAAGTCGCCCACCCTGATGGGCCATGCGATCAAGCATGCCGTGGAGCGATCGGGCCTGGAGGGCGAGGTCTTCGAAGACGCGGTGATCGGCGCGGTGCTGACCGCCGGCACGGCCGGTGGCAACCTGGCCCGCACCGCGGTATTCGCGGCGGGCCTGCCTGTCACGGTGTCCGGTCAGACGCTGGACCGCCAGTGTTCATCGGGCCTGATGGCCATCGCGACGGCAGCCAAGCAGATCACCTTCGACGGCATGGAAGCCTGCATTGCCGGAGGTCAGGAGAACATTTCCGCCGTGCAGAACGAGTACTTCGCGTGGGTGGGCAAGGAGGCCGATCCCAACGTGATCGCGAAAGTGCCCCATGCCTACATGCCGATGCTGTACACAGCCGAGAACGTGGCCAAGAAATTCGGCATCTCGCGTGAGGCGCAGGACCGCTATGCCTTCGAGTCGCAGCGGCGCACGGCGCTCGCACAAGCTGAAGGTCGGCTGTCTGCCGAGATCGCCGCCATCCAGACGCGGATGAAGATCGTCGACAAGGCCACCGGTGAAGTGAGCTACCGCGATGTCAACCTGACGCAGGACGAAGGCAACCGCGCCGACACGACCTACGAAGGCCTGTCGCAGCTGAAGGCGGTGATCGAGGGCGGCTGCGTCACCGCGGGCAATGCGAGCCAGCTCTCTGATGGCGCTTCGGCCTGCGTGATCACGGAAGCCAAGTTCGCCGAGCGCCGCGGCCTGCAGCCCCTGGGCATCTACCGTGGCATGGCGGTGGCCGGCTGCCTTCCTGAGGAAATGGGCATCGGGCCGATCTATGCCATCCCCAAGCTGCTCAAGCAGCATGGCCTGAAGGTGCAGGACATCGGCCTGTGGGAGCTCAACGAAGCCTTCGCCTGCCAGGTGCTGTATTGCCGTGACCAGCTCGGCATCGATCCGGAGATCTACAACGTCAATGGCGGCGCCATCTCGATCGGCCACCCCTATGGCATGACGGGCGCACGCCAGGTCGGGCATGCGCTGATCGAAGGCAAGCGCCGCGGCGTGAAGTACGTGGTGGTGTCGATGTGCGTGGGCGGCGGCATGGGCGCCGCGGGGCTGTTCGAGGTCGTCTGACCTGCCGCATCGACTGAGGACGAAGACGCCGGTTCGGACAACGCGGGCCGGCGTTTTTTCATGTGTTCAACGTTTCACCGCGATGGCAACGCAAGCCTGGACACCGTCGCCGGTGCGATCACGCGGTGCGCTGGCGCGACGAAGAACATGTACACGCGCCCCAGGGTGTTGTGCACATGGACCACCGTCGAGACCGAGACGGTGGTGCCACCCGGCTTCTCCTGCTTTGCGACGGAGAGCTTGACGTCCAGGTGCTTGTCGGTCTCCCCCAGAATGACTTCATGCTCGTGCACTTCAAGCAACTTGAAGATGCCGGCTTGATCACCAATGCGGTAGGCCTGAACCGGCTTGCTGCTGTCAACACCGCTCAACGCGCCCACATTCTTGAGGCCCAACTGGCCCACGATTCGGTTGCGCAACGTCATCAGCGCATCGATCCACCCAGGTGTGCGGGACACGACACTCAGGTAGAGCTCCAGCGGGCTTCTCGAATCGGGCGGCAGCTCGATGGCGTAGCAGTTAAAGAAATAGGCGGTGGGCAGACTGGCCTGCAGCGAGCTGAATGACGGTATGTCAGTGGCGGTGGCGGGCATGGCGGCAGATGTCCAGCAGGTTGGTGGCTGCTCTTGCAGCGTCATTCAAAGGGCAGCCAGCGCGGCATCCCACTTCTGCACACTCAGCGGCACTGTATCAAAGTGGATGTGCAGAAGTGATTGTGCGCTCACGGTCAAACCATTCTTCTTGAACTTCATCTTCACCAGCACCTCGGCCGCGCGTTCGCCCTTGACATGCAGGGTGGAAGCAAAGAATGCGCACCTGTCATCGGCGTAGACAATGCGCGTGTCGATGCGCACCACACTGAACACCGGGATGGGCCGGAAGAACCGCACGGTCTGGCCGATGTTCACGAATCTGGCGCCGCCTTGGAGGATCCCGAACAGGCGACCGACTTGAAGCAGGTAGTCCATCTGCGCCGGCTCGACCAGCTGCAGGTACTTGTCGCTCTTGAGGATCCGCAGGCCCACATCAAAGGGCGTGACCAGGAAGCGTGCACTCGTCGTGTCACCCGGCGCGCGGCGGCCATGGGCCAGCAGGCCGAGCATGAACGCGATGATGTTGCGGAACAGTCCGGCCATTCAACGTCCCCGTGTGTGTGGATACCGATGGCATCTTACGCAGCATCGTGGAAGATGATGCCCAAGGTGTGGCGGTGCCCGTAGCGCACGCGGCTGACCCCATGGCGTGACTGCACGCGGTAACTGCCGCGCGTGCCTTGCACCGGCCGGTGGTGCACCGCGAACACCACGGCATCGCCTTGCTTCAGCGGGACCACCTCCACTCGCGATTGCATGCGGGGGCGCTGCTCGGTCATCACGAACTCGCCGCCGGTGAAATCGCGGCCGGGCGCAGACAGCAGGACGGCGACCTGGATGGGAAACACGTGATCGCCGTACAGATCCTGGTGCAAACAGTTGTGGTCACCGGTCTCGTACGACAGCAACAGCGGCGTGGGGCGTGCCTGCCCGGCCGCGTGGCAGCGTTCTATGAACGCCGCATGGCGGGCGGGGTAGCGGACATCCAGGCCCATGCGTTCGTTCCAGTGATTGGCCAGCGGCACCAGGTGGGGGTAGAGCGCGGTGCGCAGGCCCTGGATCAACGAGGGCAGGGGATAGGCGAAGTACTTGTATTCGCCTTGCCCGAAGCCATGGCGCTGCATCACCACGCGGCTTCGAAAGGGCTCGTCCTGAGGGTAGAGCGCAGACAGGTGCTCGCACTCGTCCACCATGAGCAGGCCGGGCAGCATGGCGCAGCCCTGGTCGCTCAACTCGGCGTGCAGCCTGGGCCAGTCATATGGCTTGAGTCGTTCAAGCGTGTCAGCGCCAGGCGACTGCCCAGTTGCGCGCTCCTGGGGCAAGGCAGAGGCAGCTGTCGAGGCATCGGGAAACAAGGGCAGGCTCATGCAGGGTGGGCTTGTGGCGTCATCATTCGGGATGACAGCGTGCCTCAAACCTGCACGGCACGCTCGCCGTTTTCGGCTGTGGTGTTGGGCAGGCATTCGGCCAGCCGGGCACGCAGCCAGACGGCATCGGGGGCAGTGGGGCCGAACAGCAATTTGTAGATGATCGGGGCCACGATGCCGTCCATCAGCTTGTCCACGGTGGGAATGCCGGCTTCGCCACGCGCCCGCCCGCGCGCCAGGATGATGTCGATCTGGGCGGCGGTGAACTCGGCGCAACGGCAGGGCAGGGGCACACCGTTGGTGGAGACGCCCGCGGCGAGCACATCGCGCATCATCGCCAGGCCTACTTCTGACGACATCTCGTCCAGGTACTGCTCGCTCCAGGTCAGCATGTCGGTGGCCACACTGCCGGTGTCCGCAGGTTCTCCATCAGGGCGCAAGCGCTCCAGTGCCACATCGGCGAACAGTTCGGCAATGTCGCCCCAACGGCGGTAGATGGTCGATGGCGTGACCCCCGCCCGTGAGGCGATCAAAGGCACGGTCAAGGCTTCTCGCCCATGTTCGTTCAGCAGTTGGCGTGTGGCCTCGTGCACCGACGCTTGTACCCGGGCGCTGCGGCCCCCGGGGCGAGGTGCGGATTTGCTGGGATTCAACGACATGCCGAAGATGTTAAAGCAAAAAAATTGCTTTAGTGAGTCGAGATCGGCACAATGCATAAACGCAAAGAATTTGCTTTTGTGGAGCCTTCATGTCCGTCCCCCTTCCTGCATCTACTGCTGATGCCTGGCCAGTGCAGCAGCCGGGGCGTCTGACCCCGCCCCAGGGCTTCTGGCTGCTCGGATCGCTGGTGGTGAGCTTTCTGGCGGCTTCAAGTGCGCCGTCTCCGCTGTATGGGCTCTACCGTGAAACGTTCGGCTTCTCGGCCTTGACCTTGACGCTGGTGTTCTCGGTCTATGCGTTCGCGCTTCTCGGAGGGCTGCTGGTGCTCGGCGCCCTGTCCGACTACCGTGGCCGCCGTCCGGTGCTGCTGGCGGCGTTGCTGCTGGAACTGGGCTCACTGGTGTTGTTCCTGTGTGCGGATTCGGTGGCCTGGTTGCTGGCCGCCCGGCTGCTGCAAGGGTTGGCCACTGGCATCGCCAGTGCGGTGCTGGGCGCTGCACTGCTTGATTTCCAGCGTGAGCGCGGTGCGTTGGTGAACAGTGTGGCCCCGATGTTCGGCATGGCGTTCGGCGCGCTGGGAGCCAGCGCGCTCGTGCAGTTTGCGCAAGTGCCTACCCGGCTGGTGTTCGAGGTCGCACTGATCATCGTCGGCCTTCAGACCTGGGCGGCCTTCTACCTGCCTGAGACCGTGACCCGGCGCCCCGGCGCGTGGCGCTCGTTGCGACCGCGGCTGGCGGTGCCCGAGGCCGCGCGTGAAACGCTGTGGCTGATCGCACCTCTCAACACCGCGCAATGGGCGCTGGGGGGCCTCTACCTGTCGCTGGGGCCGACCCTGGCGCGCAGCGTGATCGGCAGCGCCACGCCTTTGCTGGGTGGCGCCTTGATCGCCACCCTGGTGCTCAGTGGTGCTGTGGGGATCCTGTGGTTGCGCCATCATCCTGCCCATATGGTCAGGGCGGCCGCTGCGGGGGCCTTGTGTTTGGGCATGCTGCTGACGCTGGGCGGCATCCACTTCCATGTTGCTGCCGCCTTCTTCCTGGGCACCGTGGTGGCTGGCCTGGGATTCGGGGCGGGTTTCAACGCTTCTGTCAGGAGCCTGGTACCCCTTGCCCAGCCGCATGAACGCGGCGCCTTGATGGCCAGCTTCCTCGTGATCAGCTATCTGGCTTTCAGCCTGCCGGCATTGGCCGCGGGGCTGGCGGTGGGCCATGTCGGCATCGAAGCTGCCTCGTTGGGATATGGCCTCGCGCTGATCCTGATCAGCGGCTCGGCTGCCTGGCGCATGCGCAAAAGCCTGGCGTGATCGGTGCGGCCGTGCTGCGGCTCAATCGCCGCTGTGGCCTGGGCGATCGCTCCAGGTGCCTGGCAGCAGCCACCAGAAGAGCGTCAACAGGGCGGCCACACCGGCTGCCGCCACCGTGCCAATGAGGATGGAGTCCATCGCCCTGGTCAGCACGAACTGTGCGGCCAGCACCAGTGCGAGTGAAATTGCCCCACAGCCCAGCAGGATCTGCTTGCTCGCGCGGTGCTTGAACTTCACGCGGTCCAGCAGGGGGCGCACCAGGCGATGTTGCACCGCCGGCGCGCTCAGCAGCACCAGGCCCGTGACGGAGAGCATGAAGGTGGCCAGGAACACGTGCCGCTCGATGACGGCCAGATCGGAGAATCCAGGCATGAACGGCACGGTGATCAGGAATGCTGTCAGCAACTGGGCTGTTGGAAGCACCACCCGCAACTCTCCCAGCATGTCGGTCAGATCACCGTCCTCGCGCGTGCCCTCCTCGATCCTGGGGACCACGCGGGGCTTGAAAGTACGGGGCGAGGATGTTCGGGCTTCTTCGGACATGGCTTCCACGCAGACATTGGGATGACGCCCTTTGGCAATTGACGTGCCCGGTCTGAGCTAGGCTGGGTAGACAATGGCCTGCGCCATGGCCTGGATGGACAGCGGGGCGCATCCTTCTGCGTTGTTGCTGATGGTCACGAAGGCGCTCTGGCCGTGGGCGGTCGTGGCGCGTATCACCTTGGCCAGTGCATGCCGGGTGTCGCTGTCTGGATCGGCCAGCGCATGGAACGGCGCATAGATCTTTTCGGCCTCGGCGTATCCGAAGGGGCCATGCTTTCTGTGCAGGTGCCATCGGCACACCAGGGGACCAGGCCACAGCCTGCGCAGCAGGGGCAATTGCCGCTCGATGGGCGGCAGTTTGGGATGCAGGCTCAGGCAGTAGGTGGCGCCCATGCGCTTGAGCAGTTCAGCAAACTCCGGCGTGATGAACTGCGGGTCGCGAACTTCGATGGCGATCACGGCATCTGGCGCTTCAGGGGCCAACCTTGGCAAGGCCTTGATCATGTCGTCCAGGCGGGCCCATACCTCTGGAAGCCTGTTCAGCCACTGCGGCGGCAAGGGGCTGAGCTGGAAAAGCAGCACGCCGAGCTTGCGGCCCAGCCCATCGAGCACGGGCTGAACATATTCCTGCACCGCCAATGTCGGATCCAGGAAGACCGGATTGAGCTGCATGCCACGGCCGTCTTCGCCGCGCACCAGGGCATCGGTGACCAGGCTGGGCGCTTTCACGATGAAGCGGAAGTCGTCGGGCACCTGTGCGGCGTACCGTGCGTATTGGGCGGCGGTGAGCGGCCTGTAGAACGAGCGGTCCAGGCTGACCGTGCGCAGCAGCGGATGCTCGGTGTAGGCTGCCAAGCCGTGCTTCGATAGGGCCGGCTCAGAGAATTCACCGTCCCACAGCAGGCCCGACCAGCCGGGGTAGGTCCACGACGACGTGCCCAGCCTCAGGCCTCGGGGCAGGGCCGTGCCCAGATGCTGGATTTCGGGCGTCTGCGCCGCGGGCCTGACGCCGCTCAGCGGGCGCTTGCGTGGCCCCTCGGTACGGGGCTGGGGGACGGCTTCCTGGGCGCCTGAGGGCTCGGTGGGATCCTGCTGGAACAGGTCGTCTTGCATGCTCGCCTTTGTACCTGCTTTTCACGCGCAAGCGATAATCCAGCGCAGAGCTTCGCTATGGAGACCGGTCAATCGCATGGTGGAAGACCACAGCAAGCAGGTTCAGCAGAACATCGACAGCCAGACCCCGTGACCGCTTCCTCACTTCCCATCACCCCCGCCGACGAACACGCCATGCGCATCGCGCTGGACCAGGCCCAGAATGCCTGGCTGGCCGGCGAGGTGCCCGTGGGCGCGGTCATCATGCGCGAGGGGCAGGTCATCGCCACCGGCTACAACCGGCCCATCACCACGCACGATCCCACGGCGCACGCCGAGATCGTGGCCCTGCGCCATGCCTCGCAACTGCTGGAGAACTACCGCCTGCCCGATTGCGACCTGTATGTGACGCTGGAGCCCTGCGCCATGTGTGCCATGGCCTTGATGCATGCCCGGTTCAGGCGGGTGGTGTTCGCAGCGCACGATCCCAAGACCGGCGTGGCGGGTTCGGTGATCGACCTGTTCGGGAACACCCAGCTCAACCACCACACGCAGATCGTGGGTGGCGTGCTGGCAGAGGCCAGCAGCCAGCTGCTCAAGCAGTTCTTCGCGGAGCGTCGGGCCCAGATCAGGGCCGAGCGGGATGCCGCGCGGGCGTTGCTGGCCGTTGGCCAGACGGGTGTGGACACGGCTGCCATGGATGCAGAGCCGATCCCCGTCGGCCTGGTGATCGAGGACCCCGACCTGCGTTGAGCCTGCGGCGGGGGCAGCGACGTCAGGCCAGCGCCGAGTCCTCGTTCTCGAGCAGGTCTCCGCACAGCACCTGGATCTGCTCTTGCCCGTCCACCATGCGCCTGAAGGCCATGGACACGGTCACGCAGATGCGGTTGCCATGGATGGTGCGGTAGGGGCGCGTGACCTGCACCTGCCCGATCGCCTGCATGGCACGGCGAAAGTAGGGCCGGCGCGCCCAGGTGGCGCCGGTGCAGTCGTTCAGAGGTTCGTAGCCCAGGACATCAGGGCTGCTGTACTGCGGCGGCAGCACATGGGTGCCCACCTGGAAACCGTGGTCGTCCAGCAGGTAGCAGACCTCGGCCTGCGGCAGGCTCAGGAAGCTCTGACAGGCCTCCTCCAGGGTGTGCCCTTGCGAAAGCGTGAACGCACCATGCCCGATGGCGTTGTAGTACGCGGCAATGCGGGCCTTCTGCTGCTGGCGTTGGCGCAGCGCGGTGTTCAGCAGCAACTGGTGCAACTCGGAGAGCTTCTGCAGGGCCGGCCCGCCCGTCTCGGGCAAGGGCTGGGGGCGGCAGAAGTGGTAGCCCTGCACCATGTCGACGTCGGCTTCCAGTGCCAGCAGGGCCTCGTCGACGGTTTCCACGCCCTCCATCAACACCAGGGCCCCGCATTCGTGCAGCAAGGACACCATCTGCATCACCACGCGCCGCTCACGCGTATTGGCGGCCGCGCGGGCGACCAGGCTGCGGTCCAGCTTGACGATGTCGGGGCGCAGTTGCCAGACCCGGTCGAAGTTGGAGTGGCCGGCGCCGAAGTCGTCCAGCGCGATCAGGAAACCGATCTCGCGGGCCCGCTCCACGGCGGCAGTGAGTTCCCCGGCATCCTGGAATGCACTTTCCAGCACCTCCAGGACCACGGTGGACGCTGGCAGATTGAATCGGTCGAGGGCCTCGGCGAGGTGCCTGGGCGTGGCCTCGCTCGTGAGCTTGAGCATGGTCTCCGGCAGCGTGTTGAGGAACAGCCACTGCCGTGCCGGCCGGTTCGCGGCAAAGTTGGCCATGTGCAGCAGGCCTGTCAGGTTGTCGATCCAGACGCGGTCTTCGGAACTGGTGGCCGTGGCGAAGTACTCGGGCGGAGGCACCGGCTTGTGCTCGGCGTCCGTGGCCCGCAGCAGGGCTTCATGGCCCACGGCCCGGCAATGCGACAGGCTGTAGATGGGCTGGAAGGCCGATTTCAGGATGTGGCCGCCCTCATGGGCAGTCGTGACGCTGCCTTCTTGCTTGAGGCAGCTGAGCAGCGCTTGTAGATCGTTCGTTCGGGTCAACACGCAATACCTTGACTGCCCTGGCCTTGTGCGACCGCACACCTGGCGTGGCATCGACCCTTTATCGACCTGAAAAGCTGAAACTGAAACGGGGTTCCCACATTTGTGTCAGGGCAGCCCGAAATGTGAACGCAATCATTCAGCGATGGACGGCTGTTGCCTCATTCATGATCGCTGCGTGCGTCATGGCAGGTCCAGACGACATGGGAATAAAAAAGGCAGCTTGCGCTGCCTTGAGGGAGAGGTTCAGGTCACATGCCCGAATAGTTGGGGCCGCCGCCACCTTCCGGCGTGACCCACACGATGTTCTGGGTGGGATCCTTGATGTCGCAGGTCTTGCAGTGCACGCAGTTCTGCGCGTTGATCTGCAGGCGGTCGGTGTTGTCGTCGTTCTTCACGAACTCGTAGACACCGGCCGGGCAGTAGCGGCTTTCGGGGCCGGCGTACTTGGCCAGGTTGATGTTCACGGGCACCGAGGCGTCCTTGAGCGTCAGGTGGGCCGGTTGCTGCTCTTCATGGTTGGTGTTGGAGACGAACACCGAACTCAGGCGGTCGAAGGTGAACTTGCCGTCGGGCTTGGGGTAGTCGATCTTGGCGCACTCGGCCGCGGGCTTGAGACGGCCATGGTCGGTCACCGGGTTCTTGATCTTCCAGGGGGGCGACTTGAAGCCCAGGCGCGGCAGCAGCCAGTGCTCGATGCCGGTCATCAGCATGCCCACGTACATGCCCTTCTTGAACCAGGGCTTGAAGTTGCCGGCGGCTTCCAGTTCGTCGTGCAGCCAGCTCTTCTCGAACGCGGCGGGGTAGGCGCTCAGTTCGTCGAACTGGCGGCCGGCGGTCACGGCCTCGAAGGCCGCTTCGGCGCACAGCATGCCGGTCTTGATGGCGGCGTGGCTGCCCTTGATGCGCGAAGCGTTCAGGAAGCCGGCGTCACAGCCGATCAGCGCGCCGCCCGGGAACACGGTCTTGGGCAGGCTGGGAATCATGCCGTTGTTGATGGCGCGGGCGCCGTAGCTCAGGCGCTTGCCGCCTTCGAGGTACTGCTTGATGGTGGGGTGCAGCTTCCAGCGCTGCATTTCTTCGAACGGGCTCAGCCAGGGGTTCTGGTAGTCCAGGCCGACCACGAAGCCCAGGGTGATCTTGTTGTCTTCGAGGTGGTAGAGGAAGCCGCCACCGAAGGTGTCCTTGTCCATCGGCCAGCCGGCCGTGTGCACCACCAGGCCGGGCTTGGCCTTGGCCGGGTCGATCTCCCACAGCTCCTTGATGCCGATGCCGAAGCTCTGCGGCGCCTTGCCGTCGGCCAGCTTGAACTTTTCGATCAGACGCTTGCCCAGGTGGCCGCGCGCGCCTTCGGCGAACACGGTGTACTTGGCCAGCAGTTCCATGCCCAGCTGGAAGTTCTCGGTGGGCTCGCCCTGCTTGTTGATGCCCAGGTTGCCGGTGGCCACGCCCTTGACGGAGCCGTCGTCGTTGTAGAGCACTTCAGCCGCGGCGAAGCCGGGGAAGATCTCCACGCCGAGGTTCTCGGCCTGCTGCGCCAGCCAACGCACCACGTTGCCCAGGCTGATCACATAGGCGCCTTCGTTGTGGAAGTTGTTGGGGATCAGTGCGTTGGGCGTCTTGAAGCCGCCGGTCTCGTTCGTCAGGAACCACACTTCGTCAGAGGTGACGGGCTGGTTCAGCGGCGCGCCGAGTTCCTTCCAGTTGGGGAAGAGCTCGGTGATGGCCTTCGGGTCCATCACGGCGCCGGACAGGATGTGCGCGCCGGGCTCGGAACCCTTTTCGAGCACGCAGACGGAGATTTCCTTGCCGGCCTTTTCAGCCAGTTGCTTCAGACGGATGGCGGTGGCCAGGCCACCCGGGCCGGCACCGACGATCACCACGTCATATTCCATCGACTCACGGGGGCCGAACTGCTCAAGGATTTCCTGGGGCGTCATCGTGTGGTTTCCTTCGGGGAAAGGGGACTTGTTCGCGCGCGGATTCGCGCAGGGCATGCAGATGCAAAACCCGGCATTGTAATTCGCCGTTCATGGGGGGGACGACCGCATTCTGGCAGAAAAAAGCACGACCGTTCGAAAATGTGGTCGCCCTGTATGGGCATGCGCCGGACCACGGTGTCAATCAAGGCATCAGACCCTGCTTGCAAACCCTTCTATGCTGGGTGCCGCGCGGCCTTCGTGCTAAGGTTTCCGAGCTACACCCCTGATGGAAAGAAGAACACATGAGCTACAACATCGACCTGTCCGGCCGCGTCGCCCTGATCACCGGTGCCTCCAGCGGTCTGGGCAAGCAATTCGCACTGACCCTGGCCCAAGCGGGCGCCGCCGTGGTGCTGGCGGGCCGCCGCGTCGAGAACCTCAAGACCCTGCGTGCCGAGATCGAGGCTGGCGGCGGTGACGCCCACGTGGTGGGCCTGGACGTGACCGACGTGAACAGCATCCGCGCCGCCGTCGCCCATGCCGAGACCGAGGTCGGCTCCATCGACATCCTGATCAACAACTCCGGCGTGAGCAGCACCGAGCGCCTGGTGGACGTGACGGAAGAAAACTACGACTACGTGTTCGACACCAACACGCGCGGCGCCTTCTTCGTGGCGCAGGCCGTGGCCAAGCGCATGCTGGCGCGCGCCAAGGGCTCGGCCCCGGGCACCTTCACGGGCGGGCGCATCGTCAACATCGCCTCGGCGGCCGGGCTGCGCACCATGCCGCAGATCGGCGTGTACTGCATGAGCAAGGCGGCTGTGGTCCACATGACCAAGGTGATGGCGGCCGAATGGGGCCGCTTCGGCATCACGACCAATGCCGTGTGTCCTGGCTACATCGACACAGAGATCAACCACCACCACTGGGCCACCGAAGGCGGCCAGAAGCTGATCGACATGTTGCCGCGCAAGCGCGTGGGCCAGCCCAAGGACCTGGACGCCCTGGTGGTGATGCTGTGCTCCGCGCAGAGCGATTTCATCAACGGCGCGGTCATCTCGGCCGATGACGGGATGGCCGCAGGCTGATCCAGGCAGCGGCTTCAGGCACGTCGGCGGGGCAGCAAAGGCCCTGCCTGCGGCCTTGATTTGCAGCTGCATGCCTCCATGTGCCGGGCAGTTCACCGTTTCAACGGCGGCGCCTTTCCAGGGCTCGCCTGTACAAGCCTATGCGATTCGAAATCCCTGATCACAAGCTGCTGGTCCACGAGGTGCCCCTGCCCATCCTGTGGGGCGACATGGACAGTCTGGGCCACGTCAACAACACCCTGTACTTCCGGTACATGGAGCAGGCCCGCGTGTCGTGGATCGCGGCCATCAATGGCCAGGTCAACTCGGCCGATGAGGGCCCGGTCATCGCCAACACCTTCTGCAACTTCTACCGCCCCCTGGTGTTCCCGGGCAACCTGGTGGTCAAGCTCTATGTGGCCAACCCCGGCCGCACCAGCATCGACACCTATGTGAGCATCGAGCGGGCCGACGATCCCGGCAACGTGTATGCAGCAGGCGGTGCCACCCTGGTGTGGGTGAGCATGAAGGACGGCCGACCGCTGCCGCTTCCCAGCTTCCTGAGGGCGCTGGAAGGACAGCCGCCGAAGCTGCCGGGCAGTGAGGCACCGCCCGCCCTGCCGGAAAAATGACAGCGGCTGACGCGGCCTGCGCCCAGCGGCAGTCCCGATACAACGCCATGGTGATGCCATGGCGTTTTTTCGTCTGGCGCGCTGGATTTTTGCCCGGCACCCGGTGTACGCTGTGATTGTTGCGGTGCAGCACCAGCCGCGCCGCGCACCTCCCCGTGACCCCAAGGAGTGATTGGATGAACAAGGTCTACCCCGACGCCGCCAGTGCGCTGGCGGGCGTCGTCAAAGACGGACAGTTGATGGCGGTGGGCGGCTTCGGCCTCTGCGGCATCCCCGAGGCCCTGATCGACGCGCTGCAGGCCAGCGGCGTCAAGGACCTCACCGTGATCTCTAACAACGCTGGCGTGGACGGCTTCGGCCTGGGCAAGCTGCTCAACACGCGCCAGATCAAGAAGATGATCTCCAGCTACGTGGGCGAGAACAAGGAGTTCGAGCGCCAGTACCTGGCCAATGAGCTGGAACTGGAGTTCACGCCCCAGGGCACGCTGGCCGAGAAGCTGCGTGCCGGTGGCGCGGGCATCCCAGCCTTCTTCACCAAGACAGGCGTGGGCACCATCGTGGCCGAGGGCAAGGAGACGCGCGAGTTCGATGGCGAGGTCTACGTGATGGAAAAGGCCTTGCTGCCCGAGGTGTCCCTGGTCAAGGCCTACAAGGCCGACAAGAGCGGCAACCTGGTGTTCCGCCGCACGGCGCGCAACTTCAACCCGGCCGCGGCCATGGCCGGCAAGGTCACGATCGTCGAGGTGGAGCAGGTGCTGGAGATCGGCGAGATCGACCCCGATGACGTGCACCTGCCCGGCATCTACGTGCACCGCATCGTCGTGAATGCGAACCCCGAGAAGCGCATCGAGAAGCGCACCCTCACCGAGAAAGCAGGAGCCTGAGCATGCCGTGGACACATGACCAGATGGCCGCCAAGGCCGCATCCGAACTGCAAGACGGTTTCTACGTGAACCTGGGCATCGGCCTGCCCACGCTGGTGGCCAACCATGTCAGCCCCGACATCGACGTGTGGCTGCAAAGCGAGAACGGCATGCTGGGCATCGGCCCGTTCCCCACCGAAGACCAGGTGGATGCCGACCTGATCAACGCGGGCAAGCAGACCGTGACCACGCTGCCGGGTTCATCGATCTTCGGCTCGCACGACAGCTTCGCGATGATCCGCGGCGGCAAAATCAACCTGTCCATCCTGGGCGCCATGCAGGTGTCCAACGAGGGTGATCTGGCCAACTGGATGATCCCGGGCAAGATGGTCAAGGGCATGGGCGGCGCGATGGACCTGGTGGCCGGCGTCAAGCGCGTGATCGTGCTGATGGAGCACGTGGCCAAGAAGAAGGACGGCACCGAGGACTTGAAGATCCTGCCCAAGTGCACCTTGCCGCTCACGGGCGTGGGTGTGGTCGATCGCATCATCACCGACCTGGCCGTGATGGACGTGACCCCCGAAGGCCTGAAGGTGGTCGAGCTGGCCCCGGGCGTGAGCCGCGAGGAGCTTCAGGCCAAAACGGGTGTGCCGTTGCACTGAGCGCGCGCGTCGGCAGAGATCAAGGCCCCGGCAGGTAGCGGGGCCTTTGTGTTTGTGGCGGCCGCAGGCAGGTCTGGCGGGTGTGCGCCTGCGACAATCACGGCATGAACAACGGATCCCTCTTCAACGCGCTGCTGCTGATGGTGGCGCTGGTCAACCTGGTGCTGCTGGTGGTGTTATGGCGCAAGGCCGCTGCCGGAGCAGATGCCACTGCGCAGGCCGCCGACGCCGTGCGCCTGGCCGAAGCCCTGCGCCCAGCGCATGAGGCGCTGCGCACGGCCCTGCACCAGGACATCCGCCGCGATGTGACGCAGGACGTGGTGCGCGAGGTGCGCAACGACCTGGCCCAGGGCCTGAGCGGCACCCGCCAGGAGCTGACCGCGGCCATGGGCCAGTTCCAGCAGGCTTTGCTGAACCAGCAGGGCGACGTAACGCGCACCCAGAACGAACAGCTCGACAGCTTCCGCACGCAACTGGCCGCCATGCAGCAAGGGCTGGCCGACACGCTGCGCGACACCACCCACCAGCAGGGCCTGCAGAGCACCGCCTTGCGCGAGGCCCAGACCGGGGCGCTGACCAGATTCAACGAGGTGCAGGAGGCATCGATGCGCCGCGTGAGCGACGGCCTGGCCGAAAGCCTGCGCCTGCTCTCCGAAGGCAATGATCGAAAGCTGACCGAGGTGCGGCAGACGGTCGAAACCCGCCTGCAGGCCTTGCAGGCCGACAACGAGAAGAAGCTGGAGCAGATGCGCCAGACGGTGGACGAGAAGCTGCATGCCACCCTGGAAGCGCGCCTGGGCGAGAGCTTCAAGCAGGTTGCCGAGCGGCTTGAGCAGGTGCACAAGGGCCTGGGCGAGATGCAGCGCCTGGCCAGCGACGTGGGCTCGCTCAACCGCGTGCTGAGCAATGTCAAGACGCGCGGCATCTTCGGCGAGGTGCAGTTGGCCGGCTTGCTGGAGCAGGTGTTCACGCCCGAGCAGTACGCCGTCAACGTCGAAACGGTGCCGGGTACCGGCGCACGCGTCGAGTTCGCCATCCGGCTGCCGGGGCAGGGCGGGCCGGGGTCGGCGCCGCTGTGGCTGCCCATCGACGCCAAGTTCCCGCGCGAGGATTACGAGCGCCTGCTGGAAGCCCAGGACCGTGCCGATGTGCCCGCCATCGAGACGGCCGCCAAGGCCATCGAGATGCGCCTGCGCCTGGAGGCCCGCACCATCCGCGACAAGTACGTCTCGCCGCCGCACACTTCCGATTTCGCCATCCTGTTCGTGCCCACCGAGGGCCTCTATGCCGAGGCGCTGCGCCGCCCGGGCCTGGTCGAATCGCTGCAGCGTGAGTACCGCGTGATGCTGGCCGGCCCCACCACCTTGCTGGCCACGCTCAACAGCCTGCAGATGGGTTTCCGCACCCTGGCGCTGGAGAAGCGATCGTCCGAGGTGTGGCAGGTGCTGGGCGCGGTCAAGACCGAGTTCGCCAAGTTCGGCGATGTGCTGGCCAGGACGCGCAAGAAGCTGGACGAGGCCAGCAACACCATTTCAAGCGTCGAGACGCGAACCCGTGTGATGGGTCGCGCGCTCAAGCAGGTGGAGGCCATGCCAGAGAGCCAGGCACAGGCGCTGTTGCCTGGCGAGGCCACTGACAACATCGCGGAAGTCGAGCCTGATCCGGCCTTGCCGAGTTCGACCGGGTCGCTGCTGTAAACCGCTCTGGCCGCGGCGTTCAGCTCAGCGCTGGGCGCCCAGCGCCTTGGCCCGCTGCTGCGTGGCCTGCAACTCGCTCTCGGTCGCCTGCTCGATCACCTTGGTCGGCCAGCCCTGCAGGTGCTGCTCGCACAGCGCCGTGAGGGCGCGCATCCACTCCGGCCTGTCGTTCAGGCAAGGGATGTAGTGGAACTCCTTGCCACCACTGGACAGGAAGGCCTGCTTGCCTTCCATGGCGATCTCTTCCAGCGTCTCGATGCAGTCGGACACGAAGGCCGGGCAGATCACGTCGACCCGGCCCGTGCCGGCCTTGCCCAGTTCACGCAAGGTGGGCTCGGTGTAAGGCTGCAGCCATTTGGCGCGGCCGAATCGGCTCTGGAAACTCACCACCACGCGCTCGGCCGGCAGGTTCAAGCGCTGGGCCAGCAGGCGGGCCGTCTTGTGGCACTCACAGTGGTAAGGGTCACCCAGGTGCAGGGTGCGCTCGGGCATGCCGTGAAAGCTCATCAGCAGCTTGTCGCCCTGGCCCTCGCGCTGCCAGTAGGCGCGCACGCTCTCGGCCAGCGCGGCGATGTAGCGCTCATCGTCATGGAAGTGGTTGACGAAGCGGAACTCTGGAATGTGGCGGGTGCGCCGCGCCCAGGCGAAGACATCGTCCATCACACTGGCCGTGGTGGCACCGCTGTACTGCGGGTACAGCGGCACGACCAGCACGCGGCGCACGCCTTCGGCCTTGAACGCATCGAGCTGGCTGGCGACGGAGGGTTGGCCATAGCGCATGGCCCACTTCACGTTCAGGCGGTGGCCTCGCTCGCCCAGATAGCCCTGCAGCAGGGTGCCTTGCTTGGCCGTCCAGGTGCGCAGCGGCGAGCCCTCGGGGGTCCAGATGCTGGCGTACTTCGCGGCCGATTTCTTGGGCCGTGTCCGCAGGATGATGCCGTGCAGGATGGGCTTCCACACTGCCTTCGGAATCTCGACCACCCGTGGATCGCTCAGGAACTGCCCCAGGTAGCGGCGCAGCGCGGCTGGCGTGGGCTCATCGGGCGTGCCCAGGTTGACCAGCAGCACGCCGATGGCGGGCCGTTGCTGGTGATCGAAGGCCGGCTCTGTCGCGAAGCTCATGACACGTCGGGGTGGCCCAGGCGTGCCAGTCGCAGCAGTTCATCGGTCACGTGCTCGATGTCGATGGGCTTGGTCCAGTAGCCGACGAAGCCTTCTTCACGGGCACGTTCGATGTCCTCGGGCAGGGCGTCGGCCGAGCACATGTAGGCGGGCGTGTCGGCCAGGCCGGGCAAGGTGCGCAGGGCGCGCAACACCTCGAAGCCGGTCATGCCTGGCAGGTGCGCGTCGATGACCAGCACCTCTGGGCGGTGCTCGCGGGCCATGCTCAGGGCCATCTGGCCGTCTTCGGCGACTTCCAGCCACAGTTCGTCGTAGGGGCGCAGGGCCTCCTGGAACAGCAGGGCGTTGATGCGGTTGTCCTCGACGTACACCACGCGCAGTGGGTCGTCAGGGGTGCAGGCTCGCAGTGATGGTGTGGTGGCCACGATGGGTTCGGGCTCGGTTTGTGGGGCACCGATGGGTGCGGTGTCTTTGTCGTCGGTCATCTCAAGGCCATCGTGCACGGGCGGCAACGTCACATAGACGCGGGTGCCATCGCCCGGCTGACTGCGAATTTCAAGCTGTCCCCCCATGGCTTCCGTGAGGGATCGCGTGATGATAAGGCCCAGCCCGCTGCCTTCGATGTGGGAGGTGTCCTGTCCCAGACGTTCGAAGGGTTGAAACAGGCGCGCCAATTGCTCTGCATCAAGCCCGGGCCCCGTGTCTTCCACGCACAGGGCGTGGCCTCGTGCCTGGTCAGGCGTCAGCGTCAGTCGCACGATGCCGTCCGGGCGGTTGTACTTGATCGCGTTGGAGACCAGGTTACTCAGCACCTGCTGAAGGCGTCGGCGGTCGGCCCAGACCTGTGCTCCCGGCTCGATCCGGTTGTCGATCAGCACCTGGTGGCGGGTGGCCATGGGCTCGAGCATGGCGATGCACTGCTGCACCACGTCGGCCAGCGAGACGGCCTCATGCGCCACGGTGATGGCGCCCGCCTCGATCTGCTGCAGGTCGAGCACATCATTGACCAGTTCGCTCAGCAGCTCGGTGCTCAGCAGGATCTGGCGAAGGTAATCGGCGCTGTCCGGCGAGCTCGCGGCCAGTTCCCGGCGCTGCACCAGCAGTTGCGCAAAGCCCCGGATGGCGTTGAGGGGCGTGCGGACCTCGTGGCTCATGCGGGACAGGAACTCGCTCTTGGCCCGGTTGGCGGCCTCGGCGATCTGCTTGTCGCGCAGAGCGCGCTCGGCCTGCTTGAGCGTGCTGATGTCTGAGTGGGTGCCCACGATGCGGGTGGGCCGCCCGCCATCGGCGTGGTGCACGACCTTGCCGCGCGACAGGATCCAGATGTAGTGCCCGGCCTTGTGCCGCATGCGGAACTCGGCCTGGAAGATGCCCTGGCCGCTGTGGCAGTAGTCGATGAAGCTGGAGAACACGCGCCGACGGTCTTCGGGGTGGACGCGATCGACCCATTCGCCGGGCACATTGCTGACCTCGGTGTCTTCGAAGCCCAGCATGGATTTCCAGCGAGGCGCGAAGAACACCTCGGCACGGCCGATCTCCCAGTCCCACACCCCATCGCCCGCACCTTCGAGCGCGAACTTCCAGCGTTCTTCGCTCAGGGCCAGGGCTTCTTTTTGCGCCCGCAGGGTTTTCTGGTCGTGGTACGAGCGGGTGATGTCGGTCGAGAAATAGACCACGCTGCCATCGGGCAGGCGCACATCGCGGCACATGGCCACGGTATCGCCCACGTGGATCACGGCCGGGTCGGTGCGGTTGACCACGTTCATGCGCCACTGGAAGAAATCGTCTTCTCGGCCCACGCCATCGCGGTAGTGGCCTTCATCGATGCGCTGGCGCAGCAGGGCCGGCCAGGGTGGGGCGGTGCTGATGTCAGCGACCCCCACGCGGGCTCGCCAATGCTGGTTGGCATAGACGATGCGTCCTTGCGGGTTGGTGATCATCACGCCGGCATGGAAGGCATCGAAGGCCTGGCGGAGCAGCAGTTCGTCGTGGCGGGCCTGGGTGTCGAGCGCCAGCTGCTTGGTGACGTTGCGGCTGGCGCCCCGGTAGCCCTTGAACTCGCCCCGGCTGTCGAACACGGGCGTGCCGCTGATGCTGACGGCGATCCGCCCTCGGGGCGTGTCGCGCTCTGCGATCGCGTCGCTGAAGGGCTCGCGGCGCTGGCGAGCCAGCTGATAGCGTTCCCAGGAGGCGCGGGTGTCGTCCTGGCGGGGCGTGTAGAGATCACGGGCCACCAGGCCCACCTCGCTCATCGGGTCCAGGCCGGTGTGGCGGATGAGGCCCGAGGACACCCATTGGATGCGACCGTCCTTGTCGGTTTCCCAAAGCCAATCGGTGCCGGCCATGCTGGCGGTGCGCACGCGCGCCTCCTGGCGGCGAAAACGCAGTGAAGTCAGTTCGGCCTGGATGAGCGCCGATGCCGTGAGGGCGGCATCGCGCAGGGCGGCGCGTGCTTCCCGGTCGAGCTCTCTGGGTTCACGGTCCATCACGCAGACCGTGCCCAGCGGCATGCCTTCCACCACCACCGGCATGCCGGCGTAGAAGCGCCAGACGACATCGGGCTTGCCATCTGGCTCAGTGGCCACGTAGACATCGGAGTGCACCAGCGCGCGGTCACAGAAAGAGCCTTCACGGCCCAGATGCCGCTGCGCCAGCCCATGCCGGGCCAGGCTGAACAGGCGGTGGCTGTCGACCAGGTTGATGGCCGCCACGGGGCAGCCCGTCTGGCGGGCGGCCATGCGAGCCAGGGCGGTGAAGGCTGGCGATCCTTCGCTGTCGAGCAGGTGCGTGGCCTGCAGCAGCGCGAGCCGATCAGCTTCTGTGTGAGGGGGCGCGGCGGTGGACATGGACTGCAGCGTCGCGTCTAAAAAACTGACTCTAGCGCACAGAGATCAGCGGCCTTCGCGGGGTTTACCACTGGGGCATGGTGTCTGAAAAGCTCAGCACATCGAAGTGGATGCGCGTGGCCGTGGTGTCGTGGGGCGGCGAGCCCAGCGTGATGATGCCGCTGCCATGCAGGGTGCAGGTGCTGCGGCGCAGGGCCAGCACTTCCTGATCGTGGTCGAACTGGACGTAGGAGCCGTTGTAGCTGAGGTCGGTCAGGTAGAAGTGGCCGCTGTGGCCTTCGATGCGGGCATGCGAGCGCGATACGCGCGAATCACCGACGCAGAACGAGGCCTGCGGGCTGCGCCCCAGCACCACCGGCATGTTGGGGGATGCAAAAACGCGTTCCTGCTGCTGCCAGGTCAGACGGATGCCGTCGGGCAGATCGGTGCCCGGGGCCGACATCTCCAGCGTGGAGACGGTGTCGCCGAAGCGCACGCTTTCCATGCGCAGCACAGCCACCGGGTCGGCGCGGCCGCGCAGGTGCATGCGGTCCAGGCTGCGAAAGCGCTCCTGGTGGTCGGGCGTGAGCCGGGCGGTCAGCGGGCCGGTGGCCAGGGTCTCGTTGTCTCCGGCCAGGTCGAGCACGCGGGCGGCCACGTTGACGGCATCGCCAAAGCAATCGCCATCGACCTCGACGATCTCGCCCCAGGCCATGGCCACCTTCAGCTTGAGGGCAGGGGCCTTGGAGGGCAGGCCATCGGGCACGGGCGCGATGCGGTCCAGGGAGTCGTGCAGGCCGGCGGCCGCCTCGACGGCCCGTTCGGGATCGTCGAACACGGCCATCAGGCCATCGCCCAGGCTTTTGACGACCGAACCACCGCCTTTGGCGATGATCTGACCCAGCATGGCCACGCTGTGCGTGACCACGGTGGCGGCCTCGGTGTTGCCCAAGCGAAGGTAGAGCGCCGTGCTGCCGCGCAGGTCCGCGAACAGGACGACACGTTCTTTGGTGGTGCCCATGTGCCTATCTTCGCCTCAAGCGGGGCTCTTTGGCGTGAAAAAATACACGGGTTTGGGGGCTTAATGCGGGCACTGAAGGCCCCACCCGGGCTTGTGGCAAAGCTGGATCAGGCGGCGGACAGGCGCTCGGCGATGCGGATCATCTGCGGGCGCACGTGGTCCATCAAATGCTCCTTGGAGACGATGAAGGCCGGGCCACCGCAGTTCAGCGACATCAGCATGCGCGATTCGCGGGCATAGAAGGCCACGGCGATGGCGTTGACATCAGGCTGCCAGTCGCCGAAGGAGCAGCACACACCCAGGGTGCGGTGCTCTTCCATGGCGCGGTCGATGCCACGGCGCACATTGGGCCAGGCGTATTCGTCGTACTCGCGGGCGCGCTCCATGATCTCGTGGCGCTCGGCCTCGCCGCAGCGGGCCAGGTAGGCCCTGCCCATGGCCGTGGTGGCCAGCGGGATGCGCGAGCCCACATCCAGGCTCAAGGTCAGGGCGGCATCGCTGCGGCAGTTCTCGACATAGATCATGCTCAGGCGATCTCTCGACCCCAGGGACACCATGGTCTGCGACGAGTCGGCCAACTGCTGCATCAGCGGGCGGGCGATCTGGCGCACATCCATGCGCGAGAGCATCACACTGCCCAGCGACAGCGTGGCCGAGCCCAGGCGGTAGCGGCCCAGTTCCGGGTCGTGCTCCAGGTAGCCCAGCTTGGTCAGCGTGTAGGTCAGGCGCGAGATGGTGGATTTGGGCAGCCCGCAGCGCCGCGCCAGCTCCTGGTTGCCCAGCAGCTTGTCGCGCGAGCGGAAGCAGCTCAGCACCTCCAGCCCGCGCGCCAGCGCGGTCACGAAGTGGCGGTCTTCCTTGGTGTTGCTGGCACTGTCGGAATGGCCCGAGGACGATTCGGTCTCGTCGTCCAGCGCTTCTGCCAGGGCGATGGACTCAGGCGCTTGTGCGGTCATGGCGGTGTCGTTCATTGGATGCTCCCTGTATGGTGCCACGCGTGCGGGGCGCCGCCGGGCCGATCGTGGCCCTTGGCGGCCCCTGTTCAGGCGGGTTGGCCGCTGGATTCCGGCTCTTCCCGGGTGTCGCGCGCAAAGTACAAGTCGTGCAGCTTGGCCAGGTCCACCTGGTCGGCTGCCTGCTCGAAGATCACCTTGCCGCCGCGCATCAAGTACACACGGTCGGCCACCGAGAGGGCCATGCGCGTGTTCTGCTCCACCAGCAGCATGGTCACGCCCTGCTGCTTGAGCGACTTGATGATGGCGAAGATCTCCTGTGTCATCACCGGCGACAGGCCCAGCGAGGGCTCGTCGATCAGCAGCACGCGAGGCTCGGCCATCAGGCCGCGGCCCATGGCCAGCATCTGCGCCTCGCCGCCAGACAGGGCGCCGGCCATCTGGCGGCGGCGCTCCTTGAGCCTGGGGAACAGGCCGTAGATGCGTTCCATGTTGCTGGCCAGGCGCGGGCGGCGCGAGCCGGGAAAGGCACCCATGGCCAGGTTCTCTTCCACCGTCATGTCCTTGAAGATCATGCGGCCCTCGGGGATCATGGCCAGTCCCTGTTCCGGCAGGGACCAGGTGGGCTGGCGGGCGATGGACTGGCCGCCCAGGCGGATGTCGCCGCCGGTCACGGGCAGCAGGCCCATCACGGCGCGCAGCAGGGTGGTCTTGCCGGCGCCGTTGGGGCCTACGACCACGGTCAGGCTGCCGGGCTGCACCTTAAGCGACAGATCCCACAGCACGTTGATGGCGCCATAGCCGGTGCGCACGTTGTCGATGTCAAGCATGGGTGGTTTCTCCGGTGTAGCTGGCGATCACGTCGGGGTGGTCGAAGACCTCGCGCGGGGTGCCGTCGGCCAGCAGTGCGCCGAAGTTCAGCACCACCACGCGCTGGCACAGCGACGAGATGGTCTCGATGTCATGCTCCACGATCACGATGCCGATCTTGAACTGCTGGTGCAGATCGCGCAGCTTGCTCATGAACAGGCGCTTGCCGCTGGTTTCCAGGCCGGCCAGCACCTCGTCGAGCAGCAGCATCTTGGGTTCGGTGGCCAGGGCCTTGGCCACTTCCAGGCGCTTGAGCTCCTGCAGGGCCAGGTCGGTGGCGGCGTGGCGCTCGGCGGCATGGCCCAGTTCCAGGAAATCCAGGATCTCATCCACCCGGCGTTCGTTCACCTTGCCGGCGCCGAAGCGCTGGGCCACGATCAGGTTCTCGCGCACCGTCAGCTCGTGCATGGGCTGCGGGATCTGGAAGGTGCGGCCCAGGCCGATGCGGGCGCGGCGGTACAGCGGCTGGCGCACTATGTCCTCGCCGTTGAAGAGCACGCGGCCGCTGGTGGGACGCACCAGGCCCGAGATCACGTTGAACAGCGTGGTCTTGCCGGCGCCGTTGGGGCCGACCAGGCCGACGATCTGCTGGCCCTCGATGTTCAGGCTGACGTCGTTGACGGCGGTGAGCCCGCCGAAGCGGACGGTGACATGGTCAAGCTGCAGCATGCGCGGCTCCCTTTTGCTTGCGGCGCAGAGCGGGCAGCAGGCCGTCCGGTGCGAAGAGGATCATGGCGCCGAGCAGCACGCCCAGCACGATGTGGTGCCCGGTGGGCAGCCAGTTCTTGAACAGCAGTTGATCGACCATGTAGATGGCGATGGCGCCCAGGGCCGGGCCCCACACGGTGCGGTAGCCACCGAAGATGGCGGCCACGATGGGCAGCACGCTCCAGGAGCCGCTGAAGGCGTAGTCGGGCTCCAGGAAGTTGATGGTGTGCGCGTTGAAGGCGCCCATCACGCCGGTCATGAAGGCCGACACCAGCAGCATCAGCGACTTGAGCCCCGTGCTGTTGACACCGACCACGCGGGTGGCGTCTTCGCTGTCGTGCATGGCCCGCAGGGCGGTGCCATAGTGGCTGCGGCGGATGGCCGCGTACACGGCGACGAAGGCCAGCACCAGCAGCACCACCACGGCGTACTGGCCGATGCGGGCCGACAGGTCGATGCCGAAGATCGTGGGCAGCACCGGGATGGACGAGACGCCGCCGGCGCCGCCGGTGAAGTCCTTCCACTCGGTCACGATGATCTTGAAGATGTGGGCATAGGCCAGGATGGCCAGGGCGAAGTAGGGCCCCGACAGCCGCAGCGCCGGCATCATCAGCACGGCCGAGAGCATGCTGACCAGGCCCGCGATCGGCATCGCCACCAGCACGGGCAGGCCCGCCTTCATCGTCAGCAGAGCGGAGGCATAAGCGCCCACACCGAAGAAGGCGGCGTGCCCGAAACTCACCATGCCCCCCAGGTTGCCCAGCAGGGCCCAGGCCACGGCGATGCCGGACACGACCAGGCCGGCCACGATCAGGCTCATCACATAGTTGTTGCCGCCCCAGACCATGGGCACGACGACCAGCAGGGCGGCCAGCGCCGCCATCCAGACTTGGTTCTTCTTCATCGGATCAACCTCTGCGCTTGCTTGCGCCGAACAGCCCGTTGGGCATCACGAACAGCACCAGCAGGAACAACACCATGCCGGCCAGCTCCTGCAGGGCCGAGCTCAGCAGCGTCACGGTCAAAGCTTCGGTGAGGCCCAGCAGCAGGGCCGCCACCAGCACGCCGGGTACCGAGCCCACACCGGCCAGCACCGTGATGATGAAAGCCTTGATGGTGAGCGTGTGGCCCAGCGAAGGCTGGACCACGCTGCTGCAGTAGATGGCCACGCCCGCGAAGGCGGCCAGCGCGGCGGCCACCAGGAAGGACGTCAGCTCGGTGCGCATCGGTGAGATGCCCATCAGCTTGGCCGCATCGCGGTTGGACGACACGGCGCGCACGGCACGCCCGTACCAGCTGCGTGACAGCCACAAGCCCAGCACGATCACCAGCGCCAGGCTGATGACGAAGGCCCCGGTCTCGCTGACCATGCTGAACACCGGGCCGATCTGCACGGCATCCTGCAAGGAGGCGTTGGCGGTGGAGCGCACATCGCTGGACCAGATCAGCAGCACGGCATTGGTGAGGATGGTGCCGATGGCGAAGGTGAGCATCAGCGAGTTCAGCTCACGGTTGCGCTTGATGCGCCCCACCAGGAAGTACACCGCCGTGGCCACCGCACCCACCACCACCAGGGCGATGGGGATGGACCACAGCGGGTTGAGCTCGGTGCGGCTTTCGAAGGCATAGGCCACATAGGCACCCAGCAGCACCAGCTCGCCGTGGGCGAGGTTGATGATGCGCATCGTGCCGAAGGTGAGCGCCAGCCCGAGGCCGATCAGGGCATACACCCCGCCGACCAGCAGGCCCGAGTAGAGCGCTTGCAGAATCAGTTCCAGCATGGAGGACGTCCTAACTGCTTGTCAGCGGCTTACCAGGGCACGCCGGGGTAGACGATGTTGCCGGTGGCCTGGGCCTTGGGCGACACGATCACGACCTTGCCGTTCTGGTGCTGGCCCATGCGGTGCGTGAAGTTCAGGTTATCGCCATTGGCGTCGAAGGTGACGCGGCCGATCAGGGTGTCGCGGTTCGTCTTGCGAACCTCGTCGGCGATGCCACCCTTCTTGAGCGTGCCGGCATCGGCGGCGCGGGCGATGGCTTCGAACAGGATCTGGGCCTTCACGAAACCGAACTGCGACAGGTAGTCCACTTCCTTGTTGTACTTCTTCTGGTAGGTCTCGGCGAAGGCCTTGCCTTCAGCCGAGGTGTAGGCCACGGGGAAAGGCAGCATCGAGGTGCCGATCACGTTGGGCATCAGATCCGGGAAGTCCTTCCACATCTTGGAGGTGGCCAGCGACCACACGCCCACCACGGCCTTGACCTGGGGCTTGAGCACCTTGGCGGCGCGCAGGATGCCGATGTAGTCGTTCTCATAGCCGGACATGAACAGGATCTCTGGCTTGTCGCGCAGCTTGATCTTGTTGATGATGGGCTTGAAGTCGGTGATGGCCGGATCGAAGGCGTGCTCGGTCACCTTCACGCCTTTGGCGGACAGGGCCTTGTTCAGGTTGTGCGCCAGGTCGGTCGTGGCCTCCTTGGTGGAGTACACGATGGAGATGGACTTGACCTTGAGCTCGTCGGCCAGGGCCAGCACGGCCTTTTCGTAGCCGGCGGTGTTGTTGATGCGGAAGAAGGTCTTGAGGCCACGGCGCGACAGGCCGTCGTCCACGCCACCGGCCGTCACGTACACCAGGTTCTGCTTGGCAGCGGCCTCGGAGGCCGGGCCGATCAGGTTGGAGCCGAAGCCGCCCACGATGGCCACGGCGCCGTCGGACGCCAGCTTCTCCACGGCCGACACGGCCTTGGCGGGGTTGGACTCGTCGTCCACGGTGACCAGCTTGATCTTGTGCTTGCCGTTGCTCTTGTTGAAGATCTCCGCGGCGGTCTGGATGCCTTCGGTGAAGGCGGTGCCGGAGCGGGCCATCGCGCCCGTCATGGGCATCTGCAGGCCCACGGTGAATTCTTCGGCGCGGGCGCTTGTGCTGGCCGCGAACGTGCCAATGGTCAGTGAGGCCAGGGCGGCCAGGGCGCGCAGGTTCAGTGTCTTCATGGGATCAGTCTCCAGGGGTGGTAGGAGTGGGAGATTCAGCGGGAGTGCTTGAGCCGCTCGGCGGCCATGTCACGCATCGTCTTCTTGGCCAGCTTGCCGGTGGGCAAGGCAGGCAAGGGGGACATGACCACGATCTCGCTGGGCAGCTTGTACGGCGAGAGGTGTTCACGGAGATAGGCGGCGATCGCGTCGACATCGAGCGTGCGGCCGGGCACGGGCTCGACGAAGGCCACGACCTCCTCGTTGCCGGGCACAGTGCGACCGACCACGGCAGAGTGGGTGATGTCGGGGTGGGCGTTGAGCACCTGCTCGACCTCGACGGGGTAGACGTTGAAGCCGGAGCGGATGATCAGCTCCTTGGAGCGGCCCACGATGAACAGGCCGCCCTCATCGGCGAGGCGGGCCATGTCGCCGGTGTTGAGCCAGCCTTCGGGCGTGAGCACCTCGGCGGTCTGGGCCTTGGCCTTGTAGTAGCCCTTCATCACATTGGGCCCCTTGATCCACAGCTCACCCACCTCGCCAGCGGGCACGGGCTGGCCGGTGGCGGTGTCGAGCAGCTTGACCTCGATGCCCGGGATGGGCGGGCCGGCGGAGCAGTCCTTGCGGGGCGCATCCAGGCGGGTCTGCGCGATCGAGGGCGAGGCCTCGGTCATGCCGTAGCCGTTGTTCAAGGTCAGCTTGAAGGTGGCCTCGAAGCGGTCCTTGAGGGCCTGGTCCAGCGGGGCGCCGCCCGATTGCGCCACGCGCAGCGTGGGGGCCATGGGTATGCGGCCCGGTTCATGGCTCCAGTCCAGCAGCTTGGCGTACATGGCCGGCACGCCGTGCATCACGGTGATGCCGCCTTGGGCCAGTGCGTGCGCCAGGTGCTCCACGTCGAATCGTGGGGTGAGCACCAGCGAGGCACCCGAGCGCAGCGTGGCCAGCAGCACGGCCGTGAGTCCGTACACATGCGACAGCGGCAGCACGCCGTAGACCTTGTCGCTGGCGCGCAGGTGGCGCATCTGGCAGCTGTTGCGCGCGATGAAGAGCAGGTTGGCATGCGTGAGCATCACGCCCTTGGGGGCGCCAGACGTGCCCGAGGTGTAGATCAGCGCGGCCACCTGGTCTGCTGGATCCGTGGCGAGGCGCTCGGGCAGGGCCTGGATGTTCACGGGCGTCATGGCCACGGTGCCGAGGCGCCCGAGGTCACGTGAGGTGGCGTTCAGGCGCTCGGCATGCTGGGCTGCGCCGCTGGACGAAGCCGGGAACAGCACCACCAGGCGCGCCCCCGAGTGGTCGATCATGGTGTCGATCTCGCGGGCGGACAGGCGGGCGTTGACCATGCAGAACCAGGCGTCGAGCGCACTGCAGGCCAGGGCGAACACGGCGGTGGCCACATGGTTCTCGGCCACGAGCAGCACGCGGTCGCCGCCGCGCACACCGGTGTCGGCCAGCAGGTGGCGCACACGCTCGATCTCGCGCTCAAGCTCGCCATAGCTCAGGCTGAGGCGCTCATCGGCCAAGGCCGGTGCCTGGGGTGTGAGGGCGGCCCAGTGGCTGGCCAGTTGATGGACGCGGGCCGGGTTGGGCTGCGTGGCGAGTTCGGCGGGCGCTTGTGGCGCTGTGCCTTTGCGGTCTTGGTGTTCCATTAAGCAGAACTGAATATCAATCAGCAGAACAATTGGCCGGGATCATGTCATGCGATCTCTGGTGATTCAACCCTGAATTCCTAGGTGAAAACACTAGGAACTTGGGGGTGAAATGGCACTCGCATTCGGGTTGAATACCCACTCAGCCCGAACTCAGAATAATGTTCTGCCCAACAGAATAAGAACGTGGTGCATAGTTGCACCTTCCTTGACCTTTAAAGCATCTCAGACGGCTCCCGGAGCTTTTCATGCCTTCAGATACCACCGCTGTTTCCCAGCTCGCCGCTTCTGCCCCTGCCGCTTCCGGCTTCACCCGCATGGGTGTGGTCGGTACCGGCGTCATGGGCAAGGGCATCGCCCAGATTGCCGCGCAGGCGGGCCTGGAAGTCTTGTTGTTCGATGCCCGGCCCCAGGCTGCGCAGGATGCCGTGGCCGATCTCGGCCGCACGCTGGCGCGCCTAGCCGAGAAGGGCAAGCTCGGCCCTGAAGCCCTGGCGAAGGCGCAGGCCAAGCTGAAGGCCGTCGACACCGTTGAAGGGCTGGCCGCTTGCGACCTGGTTGTCGAGGCCATCGCTGAAAGCCTGGACGCCAAGCGCCAGCTGTTCACCCAGCTCGAGGGCCTGCTGTCCGACCAGGCCGTCCTGGCCACCAACACCTCATCCTTGTCGGTGACCTCCATCGCCGCGGGCCTGCGCCTGCCGCAGCGCGTGGCGGGTTTCCACTTCTTCAATCCCGTGCCCTTGATGAAGATCGTCGAGGTGATCGACGGTCTGCTGACCGAGCGCGCCGTGTCCGAGCGCCTGCTGGCCCTGGGCCGGGAGATGGGCCACACCGCGGTGCGTGCCCAGGACACCCCGGGCTTCATCGTCAACCACGCGGGCCGCGGCTATGGCACCGAAGCTCTGCGCCTGCTGGCCGAGGGTGTGGGCAGCATCGAGGACATCGACCGTGTGCTGCGCGAGACCGCGGGCTTTCGCCTGGGGCCGTTCGAGCTGATGGACCTGACCGGCCTGGACGTGTCGCATCCCGTGATGGAGTCGATCTACCACCAGTACTACGAAGAGCCGCGCTTCCGCCCGCAGCCGCTCACGCGCCAGATGCTCAGCGCCGGCGTGCTGGGCCGCAAGACCAGCCGCGGCTTCTACCGCTACGACGAAGGCCAGCAGGCCCGGTCGTCCGAAGCCCCCACGGGCGATGCACGCCCCGCCCGCGTGTGGGTGAGCCGAAAGCACCCTGAAGGACATGCGCGGGCGGTGGCCCTGCTGGAGCAGTTGGGCGCGACGATGGATGCGGCTGAGCGCCCCTACGCCGACAGCCTGTGCATCGTCACCCCGCTGGGTGAGGATGCCACCAGCCTGGCCGTGGCCGAGGGCCTGGACTCGGCGCGCACGGTCGCCCTGGACACCTTGTTCGACACCAGCCGCCGCCGCGTGCTGGCCGCCACACCGGTGACCGCCCTGGACGTGCGTGAGCAGGCTCGGGGCCTGTTCGGTGCCGATGGCGTGCCCGTGACCTTTCTGCTGGACAGCGCCGGCCTGGTGGCCGCCCGCGTGGTGGCCACCATCGTCAACATCGCCAGCGAGATGGCGCAGCACGGCGTGGCCGCCCCGGCCGACATTGACCGTGCCGTGCAACTGGGCCTGGGCTACCCCTGGGGCCCCTTGGCCTGGGGCGATCGCCTGGGCGCCAGCACCGTGCTGACCGTGCTGGAGCACCTGCAAGCCTCCACCGGCGACCCCCGCTACCGTCCCAGCCCCTGGCTGCGCCGCCGCGCCCAGCTTGGCTTGAGCCTGCTGACGCAGGATCTGTCGCGAGGCTGATCCAGCCACCTCGCAAGGCGCAGACGGAGCAAGACGCTCGGCCGTCGCACATGGAAGAGGGCGGCGAAGCCGCCCCTGTCGGCATGCAGCCAATGGTGGTGCGAAGCCACAGAGGGCAGGCCCTGAGGGCGCCTCTGTGGCGCCGAGGAGCGGAGCGCCGGCCTGGTGCCCGCCTTCGGCGGGCCGGGCTCGCTTGTTTGAGCCCGAAGGGCGAGTTTGCGAACCCGAAGGCTGGCGTGAGCACCGCAGGGGAGCCATCGCCAAAGGCGATGGCCGCCACAATTGAAGCCCTCGGGGCCTGCCCTCTGTGGCTTTGCTTGCGCCCACCTTCGCAAATAAAGACCACCCAAAACAAAAACGCCCGGCAAGCGCCAGGCGTTTTCAAGAGGGGTCAGAACCCGATCACAGGTTGTCCAGATACGTGCGCAATTTGTCCGAACGCGAAGGATGCTTCAGCTTGCGGATCGCCTTGGCTTCGATCTGACGGATCCGCTCACGCGTCACGTCGAACTGCTTGCCCACTTCTTCCAGCGTGTGGTCGGTGGACATCTCGATGCCGAAACGCATGCGCAGCACCTTGGCCTCGCGCGGTGTCAGCGAATCCAGGATGTCCTTGACCACGTCACGCAGGCCAGCCTGCATGGCCGCTTCGATGGGCGCCGTGTTGTTCGTGTCTTCGATGAAGTCGCCCAGGTGCGAATCGTCGTCGTCGCCGATGGGTGTTTCCATCGAGATCGGCTCCTTGGCGATCTTCATGATCTTGCGGATCTTGTCCTCCGGCATCTCCATCTTGGCGGCCAGCGTGGGAGCGTCCGGCTCGAAGCCGAACTCCTGCAAGTGCTGGCGCGAGATGCGGTTCATCTTGTTGATCGTCTCGATCATGTGAACCGGGATGCGGATGGTGCGGGCCTGGTCGGCGATCGAGCGCGTGATGGCCTGGCGGATCCACCAAGTAGCGTAGGTCGAGAACTTGTAGCCGCGACGGTATTCGAACTTGTCCACCGCCTTCATCAGGCCGATGTTGCCTTCCTGGATCAGGTCCAGGAACTGCAGGCCGCGGTTGGTGTACTTCTTCGCGATCGAGATCACCAGACGCAGGTTGGCCTCGATCATTTCCTTCTTGGCATCGCGCGAGGCCTTTTCACCCTCGTTCATGCGCTTGTTGATGCCCTTCAGATCATCGATGGGCACCACGGCCTTGGCCTGCAGGTCGATCAGCTTCTGCTGCAGTTCCTGGATGGCGGGCAGGCTGCGGGTCATCACGGCGCTGTAAGGCTTGCCGGCAGCGGCTTCCTTCTCCGACCACTTCAGGTTCAACACGTTGGGCGGGAAGGTCTTGATGAACTGGTCCTGCGGCATGCCGCACTTGTCCACCACGATCTTGCGCAGCTCGCGCTCGTAACGGCGCACGTCATCGACCTGCGAGCGCAGCACGTCGCACAGGCGCTCGATGGTCTTGACCGTGAAGCGGATGGTCATCAGGTCGTCGCTGATGCCTTGCTGGGCCTTGTTGTAAGAGGCCGACTTGTAGCCGTCCTTCTCGAAGGACTTGGCCATCTTCTCGAAATGCCCGCGCAGCGAGTCGAACTTGTCGAGCGCCACGTTCTTGAGCTCTTCGAGCTTCTTGGTCAGGGCCTTGGAGCCGCCCTGGCCATCGTCGTCGTCTTCTTCGTCGAACTCGTCGAAGTCTTCTTCGGCCACATAGTCGTCGGCTTCGCTTTCGGACACGAAACCATCGACCACCTCGGAGATGGTCATCTCACCGGCGCGGATCTTGTCGGCCAGCGACAGGATCTCGGCGATGGTGGTGGGCGAGGCCGAGATGGCCAGCATCATGGCCTGCAGGCCACCTTCGATGCGCTTGGCGATCTCGATTTCGCCTTCGCGGGTCAGCAGCTCGACCGAGCCCATTTCGCGCATGTACATGCGCACGGGGTCGGTGGTGCGGCCGAATTCGGAATCCACCGTGGACAGGGCCGCTTCGGCTTCTTCTTCCGCCTCTTCTTCCGTCGCGGTGCTGGTGGCCTGGTTGGTCAGCAGCAGCGTGGCGGCATCGGGGGCCTGCTCGTACACGGCCACGCCCATGTCGTTCAACATGGAGATGATGGCCTCGAGGATTTCGGCCTCGACGAGCTTTTCAGGCAAGTGGTCGTTGATCTCCTGGTGGGTCAGGAAACCACGGGTCTTGCCCATCTTGATGAGGGTCTTGAGCTCCTGGCGGCGCTTGTTGACTTCCTCTTCGGACAGGGCGGTGTCGTCGATGCCGAACTCGCGCATCAGCGCGCGCTCCTTGGCGCGCGACACCTTCATGCGCAAGGGCTTGGCCTTGGGCTTGTCTTCGGTGCTGCTGCCGCTGTCGTCGGCCTCGACCTCGATGGCTTCCACGTCGCCCTCGAGATCCGCCTCGACTTCGAGGTCTTCCTCGAACTTGGCCTTCTTGGCGTCCTTGGCAGGCGCGGCCACGGCGGCTTCCTTGGGCTTGCGGCCGCGCTTCTTGGGTTCGGCCGCGGTGTCGGCGGCTTTGGTGCTGGACGCGGCGGCCTTGCTGGCGGCCTTGACGGCAACCTTCTTGTTGTTCTCGGCGCTCACGTCAGCATCGTCCAAGGCAGTCTTCGCGGTCTTCTTCGCGGTCATGCAGATCCTTCGAAAGGGGTGGCAGTCTCTATGGGAACCCTCCATTATCCGTCAAGCGGCGAAGGGCGTCAAAAAAAGGCTTGGGGACAGTCGGGAACTACCCCGAAATGGGGCGCAAACGGCTGATCTCAAGCTTCAGTGCATTGGCTCGGCGAACCAGGTCCACCTTGCGGGTCTCGGCCGCTTCCGACAGCTCGCCGGATTGCAGCAGCAGGTCGAGCTCGTCGTTGAGCGCCTGCAGTTGAAGGGGCCTGATCAAGGCGATCAGCTCCTCCGCGGTTTCCTGTCCTTCTCCCACATCATGGAAATTCTCCAGCCGTTGGGCCAGCGCCGCCAGGGCGTCGTCGGCCGCTGGAGGGCTCCATGGGGCATCTGGCGCAGAGGGTGTGTCGCCAGAACCGTGTGCTTGGATCCGCAGCTGGGCAAGAAGTTCCGTGGCGTTCACGGGGCCCTGGTCGGCCACCAGGCGGTCCAGCCAGCTGAAGAAGGGGCCCAGGGGCACGGGCTGGTCGCACAGCAGGTCGTGCATTTCGGCTGGCAGTTGCTCCCACAGGTCGCTGCGGTGGGAGAGCAGCCAGGCGGCACGCTCCAGCGGGCGGGCGGCTTGAGGGGGCGGGCGCATGGCCGGGCGGCCCTGGCGTTCCCAGCCGTTGCCGTCTCGGCGCCAACGGCCCTTGCCGCCTTTACCGCCCTGGCCACCGCTTCGCCAGTCACCACCGCCGCTGCGTTGGCCGCGCGGGCGGCTGTCGTACGGCGGCTGGTAGTCGTCGTAGGACGAGCCCCCGCCTGCGTACGATGCGTAGTCTGATTCGTCGGGACCAGGAGGGGCATCGCCCTGGCCCTGGGCTGCATGGGAGGCGGTGCCGGCAGGGCGCCTGGCGCCTCGCGGGCCGTCGTCCTGGCCGTGCTGCGCCAGCCGGCGGCGCAGGTCGTCCGCGCTGGCGCGGGCATGGGTGGCCAGTTCGTCAACGATCTGGTCGCGCAGCCCGCCTTCGGGCAACTGCGCCAGCAGCGGGATCGCCTGGGCCAGCAGGCGCACGCGGCCCTCGGCGCTTTCCAGGTCGCAATCCTGTGCGGCGTGCAGGATCAGCTGGCGAGATAGGGGCACCGCCTGCTTCACGCAGGCCTCGAACGCTTCGGGCCCGTGCTCGCGGATGTAGCTGTCCGGGTCGTGCTCGGCGGGCAGGAACAGGAAGCTGATGCGGCGCGTGTCCGTGGCGTGGGGCAGCGAGGCCTCCAGCGCACGGCCCGCGGCGCGGCGCCCGGCAGCATCGCCGTCGAAGCTGAACACCACCTGCTCGGTGAAGCGGAACATCTTGTGCACGTGATCGGCCGTGCAGGCCGTGCCCAGCGTGGCCACGGCATTGGCAAAGCCCCATTGCGCCAGGGCCACCACGTCCATGTAGCCCTCGGTCACCAGCACGTAGCCCTTGTTGCGCAGGGCGGTGCGCGCCTCGTACAGGCCGTAAAGCTCGCGCCCCTTGATGAAGACAGGCGTTTCGGGCGAGTTCAGGTACTTGGGCTCACCCTTGTCCAGCACGCGCCCGCCGAAGCCGATCACCTCGCCCTGGACGGAGCGGATCGGGAACATGATTCGGTCGCGGAAGCGGTCGTAGCGGCGCGCCTCGGCCGCGTCGGCCACGTTCTGGTCCTCCGGCACGATCACCAGGCCGCTTTCCACCAGCAACGGGTCGTCATAGCGTGGGAAGACGCTGGCCAAGCCGCGCCAGCCATCGGGCGCGTACCCCAGGGCGAAGCGTGCGGCGATCTCGCCGGTCAGGCCGCGGCCCTTGAGGTAGCTCACGGCACGGGGGCTGGCCTTGAGCTGTTGGCGCCAGTGCTGCGTGGCCTTGCCCATCACGTCGGTCAGCGACTGCTGCTTCTCCTTCTGCTGCTTGGCCTTTTCGCGGTCTTCCGGGCGGGCGTCGTCCTCCGGCACGGGCATGCCCTGCATCTGGGCCAGGTCCTTCACCGCCTCGACGAAGCCCAGGCCGGCGTGCTCCATCAGGAAGCCGACGGCATTGCCGTGCACGCCGCAGCCGAAGCAGTGGTAGGTCTGCCGGCTGGGGCTGACGATGAAGCTGGGGGATTTCTCGCCGTGGAAGGGGCACAGGCCCTTGTAGTTGATCCCGGCCTTTTTGAGCGTGACATGGCGGCCGACGAGGTCGACGATGTCAGTGCGGGCCAGCAGGTCCTGGATGAACGACGAGGGGATCACGGGTGCAGCATACAAACAAAACAGCCCCGGGGGGCAGGCCGGGGCTGCTGGCGCGGCGACCCGTGTGGGTGGCCGCTGGGGTGGCGCGGTTTACTTGGAAAGGGCTTCCAGCGCGCGGGTGGTGATCTCGTCGACAGAACCGATGCCGCTGATCTTGCGGCAGCGCGGCGCGGCGGCATCGCCCGAGGCGGACCAGTCGCTGTAGTACTTGACGAGCGGGCGCGTCTGCTGGTGGTAGATCTCCAGGCGCTTGCGCACGGTCTCTTCCTTGTCGTCTTCGCGCTGGATCAGCTCTTCACCGGTGGCGTCGTCCTGGCCTTCCACCTTGGGTGGATTGTACTTGACGTGGTACGTGCGGCCCGAGGCCACGTGCACGCGGCGGCCGCTCATGCGCTCGATGATGGCCTCGTCGGGCACATCGATCTCGAGCACCAGGTCGAGCTTCACGCCGGCCGCCTTCATGGCGTCGGCCTGAGGGATGGTGCGGGGGAAGCCGTCGAACAGGAAACCGTTGGCGCAATCGGGCTGGGCGATGCGCTCCTTGACCAGGCCGATGATGATGTCATCGCTGACCAGTCCGCCAGCGTCCATCACCTTCTTGGCCGCCAGGCCCATTTCGGTGCCCGCCTTGACAGCGGCACGCAGCATGTCACCCGTGGAGATCTGGGGAATGCCGTACTTCTGGCAGAGAAACGCCGCTTGCGTGCCTTTGCCGGCGCCAGGTGCGCCCAACAGGATCAGTTTCATGTAGCTCCTCGGTAACCTATGGTTCTGGTCTGGCTTTTGACCATGATCTGAACCATGACAAGCGCGTGAGGATAGCACGCGCACCCCCATGATCAGCCAGGGTTGCCCCCGGTTGGTGCACACGGACAGCCCCTGGCGGCGCGGGCAGGGCGGTTGCACGAACCGCGCCAGTGGCCTGGGCCAAGGCGCATCTTATTCGACGGGTGTCAGGTGAACAGTTGGCGGACGCGGGCCAGGTCTTCGGGCGTGTCCACGCCGGTGCCGGGCGCGTGGGGCGTGACGTGCACCGCGATGCGGTGGCCATGCCACAGCACGCGCAGTTGTTCCAGGGATTCGACGGCCTCGAGCGGGCTGGCGCTCAGTTGCGGGAACTGGCGCAGGAAGCCCGCCCTGTAGCCATACAGGCCGATGTGGCGCAAAGGCTGTCCGGCGCCCGTGGCGGGCATGGCCGGCACGGGGGCGTCGCGCCACCACGGGATGGGCGCGCGCGAGAAATACAGCGCCCGTTGCTGTGCGTCGAGCACGACCTTGACCACGTTGGGGCTGGCGAAGTCGCCAGCCTGGTCGATGGGGTGCGCGGCCGTGCTCATCACGCAGTCGGTCTGCGAGGCCAGCAGCGCGGCGCAGGCGTCCACCAGGGTCGGGTCGATGAGGGGCTCGTCACCCTGCACGTTGACCACGATGTCGTCGTCGTGCAACTGCAGCAGGGCGCAGGCTTCGGCCAGCCGGTCTGAGCCCGTGGCGTGGTCCTGGCGGGTCAGCACGGCGCGCACGCCGTGCTGTTCGCAGGCATGGACGATTGACGGGTCATCGGCCGCGACCACCACCTGGGTGGCCTGGCTCTGCGCGGCGCGGCGCGCCACGCGCACGACCATGGGTTGGCCGGCGATGTCGGCCAGGGGCTTGTTGGGCAGGCGGCTGGAGGCCAGCCGCGCGGGGATCAGCACGGTGAAGGACATGGCGGCGGGCAGCGCGTGAGAGGCGTGGGATCAGTCGGTCTGGCCGGATGGCGCGGGCGGCAGGGCAACAGCGGGGGTGTTGTCTGCCGTGTCCAGCGAGAGCGCCTCGTTTTCCAGCATCACGGGGATGCCGTCGCGGATGGGGAAGGCCAGGCGATCAGCGGGGCAGACCAGCGATTGGCCTTGATCGCCACGTTGCAGGGGGCCTTTGCACACGGGGCAGACCAGCAGTTCGATGAGTCGGGTGTCCATGGCGTGAGCGTAACAGGGAGGAAGGGGGGAAGGACGCGGCGGCACGCATTTCTCAGCGTGCGCCAGCGGGTTTCACATGGGGGCGGCACCCTGCAGGACGCTGGCCCCGCCGGCCTGGGCGTGCAGGTGATCCAGGCGCTGGTCAAGTGCCTGCCAGAAGGCCTTGTCAGGCTGGAAGTCCAGGGCGGCCACCCACACCTGGGTCTGGGGCCGTTGCTGTTTGAGCCGTTCAGGGCTGAGCTTGACCGCATCCTTCTCCGTCAGCACCACATGCCGCACGGTGTCGGGCCAGGGCAGCGGGTCCAGCCGGTCATGGTCGGGCTGTGGACAGGGCGTGAAATGCAGGCCCAGGTGCTTGAGGGGCTTGAAGAAGCGCTGAGGCTGCGCGATGCCGGCCACGGCCCACAACTGCGCCGGCGTTGTCTGGCGCAGCACCTCGGGCACGCGGGGGCCCTGCGATGGCGGCGGGCTGCCGCTCCACCAGTCTTCCCAGGTCTGGAGCGGGGCGAGGGCCCTGAGCGCCATGTGGCCGCTCTGGCGGGTGCTCGGTTTGGCGGCGTTGTACAGCACCAGGGGGGGCTGCTCGCAACCCGGGCCGGGCGCCGAATCGATCGGCTCGCGCAGCAGGCCGGCCGGCAGCAGCCAGCCGTTGCCCTGGCCACGCTCGTCGAAGACCACGATTTCCACCTGCCGCCCCAATGCCCAGTGCTGCAGGCCGTCATCGCACACCAGGATGTCGATCTCCGGGTGGGCCTTGAGGAGGACCTGGCCGGCGTCGTAGCGGCGTGAGGCGATGCCCATGGGTGCGGCCGTGTGGCGCCAGATCAGCCAGCATTCGTCGCCCACCTGGCGGGCATCGAGCCCCTCTTCGGTGTTGGCGTCGAGCACGATGGGTTGCGGGCTGCCGCCGTGCCGGCCATAACCCCGCGACAGCACGCCGGGTTGCCAGCCTTGCGCCCGCAGGTGGCGCACCAGCGCCAGCACGGTGGGGGTCTTGCCAGCGCCGCCCACCACTCGGTTGCCGACGACGATCACGGGCACGGGCAGCGTGCGGGTGACCTTCCAGCCCCGCTGGTAGGCGATGCGGCGCAGGGTCAGCAGCCCTTTCGTCAGGGCATGCAAGGGCCACAGCAGGCGGGCCACTGGCCCCCGGCGCAGCCATTGGCGGGTGAGCCAGGCAGAAGCGGACATGTCGTGGCTCAGGCCTTGAAGGCGCGTGGCCTCAAGGCTCGCTGGCAGCGGCGGCGGTGTCGCCGGTGTGCTGCCCCTGCGTGGCGAAGGTGAGCTGGTGCAGGCCCACGCGGCGGGCCGCGTCCATCACGTTGATCACGCTCTGGTGGGTGGCGGCGGCGTCGGCATTGATGATGACGATGGTGTCCTTGGCGGTGCCAGCCTGGCGCGACAGGGCCGCGGCCAGCAATTCGACGCTGCGGCCCTCCACCTGCTGCGCGTTCACCAGGTAGCGCCCGTCGGCGCTGACGATGATGTTGAGCTCCTTGGGGCGGTTCTTGGCGGCCTGGGCATTGGCCGTGGGCAGGTTGATCTTCAGCTCGGTCAGCCGCGAGTACGTGGTGGTGAGCATCAGGAAGATCAGCACGACCAGCAGCACGTCGATGAAGGGGATCAGGTTGATCTCCGGCTCTTCGCTGCGGCGGTGGCGGAAGTTCATCGGCATCGCGGCGTCCTTGGCGTCAGTCGACGTGGCGTGGGGTGCGGGCGAGGCTCAACGGCGCGGGCCGGACACGCGCAGCAAGTGGGGCACCAGCCGTTCGGCGGCCAGTTCCATCTGCAGGGCGAAGCCATCGACGCGGCCGCGGAAGTGCCGGTAGGCGATCAGCGACGGGATGGCCACGATCAGGCCGAAGGCGGTGTTGTACAGGGCGATCGAAATGCCATGCGCGAGCTCTTGCGGGTTGCCGCCACTGCCGGAGGGGCCTGCACCGCTGGCGCCGAAGATCTCGATCATGCCGATGACGGTGCCCAGCAGGCCCAGCAGCGGCGCGGCCGCGGCGATGGTGCCCAGCGCGTTGAGGTTGCGCTCGAGCTGGTACATGGCCTGGCGACCGGCAGCCTCCAGGGCGCCGCGCACATGCTCTTCGCTGGGCCGTGGATCGGTGGCGGCCTGCAGGCCGTGCGCCAGCACCATGCCCAGCGCGGAGTTGTCGGACAGCTTGGTGATGGTGTCCTGCGAGGGCAGGGCGGCGCGGGTCACCGAGATGACTTCATCGACCAGGCGGGGCGGCGCGACGCGGGCCGTGCGCAGGCTCAGGAAGCGCTCGATGATCAGGGCCAGGGCCACGACGGAGCACAACAGCAGAGGAATGATCGGCCAGCCAGCGGCCTGTAAGATCGACAGCAAACGCGCTCTCCCGGGGTCGAGGCGGGCCGGCAAGCCGGTCCGCCATGGCGTGAAAAGGCGCATTATCGCGTCGAAACCACGAGGCTTTCCCGCCACGGTGTGCAGGTTGCGGCCCCCGAGCTTTCCCGTGGTAGGCGCTGTGTGCACTGCACAAGTCATCCACCGTTCCTGTGGATAACTTTGTGGGAAACCGGGGGCGAGTGCGCTGGCGCCCTGGGAAAATCAAGCCTTTCTTTAAATTGCTTAAAAAATAGGCGGCGATTTTCTCAACAAAATCAATCACTTATGACATTGTTAAGGCTCTGTGACAGGGCGGAGTGCCCGCCAGCCTGCATTCCAGGCTGCTGTGGACACCACAGCCCAGCATTGGCGCGGCCTGCAGCCCGGTTGGCCCGGAATGCGGGCTCTTTGCGGGGGCGGCCATGAGTGGCGAGGCCGATGACTGGGGCCTGCTGAAGCCCGCCCCTGCCGCCCGTGTCTGGGGTGTGGCCGCGCTGGTGCAGGCGGTCAGCGACACGCTGGCCGCACGCTACGGCACGGTGGTCGTCAAGGGCGAGATCAGCGGGTTCACGCGTGCCGCCAGCGGCCATGGCTACTTCACGCTGAAGGACGAGTGGGGGCAGGCTGGCTTGCGTTGCGCCATGTTCCGAAGGGCCTTGTCGCAGGTCGATTTCTCGCCGTCCGAAGGGCAACTGGTCGAAGCCCGCGGGCGCCTGTCGGTGTACGAGGCGCGGGGCGAGCTGCAGATGGTGGTCGAAGGGCTGCAGCGTGCGGGCGCCGGCGCCCTGTACGAACAGTTCCTGCGGCTCAAGGCCCGGCTCGAGGCCGAAGGCCTGTTCGACGACAGCCGCAAGCGGCCCATCCCGGCGTGCCCGCGCCGCATCGCGGTGGTGACTTCATTGGCTGCTGCTGCCTTGCGGGATGTGGTCACGGCGTTGCGCCGTCGTGTGCCGCACATCGAGGCCATCGTCGTGCCTTGTGCCGTGCAGGGTGCCGAGGCGCCCGCGCAGATCGTCGATGCACTGGCCCGCGTGGCCTGGCTCGACCGCGAGGGCCGTGCCCGCGGCCCGCAGGGGCAGGGCATCGACACGATCGTGCTGTGCCGCGGCGGCGGCTCGCTCGAAGACCTGTGGTCCTTCAATGACGAGCGCGTGGTGCGCGCGGTGGCCGCGAGCCCGGTGCCCGTGATCTGCGGCGTCGGCCATGAGACCGACATCACCCTGGCCGATCTGGCCGCCGACCTGCGGGCGCCCACGCCCACCGCCGCGGCCGAACTGGTCTCGTGTCCACAGGCCCAGTCGCTCTACGAGCTGGGGGCGCTGGCCGGCCGCATGCGCTGGCGCGTTCGACAGCGGCTCGAGCAACAGGCCCAGGGGATCGACCATCTGGCCTTGCGCCTCGCGCGGCCTGCGCAACTGGTAGGGCGCTACCAGCAGCGCCTGGCATCGCTGCAGGCCCGCCTGGATGGCAGCCTGCGCGAGCGCGTCGCATCGGCGCGACACCAGGTGGCGCCGTGGCCCGCGCGGCTCGACCGGGCCATGGTGCAACGTGTGGCGTGGATGCGTCAGCACCAGGAGCACCTCGGCATGCGCCTGGCGGCCCTCGATCCGCAGCGCGTGCTCGAGCGCGGTTATGCCTGGCTCGGCACCGCTGATGGCGAGCCCGTGACCAGCACGATGCAGGTGGCTGCGGGCCAATCGCTGAGCGTGCAGATGGCCGATGGGCGTCTGGCGGTGGAGGTGCGCGAGGTGGCGCGCGAGGCGGTGAATCGCTCGGATGAAGGCGCCGCCTAAGCCCGGACCCGCGTGTGAGGAATTAGCTCATGCGCTCATGTTCGAAGGGCTCGTGCCTACAATCGGGCCGATCCGTTTTCTTCCCCAACCATCGGAACAAGCACCATGGCACAACACACGCTTCCCCCCCTGCCGTTCGCGCAGGATGCGCTGGCCCCCCACATCTCGAAGGAGACCTTCGAGTACCACTACGGCAAGCACCACCAAGCCTACGTCACGAACCTCAACAACCTGATCCCGGGCACCGAGTTCGAGAACCTGCCCCTGGAAGAGATCATCAAGAAGTCCAGCGGCGGCATCTACAACAACGCCGCCCAGGTCTGGAACCACACCTTCTTCTGGAACTCGCTGACGCCCAATGGCGGCGGCGCGCCAACCGGCAAGCTGGCTGATGCCATCAACGCCAAGTGGGGCAGCTTCGATGCCTTCAAGGAGGCCTTCACCAAGTCGGCCGTGGGCAACTTCGGTTCGGGCTGGACCTGGCTGGTCAAGAAGCCCGATGGCTCGGTCGACATCGTCAACACGGGCGCCGCCGGCACCCCGCTGACCACCGCCGACACCGCGCTGCTGACCATCGATGTGTGGGAACACGCTTACTACATCGACTACCGCAACGCCCGCCCCAAGTTCGTGGAGACCTTCCTGAACAGCCTGGCCAACTGGGACTTCGCCGCGAAGAACTTCGGCTGAGCCCGGCCCGCTGAAAGCCTCAGGGCTTTGCAGATGGAAGCCGGGCACTGCCCGGCTTTTTTCATGACCGCAGGGTGAACATGTCCCTTTCAATGTCGCTGGTCTTTCATGAATTCAACACGTGCCGCATGGCAGGCTGTACGGATCGGTGATACAGTGGCTGCGGTTTTCACGACCCTTCCCGTCGCCCTTGCTGGAGATTCTTCAGAAGTCAGCAAGGCGGGTCGCAATCCGCCAACCGGTCAAGCCGTGTCGCGGAAGGTTTCTCAACCAGCCAATGCCCTGGGGTACCCGGGAGTGAGGTGAGCGAAATGATGCAGCAGTTCAGGTCGAACTCGTACCTGTTCGGGGGCAACGCCCCCTACGTCGAAGAGTTGTATGAGGCCTACCTCGACAACCCCGGTTCGGTGCCAGACAACTGGCGCGCCTACTTCGACGCCCTTCAGAACGTCCCCGCCGCCGATGGCACCGATCACCGCGATGTGGCCCATGCGCCCGTGGTTGAATCGTTCGCCCAGCGTGCCAAGGCCAACGCCTTCATGGTCAAGACCAGCAGCGCTGATCTGGCCGTGGCGCGCAAGCAGGTCCACGTTCAGTCGCTCATCGCCGCTTACCGTTTCCTCGGCTCCCGCTGGGCGGATCTCGATCCGCTCAAGCGCCAGGAGCGCCCCAAGATTCCCCAGCTCGAGCCCACGTTCTACGACCTGACCGAGTCCGACATGGACATCACGTTCAGTGCGACGAACACGTACTTCACGAAGGCCGAGCAGATGACCCTGCGCGAGATCGTGCAGGCCCTGCGTGAAACGTACTGCGGCAGCATCGGCGCCGAGTACATGCACATCACCGACCCCGACGAAAAGAAATGGTGGCAGGAGAAGCTCGAGAGCATCCGCTCCAAGCCCACGTTCAGCGTCGAGAAGAAGACCGCCATCCTCGAGCGCCTCACGGCCGCGGAAGGCCTCGAGCGCTTCCTGCACACCAAGTACGTCGGCCAGAAGCGCTTCTCGCTCGAAGGCGGCGAAAGCTTCATCGCCTCGATGGATGAGCTCATCCAGCGTGGTGGCGAAAAGGGCGTGCAGGAGATCGTGATCGGCATGGCCCACCGTGGCCGCCTGAACGTGCTGGTCAACACCCTGGGCAAGGAGCCGAAGGACCTGTTCCAGGAGTTCGAGCACACCGCGCCCGAGAACCTGCCCTCCGGCGACGTGAAGTACCACCAGGGCTTCTCGAGCGACGTGACCACCGACGGCGGCCCCGTCCACCTGTCGCTGTCGTTCAACCCCTCGCACCTCGAGATCGTCAACCCGGTGATCGAAGGCTCGGTCAAGGCCCGCCTGGATCGCCGTGGCGACAAGGAAGGCGACCAGGTCCTGCCTGTGCAGGTGCACGGCGATGCCGCCTTCGCCGGCCAGGGCGTCGTGATGGAGACGCTGGCCCTGGCCCAGACCCGTGGTTACTACACGGGCGGTACGGTCCACATCGTCATCAACAACCAGATCGGCTTCACCACCTCCGATCCGCGCGACAGCCGCTCGACGCTGTACTGCACGGACGTGGTCAAGATGATCGAAGCGCCGGTGCTGCACGTCAACGGCGACGACGCCGAAGCCGTGGTGCTGTGCACGCAACTCGCGCTGGACTACCGCCAGGAGTTCAACAAGGACGTCGTCGTCGACATCGTCTGCTTCCGCAAGCTGGGCCACAACGAGCAGGACACGCCGTCCATGACCCAGCCGCTGATGTACAAGAAGATCGCGGCCCACCCCGGCACCCGCAAGGTGTACGCCGACCGCCTGGTGGCGGGCGGCACGCTGGCAGCGGAAGTGCCTGACCAGATGGTCAAGGACTACCGCGCCGCGATGGAAGCCGGCAAGCACACGGTCGATCCGGTGCTGACCAACTACAAGAGCAAGTACGCCGTCGACTGGACGCCCTACCTGGGCAAGAAGTGGACCGACAGCGCCGACACCGCGCTGCCGCTGGCCGAGTTCCGCCGTCTGGCCGAGCGCATCACGACCATCCCGCAGGATTTCAAGCCTCACCCGCTGGTGCAGAAGGTCGTCGATGACCGCGCCGCCATGGGCCGCGGCGACGTCAATGTCGACTGGGGCATGGGCGAGCACATGGCGTTCGCCTCGCTGGTGGCCTCGGGCTACCCGGTGCGTCTGTCCGGTGAAGACTGCGGCCGCGGCACCTTCACCCACCGCCATGCGGTGCTGCACGATCAGAACCGCGAGAAGTGGGACACCGGTACCTACATCCCGCTGCAGCACGTGGCCGACAACCAGGCACCGTTCGTCGTCATCGACTCCATCCTGTCGGAAGAGGCGGTGCTGGGCTTCGAATATGGCTATGCCAGCGCCGACCCCAACACCCTGGTGATCTGGGAAGCGCAGTTCGGCGACTTCGTCAACGGCGCCCAGGTGGTGATCGACCAGTTCATCGCTTCGGGCGAGGTGAAGTGGGGCCGCTCCAACGGCCTGACGCTGATGCTGCCGCACGGCTACGAAGGCCAGGGCCCCGAGCACAGCTCGGCCCGTCTGGAGCGCTTCATGCAGCTGGCCGCCGACAACAACATGCAGATCGTGCAGCCGACCTCGGCCAGCCAGATCTTCCATGTGCTGCGTCGCCAGATGGTGCGCATGTTCCGCAAGCCGCTGGTCATCATGACCCCCAAGTCGCTGCTGCGCAACAAGGACGCCACCTCGCCACTGAGCGAGTTCACGCGCGGTGAGTTCCGCACCGTGATCTCCGAGGTCGACGAGACCATCGACGCCTCCAAGGTGAAGCGCCTGGTGTGCTGCTCGGGCAAGGTCTACTACGACCTGGTCAAGAAGCGCGCCGAGAAGAAGGCCTTCGACACGGCCATCATCCGTGTGGAGCAGCTCTATCCGTTCCCGCACAAGGCGTTCTCGGCCGAGATCAAGAAGTACCCGAACCTGAGCGAGATGGTGTGGTGCCAGGACGAGCCCCAGAACCAGGGCGCCTGGTTCTTCGTGCAGCACTACATCCACGAGAACATGGCCGATGGCCAGAAGCTGGGCTACGCGGGGCGTCCCGCCTCTGCCTCGCCGGCCGTGGGTTACGCGCACTTGCACCAGGAGCAGCAGAAAGCCCTGCTGGACCAGGCGTTCGCCAAGCTCAAGGGCTTCGTCCTCACCAAATAACAGGTTTTGGCGATCACCGTGTGACGCCATCACCTGTCGGTCTGTGCCCGGCTCCATGACGAGCCGCCAGACCGGGTGAGGCGAGGCACGCGGAGGTCTCCCCCGGAGAACACATCATGGCAATCATCGAAGTCAAAGTCCCCCAGCTGTCCGAGTCCGTGGCGGAAGCCACCTTGCTGCAGTGGAAGAAGCGTCCCGGCGAAGCCGTGGCCGCCGATGAAATCATCATCGAGATCGAAACCGACAAGGTCGTGCTGGAGGTGCCCGCACCGGCCGCTGGCGTGATGGCCCAGCTCATCAAGAACGACGGCGACACCGTCGGCAGCGACGAAGTCATCGCCCGCATCGACACCGAAGGCCAGGAAGCTGTCAGCCCGCTGCCGGTCAAGGCCATCGAGGCCCCGACGCCCGCGCCAGCCGCCGCACCCGCACCCGCAGCGGCACCGGCCACCGGTGGCAGCAAGAGCGACGTCGCCATGCCGGCCGCCGCCAAGCTGCTGGCCGACAACAACCTGGGCACGGCCCAGGTGAGCGGCACCGGCAAGGACGGCCGCATCACCAAGGGTGACGTGCTGGCCACGCTGTCGTCTGGTGGCGCTGCGAAGCCGGCCGCTGCTGCAGCACCGGCCGCAGCCGCCATCCCCACCGGCGTGCCGACCACGTCGCTGCCTTCCGTGCAGGCCCCGCTGGGCGCGGCCAACCTGGCCGACCGCCCGGAGCAGCGCGTGCCCATGAGCCGCCTGCGCGCCCGCATCGCCGAGCGCCTGCTGCAATCGCAAGCGACCAACGCCATCCTGACCACGTTCAATGAAGTGAACATGGCCCCGGTGATGGAGATGCGCAAGAAGTTCCAGGAGAAGTTCGAGAAGGAGCACGGCGTCAAGCTGGGCTTCATGAGCTTCTTCGTGAAGGCGGCGGTGCATGCGCTCAAGAAGTTCCCGGTGATCAATGCCTCGATCGATGGCAACGACATCGTCTACCACGGCTACTTCGACATCGGCGTGGCCGTGGGCTCGCCCCGTGGCCTGGTGGTGCCGGTGCTGCGCAACGTGGACCAGATGACCTTCGCCGAGATCGAGAAGAAGATCGCCGAGTTCGGCGTGAAGGCCCGTGACGGCAAGCTGGGCCTCGAAGAGATGACCGGCGGCACCTTCTCCATCTCCAATGGCGGCGTGTTCGGCTCGATGCTGTCCACCCCGATCATCAACCCGCCTCAATCGGCCATCCTGGGCGTGCACGCCACCAAGGACCGCGCCGTGGTCGAGAACGGGCAGATCGTGATCCGCCCGATCAACTACCTGGCCATGTCCTACGACCACCGCATCATCGACGGCCGCGAAGCCGTGCTGGGCTTGGTCGCCATGAAGGAAGCGCTGGAAGACCCGGCCCGCCTGCTGTTCGACATCTGATCGGACCGCCGTACCTGTTGACCCCCGTTTGCACTGTTTTGCGGCCGGGCGGGCCTCACAAGGGCCTGCTCGGACCTGCAAAGCGGCTGCAAGCCTTTTTCTAGGAGTACGCCATGTCTCTTGCCGATGAACTCGAACGCCTGGCCGCGCTGCAAGAGCGCGGCGTGCTGAGCGCTGAAGAGTTCCAGCAGGCCAAGGCGCGCTTGATCGCCACAGCCCAGGCGCCGCACAGTGCGGCGCCCGGCGCGGTTCCGGAGCACGTGGGAGCTGCCGTGCAGCGCCTGCGCCGCTCCACGGAAGACCGCTGGCTGGGTGGCATCTGCGGCGGCATCGCGCGGCTCACGGGCATCGAGTCCTGGGTCTGGCGCCTGGCCTTCACGCTGCTGTTCCTGTTCTGGGGCGCGGGCCTCCTGATTTACGTTCTGCTGTGGATCTTCGTGCCTGAAGACGGCCAATGAGCACGCTGCTGAAGCCACGCCACCAACACTGACGCACACACCATGTCCAACCAACAATTCGACGTCATCGTCATTGGCGCGGGCCCCGGCGGCTACATCGCCGCCATCCGCGCCGCGCAACTGGGCTTCAAGGTCGCCTGCATCGACGAATGGAAGAACAGCAAGGGCGGCCCGGCCCCCGGCGGCACCTGCACCAACGTCGGCTGCATCCCGTCGAAGGCGCTGCTGCAATCGTCGGAGCATTACGACCACGCCAGCCACCACTTTGCCGAGCACGGCATCGGTGTGCAGGGTCTGAGCCTGGACATCGCCAAGATGATCGGCCGCAAGGACACGGTGGTCAAACAGAACAACGACGGCATCCTGTTTTTGTTCAAGAAGAACAAGGTGACCTTCTTCCACGGCCGTGGCGCGTTCACCAAGGCGGCCGATGGCGGTTACGAGATCGACGTGACTGGCGACAAGCCCGCCACGCTGGTCGGCAAGCACATCATCATCGCCACGGGCTCGAATGCCCGCGCGCTGCCCGGTGCGCCCTTTGATGAAAAGCAGATCCTGTCCAACGACGGCGCGCTGGCGATCGGCGAAGTGCCCAAGAAGCTGGGCGTGATCGGCTCGGGCGTGATCGGCCTGGAGATGGGCTCTGTGTGGCGCCGCCTGGGTGCCGAAGTCACCATCCTCGAAGCGCTGCCGACCTTCCTGGCCGCGGTGGACGAGCAGGTGGCCAAGGAAGCTCAGAAGGTGCTGACCAAGCAGGGCCTGAAGCTCCAGCTGGGCGTGAAGATCAGCGAGGTCAAGGCCGGCAAGAAGGGCGTGACCGTGAGCTACGCCGATGCGGCGGGCGCCGAGCAGAAGCTCGAGGTCGACAAGCTGATCATCTCGATCGGCCGGACGGCCAACACCAACGGCCTGAACGCCGAGGCCGTGGGCCTCAAGCTCGATGAACGCGGCGCCATCGTGGTGGACGACGACTGCAAGACCAACCTGTCCAATGTGTGGGCGATTGGCGATGTGGTGCGCGGCCCCATGCTGGCACACAAGGCAGAAGAAGAGGGTGTGGCGGTGGCCGAGCGCATCGCAGGCCAGCATGGCCACGTCAACTTCAACACGATTCCCTGGGTGATCTACACCAGCCCGGAGATCGCCTGGGTCGGCAAAACCGAGCAGGCGTTGAAAGCGGAGGGCCGGCCCTACAAGGCCGGTTCCTTCCCCTTCATTGCCAACGGGCGCGCACGTGCCCTGGGCGATACCACCGGCTTCGTGAAGTTCATCGCCGACGAAAAGACGGACGAGATCCTGGGGGTGCACATCATCGGCCCGATGGCCAGCGAGCTGATCTCCGAGGCCGTTGTGGCCATGGAGTTCAAGGCCAGCGCCGAAGACATCGCCCGCATCTGCCACGCCCACCCCAGCCTGAGCGAGGCCACCAAGGAAGCCGCGCTCGCGGTCGACAAGCGCACCTTAAACTTCTGATCTTCTCGCCCCGTGCTGGGCGAGCATCGCAAGGGGCGGCCTGGCTGCCCCTTTCTTTTGTGCCCTGCGTGCCGCGCCAGCCTTGACTGCCTGAACCTTCATGCCCGCCTACGACATCTCCGTCACCGAGCTCTACAAGAACAGCCTCGCGGAGCGTGGCTACAAGGCGGATGAGGCCCAGCTCAAGGGCATCGCGGCCCTGCAGCGCTGCCAGGACGAGTGGGCCGGCTACAAGGCTCAGCGCTCGAATGCGCTGACCAAGATGCTGCGCTACCCGCCCTTGCCCAAGGGCGTGTACATGTACGGCGGGGTGGGGCGCGGCAAGAGCTTCATCATGGAGTGCTTCTTCCAGGCCGTGCCGCTGGAGCGCAAGACACGCCTGCACTTCCACGAGTTCATGCGCGAGGTGCACCGCCAGCTGCATGAGCTCAAGGGCGTGGCCGATCCCCTGGAGGTGCTGGCCAAGCGCATGGCACGCCGGCACCGTCTGATCTGCTTCGACGAGTTCCACGTGGCCGACGTGACGGACGCGATGATCCTGCACCGCCTGCTGGACGCGATGTTCCGCCACCGCATGAGCATCGTCACCACCTCGAACTTCCACCCGGACGGGCTGTACCCCAACGGCCTGCACCGTGACCGCATCCTGCCGGCCATCGAGCTGCTCAAGAGCCACCTGGAGGTGGTCAACGTGGACAGTGGCACCGACTACCGCCGCCGCACGCTGGAGCTGGCCAACCTGTACCTGACGCCACTGGACGAGCACGCGCAGGCACGCATGACCGAGGTGTTCGACAAGCTGGCCGAAACCGCCGACCAGGATCCGTCCCTGAACATCGAGCACCGCGTGCTCAAGGCCCAGCGCCGTGCCGGCGGCGTGGTGTGGTTCGACTTCAACACCCTGTGTGGCGGCCCGCGCTCGCAGAACGACTACCTGGAGCTGGCCTCGCAGTTCCACACCATCCTGCTGAGCAATGTGCCGCAGATGCCGGTGCGCCTGGCCTCGGAGGCGCGGCGCTTCACCTGGCTGGTGGACGTGCTGTACGACCGGCGCTGCAAGCTGGTGATCTCGGCGGCGGTGCCACCCGAGCAGTTGTACCTGGAAGGCCCGCTGGCGCACGAGTTCCCGCGCACGGTCTCGCGCCTGAACGAGATGCAGTCCAAGGAATACCTGAGCGAAGAGCGCCGGGTGGTGGACACCTCGCTGACCTGAGCGAGCCAGCGAGATGGATCAGGCCGCGGCTTCGACCCGCACCAGCGCGACCGACAGGTTGTCGCCGCCACCCCGGGCACGGTGCCGTGCCTTGCTGACCAGCATTTCCGCGGCCTCGCGCGGCGGCAGGGTCTGCACGATGGCGCCCAGCTCGCGCGGGGTGAAGTAGTGCCACATCCCGTCGCTGCAGGCCATGAGCGTGTCGCCGATCTGCAGCTGGTCGATGTGGTGGCTGGCCAGCGGTGGATCGGCCTGGGTGCCGAGACAGCCCGTCAGCAGGTTGGACTGCGGGTGGGTGTTGGCCTCTTCCTCGGTGAGCTGGCCCTCGTTGATCAGGCGCTGGACGAAGGAATGATCCTGTGTGCGGAACACCACGTCCGAATCACGGAAGTGGTAGACCCGCGAATCGCCGGCATGCACCGTGGTGGCGCTGCGGTCGGGGTTCACGATGAAGGCGGCCAGCGTGCTGTGCGGCTCTTCCTCGAAGGCGATGGCCGTCAGCTTGATCATCAGGTGGGCCTCTTGCACCAACTGCTGCAGCAGGGACACCGAATCATCCTTGGCCGGGACGTAGCGCTCGAAAATCTGGCGAGCGGTGAGGATGACCTGATCGGCCGCCTTGCGGCCGCCGCTCTTGCCGCCCATGCCGTCGGCCACCACCCCCATGAGGCATCCGGAGACGCGGGGGTGGGGAAGAATTTCAACCTGATCTTGTTGATACAGCCGATCGCCCCGGTGCAGGCCGGTGGCCGCCACAAGACGATAGCTGGAAGCTGGGGTGCTCATGGGGAAAACTATAATGCGGTTTGGCCTTCTCTTTGCCGGCGGAGGGAGGCTGTATCCCCCTAGAGTGAGTCCCTCTGGTGGCTTCGATGGCCCTCTGGTGGTCTTTTGGCACCTCTGATGCAAGAAAACCTGCATTCTCCCCAACGTCTCCTGATCGAATTGCGCATCGAGCACGCCGATCTCAACAGCCTGATCGACCGGGCCGGTCAGCAGTTGCCGATCGACGAATTGGCCTTGCGGCGCCTCAAGAAACGGCGTTTGATGCTGCGTGACCAGATCGCCCAGCTGGAGATGATGCTCGATCCGAAAGAGCCGGCCTGAGGGCTTCTGGCATCGCCTTCTTCGGCACCTGGTGTGTCCGAAAAGTAAAGAATGCTTCCCGGATGGCTGAAAACCCTGTGTCGTTGTAATGAAGCGTCAGGCGGCCAGGGCTTCGAGCAATTCGGTTTCGAGCGCCAGCTGAACACGGTCCTGCCGCAAGGTGGGGCCGGTCAGCAAAAAGGTGTCTTCCACCCGCTCGCCCAGCGTGTCGATCTTGGCCAACTGCAGGCTGACCTGATGACGGGCCAGCACGCGCGCGATGCCGTAGAGCAACCCCGAGCGGTCGCTGGCCGACACCGACAGCAGCCAGCGCTGGCCGCGTTCATCGGGCCGCAGGCTGACGCGTGGCCGGATGGGGAAGGACTTGACCCGGCGCGACATGCGGCCCTTGATGGGCTCGTGCAGCGGCGCCTCTGAGGCCAGTGCTTCTGCCAGCTGGGTCTCGACCAGCGCGATCAGATCGCGGTAGTGCACGCCTTCGTGCCGCGCATTGGGGCCGGCGATGATCTGGAAGGTGTCGAGCGCATAACCGATGTTGGTGGTGTGCACGCGCGCGTCCTGGATGTTGAAGCCGGCGCGGTCGAAGTAGCCGCAGATGCGCGCGAACAGGTCGGCCTTGTCGGGCGAGTACACCAGCACCTGTAGGCCTTCGCCGACCGAGGACAGGCGTGCGCGCACCAGCGGCTGCGGCGTGTTCTCGTAGCGGGAGATGGAGCGTGCGTGCCAGGCGATGTCGGCCGGATCATGGCGCGCGAAGTAGCCCACGTCCAGCGTCTTCCACAGGGCCACCTCGATGCCATCGGGCAGCGAGCGCAGCGCCAGCGACCGACGGGCCTGCTGCTTGCGTGATTCGATCTCGGCGTCCATGTGCGGCCGTGCACCGCCCAGCGCGCGCAGCGTAAGCTTGTAGAGATCCTCCAGCAGCTTGCCTTTCCAGGCGTTCCAGACCTTGGGGCTGGTGCCGCGGATGTCGGCCACGGTGAGCAGGTACAGCGCGGTGAGCGTGCGCTCGTTGCCCACGCGGCGCGCGAAGGCCTGGATCACGTCGGGATCGGACAGATCCTCCTTCTGGGCCACGCGCGACATGGTCAGGTGCTCGGCCACCAGGTATTCGATCAGTTTGGCGTCATCGCCCGTGATGCCGTGGTCCTTGCAGAAGCGGCGCACTTCAACGGCGCCCAGCTCGGAGTGGTCGCCCCCGCGGCCCTTGGCCACGTCGTGGAACAGGGCGGCCACGTAGAGCAGCCAGGGCTTGTCCCACTCCGAGGCGAGCTGGGTGCAGAAGGGGTACTCGTGCGCGTGCTCGGGGATGAAGTAGCGGCGCACGTTGCGCACCACCATCAGGATGTGCTGATCCACCGTGTAGACGTGGAACAGGTCGTGCTGCATCTGGCCGACGATGCGGCGGAACACCCACAGGTAGCGGCCCAGCACGCTGGTCTGGTTCATCAGGCGCAGCACGCGGGTCTGGCCGTGCCGCTCCTTGAGGATGTCCATGAACGCGGCGTGATTGACCGGGTCATTGCGGAAGGCCGCATCCATCAGGCCGCGCGCGTTGTACAGGGCGCGCAGGGTGCGGGCCGACAGGCCCTTGACGGTGTCCTCGCGCTGCAGGACCAGGAAGGTGCGCAGGATGGCGTGGCGGTCGTTCTTGTAGACGTCGTCGCTGGCCACTTCGAGCAGGCCGCCGCGGTCGAGGAACTGCTCATCGATGGGACGCATGGGCGCATCCTGTGAGCCGTTGACGCGCTCCTCGATGTTGAGCATCAGGATCTGGTTGAGCTGCGTGACCGCCTTGGCCGCCCAGTAGTAGCGGCGCATCAGCACCTCGCTGGCGCGCAGGGCCGGCGTGTTCTGGTAGCCGAAGCTCTCGGCCACGGAGCTCTGCAGGTCGAACACCAGGCGGTCTTCGCGGCGGCCGGCGATCACGTGCAGCCGTGCCCGGATCAGTTTGAGCAGGCCTTCGTTGGCCTGCAGCTGGCGGGCCTCGAAGGCGGTGAGCAGGCCGTTGCGGGCCAGCGCCTGCCAGGTGCTGCCCAGCCCGGCGGCACGCGCCAGCCAGATCACCACCTGCAGGTCGCGCAGGCCGCCCGGGCTTTCCTTGCAGTTGGGCTCGAGCGCATAGGGTGTGTTCTCGTGCTTGTTGTGGCGCTGGCGCATCTCCAGCGTCTTGGCACGCACGAACGCGGCCACGTCCAGCTGGGCGGTCGTGGCCTTGGTCAGTTCACTGAAACGCGGGCGAGCGCCGCACAGCAGGCGGGCCTCCAGCAGGGCGGTCTGCACGGTGATGTCGCGGCCGGCTTCTTCCACGCATTCGTCCACGGTGCGCACGGACGAACCGATCTCCAGGCCGATGTCCCAGCAGGCGCTGATGAAGGTCTCGACCGCGGGGGTGATGCTGTCGTCTCCGGTGACGGAAGGCGACACGGGCATCAGCAGCAGCACGTCGATGTCGGAGTGCGGGAACAACTCGCCCCGGCCATAGCCCCCGACGGCCACCAGCGCAGCGCCCTTGGGCATGCCGCTGCCATCCCACAACTGGCCCAGGGTGCGGTCCACCAGGCGGGCCATGTGCGCGAGCAGATACCGGGCCGACGACGTGGTGGGCCGGCTCTCTGTGAACTGACGCAGCAGCTCGGCCTTGTCCGTTTTGAACTGCGATCGGATGGCGGCGATGTCCAGGGGCATGGCGTGGGCGCTGTACTGCGGGCGGGCGCGAGGCCTCGGGGCTGGTGGGTCAGGTCTTGGTGGCCGTGACGAAGTCAGGCAGCGGCGGGCTGCCGTCGGACAGGGTCAGCACCTCGTAGCCGGTTTCGGTGACCAGCACGGTGTGCTCCCATTGTGCGGACAGGGAGCGGTCCTTCGTGACGATGGTCCAGCCGTCGCCCAGGGCCTTGATGTCCTTCTTGCCGGCGTTGACCATGGGCTCGATCGTGAAGATCATGCCGGGCTTGAGTTCTTCCATGGTGCCCGGGCGGCCGTAGTGCAGCACCTGGGGCTCTTCATGGAACTTCTGGCCGATGCCGTGGCCGCAGAACTCGCGCACCACCGAAAAGCCCTGGTTCTCGACGAAGGTCTGGATGGCATGGCCGATGTCGCCCAGCCGGACGCCAGGCTTGACCTTGACGATGCCTTTCCACATGGCGTCGTAAGTGAGGGAGCACAGGCGCTTGGCCGCGATGGAGCCTTCGCCCACCACGAACATGCGGCTGGTGTCGCCGTGCCAGCCCTCCTTGATGACGGTGATGTCCAGGTTGACGATGTCGCCGCTCTTGAGGGCCCGGTCGTTGGGGATGCCGTGGCAGATCTGGTGGTTGACCGAGGCACAGATGGACTTGGGATAGGGCGTGTGGCCACCTGGCGCGTAGTTCAGGGGCGCAGGGATGGTGCCCTGCACCTGCACCATGTAGTCGTGGGCCAGCTTGTCCAGGGCCTCGGTGGTGACGCCGGGCACAACGTGGGGCGTCAGGTAGTCCAGCACCTCGGAGGCGAGGCGTCCGGCGATGCGCATGGCGTCGAGTTCGGCGCCTGTTTTGATCGTGATGCTCATGGGGGCATGATTATCCGGGTTTCGGGGGGCTCTTGCCGGGGGCTTGGGGGCTGTTTCCGGTCGGATTTCCAGGTGACCGGGAGGCTTTGTCCGCCATCGCCCGCACACGCGGGGGCCGGACAGCCACTTTCCGGCGCCCGAGCCCGGTAAAATCCCGCTTTTCCCCGACCGCCACCCCTGGCGCGTCCCGCCCCATGTCCGCACAAGGCCCACTTGCCGTGACCGACCGCACCTCCACACTGATGCACTTCGAGGGCGGCAACGCCCTGGCCCCTCACCAGGCGCAGGCGCTGCTGCCCCGGCTGCAGGCCATCAACCCCAAGATCGCCGGTGTGCACGCGCGCCACGTGCATTGGGTGCTTGCGGATCAGGCCCTGGGCCAGGCCGAGGTCGACAAGCTGGCCGCGCTGCTGACCTATGGTGATCCGTACGAAGGCGCGACCGAAGGCGAGCTGATCGTGGTGGCCCCCCGTCTGGGCACCGTGTCGCCCTGGGCTTCCAAGGCCACCGACATCGCCCACAACTGCGGCCTGCCCATCCGCCGCGTTGAACGCGTCACCGAGGTGCGCCTGACCCTCAAGGCCGGGCTGATCGGCACCTTGACCGGAGGCGCCAAGCCGCTGACCGCGCAGGAGCTGCAGGCCGCCGCCGCGCTGCTGCACGACCGCATGACCGAAAGCGTGCTGGCCAGCCGCGAAGAGGCCCGCCACCTGTTCGACGAGAAGCAGGGTGTGCCCATGGAGCGCGTGGACGTGCTGGGCCGGGGCCGCGCCGCGCTGGACGAGGCCAACATCACCTTTGGCTTGGCCTTGTCCGACGACGAGATCGAGTACCTGGTCAAGGCCTTCACGGGCCTCAAGCGCAACCCGACCGACGTCGAGCTGACGATGTTCGCGCAGGCCAACAGCGAGCACTGCCGCCACAAGATTTTCAACGCCGAGTTCACCATCGACGGCCAGCCGCAGGATCTGTCGATGTTCGGCATGATCCGCAACACCGAAAAGCTCAGCCCCCAGCACACCGTGGTGGCCTACAGCGACAACGCCTCGGTGATGGAAGGCCATGCCATCGAGCGCTGGGCGCCCACGGGCTTCACCAACGCGCCGGCCTATGGCCCGCGCGATGAAACCGCGCACGTGCTGATGAAGGTGGAGACGCACAACCACCCGACGGCGATTTCGCCCTTCCCGGGCGCATCGACCGGCTCGGGCGGTGAGATCCGCGACGAAGGCGCCACGGGCCGCGGTTCGCGCCCCAAGTCGGGCCTGACGGGCTTTTCGGTGTCCAACCTGCACCTGCCCGGTACGAGCGAGCCCTGGGAGGCCGCACCGGTCGGCAAGCCCGAGCACATCGCCAGCGCGCTGCAGATCATGATCGAAGGCCCGCTGGGCGGCGCCGCGTTCAACAACGAGTTCGGCCGCTCCAACCTGGCCGGCTACTTCCGTGTGTTCGAGCAGACGGTGGGCGAGGGCGCCGGCGCCATCCGCCGTGGCTACCACAAGCCCATCATGATCGCGGGCGGCATCGGCACCATCAGCAGCGACCAGACGCAGAAGATCAAGTTCGATGCCGGCACCTTGCTGATCCAGCTGGGCGGCCCGGGCATGCGCATCGGCATGGCTGGCGCGGCGGCCTCGTCCATGGCGGCAGGCACCAACTCGGCTGCCCTGGATTTCGATTCCGTGCAGCGCGGCAACCCCGAGATCCAGCGCCGTGCGCAGGAGGTGATCAACCACTGCTGGGGCCTGGGCCCGAACAACCCCATCCTGGCGATCCACGACGTGGGCGCCGGCGGCATCTCCAACGCCTTCCCCGAACTGGTCGATGGTGCGGGCAAGGGTGCCCGCTTCGACCTGAGCAAGGTGCCGCTGGAAGAAAGCGGCATGGCGCCCAAGGAAATCTGGTGCAACGAGAGCCAGGAGCGCTACGTGCTGGCCATCGCACCCAGCAGCCTGCCCATTTTCCAGGCCATGTGCGAGCGCGAGCGCTGCCCCTTCGGCGTGATCGGCGTGGCCACGGATGCAGCCGAGCTGATCCTGGCCGATGAGGCTCAACCGGCCGCCGACAAGCCCGTGGACATGCCCATGGACGTGCTGCTGGGCAAGCCGCCCAAGATGCACCGCGTGGTCGAGCGTGTGCAGTGGGATGGGGGCAAGGTCGACCTGACCGGCGTGCAGCTGGACAAGGTCGCCTTCGACGTGCTGCGCCACCCCACCGTGGCCAGCAAGCGCTTTCTCATCACCATCGGCGACCGCACCGTGGGTGGCCTGAACCACCGCGACCAGATGGTCGGCCCCTGGCAGGTGCCCGTGGCCGACGTGGCCGTGACCCTGGCGGACTACAAGGGCTTCGCCGGTGAGGCCATGTCCATGGGCGAGCGCACGCCGCTCGCCTCGGTCAACGCGCCGGCCTCGGGCCGCATGGCCGTGGGCGAGGCCATCACCAACCTGCTGGCCGCGCCCATCGAGCTGCCGCGCGTGAAGCTGTCGGCCAACTGGATGGCCGCCTGTGGCGAGCAGGGCGAGGACGCCGCGCTGTACGACACCGTCAAGGCCGTCGGCATGGAGCTGTGCCCGGCGCTGGGTATCTCGATCCCTGTGGGCAAGGATTCGCTGTCGATGCGCACCAAGTGGGCCGATGAGGGCGCGACCAAGCAGGTCACGGCGCCCGTGTCGCTGATCGTGACGGCCTTTGCATCCGTGGCCGATGTGCGCGGCACGCTGACACCGCAATTGGTCACCACCGAGAACGGCCAGGCACTGGACTCCACACTGATCCTGGTCGACCTGGGCGAAGGCCGAAACCGCATGGGCGGCTCGATGCTGGCCCAGGTGCTGGGCCAGTTCGGCAACGAAGTGCCCGATGTCGACAACCCCGAGGCATTGAAGTCTGCGGTGACCGCCGTGAACGCGCTGCGCGCCCAGGGCAAGCTGCTGGCCTACCATGACCGTGGTGACGGCGGCCTGTGGGCCAGCGTGGCCGAGATGGCCTTCGCGGGCCAGACCGGCGTCAGCCTGAACGTGGACATGCTGGTCACCGAAGGCGATGGCATCAGCGACAGCCGCGCCGAGATGGGCGATTCGAAGAACTGGGCCAGCCAGGTCAGCGAGCGCCGCAACGAGCTCACGCTCAAGGCGCTGTTCAATGAAGAGCTGGGCCTGGTGCTGCAGGTGCGCACCGCCGAGCGCGACAGCGTGCTGCAGACCTTGCGCGAGCACGGCCTGTCCCGCCACAGCCATGTGATCGGCAAGCCCAACACCAAGGGCGTGGTCGAGGTATGGCGCGACACCAAGGTGGTGTTCGGCGCGCCCCTGGAGCAACTGCACAAGACCTGGGACGAGGTCAGCTGGCGCATCGCGCAACTGCGCGACAACCCCGCCTGCGCCGACAGCGAGCACGAGCAGACCGGCAAGGTGGGCGACCCTGGCTTGCACCTGCACCTCACCTTCGACCCGAAGGACGACGTGTCCGCGCCCTTCATCGGCAAGGCACGGCCCAAGGTGGCCATCCTGCGTGAGCAGGGCGTCAACTCGCACATCGAGATGTCGTACGCCATGCACCTGGGTGGCTTCGAGACCTACGATGTGCACATGAGCGACCTGATAGGTGGCCGTGCGCGCCTGGACCAGTTCCAGGGCTTCATCGCCTGCGGCGGCTTCAGCTACGGCGACACGCTGGGTGCCGGCGAAGGCTGGGCCCGTTCGATCATGTTCAACCCTCAGCTGGCCGAGCAGTTCGCTGCCTTCTTCGGGCGCACGGACACCTTCGCCCTGGGCATCTGCAATGGTTGCCAGATGCTGGCGGCCTTGAGCCCCATCATCCCGGGTGCGCAGGACTGGCCCAAGTTCACGCACAACCAGAGCACGCGTTTCGAGGCGCGGCTGAGCCAGGTCGAGGTGCTGGACAGCCCGTCGATCTTCTTCCAGGGCATGGCCGGCAGCCGACTGCCGATCGCGGTGGCGCACGGCGAAGGCTTCGCCGATTTCTCTCAGCGGGGCAACGAAGGCGCCGTCAAGCGCGCGCTGCGCTTCGTGGACCACCACGGCGCCGTGACCGAGACCTATCCGTTCAACCCCAACGGCAGCCCGGACGGCCTGACGGCGGTGACCACGGCCGACGGCCGCTTCACGGCCATGATGCCGCACCCTGAGCGGGTGTTCCGCAACGTGCAGCTGAGCTGGACGAGTGGCGACAAGGCGGACCACAGCCCCTGGCTGCGCCTGTTCCGCAACGCGCGCAAGTGGGTGGGGTGATGCTTTTGGCGGGGTGAGCGCCTGCCCTGTCAGGGGGCGGCGCTCGGCTCCGTTGAAACCGGTGAGGCTGCAGGCGGCATGCCCAGCCTGAGCACGGCCGCCATGCGCTCGGCCGTCTCGCGGGATTGGGCACCTCCCTGCAGCACGGTGCCATCGTTCAGGCGGATGCGCAGTCTGCAAGCGGGGCTGCGTGCGCCCAGACGCCACTGCCCGGGCGTCTTCCCGGCCGTCAGCTCCACACTGCTCACATCGGTCCGGTGCCAGGCCCCGCGCGGCAGGGTCTGCTGCCCCTCGACACGGAAGGCCACCAGGCGGCGGTTGCTGAGCACCAGCCACAGGCCGCCTTCAGCGCCTTGCAGTTCGATGGTTTCGCGCACGTGTTCCTGCTCCAGCTGCACGGCCTGCCAGGCGGGGTTCTCATCCAGCCAGCGCAGGGCGCGCGCATTGGCAGCCTCTTCAGGTTGATGGGCAGGGCGGCTGCGCAGCAGCGTGCTGGCAAGCCCCAGCATCAACAGCAGCGAAAGTGCGCCACCTCCGGCCCATGCCCATTGCATGCGGCGCAGGCGCTCGCGGTCCTTGAAGCCCTGCTCCAGCCAGCGCTGCACCGCCATGTCGCCGAAATCGCCCAGGGCGCGGCGGTCCACATCGAAACGCAGCAGGCGCAACTCGAAGTTCTCCAGCACCAGCAGGGTTTCGCCGATCCAGGCCAGATCGCGGGGCTGGCCCTGCGGGCCGGCATCCTGGCCGATCTCCATGCCGTCGGCCCATTCGTAGGTGACCAGCCCTGTCCGGCTGCCCGGCTCCAGGCGGATCAGCGTGGCCACCGGGGCATGGATGTCGATGCCGGCGCGCGGGTGGTGCACGCCACGCACCGTGTGGCGCGTGGCGACCTTGGCCGACAGCTGGATGGTCTGTCGGGTGGCCAGGGAGCTGCCGCTCAGGCGCAGCAACTGGTGCTGGCTGGCATCGGCCACCCAGAGGTCGTCATCGTCCCACCAGACGCTGGTGGGCTGTGCCAGGGCTTTGGAGGCGCTGCGGGCCAGCAGCCTGCCCTGGGCGTCGAACAGCAGCACGGCCTGGGCGGCGGCATGGGCGAGGGCGATGCGCCCATCGGGGGCCACGGCCAGGTCAATGGCGCCGCTGTCCTGAGGCAGGTCTGAAGGCCACTGCAAGGCGATGCGCCGTTGCAGGCGGGCGGTGCTGGCGTCGAGCACGGCCACCTCCCGCGCCTTGGGCACCAGGGCATACAGCGATCGCTGGTCTGGGGCGGCGAGGCGCAGGGGCGCGGCGGACAGGCCGGTCTCGCGGATGGGCTGGCGGGATTTCAACCGGCCCTGCGCGTCCAGATGCCAGAGCTCCTGGTTGATGGCCAGCCAGACGGCACCATCGGGCAGGGCCGCGAGGGCGGTCAGGCCCGGCGCCTGGGCGCGTCGCCCATGGGTTTGCCAGGCCATCCAGGCGCACCCCAGCGCGATGGCCAGCAGGCACAGCACCCCGATGCCGCGCCAGGCGGGCCGGGCCGGCGGCGTGCTGCCTTGCGGACGGGGGGCGCGGGTCACTGAGGCTGCAGCGCCACCGTGAGTTCGGCGCCCGAGGCCAGCAGGTCGATCAGGCGGTCGATGTTGGGATGCTTGCCGGGGTGGGCGCGGGCGTCAAGCGTGTGCTCGGCGTAGATGTCCAGGCCTTCCTGGGCAGCGGCGGCATTGATGCGGCCATGGCGCTCGGCCAGCGCGGCGTACACGGCCAGCGAGCCGGCCTGGCCGGGCTTGTTTTCGATGGTGGCGACCACGGCACCTTGCGCATCGATCAGTTGCAGCGAGGCCAGGTGGGCCACGGGAGGCAGTTGCTTGAGGTTGTCTGAAAAGGCCATGAGGCAGGCATCTGAGGCTTTAAAAATCCTATTGTGCCGCAGTGCCCACCCTGGCCATCTCGGCCGCCCAGTCCAGGATCTCCAGACGGCCGTCGGCGTGTTCCACCAGGGCCGTGAGGCTCTCGACCCAATCGCCGTCATTGCAATAAAGGACGCCGCCGATGTCGCGCATCTCGGCATGGTGGATGTGCCCGCACACCACGCCCTGCGCGCCTCGCTTGCGGGTCTCCCGGGCCAGGGCTTCCTCGAAGTCGTTGACGTAGCTCACGGCGCGCTTGACCTTGAGCTTGAGGTAGCGTGAGAGCGACCAGTAGGGCAGGCCCATCCGTGCCCGCCAGGAGTTGAGGTGCCGGTTCAGGCGCAGCACGAACTCGTAGGCCGAATCACCCACATAGGCCAGCCAGCGCGCGCACTGGATCACGCCGTCGTACAGATCGCCATGCGTGACCCACAGCAGGCGGCCATCGGCGGTGGTGTGCAGCCACTCTTCGGCCACCTCGATGCCGCCGAAGTTGTGGTCCAGGTACTTGCGGCCGAACTCGTCGTGGTTGCCGGGGATGAAGATCACGCGGGTGCCCTTGCGGGCCTTGCGCAGCAGCTTCTGCACCACGTCGTTGTGCGTCTGTGGCCAGTACCAGGTGCGGCGTAGCTGCCAGCCGTCGATGATGTCGCCGACCAGGTAGAGGGTGTCGCACTCCACGTGCTTGAGGAAATCGAGCAGCGCACGGGCCTGGCAGCCGGGCGTGCCCAGGTGGACATCCGAGATCCACACCGTGCGCACCTGGCGTGCCCGTGGGGCCCCGGCATGGTCATCGTCGTGCGCTGCGCCATCGAGCGGCGGGCCAGCATGCCAGGGTGCTCCCAGGCTGGTGGGCGTGGCGGACCTGAAGGCCCGCATCAGCGGAGAGGTGGACCATGGGCGCATGCCTGCATGATGGTCGTCGCCCATGACGGAATTGCGACGCCACCATGACGTTGTGTTGACGGCTGTGCTGATCCGATGGGTGGAACTGGCGCCAGCCGCTTGCCCTGATCTCGTGAGATTCGACCGCCCGCATGCCCCTGGGGCCGCGAAACGGGCCGGTGTCCGCTACGCTCTGGGCATGCAAGCATTTTTCGGCCGGCGGTGGTCGCCGTCGGGCCTGGGCCCGGTGGGGCAGGGCGTGATGATGGCGGCCCTCGGGGCCATCGCGTTCTCGGGCAAGGCCATCGTGGCCAAGCTCATGTACAAGCTGGGCGCCGACGCGGTCTCTGCCGTGGGGCTGCGCATGGCCATGGCCTTTCCCTTGTTCCTGTGCATGGCCTGGTGGTCGGGGCGCGTGGCCGCGCCTGATGGGCGCTCTCCCAGGCCGCTGGGCGCGCGCGGATGGTGGCAGGTGGCCGGCCTGGGCTTCATGGGCTACTACCTGGCCAGCACGCTGGATTTCCTGGGCCTGCAGTACATCAGCGCCAGCCTGGAAAGGGCGATCCTCTACCTGAACCCCACCCTGGTGCTGCTCCTGTCGGCGCTGTGGTACCGCCAGCGTGTCAGCCCGGCGCAGATCCTGGCCGTGGGCCTGGCCTACGCGGGCGTGGCCGTGGTCTGGCTGCACGATTGGGATGCGGCCCAGCTGCTGTCCAGCCAGGCGGGCGCGGTGGGCGGCGCCGAGGCCATGCGGGCGGTGACGCTGGGCTCGGTGCTGGTCTTCGGCAGTGCGCTCAGCTACGCCATTTACCTGATGGGCAGCGGCCAGTTGGTGCAGACACTGGGCTCGCTGCGCCTGGTGGGGCATGCCTCCTGTGTGGCCTGTGTGCTGTGCCTGTTGCAATGGGGGCTGGTTGCATGGTGGACCGATGGCCGTCTGGGCGGGATCTCGGCGCTGCCTTGGCAGGCCTATGCGCTGTCGGTCCTGAATGCCGTGGCCTGCACGGTGCTGCCGGTGTGGCTGGTGATGCGGGGTGTGCAGTTGCTGGGTGCCTCGTTGGCTGCCCAGGTGGGCATGGTCGGGCCGTTGTCCACGATCTGGATGGCCGCCTGGTGGCTGTGTGAGCCGGTCACGGGGCGGCTGATGCTGGGCACTGCCGCCATCCTGGGCGGCATCGTGATCCTGACCAGGGCGGCCAGGGCCCCCTCAAAGGCTGATCCAACGCGGGCCACGCCCTGAGGCGCATCAAGCCGTGTCGGCACCCGCCTTCAGCAAGGCCTTGCGCAGGCAGTCAGCCTGGGCTGCGATGGACGCGGGCAAGGGCGTGTCACCCTTGAGCACCGCCTGGATGTAGGCCGCCGTGTGCGCGGCATCGCGGGATTCGGGCAAGGCGGGCAACTCGGTCAGCACGCCTTCAAGCGGTGCCCGGCTCAGGTCGGCATCGCGCTGCCCCTTGATGAAGACTTCGAAGCGCGGTTGGCGGCGGGCATCGGCCACGGGCTCGCCCTCGGTGCCCCGCATCAGCAGGGCCGTGGCGCCGGTATGGCCCAGGTAGCCCGTGAGCGAATGGGCGTATTCAGGGTGTGTGTGGTTGACCACGCGCACGCTGGGCACTTCGGCAGGCCAGGGCGCCAGCAGCTTGGCGATGGTGTGGCCGGGGTTGCGCAGGCCGATGGTCCAGCGCACCTCCAGCAGGCGGGCCAGCGAGGGGCTCAGGGTGGCGATGTCGATGAAGGCGGGGCGCCGTGCCTGCCAGGCCTGGTCCACCTCTTCGGCGGTGGACGCGAGCGGCAGGCCCAGGGCCTGGAAGACCTCCGCGGTGGTCACGCGGGTCGGGTCTTTCAACGGGCCATGCACCAGCACGGCCGTGCCGGTTCGCGCCAGCTCGCAGGCCAGCAACGCGGTCAGGTTGGGCAGCTTGCGCGCCCCGTTGTACGAGGGCAGCACGACCACCCCACCCGCTGGCGGTGTGGGCAGGGGCAGGCAGTGGGCGAGGGTGGATTGCACGAAGCCATCCAGCTCTTGCACGGTTTCACCCTTGATGCGCATGGCCAGCGCGAAGGCGCCGACCTCCAGGTCGGTCACGTGGCCGTCCAGGACCTGGTTCAGCAGGTCCCGGGCCTGGTCGGTGTCCAGGGGCCGGGCGCCGTCCTTGCCCCGACCGATCACCTTGATGTAGGCAGCGATGCTCATGCCGGCATTGTCGCAGCCCCGGCCATGGCCTGGTTCAGGCCATGGCGACGGGGTGCAGCTTGATCAGCTTGCGCAGCTCCGGCACACAGGATCCGCAGTTGGTGCCGCACTTGAGCTGGCCCTGCAACTGCGCCAGGCGTTCGTCGGCGCTGCCGGCACAGGTGCCCAGGGTCTCGACGATGGCAGGCTCGGTCACGTTGAAGCAGGTGCACACCTGGCGGCCCTTGCTCTGCACGGCCACGGGCGGCTTGGCTCCCGGCGACAGCAGGGCGCGGCCATAGGCATCGGCCACCAGTTCCTCCTGCAGCAGTGGCCTCACCCAGGCCTCGGCGCTCACGTCGCCTGCCAGCAGGAAAGCTTCCAGCTTGAGGCCTTCATCGGACCTGCGCAGGCGCATGGCGCGGTGCTGGCCCTGGTGACGGTCGTGGTAGCGCAGCACGTCCGGGCCGTCGACACTCAGCAGTTCTTCGAGTTGGCGCAGCACCGCGTCGCTGGCCGGCTCTGGGGCGGCCGCGCGGAACAGCACGCCGACCATGCCTCGCTCATGGGGTTCGCGGCCGAAGGGCACGCAACTGGCGAACGAGAAGTGGCCCATCAGCGGCTTGACGGCCTCGCGCACAGCCAGGGCGCGGTCTTCGGACATCCAGGCCACCCCCAGCAGGCGCCAGGGCAACTGCACGGCTTCGATGCCCACGGCGGCATTCTTGAGCTCGGGCTGCTTGGACTTGGGGCAGAACGCCGGCACCGTCAAGGCGTTCACGCCGGTCATCAGGCGGCCCTGGGCATCTCGGCCACTGAGGTACTCCTCACCCCAATGCATGGCGATGAAGGATTGCATCGGCGAGACCGCGTCGCTGGGCTGGGCGGGCAGCACCACGGCGCCCCGGCGGGAGGTCACACGCACCAGATCACCCGCGCCCAGGCCCAGGCGCTTCATGTCAACCGGGTTCAGGTCGATGCTGGGCTCGCTGACATGGCCGAACAGGCGGCCCAGCGTGCCGGTGCGGCTCATGCCGTGCCATTGGTCACGCAGCCGACCAGTGTTGAGCGCGAAGGGGTGGTGCTCATCGCAGGGTTCGGCCACGGCTTCGTAAGGCACGGCGGAAAAGCGCGCGCGCCCGTCGGGCGTGGGGAAGACGCCGTCTTCGTAGAGGCGCGCGCGGCCTTGCGCATGGCCTTGCGGCATCGGCCATTGCTGTGGTCCCTGGGTTTCGAGGATCTCGTAGCTCAGACCGGTGATGTCCAGGTCGCGTCCGCGTGTGGATTCACGGTGCTCGTTCCACACCGACTCGGGGCTGTCGTAGGGGAACAGCGTGTCCATGCCATGGCGCCAACCGGCCTGGCGTTCGGGCAGGCGTTGCTCCAGGCGCCGGCCCAGGTCGGCGAAGATGGACCAGTCATGCCTGGCCTGCCCCGGGGCCGGGATGGCGCTGCGAACACGGCTGATGCGCCGCTCGCTGTTGGTCACGGTGCCGTCCTTTTCGCCCCAGGTGGTGGCGGGCAGCAGGAGGTCGGCATAGGCGCAGGTGGCGGTGGTGGCGAAGGCTTCCTGCACCACCACCAGCTCGGCCGTCTCCAGCGCCTTGCGCACGGTGGCCTGGTCCGGCAGCGATTGGGCAGGGTTGGTGCAGGCGATCCACAGGGCCTTGATCTCACCGCGCGCGGCGGCCTCGAACATCTCCACCGCCGTCTTGCCAGGCTGGGCGGGCACGTCTGGCACGCCCCACAGTTTCGCCACTTCGGCACGGTGTTCGGCATTGCCGAGATCGCGGTGCGCGCTCAGCAGATTGGCCATGCCGCCCACTTCGCGGCCACCCATGGCATTGGGCTGGCCCGTCAGCGAGAAGGGGCCTGCCCCGGGCTTGCCGATCTGGCCGGTGGCCAGGTGCAGGTTGATCAGCGTGGCGTTCTTGTCGGTGCCGCGCGTGCTCTGGTTCAGCCCCTGGCAGTAGAGCGACAGCGTGGGTGTGTGCCCGCCGAACCAATGGGCCGCCTGCACCAGATCCGCCTGGGGGATGCCGCAGATGGCCGCCACGCTGGCCGGCGTGAAATCGGCCACCAGCCCGCGCAGCGCCTCGAAGCCCTGCGTGTGCTGCGCGATGTAGTCCATGTCGACCAGGCCTTCGGCCAGCATCACGTGCAGCATGCCGTGGAACAGGGCCACGTCGGTGCCCGGCCGGATCGGCAGGAACAGGTCGGCCATCTCGGCCGTCTCGGTCTTGCGTGGATCGGCCACGATCAGCTTCATCGCCGGGTTGGCCTGGCGCGCGTCTTCGATGCGGCGGAACAGAATGGGGTGGGCGTAAGCCGTGTTGGCACCGACGATGAACAGGGTCTGTGCGTGCTTGAAATCGTCGTAGCAGGCCGGTGGGGCATCCACGCCCAGCGTGGCCTTGTAGCCCGCCACGGCACTGCTCATGCACAGGCGCGAGTTGGTGTCCAGGTTGTTGGTGCCCACCAGGCCCTTCACGAGCTTGTTGAGCACATAGTAGTCCTCGGTGAGCAGCTGCCCCGAGCCATAAAAGCCGACCGCCTGCGGACCATGGCGCCGGATGATGTCGGCAAGCTGGTCTGCGGCATCGTCCAGGGCTTCGTCCCAGCCGATGGGCGCGGGCGTGTCGCCGCGCGCACGGCGTCGCTGGGGCGTCAACAGCCGCGTCTGCTCCTGCACGCTGGTGGCTGCCGTGAGGTGCAGGGTGCTGCCCTTGGTGCACAGCCGGCCGAAATTGGCCGGGTGGTCTGGGTCACCCTGGACATGGGTGATGCGTCCGGCGGTGGTTTCGATCAGCACGCCGCAGCCTGTGCCGCAGTAGGGGCAGGTGGCGCGGGTCGTCTTCGTGCCCGCTGTCACGATGGGAATGGTGGTGCTCATGGCGACCCTCAAGCCGTGGCCAGGGCCGTGGCGCCCTCGGAGGCCTCCTCGGGCTGTGCTTCGCCGAACATCAGGCGGTTGCGGCGTCCCTTGATGCAGGCGCCTTCGCGGATCAGCTGGAAGTAGTAGCTGCCATCGGCTGTGTCACCGTAGAGGCAGGCACCCACCAGCTTGTCGCCCTGGATCACCAGCTTCTTGTAGGCGCCGCCGAACGGGTCGGACAGCACGATCTCTTCGGTGCCTTCACCGCCCATGAAATTGCCGGCAGAGAACAGGTTGATGCCGGTGACCTTGAGCTTGGTCGACACCTGGGAGCCGGTGTAGCGGCCGATGCCGAACAGCGCCAGGTGGTTCGCGCAGACCTTGCCCTGCTCGAACAGGGGCGCCACCAGGCCATAGGCAATGCCGCGGTGCGCTGCGCATTCACCCACGGCATACACGCGCGGGTCGGTGACGGTTTGCATGGTGTCGCTGACCACGATGCCGCGGTTGCAATGCAGGCCGATCTGTTCGGCGAGCGTGGTGTTGGGCCGCACGCCCGCGGCCATCACGACCAGGTCGGCCAGCACCTCGGTGCCATTCTTGAACCGGACGGCCCGCACGCGCCCCTTGTCGTCGCTGACCAGCTCTTGCGTCTGCGCGCCGATGCGAAAGGCCAGGCCGCGCTCTTCGAGCGAACGCTGCAGCAGGCGCGCGGAGACTTCGTCGAGCTGGCGCTCCAGCAACCAGGGCGCGATGTGCACCACGGTGACCTTCATGCCGCGTTGTGCCAGGCCGTTGGCGGCCTCCAGGCCCAGCAGCCCGCCGCCGATCACCACCGCGTGGCGGTGGGTCTTGGCGGTCTCGATCATGTAGTTGGTGTCGGCGATGTCCCGGTAGGCGATCACGCCTTCCAGGTCCTTGCCCGGCACCGGCAGCACGAAAGGGTTGGAGCCGGTGGCCAGCAGCAGCCGGTCGTAAGTGGCCTCGGTGCCATCCTCGGCCACGACCACGCGGCGCGTGCGGTCCACGCGGACCACCTTCTTGTTGAGGTGCAGCGTGATGCCATGGTCGGCGTACCACTGCACGGGGTTCAGGATGATCTCGTCGATCGTCTGCTCGCCCGCCAGCACGGGCGAGAGCATGATCCGGTTGTAGTTGGGGTGCGGTTCGGCCCCGAAAACCGTGATCTCGTAGAGATCCGGCGCCACCTTCAACAGTTCTTCCAGCGTGCGGACGCCGGCCATGCCGTTGCCCACCATCACCAGTTTCATCTTCTTCATGCCCAGGGCTCCGTCAGCGGAATATAGAAATCGTTGTACCGCGCAAGAAGCAAGTTAGAGGCCAGCATTGCGGACACGCACCGTTTCGGGGCCAGGCACGCCCATAGAGGGAAGCGGCAGGCTTCTTGCGTCCGTGCCGGCCTGTTCATTGAGAAATGCACCCATGTTGTGCATTTCCAGCCGCTGAGGATTCGACAAGAATGAGTTTTGATCTGGACATCGGGCACGCCAGCGAGCGTGGCCCGCGCGAACGCCTGGAAGATTTCGCGGCAGTGGTGCGCCCACAGCCGGAGAACGAAGCGCAAGGCCTCATCGCGGCGCTGGCCGATGGCGTCAGCAGTGGCGGGGGTGGCCTGGAGGCCGCCCAGACCGCCGTGCTGTCCGTGACGGGCGACTACCACGCCACCCCCCGTACCTGGGACACCTCGGTGGCCCTGGACCGCCTGATCAGCACCTGCAACGGTTGGCTGGCCGACCAGAACCGCCGCCGCCAGCCTTTCAGGGATCAGCCGCTGGGCATGACGACCCTCACGGCGCTGGTGCTGCGCGGCCATGGCTACACCTTGGCCCACGTGGGTGACACGCGCGCCTGGTTGATCAGGGGCCAGGACTGCGCGCTCCTCACCCAGGACCACAGCATGGGGGGCGGCGAGTTTCAAAACGGGCTGACCCGTGCCGTCGGCATGGAGGATGCCGTGCGCGTCGACCACAGCGAGGGCGACGTGCAGATCGGCGATGTCTTCGTGCTCACGAGCGACGGCGTGCACGGGGTGCTCAAGCGTGCGCAGATCGCGGCACTGGCCAGCCAGGGCAGCGCGCAGGAGGCCAGCCAGGCGCTGGTGGCCAAGGCGCTGGCCGCAGGCACACGCGACAACGCGACCGCCCTGGTGATCCGGGTGCGCGGCCTGGCCGCCGCCCTGCTGGACGACGCGCAGCGGCGCGGTCGCCAGTTGCCTGTGCCGCAGCGACTCCACGATGGTGAGGTGCTGGACGACCTGGTGGTGTTGAACCATGTCGCCAGCAACGGAGTGCACCGCCTCTACAAGGTGCAGGACCGCCGCAACGGCGCAGTGCTGGCATTGAAGACGCTGCACGAGGGCAGGGCCGGCGACCCGGAGGAGCGGGCCATGCTGGCCCATGAGGCCTGGCTCAGTGCCCGGGTCACAGAGCGCGGCGCGCGAGGGCTGGTAAGGGCTGTGGAGAGGGATGCGCCCACGCATTTCTACGCCTTGTTCGAATGGGTGGAGGGGCAATCCCTGCACGACATGCTGCCCGCGCGGCGTTTCACCGTGGCCGAGGTGGTGGAGGGTGCCAGCGCGCTGTGCCGTGCTTTGGGGCGCCTGCACCAGCATGGGGTGATCCACCGTGATGTGAAGCCCGGCAACATCCATCTTGGTGCAGATGGGGTGTGGCGTCTGCTGGACCTCGGGGTGGCCCTGTCGGGGCAGGAGCCCAGGTCCCTGCGCGCGCTGCATGCCGGGACACCCAGCTACATCAACCCGGAGCAGTGGCTGGACGACCCGGAACTGGCGCAGGCCAATGCCCAGAGCGACCTCTTTGCGCTGGGTGTGACCTTGTACGAGTGGCTCACAGGCCGCCTGCCCTATGGTGAGATCGAACCGTACCAGACCGCCCGTTACCGGCGTGATCCGGAGGCCCCTTCGCGCCGCAGGCCGGATGTGCCGATCTGGCTCGACCACATCGTGCTCAAGGCGGTGGCCCGCGACCTTCGCCAGCGTTTTGAAACGGCCGAGGAGTTCCTGCTGGCCCTGGAGCGCGGCGCTTCCCGGCCGCTCAACAGCCTCGGCAACACACCCTTGATCGCACGCGATCCCCAGGCACTGTGGAAGGTGGCCCTGGCGGTGTCCGTGCTGCTGAACCTGTTGCTGCTGTACTGGCTGGCTTTCCTGCCCCGCTAGCGGCGGCGACGTGCCCTGGAGGAATCAGGCGCAAAAAAACCGGGCAGCCGAGGGAGCAGCCCGGTCCATCCCGCTGGTGGCGAGGATGCAGGACCGCTCTTGTGGGGCGGCCCGATTGCAACCGATGTGGGTGTTCAGTGCTCGCCGCGTGGGGCGGGCGTGATGCGGGAGCCTGTGGTTCTGCCGGCTTGGGTGGCGACGGGGGCGACACGGGCGCGCCCACCCTTCTCGGCCCATGTGCGCGTCCAGCGCAGCTGCATCACGCGCATCATCACCAGCACCGCCACGGCCAGCGCGGCGAAAGCCAGGAAGCCGTACAGATAGGAACCGAAGTACTGCTTGGACAGGCCCATGGCGTTGGGCACCAGCCCGCCGCCCAGCGCGCCGATCTCTCCAATCATCGAGCCCGCAACCGCCGTGGACGCAGGCCAGCGCAGGGGCACCAGCTGGAACAGCGCACCGTTGCCGGCCCCCAGGGCTGCAAAGCACAGCATGAACAGCAAGGTGGTGACCGCCAGGCTCGCGCTGGCGTTGCCGCAGGCCACCAGGGTGACCACCACGATCACCAGCACGCCGGTCAAGGTGTTGATGCCGCCCCACCGGTCGGATATCCACCCGCCGAAGATGCGCAGCGCCGCCCCCATGAAGGCCGCCAGCATGGTGAGCTGCCCTGCCTCGACCTTGCTCACGTGGAACTGGTCATAGTAGTAGCTGGGCAGGAAGGTGGTCAGGCCGATGAAGCCGCCGAAAGTGATGCCGTAGATCAGGCTGAAGGCCCAGCCGTCCTTCTCGAACAGACAGGCAATGTGTTCGCGGAAGCTGGCGTGCGCATCGACGTCGGGCGGCTCCTTGGCGAACACGACCATCACGATCATGGGCAGCGCGATGGCCAGCGCAGCCAGGCCATACACCGTCTGCCATCCGAAGGCTTGTGCCAGCGGCGGGGCAATCAGCACGGACACCGCCGTGCCGACGTTGCCGGCCCCGACCAGGCCCATGGCCAGGCCCTTGTGCCGCGGTGGAAACCAGCCGGATCCCAAAGAGAGCGCCACCCCGAAGCTGGCGCCTGCGATGCCCAGCAGCACGCCCATGGCCAGCAGGTCATTGAATGTCTTGACGGCAAAGTAGCCATACAGCATGGCCACGGCGATGAGCCCCATCTCGACCAGCGTGGCCTTCTTGCGGCCGATGTACTGCGCCAGCAGGCCCAGCGGGAAACGCATCAAGGCGCCGGCGAAGATGGGGATGGAGAGCATCAAGCCCTTCTGGGCCGGCGTGAGATTGAACTCTTCCGTGATGAACGGCGCCATGGCCCCGTTGAGCACCCAGATGCAGCAGGAGAAGGCGAAGTACAGGAAAGAAGCGAACAGGGTCGGGCCATGTCCTGACTTCAGGAAGGTCTTGAACGAACTCATCGTGATCCTCAGCGATCGAGGCGGTCACCCCCTTGTGGGGCGCCACCATGTTTTGTGTGCACCAAGGCATGCGAAAACCATGCCAATTCGGACGCCCCGGTTTGGGGCCGAGTCCGGGCGAGCCATCGGCCTCACATGGGTGCGGTACACCGCGCGGGATCGGGGACAATAGCGGCCTCTACAGGAGCACGCATGAGCATCAAGTCAGACCGCTGGATCCGCCGCATGGCCGAGAGCCAAGGCATGATCGAACCCTTCGAGCCCGGGCAGGTACGTCAGTCAGCCGATGGCAACAAGATCGTGAGCTACGGCACCAGCAGCTATGGCTACGACATCCGCTGCGCTGATGAATTCAAGATCTTCACGAACATCCATTCCACGGTGGTGGATCCGAAGAATTTCGACGAAAAGAGTTTTGTCGATTTCAAGGGCGATGTCTGCATCATCCCGCCCAACAGTTTCGCGCTCGCGCGCACCGTGGAATATTTCCGCATCCCGCGAAGTGTGCTGACCATCTGCCTGGGCAAGAGCACATATGCCCGCTGCGGCATCATCGTGAACGTGACGCCGTTCGAACCTGAATGGGAAGGCTACGTCACGCTGGAATTCAGCAACACCACGCCCCTGCCCGCCAAGATTTATGCCGGCGAAGGGTGCGCCCAGGTGCTGTTTTTCGAGAGTGATGAGGTCTGCGAAACCAGTTACCGCGACCGTGGCGGCAAGTACCAGGGCCAACGTGGCGTGACTTTGCCTAAAACATGAGCAGTCAACGTCGATAAACTGACAAAGGCACTCATTTCAATGATGTGAACATCCATCGAGTGCGGTAGGATTCAAGTTGGTGTTGAGTGCCTTCGGGCACGTTGATGATGTCCGGTAAATGGCAGGTTCCCGAGAGTTTTTTCGGTGCCGCAAGAACAAAAGCCAATATCCGGAATCAGACGCTGTGTGACCACACGGAAGCCGTTGCGGGCTTCAGGGAGGGGGTGGTCATGTATCAATGCTCTTGTAGTACCTTTTTTGTTGGGCCTTTCCCCCATGCGCCGACCCCTGCAATCTCCCGCGTTGATCAACGCGTTCTACGACAGCGTTCGTCCCGAACAACGCGAAACGGGCCAAGCCATCCAGAAGGCCATCCTGGCCACTGCGCCGCAGCTCCGCCCCGAAGTGAAGTGGGGCAACCTGGTCTTCACCAACGACGGCGACAACCTGCTGGCCCTGGTGCTGTTCAAGGCCAATGCCCACCTCCAGGTCTTCAATGGTGTGCTGCTGCTGGGCGATTTCCCGGAGCTGCAAGGCGCCGGCAAGGGTATGCGGCACGTCAAGTTCCGCTACCGCCAACCCATCGACGACAAGCTCGTGAGCGAGCTCACCCAGGCCAGCATCGACGCGTGGAGCCGTTCCCTGCGTTAAGGATTTGCACATTGCGGTGCACAGAACCGGGGCGGGCGTTCCTACAATAGGGCTGCTGCTTCAACCCGCATGGCCGTTCACATGTTCAACGCCGATCTCCATTGCCACTCCAGCGTGTCTGACGGCACCTTGACCCCGGAGCAGGTGGCGGAGCGCGCGCGCCGCAATGGGGTCGATCTCTGGGCCCTGACTGACCATGACGAGGTGGGTGGGCAGGCGCGCGCACGGGCTGCTGCTGCGGCCAATGGCATGGGCTACCTCACTGGCACCGAGATCTCCGTCACCTTCATCAACCAGACCGTGCACATCGTCGGGTTGGGGTTTGACGCGGACGACCTGGCGCTGGTGCAGGGCCTGGCCCACACGCGCGGTGGCCGCGAGCGCCGCGCCCGCGACATGGCGGCCGGCCTGGAGCGCGCGGGCATCGGCGGAGCCTATGAGGGAGCGCTCAAGTTCGTGGGCAACCCGGATCTGATCTCGCGCACCCACTTCGCCCGTTACCTGGTCGAGGCCGGCATCTGCAACGACACGCACGAAGTCTTCCGCCGCTACCTCACGGAGGGCAAGCCAGGCTATGTCGAGCACCGATGGGCCACGCTGTCCGATGCCTTGAGCTGGATCACAGGCGCCGGCGGCATCGCCGTCATCGCCCACCCGGGCCGTTATGCCTTCACCCCCAATGAAGAGTTCGCGCTGTTCACGGAGTTCAAGGCGCTGGGCGGGCAGGGCGTCGAGGTGGTGACGGGCAGCCACACGCCGGCCGAGTACCTGGAGTACGCGGGCATGGCGCAGGAGTTCGATCTGCTGGCATCGCGCGGGTCCGATTTCCACGATCCGGCAGAAAGCCACACAGACCTGGGCACCTTGCCCGGCCTGCCCGGCCACCTGAAGCCCGTGTGGGAAGCGCTGGAACACCGCATCCACCAGCCTTGATGCGGCAGGCCTGATACCCTCGGGCGATGGCCCAGTATTTCGAAGTCCACCCCCAGCATCCCCAGCCGCGCCTGCTCAAGCAGGCGGCGGCCATTCTGCAGCAAGGCGGCGTCGCGGCCGTGCCGACCGACTCCAGCTACGCCCTGGTCTGCCATCTCGATGACAAGACGGCGGTGGATGCCCTGCGCCGGATCCGTGCGGTCGATGAACGCCACCACCTGACCTTGCTGTGCCGCGACCTGTCCGAGTTGTCCAGCTACGCGCGCGTTGACAACCAGCAGTACCGGTTGCTCAAGATGGCCACGCCCGGCCCCTACACCTTCATCCTGGAGGCCACCAAGGAGGTGCCGCGCAGGGTGTCGCACCCCTCGCGTCGCACGATCGGCCTGCGCGTGCCCGACCACGTGGTCACCCAGGCCCTTCTGGAGCTGATGGGCCAGCCTCTGCTGGCCACCACGCTGATCCTGCCGGGGCAGACGCAAGCCCTCAACGACGCCCATGAGATCCGCGAGCAGTTGCAAAAGCAGGTGCAGGCGGTGGTGGATGCCGGCGCCTGCCCGATGGAGCCGACCTCGGTGATCGATCTGAGCGCGGGCGAGCCACGTGTGGTGCGGCAGGGGCGCGGTGATCTCGATGCCCTGGGCCTGGTGTTCGTGGCCGACGACGCGGCCTAGTTCTTCCGCCTTGCCGCGAGCGTGGTGGCCATCCAGTCGGCATCGAAGCCCAGGCGCCACTGGCCCCTTACATTCAGCAGTGGCACGCCTGGGGCGCCCTGAGCATCGAATAGGCGGCGGCAGGCGTCATGCTGCTCGATGTTGCATTCCCGCCAGGGAACGGCGTGCAGCTTGAACCAGGCGCGCGCCTTTGCGCAGTAGGGGCAGTCGGTGGTGGTGAGCATGAGGATGTCGCCAGCGCGGGCCTGTGCCTGCACGGTCTGGGTGGCCTGCGTCTGCCGCCACCAAGACCAGGTCTGGCTGCTGCCCCACACGACCGCCACGATCACCAGCAGGGACCGCCAGGACGCCTTGCGCGGGGGGCTGCGGTCCATGGCGTCAGGAGCCTCAGGCCGACGGAGGGGCCGATTTCTGGCCGATCTTGCTTTCCTGGCCTGCGATCAGCTTGCGGATGTTGGCCTCGTGGCGCCAGATCAGCAGCAGGCTCATGATCAGCACGCCCCAGGTCTGGTGCTGCCATCCGTGCAGCCAGAACTGGATGGCCGGGGCGGCCAGCGAGGCGCACAGCGCTGCCAGCGATGAATACCGGGTGATCACTGCCACACCCAGCCAGACCAGCAGCACCAGGCCGCCCAGGGCGGGATCGAAAGCCAGCAAGGCGCCTGCCGCGGTGGCCACGCCCTTGCCCCCTTCGAACCTGAAGAACACGGGCCACAGGTGGCCCAGGAAGGCACCCAGGCCCACCAGGGTGACGGTCAGGTCGTCCAGCCCCATCTGGCGGGCCACCAGCACCGGCACATAGGCCTTCAGGGCATCGAACAGCAGCGTCAGGATTGCGGCCCCTTTGTGGCCGGAGCGCAGCACATTGGTTGCCCCCGGGTTGCCCGACCCGTAGCTGCGCGGGTCGGCCAGGCCGAACAGGCGGCTCACGATCACCGCGAAAGAGAGCGAACCGATCAGGTAACCGACCACGGCGCCCAGGGAGGCGGTCAGGAGGGGGGCGTGAGCGAGCGAATCCATGGAAAGTGACGAAAGAGGCTTGCGAAGGGCAGGGCGAGGCGCAAGTGTAGGGCAAGGGCTGACAGCCCCATGCCCTCCGTGCCATGCCGCATGAACAAGATGGACGCGATCGATGGAGATGGCCAATGGCCCGGAGTTCCTCGGGTAAAGCCCGAACGTGGGCCATGGCGGGCCTGCCCGACAATACGCCGCATTGCAATGTGAGAGAGCAACGATGATTTCGTACGACCAATCGTCTGGTTCCCGCTGGGTCTGGCTCGTCGCCGGCGTGGCACTGCTGGGCTGCGCAACCGCGGCATGGTGGTGGTATGGCTCCAGCCAGTCCGCTGATCCCGCTGCGCCTTCCGAGGTGGCCAGCACGCCCGCCGCCGGCCCTGTCGTCAATCTGGCCACGCCGCCTGCAGAGGGCCCGGACGGCCGCCCGACGGATTTCACGCAGCAAGAGTGGAGCTCGCTCAAAGAGGCCGTGGGCAACAAGCCGGATGGCGCGAAGGAGCTCAAGCGCATCACGGCCTACCTGCGATACCAGCGCGGTTTCGAGCAATGGCAGGCACTGCAGGACACCTCCAAGACGGCCGAGCGCCACGCGCTGGCGCAGCAACTGCTCGACCAGTTGCCCGAGCGCCTGAGCAACATGGAGATGACCATGGGTGAATCCCTGCTGATCTGCGGGGTGTTGCTGACCGATCTGGAGCCCGACGAGAACTTGCGCACCCAGAAGATGGAAGGCTGCAAGACCAAGCTGGAGCAACTGGCCCCCAAACTCGACAGCGAGCAAGCCCTTCGCGACGCTGAGTGCCGCACGGAATTCCTGCGCCGCCAGGCGGCGATCGTGGCCGAATACCAGGCCCAGCCTGAAGCCCAGCGCAACCAGACCAAGTTCGAGCAGGACATCGAGGCCGCGCGTCGCTCCGTGTACGACAGCCCCACCTGCGGGCGTTGATCTGACGGGGCGTCGGTGGGGCAGGGCACGGGGGTCGATAGAATCGCCCCCATGCCCCTGTCACCTCAAGCGCAAACTTCCCCGTCGCCTTCGCCCTGGCCCCGTTGGCTGGGGCTGAGTGCATTGGCCCTGGCCGCCGGCCTGCTGCTGTGGTGGCACGCCCTGGTGCTGGCCCCCTTTGTGCTGAGCCTGGCATTGGCCTATGTGCTGGAGCCCGGCGTGTCTGCCCTGGCGCGCCGTGGGGTGCCCCGGGCAGCCGGGACCGCTCTGTGCTTGCTGGCCGCCATCCTCCTGGGGATGCTTCTGCTGCTGCTGCTGGTGCCCATCGTGGTCGATCTGGCGCCCATGCTCCGAGAACAATTGCCAGAAATCGCGGGCCGGCTTTGGCACGGTCTGGTGCCCTGGCTGGAGCAGATGGGCGTTCGGGTACCGCAGGAACTCAGCGATCTGCGCCCCTGGGTGGTCAAGCAGTTCAACACCAATGGCGAGCGCTGGGCCGGCACGCTGCTGAGTTCGTTGCGCATGGGCGGAGGCGTGCTGCTGACCATGTCAGGCCTGGCGGTGCTGGTGCCCGTGCTGGCCTTCTACTGGCTGGCAGACTGGCCCAACCTGATGGGCCGAGCCCGTTCCCTGGTGCCGCCCCTGTGGCGCCAGCCCATCGACGGGTTCATCGCCGAGGCCGATGAGGTGCTGGGCGGTTACCTGCGGGGGCAGATCATGGTGATGCTGATCCTGGCGGTGTACTACAGCGTGGGTCTGATGCTGTTCGGCTTCAACCTGGCCTTGCCGATCGGTGTCTTCACCGGCCTGGCGGTGTTCATTCCCTACCTGGGCTTTGGCCTGGGGCTGATCCTGGCCCTTTTCTCCGGCCTGCTGCAGTTTGCGGCCGACCCGGGCTCGGCCAGTTTGTGGTGGCCCCTGGTGGCCGTGGGCGTGGTGTACGGGCTGGGCCAGTTCATCGAGAGCTTCTTCCTCACACCGCGCCTGGTGGGCGAGCGCATCGGCCTGCACCCCGCCGGCGTGATCTTTGTGCTGATGCTGTTCGGGCAGTGGCTGGGCTTCGTCGGCATCCTGATGGCCTTGCCGGTCAGCGCCTTGCTGATGGTGGTGCTGCGCCGCCTGATGGTGCTTTACCGGCACAGCCGCCTGTTCCGCTCCGAGCCCAGCCGCGACGCCACGGAAGTGCTGCTGGAGGCCGATCCTGCCAAGCCGGGGGAGCAGCCCCTCGGGGAGCGCCCATGAGCCTGCTGGCCGAGCCGCCCGCCATGCTGTTGCCTCCTGCCTTGCCGTTGGGCCTGTCCATGCGCCAGTTGCCGCTGGACTTCGAGCCCATGGCCCCCGCCGGGCTGACGCAGTTCATTGCGCAGGGCAATGAAGAGGTGCTGGCCTGGCTGATGGCCTGGCCGGACAGTGCTCAGCCGGGCACGCCCACCTACCTCTGGGGGCCTCAGGGCTGCGGCAAGACCCACTTGTTGCGTGGCCTGGCCAGCCAGGCCCTGGGCGCGGGCTGGCATGTGCTGTGGTTGGGCCGGCAGGGTTTCCAATCCTGGGATGCTCCCCAGGAACAGGCCGGCACCCTGGTGCTGATGGACGATTGCGAATCCCTCGACGCGCCCCAGCAGCATTGGGCCTTCAATCTCTTCATTGAAAATGCCGCGGCCACGGCCCAACACGAGGCGGCTGGCGGCCAGGGCCCGTCAACCATGGCCATCGTCGCGGCAGGCCGCGTGCCCCCGGTGGACCTGCCCGTGCGCGACGACCTGCGCACCCGCTTGGGCTGGGGCCTGGTTTTTGCGTTGCAGGCGCTGGGCGAGGAGGGCGTCAAGCTCGTGCTCGAGCAGGAGTGCAAGCGCCGCGGCGTGCGCCTGGCCGAGGGCGTGCTGCCCTACCTGCTCACGCATTTCAGTCGCGATCTGGGCTTTTTGATGGATTTGCTGGAGCGGTTGGACCGCTTCGCGCTGGCGGAGCAGCGGCTCGTGACCGTGCCCTTGCTCAAACAAATGCTGGCGCAGGAGACCGAATGAACCTCTGCCTGTTTGATCTGGACCACACCCTGTTGCCACTGGACTCCGACCACGAGTTCGGCGAATTCCTCATCCGCGTCGGCCTGGCCGACCCGGTGACGCACCGGGCCCGCAATGACGCGTTCTACCAGCAGTACGTCGACGGCACGCTGGTGCTGGACGACTACATCGCCTTCACCACCAGTGTCTGGCGCGACCTGGAACCCGCCGAACAGCGGGCCCTGCAGGACCGTTTCATGGAAGAAGTGATCCGCCCGGCCCTGCAGCCGCAGGCGCTGGAACTGGTGCGCCAGCATCAGTCGCGCGGCGACCTGGTCGCCATCGTCACGGCCACCAATGAGTTCGTCACCCGGCCCATCGCCGACGCCTTCGGGGTGCCGGATCTGATCGCCGTGAAGCTGGTGCGCGACGCCCAGGGGCGTGTCACCGGCGAAATAGATGGCGTGCCGTCCTTCAGAGAAGGCAAAATCACACGGGTGGACGAATGGCTCGCGCAACGCGGCCAGTCCATTGCCGATTTCGAGCGCGTCAGCTTCTACAGCGATTCGCCCAACGACCTCCCCCTGCTGTACCGGGCCACGGATCCGGTGGCCACCAACCCGAGCCCTGCGCTGCAAGCTGAGGCACAAGCCCGTGGTTGGCGCCTGTTGTATCTTTTTTCATGATCAAAAGTCTGATTGACAAAATCCTGCGCAAGGCGCCCGCCAAGCCGCGTGCCTCGTCCGCTGGCAAGGCCGGCGCCAAACCACGCATCCCCACCGGCAAGCGCGTCGACGTCCCCCAGAGCGAGCACGGCATCGACGTGGCCCTGGTGGACGAGCGAGCCATCAAGGTCGTCAAGACACTGCAGGACGCAGGCTATGAGGCCTACATCGTCGGCGGGGCTGTGCGCGACATGCTGCTGGGCCTGCGCCCCAAGGATTTCGACGTGGCCACCAACGCCACGCCCGAGCAGGTCAAGGGCCTGTTCCGGCGCGCCTTCATCATCGGCCGGCGCTTTCGCATCGTGCACGTGGTCTACGGCCGCGGGCGCGAGCATGAGGTGATCGAGGTCTCGACCTTCCGGGCCTACCTTGACGCCATGGACGCCGAGCAGGTGGCGGGCAACGAGAAGACCTCCAAGAAGGAGCTGGCCGACAAGTCCCACGTGGTGGACGCCAGCGGCCGCGTGCTGCGCGACAACGTCTGGGGCCCGCAGGACCAGGACGCCGCGCGCCGCGACTTCACCATCAACGCCATGTACTACGACCCGAGCACGGGCGTGGTGGTGGACTACCACGGTGGCATCAAGGACGCCAAGAAGCGCCTGCTGCGCATGATCGGCGTGCCCGATGTGCGCTACCGCGAAGACCCGGTGCGCATCATCCGCGTGGTGCGCTTCGCGGCCAAGCTGGGCTTCGAGATCGAGCCCAAGACGCGCGAGCCCCTGCAGGCCATGGCCAAGCTGCTGGCCAATGTGCCGCAGTCCCGCCTGTTCGACGAGATGATCAAGCTGCTGCAGACCGGCCATGCCCGCGCCTCGCTCGACGAGCTGCGCAAGCAGGGCCTGGACCGCGGTGTCTTCCCCGTGCTGGATGCGGTGTTCGACAGCTCACGCCAGCACCACCCTGATCGTGCCCGCTTCATCGACCTGGCCCTGGCCGACACCGACCGCCGCGTGGGTGAAGACAAGCCCGTGGCGCCCAGCTTCCTGCTGGCCTGCCTGCTGTGGCACGACGTGCTGGACCAGTGGAAGCGCAACCTGGCCCAGGGCGAGCACACCTTCCCGGCGCTGCAGCAGGCCACGGACGCCGTGTTCGATGCCCGCATCGGCGACATCTCCGGCCGCGGCAAGCTGGCAGCCGACATGCGCGAGATCTGGACCATGCAGCCGCGCTTCGAGCGCCGCATCGGCAGCGCGCCGCTGTCGTTGGTCGAGCAGCCCCGTTTCCGCGCCGGATTCGACTTCCTGCGACTGCGTGCCCAGGTGGGTGAGGTCGATGCCGAGCTGGCCGACTGGTGGGAAGGCTTCTCGCTGGGTGACCACCATGAGCGCCGCCACCTGATGGAGGTGGCCCGCGAGCAGGAGATCGCCAAGCGCCAGAACCGTGGCCACGGTGGCCAGGACGGCGAACCCGGCCCCGCAGGTGGCGATGCGCCGGCCAAGAAGCGCCGACGTCGCCGCCGCAAGCCGGCGGGCGAGGGCGGCGGCAGCGCCGGTCCGTCAGACGAATGAGCGCGAGCCTGCCCAGTTTCCGGGCCTACGTGGGGCTGGGTGGCAACCTGGGCGATGTGCGGGCCACCTTCCAGGATGCGCTGGCCCGCCTGGCCGACACGCCTGGCATCGCGGTGGAGACGATGTCATCGCTGTACCGCACCCGCCCGGTGGACGCCACCGGCCCTGATTTCCTCAACGCCGTCGTGGCCTTGCAGGTTGCTCTGGGGCCGCGTGAGCTGCTGGGGGTGCTGCAGGGCATCGAGCTGGCGCACCACCGCGAGCGCCCCTACCGCAATGCCCCCCGCACCTTGGACCTGGACCTGCTGTGGTTCGGCGGCGTGGTGCTGGACCGCCCGGAACTGACCCTGCCGCACCCACGCATGCATGAGCGCGCCTTCGTGCTGGCCCCTTTGGCCGAACTCATGGCGCAACGGCCTGCCGCTGCGCTGGCCGAAGGGCAAAACCCTGTCTTGCCCGCGGCCAAGGACATCGAGGCATATTCGAAAAACCAGGGTATCGAACGTTTGAACGGATCGAATCCCTGATTGGGCTGGAATTTTCAGCAAATTCGCAGTAGAATCGCGGGCTCTATTGGTGGGGCTGCTTGATTCGAGCAATTTCGGATCATGTTTTGAGGCCATGCTTTGCAAAGAAGTCCACCAGCAGTGCTGCTTGATGCAGATCGTGCACACCCCATTGGGCAACCCGTTTCTCTCTGCTTAACCGGAGGCGGAAACCGGGAACGGGCCCGGCCCGGAGGCCTGTGCGATTGATTCTGGCGGTGTTGCTGGCGGCCATGGTCCCAGCCCCGTGAGTGCATTCATCCTGAAAGTGATTCCGTAATGACGACCATCCGTGTCAAAGAGAACGAGCCGTTCGACGTCGCCCTGCGCCGCTTCAAGCGCACCATCGAAAAGCTGGGCCTGCTGACCGAACTGCGCGCCCGCGAGTTCTACGAAAAGCCCACCGCTGAGCGCAAGCGCAAGAAGGCTGCCGCCGTCAAGCGCCACTACAAGCGCGTGCGCAGCATGCAGCTGCCCAAGAAGCTGTACTGATTCGCATCAGTCGCTTCTGCGGTCACAATGCGCCTTCACCGGCGCGCTGACTTGCCGACAAGCCCGCGCGGGGACGCCCATGCGGGCTTTTGCTTTTTCGGAAGAAGAAACACACCATGAGTCTGAAAGAACGCATCACTGAAGACATGAAGACGGCCATGCGCGCCAAGGACGCCGAGCGCCTGGGCACCATCCGCATGCTGCTGGCCGCCATGAAGCAAAAGGAAGTCGACGAGCGCGTAGAGCTGGACGACACCTTGATCGTGGCCATCGTCGACAAGCTGATCAAGCAGCGCAAGGATGCGGCCCAGCAGTACGAGGCTGGTGCCCGTCAGGATCTGGCCGACAAGGAAAAATCCGAGATCGTGGTGCTGGAGGCCTACCTGCCCAAGCGCCTGAGCGCAGAGGAAACCGCTGCGGCGGTCAAAGCCATCGTGATCGAACTGGGTGCTTCGGGCCCCGGCGACATGGGCAAGGTCATGGGCGTGGTCAAGCAGCGCCTGGCCGGTCAGGCCGACATGGGCCAGGTGTCGGCCGCCGTCAAGGCCGCATTGGCCGGTTAAGCCAGGAGCACATCGTCATGAACCAATCCGTGTCCGTGCAGCCGATCGCTGAAGACGTGTATGCCGCGCCGCAACTGTCGCCGGAGGCCATGGCCTCTGCGGCCGAGGCCGGCTTCAAGGCCGTGATCAACAACCGCCCCGATCTCGAGGGCGGCCCCGATCAGCCCAGCAGTGCCGACATCGAGGCCGCCGCCAAGGCCGCCGGCCTGCAGTACGCCTACCTGCCGGTGCAGGGCGGCTACCAGTCGCCCGAAGAGATCGCACAGTGCGCGGCGCTGCTCAAGGCGCTGCCCCGCCCGCTGCTGATGTTCTGCCGCAGCGGCGCCCGCTCGACCAGGCTCTATCAACAGGCCACCGCCCTCGACGAGTGACATGCGCGCCTACATCCGCCTGATGGATGGGGTGTCGCACTGGCTGGGCGTGCTGGCGGCCTGGGCGCTGCTGGCCGCCTGTGTGATCAGTGGTGGCAACGCCGTGATCCGCTATTGCTTCAACCTTGGCTCCAACGCCTGGCTCGAGGCGCAGTGGTACCTGTTCGCACTGGCGGTGTTCGCCGGCGCCCCCCTGCTGCTCAAGCTCAACGAGCATGTGCGCGTTGACGTGGTCTATGGTGGGCGCTCCGCACGCACCAAGGCCTGGATCGACGCGTTGGGGCTGGTGTTCGTGCTGCTGCCCGTGTGCGCTGTCGTGATCCACCTGTCCTTGCCGTTCGTGGCGGATTCGTGGCACCAGCAGGAGCATTCGCCCAGCGCGGGCGGGCTGTTGCGCTGGCCTGCCAAGGCCTTGATCCCGGCGGGTTTCGCCGTGCTGGCCCTGCAAGGCCTGTCCGAGTTCTTCAAGCGGGTGAACTACCTGCGCGGCCAGTCGGACATGAACGCGCAGTACGAAAGGCCCTTGCAGTGATCGCGCTGGAACTGATGGCGCCGCTGATGTTCGCGGGCCTGATCATCGTGATGCTGATGGGCTTCCCGGTGGCCTTCTCGCTGGCCGGACTGGGCCTGGGCTTCGGTTACTTCGCGGTGTCGCAGGGCTTCTTTCCGGAAGCCTTCATGGGCAACCTGCCGCTCAAGCTCTTCGGCATCGTCTCCAACGAGCTGCTGCTGGCCATCCCTTTCTTCACCTTCATGGGCGCGGTGCTGGAGCGCTGCGGCCTGGCCGAAGATCTGCTCGAAGGCACAGGCCAGCTGTTCGGCGGCGTGCCCGGCGGCTTGGGCTTTGCCGTGATCGTGGTGGGCGCCGTGCTGGGCGCGATCACGGGCACGGTGGCCGCCAGTGTGATCGCCATGGGCGTGATCTCGCTGCCCGTGATGATGCGCTACGGCTACGACGCGCGCTATGCCACCGGCGTGATCGCCGCCTCGGGCACCATCACTCAGTTGATCCCGCCGTCCCTGGTGCTGGTGGTGCTGGCCGACCAGCTCGGCCGCTCCGTGGGCGACATGTACCTGGGCGCCATCGGCCCTTCGCTGATGCAGACGGCCATCTTCCTGCTGTTCACGCTGGCGGTGGCCGTGTTGCGGCCGCAATGGGTGCCACCTTTGCCCCCAGAGGCGCGCACCTTGCGCGGCGCCGCGCTCATCAAGCGCGTGCTGTGGGGCATGCTGCCCTCCATCGTGCTGATCTTCCTGGTGCTGGGCACGCTGTTCACGGGCATCGCCACGCCGACGGAGGCCGGGGCCCTGGGGGCGCTGGGCGCGGTGGCGCTGGCCGGCCTGCACCGCCGCCTGAGCCTGCAACTGCTGTGGCAGGCCATGGATTCGACCGTGCGCGTCACCGCCATGGTGATCTTCATCCTGCTGGGCTCCAGCGTGTTCTCGCTGGTGTTCCAGGGCGTGGATGGCAATGTGTGGATCGAGCACCTCCTGGCCGATCTGCCGGGCGGCCCGATCGGCTTCCTGATCGCGGTGAACATCTTTGTGTTCTTCCTGGCGTTCTTCCTCGATTTCTTCGAGATCGCCTTCATCATCGTTCCGCTGCTGGCCCCGGTGGCCCAGAAGCTGGGCATCGATCTGGTGTGGTTCGGCGTGCTGCTGTGCGTGAACATGCAGACCAGCTTCATGCACCCGCCCTTCGGCTTCGCGCTGTTCTATCTGCGCGGCGTGGCCGATCAGGTGCACAAGAACGGCGCCATCACCAAGCCCGTCGCCTCACGGGACATCTACCTGGGCGCGATGCCCTGGGTGGGGATGCAACTGGTGCTGGTGGCCATCGTGATCTTCTGGCCCGAGTCGGTCACCTACTGGCTGGACAAGGAGGCGCAGGTGAACACGGACGATGTGCATATCGAGATGCAGATCGAAGACACTGGCTCGTCTGCCGAACCTGTGATGCCGGAGGTGCCTGCGCTGCCGGACACGGAAACCCCGCCGCCGGTCACGGCTCCTTGACGGGCGCGGCTTGCGGCTCGGCCGGCTCCGGCCGCGTGGCCAGGTAGACCATCAGCACCACCAGCCCCACATCGACCATCCAGGTGATGGGTTTCATGCCCGCCAGGGCGGCGGTGATGGCCGCGCTGACCCCGATGCCCAGGCAGGCGGCCCACTTGCCACGCCGGCTGATCTGCCGGTGCTCCACCCAGCGACGCAAGCCGGGGCCGAAGCGAGGGTGCGCCATCAGGCGCTGCCGCATGGCCGGATCGCCCTTGCCGTAGGCCCACACACCGATGAGCAGGAAGATGGTGGTCGGCAACAGCGGGATGAAGGCGTTGGCCACGCCGATGGCAAACGATGTCGTGCCCAGCACGCGCCACGCGCGGTTGGACAGCGAGGACGGCGTTGAAGCGCTGGGCGCCGGCTGGCAATCGGGAGGCGTCGGCTCGTCGGGGCGGCGCATGGAAAGTGGCGTGATCCTGGCGGGGGCCGCCGACGGCTGTGGCGGGCTGCCTCACATTGTGGATCAAGCAGCCGACGAGGGGTTTCGCATGAAAAAAAGGGCCCCGAAGGGCCCTGTGTGGCCTGACGAAAGGCCTTTTACAGCTTCGCGCTCTGCATGTAGCGGTCGAAGGTGGCCTCGGTGAAGCGGAACCACATGTTCTGGTCGGCGCGGAACTTGGCGAAGTCGGGGTAGACCTTCTTCCAGTTCGGGTTCTTGGTGTTGAGCTCTTCGTAGATGTCCATCGACGCCTTGAAGGCCGCATCCAGCACCGATTTCGGGAACTGCACCAGTTGCGTCTTGGCGGCCACCAGCTGTTTCAGGGCGATGGGATTGCGGGCGTCGTAGCGGGCCTGCATCTCGGTGTGGGCCAGGCCGGAGGCGGCTTCCACCATGGCCTTGTACTCGGGTGTCAGGCTGTCGTAGGCCTTCTGGTTGATGTAGAAGTCGAGCTGCGGGCCACCCTCCCACCAGCCGGGGAAGTGGTAGTAGGGCGCCACCTTGTGGAAGCCCAGCTTCTGGTCGTCGTAGGGGCCCACCCATTCGGCCGCGTCGATGGTGCCCTTTTCGAGGGCCTGGTAGATCTCGCCGCCGGGCAGGTTCTGTGGCACCGAGCCCAGGCGTTCGATCACCTTGCCCGCGAAGCCGCCGATGCGCATCTTCAGGCCCTTCATGTCGTCCAGGCTCTTGATGGGCTTGCGGTACCAGCCGCCCATCTGAGCGCCGGTGTTGCCGCCCGGGAAGTTGATGATGTCGTACTGGGCGTAGAACTCGCGCATCAGCTTCAGGCCGTTGCCCTCGTACATCCAGGCGCTCATCTGGCGCGCGTTCAGCCCGAAGGGGATGGCGCTGCCCAAGGCGAAGGTCTCGTCCTTGCCGACGAAGTAGTAGGGCGCCGTGTGCGCGATCTCGACGGTGCGGTTCTTCACGCCATCGACGACGCCGAAGGGCGGCATCAGCTCGCCGCCCGCGTGCACCGAGATCTGGAACTTGCCGCCGGACATCTCATGGATCTTCCTGGCGAAGACCTCGGCCGTGCCATAGATGGTGTCGAGCGATTTGGGAAAGCTGGAGGCCAGGCGCCAGCGCAGTGCGGTCTGCGCGTGCACGATGGCCGGCGCCGTGCCGGCGGCCAGGATGCCGGCAAGGCCAGCCTGGTGGATGAAGGAACGACGTTGCATGGCGCGGCCTCCTGAGGTCCGTGGGTGTTGTTCGAATCGACGGCGCCGCCTCGGGATGGGCGGTGCGCGTTGATTCTAGGAGGCGGCAAGGCGCTGATGCGCGCCTGCGCCCGGGGGCTTACCCCAGGCGTTGCGGCTGTGGCTTGGGATTGACAGCCCGCGCGTTCAGTGTCCGGCGATCTTCATCTTCTCGAGCAGGATCGAGCCGACCGTCTTGCTGCCGTAGGTGTAGGCATCGGCCCCCACCGCGACGATCTGCTGGAACATCTCGCCCAGGTGGCCGGCGATGGTGATCTCCTGCACCGGGAAGGCGATCTCGCCGTTCTCGACCCAGTAGCCGGCCGCGCCGCGCGAGTAGTCACCCGTCACGTAATTCACGCCCTGGCCCATCAGCTCGGTGACGAACAGGCCTGTGCCCAGCTTTTTCAGCATGGCGGGCAGGTCGTCGCCCGGGCGGGTGAGCTTGCTCTTGAGCGTGAGGTTCTGCGAGCCGCCGGCGTGGCCGGTGGTCTTCATGCCCAGCTTGCGGGCCGAGTAGCTCGACAGGAAGTAGGTCTGCGTGACGCCGCCCTTGACGATGCTGCGCTTGCGTGTGAGCACGCCTTCGTCGTCGAACGGCGCGCTGCCCTTGCCCTTGAGGATGTGCGGATCCTCGAGCACATCGATGTGCTTGGGGAAGATCGGCTTGCCCAGGCTGTCGAGCAGGAAGGTGGCCTTGCGGTAGAGCGCGCCGCCACTGGTGGCCTGCACGTAGGCGCCCAGCAGGCCGGCCGCCAGCGTATTCTCGAACAGCACCGGCACCTCGCAGGTGGCGATCTTGCGGGATTTGAGGCGCGACAGGGCACGTTCGGCGGCGTAGCGGCCCACGACCTCGGGCTTGGCCATGTCGCGGGCGTCGCGTTCGGACGTGTACCAGAAGTCGCGCTGCATGTCGTTGCCGCGCCCGGCGATGGGCGAGACGGACAGCGAATGGCGCGAACTGTCGTAGCCACCACGGAAGCCCCGCGTGTTGCCCGAGAAGAAGTGCGATTGCTGGGCCGACACGCTGGCGCCTTCAGAGTTGGTGATGCGGCGGTCCACGCTCAAGGCAGCCGCTTCGGCGCGACGGGCCAGCTCGGCCGCCTGGTCGGCATTGACCTTCCAGGGGTGGAACAGGTCCAGATCGCGGGTGGCTGCCTTGCCCAGGGCCAGGTCTTCGGCGTCCGGCAGGCCGGCCACCGGGTCTTCGGCGGTGAAGCGGGCGATGTCGTAGGCGGCGCGGACCGTCTGCTCCAGCGAGGCGGGCGAGAAGTCGGAGGTGCTGGCGTTGCCGCGGCGCTGGCCCAGGTAGACCGTGACCCCGATGGACTTGTCGCGGTTGCGCTCGACGCTCTCGAGCTTGCCCTTGCGCACCGAGACCGACAGACCGACGCCTTCGGAGACCTCAGCCCCGGCGTCCGTGGCCCCGAGCTTGCGGGCCAGGCCCAGCGTGTCTTCGATCAGTGACTGGAACTGCTCGCGGCTGTACGAAAAGCCGTTGCTGGCTTTGGAGGCGGAGGACTTGGAAGGTTTGACGGCCATGTTGTGGTGTGTCGGTGAGTGCCCCCGTATCATAGCGAGGACATGAATCCGAACCATTCCGACCCCGAAGAGGGCTTTGACCCCGAAGATGGCGCCGTCGACGACCGCCCGCCCAGCAAAAGCATGCTCAAGCGTGCCAGTCACCAGTTGCAGGACCTGGGTGAGCAGTTGCTGGCCATGCCCGACGCCCGCCTCAAGTCCATCGACATGCCTGAACGTCTGCGCGATGCGCTGGACGACTACAAGCGCACGCGCTCTTTCGAGGGCAAGCGCCGCCAGTTGCAGTACATCGGCAAGATCCTGCGTCTGATCGACGCCGAGCCCTTGCGCGAAGCCGTGGCCACGTTCCAGCTGGGGCACGCGCAGAACTCGCTGGCATTGCACCAGGCGGAACGCTGGCGCGCCGACCTCGTCAACGACGAAAAAAACACCCTGACCCAATGGGCCGAAGAGTTTCCGGGCACGGACCTGCAGCAGTTGCGTGCGCTGGTGCGCAACGCCCGCAAGGACGCCGCTGCGGCGCCTGAGCAACGCAACGGGCGCGCCTACCGCGAGCTGTTCCAGTTCATCAAGAAGGTGCTCGAGGCGAATGATTCCGCCGGCGGTCCGCCTGTGGCCGATGCCGTCGATGACGATGGCGAGGACGGTGATCGATGAGCAGCGTGCCCCCGGATCAACGCCCGCTGGAGCCCGTGCGCATCGGCGTGGTCTCGGTGAGCGACCGGGCCAGCTCGGGCGTGTACGTCGACAAGGGCCTGCCCGCGCTGCAGGATTGGCTGGGCCGGGCCGTGCGCAACCCCATCGAGTGGGTGCCACGCCTGATCCCCGATGAGCGCCCGCTGATCGGCGCCACGCTGCAGGCCCTGGTGGACGACGAGCGCTGCGACCTGGTGCTGACCACCGGCGGCACAGGCCCTGCACCGCGCGACATCACCCCTGATGCCACCCGCGACGTGGCCGACCGGGAGATGCCCGGCTTCGGCGAGCAGATGCGCCAGATCAGCCTGCGCTTCGTGCCCACGGCCATCCTGTCGCGCCAGACCGCCGTGATCCGCAAGCAGGCCTTGATCCTGAACCTGCCGGGACAGCCCAAATCCATCGCGGAAACGCTGGAGGGGCTCAAGGATGCCCAGGGGGCCTCGGTGGTGCCGGGCATTTTCGCGGCCGTGCCTTACTGCATCGACCTGCTGGGCGGGCCCTGGGTCGACACCGATCCGGCCGTGTGCGCGGCGTTCCGCCCGAAGACAGCGGTGCGCACGCGCTGAGCGCGTTACCGCGCCATCGGGACCTGCCTCAAGCCAGCCGGCTCGCCTGCGCGAGCTCGTCCTGAACCGCGTCGATCACCTGCTGGCGGAACCAGCGGTTGGTCGGGTCCGGATCCATGTTGGCGTGCCAGTACAGGTGCGCGTCCAGCTGGGGCGGAGTGAGCGGGAAGGGGTGTAGCCTGTTGTCGAATTGCTGGTTGGCGATGCGGCCGTACTGCTCGGCCATGGTCAGCAGCATGTCTGTCTGGCTGACCACGCGGCAGGCGGTGAAGAAGTGCCGGCAGCGCAGGCCGATCTGGCGGCGCAGGCCCTGGCGGCTGAGCTCGAAATCCTCCAGCCCCAGGCCCTGGCGCCGCGCCGACACCAGCACATGGGAGGCGGCCAGGTAGGTGTCCAGTTTCATCGGGGCCTGCCGCAGGGCAGGGTGGTCGGCACGGGCCACCACCACCAGCCGGTCGAGGATCAGCCGCGTGTGCATCACCTCGGTGTCCACCGGCAGGGCGATGTCCACCACCACGTCCACACGGCCCAGGCGCAGCATGTCCGCCATCTCGTGGCGCTCCACCCGCACGCTGTGCACGCTCACGCCGGGCGCCTGCTCGCGCAGTTGCGTCATCAGGCTGGGCAGGGTGAGTGATTCCAGGATGTCGGGCATCCCGATCGTGAAGATACGGTCCGAACGGGCGGGCTGAAAGGCCTGTGGCGATGCGCTGAGCCCGCCCTGCAGGGTGGCCAGCGCCTGTTGCACCGAGGGCGCCAGCGCGCGGGCGTAGGGCGTGGGCAGCATCCGCCCACCCTGGCGGGTGAACAGCGGGTCGCCCAGGTGCTCGCGCAGCCGGGCCAGCGCATGGCTCACGGCCGGCTGGCTCAGGTTGAGCGTGCGCGCTGCGGCGGTGAGCGATGCCTCCTGGTGGATGGCATCGAACACCAGGAAGAGGTTCAGGTCCAGTTTCGCAAGATTCACATCATGAATATAGATGAATTCAAAAAATTCATTTGATTCATCTCAAGGCGATTCCTAAACTCCGCCAACCACACCACCCCTTGAAGAACACCATGGACTTTGGCCATTCGCCCCGGGCGCAGGAATACATCGAGCGCGTCAGCACCTTCATGCGCGACCACGTGCTGCCAGCGGAAGACGCCTACCATGCGCAACTGACCGGCCTGGCCGACTGGCGTCAGTGGCGCCAACCGGCGATCATGGAAGACCTCAAGGCCAAGGCGCGGGCCGCCGGCCTGTGGAACCTGTTCTTGCCCGATCCCCACCACGGCGCGGGCCTGAGGGTGGTGGAGTACGCCGCCCTGGCCGAGCTGATGGGCCACTCCACCATGGCCGCCGAGGTGTTCAACTGCAATGCCCCCGATACCGGCAACATGGAAGTGCTGCACATGTACGGCTCGCCCGCACAGCAGGATCGGTGGCTCACGCCCTTGCTCAAAGGCGAGATCCGTTCAGCCTTCTGCATGACCGAGCCCGAGGTCGCCTCCAGCGACGCCACCAACATGCAGGCGACGGCCGTGCCCGAAGGCGACGACATCGTCATCAACGGCCGCAAGTGGTTCAGCTCGGGTATTGGTCACCCGCATTGCCAGATCCTGATCTTCATGGGACTGACCGCTCCCGATGCAGACCGCCACCAGCGCCATTCGATGATCCTGGTGCCGTTGAACACCCCGGGCGTGAAAATCGAGCGCATGCTGCCTGCCTTCGGCGTGTATGACGAACCCTTCGGCCATGGCGAGGTCGTGTTCGACAACGTGCGCGTGCCCCGCGAGAACATCATCGCCGGCCTGGGGCGCGGCTTCGAGATCGCCCAGGGCCGCCTGGGCCCGGGCCGCATCCACCACTGCATGCGCAACATCGGTGCCGCCGAGCGCGCCCTGGCCATGATGTGCGAGCGTGGCGACACCCGCGTGGCCTTCGGCAAGCCCTTGAATCAGCTGGGCGGCAATGTGGACGTCATCGCCAACGCGCGCATGGGCATCGAGCAGGCCCGCCTGCTCACCCTCAAGGCCGCCTGGATGATGGACACGGTGGGTGTGAAGGCCGCGATGAGCGAGATCTCGCAGATCAAGGTGGTGGCGCCCATCATGGCCCAGCAGGTGCTAGATGCCGCCATCCAGATGCATGGCGCGCTGGGCGTGACCATGGACACGCCCTTGACCGCACTGGCCTCGTATGTGCGTACCATCCGTCTAGCGGACGGGCCCGATGAAGTGCACCGCAAGGTGGTGGCCCGCTTCGAGCTGGCGCGCCAGCGGGCGGCCCGCGGCGCGGCCTGACCCTTCGTCGAGACACAGACAAGCACAGAGCGAGACACCATGAGCAAAGCACCCATCGACGATGCCGGCAGCGTGCGCGCGGGCGAAGAGGTCGATCTCGAGCGCGTCGGCGCCTTTTTGAAGGGCGCCGGCCTGCAGCTGCAAGGCACGCCCACGCTGAAGCAGTTCCCTGGCGGCGCCTCGAACCTGACCTACCTGATCCACTACGACAACCGCGACCTGATCCTGCGTCGCCCGCCTTTCGGCCACATCGCCAAGTCGGCCCACGACATGGTGCGCGAGGCCCGCATCATGCAGGCCCTGCGCCCGGTGTACCCCACCGTGCCCGAGATCCTCGCCATTTGTGAAGACACCGAGGTCATCGGCGTGCCCTTCTACGTGATGGAGCGCCTGGTGGGCGTCATCCCGCGCCAGAACCTGCCGCGCGAACTGGCGCTTGATGCCGCGCAGACCCGCCAGCTGTGCCTGAACGTGATCGACCGGCTGGTCGAGCTGCACAAGCTCGATCCCAAGGCCACGGGCCTGGACAGCTTTGGCAAGGGCGAAGGCTATGTGGCCCGCCAGGTGGAGGGCTGGAGCAAGCGCTACCGTGCAGCGATCACCGACGACGTGGGCGGTTTCGAATCGGTGATGCAGTGGCTGGCCGACAAGCAGCCCAAGCAGGAAGTGGCCATCTGCCTGATTCACAACGATTTCCGCTTCGACAACGTCGTGCTCGATCCGCAAGACCCGATGAAGGTGATCGGCGTGCTGGATTGGGAAATGGCCACCCTGGGTGATCCGATGATGGACCTGGGCAGTGCGCTGGCCTATTGGGTGCAGGCCGACGACGATCCCTTCATGCAGGGCTCGCGCCGCCAGCCCACCAACGCGCCGGGCATGCTCACGCGCGACGAGGTGGTTGCCTATTACGGTGAGCGCACCGGCTGGAACGTGGACAACTTCGATTTCTACACGGTCTACGGCCTGTTCAGGCTGATGGGCATCGTGCAGCAGATCTACAAGCGCTTCAAGGAAGGCAGCACCACCAACCCGGCGTTCGCCAACTTCGGGCCTTTCGTGAACTACCTGGGCCAGCGCTGCGAGCGGATCATCGCGGCATCGAAGCTCTGAGCCATTTCACAGAAACACACGCATGAGCACCACCCCTAACACCTTCGACCTGAGCGGCAAGGTCGCCCTGGTCACCGGCGCCAGCCGGGGCATCGGCGAGGCCATCGCGCGGCTGCTGGCCGCGCATGGCGCGCACGTGATCGTGTCCAGCCGCAAGGCCGAATCCTGCGAGGCCGTGGCCCAATCCATCCGCGATGCGGGCGGCCAGGCCTCCGTGCTGGCCTGCCACGTGGGCGAGATGGCCCAGATCGACGCGGCCTTCGCGGCCGTGCGCGAGCAGTTCGGCCGGCTGGACATCCTGGTCAACAACGCAGCCACCAATCCCTACTTCGGCCACATCACCGACACCGACCTGGGCGCCTTCCAGAAGACGGTGGACGTGAACATCCGTGGGTATTTCTTCATGTGCTCGCAGGGCGCCAAGCTGATGGCGGCCAACGGTGGCGGCTCGATCATCAACATCGCCTCCGTCAACGGCGTGATCCCGGGCATGGCCCAGGGCATCTACTCCATCACCAAGGCGGCCGTGATTTCGATGACGCACGCCTTCGCCAAGGAATGCGCGCCGATGAAGGTGCGGGTCAACGCCATCCTGCCCGGCGCCACGGACACCAAGTTCGCCTCGGCCCTGGTCAAGAACGATGCGATCCTGTCCAAGGTGATGGAGCACACGCCGATCAACCGTGTGGCCGAGCCTTCGGAGATGGCCGGTGCCGCGCTGTACCTGGCCAGCGATGCGGCCAGCTACACCACAGGTGCTGCGCTCAACGTGGACGGTGGTTACCTGCTGGGCTGACCTGCCTTGTCGCCTCGGGCGGGCAGGCACCGCCGAGGCGATTCACCGGCTCACTTGACCAGCCGGTTCAAGCCTTCCGCATCGAAATGCTCGGTCTTCTGGGCATCGCAGGGCAGGCAATCGCGTCCGGCCTCGGTGCGGGCCTCGCCGGCCAGCTTCTCGATCGCCCGCCACAGCAGCGCGATCTGGTGCTCATGCCCCGAGGCATGGTCGATCAGGCCTTTCAGCGCCTGCGACAGCGGATCGTCGCCCTCGGTCACGCCGTAAGCCGAGAAGCCCATGCGGGCCGCCAGCGCTTCGCGCTTGGCCTGGTCCTCGTCCAGCACCTGCACCTTGGCCACGATGATGCGGGCCGGGTTGCCCACTGCCGTGGCGTTCTCGGGCACGGGCTTGGTGACCACGGCGTTCGAGCCCACGCGGGCGCCGTCGCCGACGGTGAAGCCGCCGAGCACCTGAGCATTGGCGCCGATGATCACGCCCTTGCCCAGCGTGGGATGCCGCTTGGCGCCCTTGCTCAGCGAGGTGCCGCCCAGGGTCACGCCCTGGTAGATGGTGCAGCCGTCGCCCACCTCGGCCGTCTCGCCGATCACGACACCCATGCCGTGGTCAATGAACACACGTCGGCCCATGCGGGCGCCCGGGTGGATCTCGATGCCCGTGAAGAATCGGGCCCAGTGCGACAGCCAGCGGCCCAGCCACTTCAGACCGTTCACCCAGCACCAGTGCGCCAGGCGGTGCATGGCCAGGGCGTGCAGACCGGGGTAACAGGTCAGCACCTCCCAGGCGGAGCGGGCCGCAGGGTCGCGTTCAAGGATGCAGGCGATGTCTTCTCGCAGGCGGGCAAAGAGCATGGGGCGCTTATGCGTTTTTGGTATGCAGGTCGGCAAGTTTACCGGTCGGGTAAAGAACTTGCCCTGCCATGGGATGGTTGCGGGGCGGCCGTTCAGGCGCGCCTGGCACCCTTCAGGAGGGCGTCTGGCCGCGACATCGGTCGCTCAAGGCCTTGGCGATGCCCCGCAGGATGTGGATCTCTTCCTGGCGCAACTGGGCACGGTTGAGCAACTGGTTCAGGCGTGGCATCAGCTTCTTGGGGGCGGCCGGGTCCAGGAAGCCGATGTCGACCAGGGCCTTCTGCCAGTGCGCCAGTGCTCCCTGCACCGCTTGGCCGCTGGCCAGTTCGGGATCCGGCGTGCGCGATTCGACCGCGAAGCCGCCCTGGGCCTGCCGCCATTCATAGGCCAGCACCTGCAGCGCCTGGGCCAGGTTCAGCGAGCCGTAGGAGGGGTTGGTCGGGATGCTCATCACCGCGTGGCAGCGGTAGACATCGTCATTGGCCATGCCATAGCGCTCGCTGCCGAACACAAAGGCCACCTTGTGCGCCGCTTCCGAGCGGGCCAGCGCGGCCAGGCCCTCGCGCGGCGTGATCGTGGCCGGCCCGAAATCGCGCGGCGTCATGGCCGTGGCGATGGCATAGGTGACGTCGTCCAGCGCGTCGGCCAGCGTGTCCACCACCCGGGCGCGGACCAGGATGTCGGCTGCGCCGCTGGCCATGGCCACCGTCTCCTCCTGCACCAGCACATCCTCGAAGCGCGGGCGCACCAGCACCAGCTCCGAAAAGCCCATCACCTTCATGGCCCGGGCCGCAGCGCCTACATTGCCAGGGTGGCTGGTGCCGATCAGGATGAACCGCGTCGGGTCCGGCTTCACTTCAGAAATCACGCTCAAGCCCTTGAAAAGACACAGGCGCCACTCGGAAAGGGGTGGCAAAAACTGGGGGAAACGCTAGAATCGTCATTCTCCCTCGTTCTTTGTCCACTGTTGCGCCCCGTTGTTGACCTTGGCCTGGCTTTGCCGGCGGGGGTCGCCGTGTCCCTTGTACGTGTCTGTGTGCGTGTGCCCATGAGAGCACCGCCTGCAGATCGTTCAACCGTTCGACCCCATTTGCTGCCCCAGACATGTCACAAGCCGCCCTGCATCCCATGCTCAACATCGCCATCAAGGCGGCCCGCGCGGCCGGGGCGATCATCAACCGGGCGTCGCTCGATGTGGACCGCCTCACCGTCAGCTCCAAGTCGCACAACGACTTCGTGACCGAGGTGGACCAGGCGGCCGAAGAAGCCATCATCGACATCATCCTGGCGGCCTACCCCAGCCACGGCATCCTGGCCGAAGAATCCGGCCAGTCGCGGGGCAACAAGAGCAGCGAGTTCGTCTGGATCATCGATCCGCTCGACGGCACCACCAACTTCATCCACGGCTTCCCGGTCTACGCGGTGTCCATCGCGCTGGCGTGGCGCGGCCAGGTGCAGCAGGCCGTGGTCTACGACCCGTCCCGCAACGACCTGTTCTACGCCTCGCGCGGCAAGGGCGCCTTCATGAACGACCGGCGCCTGCGCGTCTCCAAGCGCACGCGCATGCTCGACAGCCTGATCGGCACGGGCTTTCCCTTCCGCAAGGGCGACAACTTCCAGCGCTACCTCAAGATGTTCGAAGAGGTGATGGTGCAGTGCGCCGGCGTGCGCCGCCCGGGCGCCGCCGCGCTTGACCTGTGCTACGTCGCCGCCGGCTTCTATGACGGTTTCTTTGAAACCGGCCTGAGCCCTTGGGACATCGCCGCAGGCTCGCTGATGATCACCGAGGCCGGTGGCCTGGTGGGCAACTTCACAGGCGAGGCCGATTTCCTGTTCCAGCGCGAAGTGGTGGCGGGCAACCCGCGCATCTACGGCCAGCTGGTGCAGATCCTGTCGCCCTACACCCGCGTGATCAAGGACGATCCCAAGGACGCGTCGGGCCTGGGCGCCAGCGCCTCGGGCATCGGCTCGTATGGGGACGATGCTGAAGCTGAAGAGGACGACGCCACGCTGCAAGCCCTCAAGGACGCCGAAGAAGCCCAGCAGGCAGAGCCCAAGCCCGTGGTGCGCAAGCGCATCACCGCCGCCGCCAAGGCGGCCGAAGTGGCGGCCGAGCAGGCCGATCAGCCCCCCCGCCGCCGCTCGCCGCCTTCGGGCGACGCGCCGTTCTGACGGGGGCACGCTGAATGCGCACGCACCGTCTCTCCATGCCCCTGTGCCTGAAGGCCTCGTCCACCCTCGCCATCGTGATCGCCACCATGGCCATGCCCGCCGTGGCGCAAACCCAGGTCAGCCTGTATGGCCTGCTGGACGTGTCTGCAGAGCGCATTTCAGGCGACGGCTTCTCGCTGTCCCGGGTGTCGTCGAGCAACCTGAGCACCTCGCGCCTGGGCCTGCGTGCAGACGAGGACCTGGGTGGGGGCCTGAAGGTGCGTGCCACGCTGGAAACCGCCGTGGCGGCCGACACCGGCGCCAACAGCGGTGGCAACTCGCGCTTCTTTGACCGCCATGCCCACGTCGCCTTGATCGGCTCATGGGGCGAGCTGCGCCTGGGTCGCACGGACACGCCTTTGGGCCTGGCCGCCGACATGGCGGGTACCCAGGCCTTCGACGACCTCACCATCGTGGGCGCGCGTGGCGCCACGCGCTACCGCCGCACCGACAACAGCATCACCTACCTGCTGCCCACGGTCATCACCGGCTTGAGCGGGCAGGTGCAGTACTCCCTGGGCTCGTCCGGCTTCGGTGGCAGCGGCCTGTCCGACAACCGCGTGACGGGCGATGAAGCCACCGGTGGCAAGACCTGGGGCTTCAACCTGGTCTATGCGGCCGGCCCTTTCCAGGCTGGCCTGGGCTACCTGAAAGCGCGTGACGAGAACATCGCCGTGGCCGGAGACCAGGGCGCCAACGCCACCATGGTGCTGGCCAGCTACGACTTCGGCCCGGTCAAGATCACCGCCTACGCCAACGACGAAACCAACACCTCGGTCATTTCCGGCGCCGACCACCTGCGCACCCTCGGTGCCAAGCTGGCCGTGCCGGTCGGCCAAGACCTGTTGCTCACCGCGGGCGCTTCGCGCACACGCGGCACCACCGATGCCCGCGGTGATGAAGACCGCGTGACCATCTTCTCGCTCAAGGGCGTCTACACGCTCTCACGCCGTACATCGCTGTACGGCTGGCTGGTCAGCGTCGACAACGAAGACGCCGCCAACAAGGGCGTGATCGCCCCCGGGGCCGGTCAATCGGGCCGGGGGCTGGCCTTCGGGGTGCGGCACCTGTTCTGAGGCGCCGCATCCCCGCTCATGCGCGACGACGTCTGGCGGCTCCCACCACGAGGGCGCCCGCCACGAGCAATGCCCAGCTTTCAGGCTCGGGCACGGCCGTGACCTGGATCGCGATGTTCTGGGATCCGAATGAGCCATCGCCGGAATAGGTGTCACCTCCGTCGTCGTAGAAGAATGTCCAGCTCTAGCAGCTCAACTCATTCGTGCCGCCCGGATCGTTGTTGATGCAATCCCGGTAGGCGCTCTCATTGCTGTGGTAGGTCTCGATGCTGTGGCTCCAGCCCCCGCTGAGTGCGATATCGAAGGTCCCTTCGGTGGGAAACAGGATCGAGAAAGTCCAGGTGCCTGAATAGCTGCCGCCTGCGGGCACGCTGGGATAGGCGTTGTAGGTCTGTCCACCGGCTTCCAGCCATACGGATGTCAGCGTTTCGTTCTCGTAGTTGTACCAGTTCACCTGCCAGCTCTGGTAGCCCTCGGCGGGTTCGGGCTCGGGGTTGCTGCCCCCGTTGGTGACCGCGTTCGTGCTCACGCCGAAATCGACGAAAAAGTCGACCACGGTGCCTGCCACGACCGAGTTGGCGCTGGCGCCGAAATTGTTGATCTGCCCGAAGGCGGCGTGGCTGGCGGAGGGCGCTGCGGCGAGCAAGGTGCCCAGCAGGGCGGCGGGAAGCAGGGTTTTCAGCATGATGTGTCCCCAGTTTGACGTTCAGAGGGGCCATGTCAGAAACATGGCCTGTTGGATCGCCATGGCGGCATACCGCTGAGCCGGCAGAGCGAGGCGAGCGTAGCCAGCGCGTGGCCCGCCTGCAATCCACGTTTGACGCGCCAGCGCGGTTCGCGCCGGAAGGCCCCCAACAACCTGCGAAAATACGCGGATGCCTTCCCAGCCATTGATGGACAACGCCGTACCCAGCGGATCGGTCAACCCGCGCCCCACGGGGCCAGATCTGAGCGCCCACACCCCCATGATGCAGCAGTACCTGCGCATCAAGGCCGAGCACCCGGACACCCTGGTGTTCTACCGCATGGGTGATTTCTACGAGCTGTTCTTCGACGACGCCCGCAAGGCCAACCGCCTGATCGACATCACCCTCACGGTGCGCGGCCAGTCCGCCGGGCAGCCCGTGGTGATGGCCGGCGTGCCGGTGCATGCGCTGGACACCTACCTTGGCAAGCTGATCAAGCTGGGGGAATCCGTCGCCATCTGCGAACAGGTGGGCGAGGTGGGCGCCTCCAAAGGCCCGGTCGAGCGCAAGGTGGTGCGCGTGGTCACACCGGGCACGCTCACCGATGCGGAGCTGCTGTCCGAACGCTCAGATGCCTTGCTGGTGTCGGTGGTGGTGCAGGCCACGCGCGCCAATTCCACCCGCTCGCCCGACAGCACACCCTGCGCGCTGGCCTGGCTGGGCATGGCCAGCGGCACCCTGGGCATCACCGAATGCACGCAGCGCGACCTGGGCAGCTGGCTGGCTCGCCTGCAGCCGGCAGAGGTGATCTACGACCGCGAACGGGTGCCGCCAGCCTTGCTGGCCCTGATGTCGCAACCCCGGGGCACGGCCTTCACCGCACGCCCCAGCTGGCAGTTCGACGCCGGCCTGGGCGAACGCAAGCTGTGCGAGCAGCTCAAGGTGGCCAGCCTGAAGGCCTTCCAGGCCGAAACGCTGTCGCTGGCGCACAGCGCCGCCTCGGCCTTGCTGAGTTACGCCGAGCACACGCAGGGCAGGGCGCTGGCCCACGTGGCCACGCTCAGCGTGCCGCGCAGCAGCGACTTGCTGGACCTGCCGCCCGCCACCCTGCGCAACCTGGAGCTGACACAGACCCTGCGCGGCGAGGATGCGCCCACCTTGCTGTCGCTGCTGGACACCTGCCGCACGGGCATGGGCAGCCGCGCCCTGCGCCACTGGATCACGCACCCCTCGCGCGATAAGCGGGTGGCGCAGGAGCGCCACGCGGCCATCGACCTGCTGCTCAACCCGCCCCAGCTCCACCAGGGCCAGGAGAGCCTGCGCGAAGCCCTGCGCCAGCTCAGCGATGCCGAGCGCATCACCTCTCGCATCGCCTTGCGCCAGGTGCGCCCGCGCGAGCTGGCCGGCCTGCGCGACACCCTGCTGGCCCTGCCTGATCTGCGCCAGCGCGTGCCCGAAGGCAGCCGCCTGCTCGATGACGTCCACGCCAGCCTGCAGCCTGATCCGGCCATCGCCGAGCGCCTGCTGCGGACCATCGCCGAAACCCCGGCCGTGCTGCTGCGCGATGGCGGCGTGATCGCCAGCGGCTTCGATCCGGATCTCGATGAGCTGCGCGCCATCTCTCAGAACTGCGATGCCTTCCTGCTCGACCTGGAAGTGCGCGAGCGTGCCCGCACCGGCATCGGCAACCTGCGCGTGCAGTTCAACAAGGTGCATGGCTTCTACATCGAGGTCACGCAGAGCCACGCCGACAAGGTGCCGCTGGACTACCAGCGCCGCCAGACACTCAAGAACGCCGAGCGCTACATCACGCCCGAGCTCAAGACCTTCGAGGACAAGGCCCTGTCGGCGCAAGACCGCGCCCTGGCCCGCGAGAAGTTCCTGTACGAGCAACTGCTCGATGAGCTGCAGCGCCACCTGGGCACGCTGGGCTCGCTGGCCCGTGCCCTGGCCAGCCTGGATGCGCTGGCGGCCCTGGCCGAGCGCGCGTCCACCCAGGGCTGGTGCCAGCCCGAGTTCGTCAGCATGCCCTGCATCGAGATCGACAAGGGCCGCCACCCTGTGGTCGAAGCCCGCCTGCTCGAATCCACCGGCACCGCCTTCATCCCGAACGACTGCCGGCTGGATGCCAACCGACGCATGCTGATCGTCACCGGCCCCAACATGGGCGGTAAATCGACCTTCATGCGCCAGGTGGCACTGATCGCGCTGATGGCCTACATGGGCAGCTACGTGCCGGCCAGCGCCTGCCGCCTGGGCCCCATCGACGCCATCCACACCCGCATCGGCGCGGCCGACGACCTGGCCAACGCCCAGTCCACCTTCATGCTGGAGATGACCGAGGCCGCCGCCATCGTGCACACCGCCACCGAGCACTCGCTGGTGCTGATGGACGAGATCGGGCGGGGCACCTCCACCTTCGACGGCCTGGCGCTGGCCGGCGCCATCGCCAGCCACCTGCATGACCGCAACAAGGCCTTCACCTTGTTCGCCACGCACTATTTCGAACTGACCACGCTGCCTGAAAAACACCCGCGTGCCGCCAACGTGCACGTGGAGGTGGCCGAGGCCGGCGACAACATCGTGTTCCTGCACGAACTGCAGCACGGCCCGGCCAGCCGAAGCTATGGTGTGCAGGTGGCGCGCCTGGCCGGCATGCCCCCCAGCCTGATCCGCCAGGCCCGTGCCGCGCTCGACACCCTGGAGACCCAGCAGAAACAGAGCGACGACCAGATCGACCTGTTCGCCGACATGGGGGCTTCCACCAGCCAGGGCGCTGGCCTGCCCGATGTCGACGTGCTGCTGGAGCAGGTCTCGGCCACCCCTGCTGGCAATATGCACACCACGAGCCCGGCAGAATCGGCCACACTGACACTGCTGGCCAGCATCGACCCGGACCAGCTCACCCCACGCGAAGCGCTGGACGCGCTCTACAAACTCAAATCGGTGATCACGTCATGACCTACTGCGTCGCCATGCGGCTCAACGCCGGCCTCGTTTTCCTGTCGGATTCGCGCACCAACGCGGGCATGGACCAGATCAGCACCTTCCGCAAGATGACGGTGTACGAAAACGCTGGCGAGCGCGTGCTGGTGTTGTTGTCGGCAGGCAACCTGGCCATCACCCAGGCCGTCAAGCAGCTGCTGGGCAACGAGATCATCGAAGGCCCCGATGGCGATCCGATCACCATCTGGACAGCCAAGAGCCTGTTCGATGTGGCCCGCATCGTGGGCAGCGCGGTGCGCAAGGTCTACGCCCGCGATGCCGAGGCACTGAAGAAGCACGGCATCGATTTCAACTGCAGCCTGATCGTCGGCGGGCAGATCCGGGGTGAGCCCATGCGCCTGTTCAGCGTCTACGCGGCAGGCAACTTCGTCGAGGCCGGCATCGACGGCGTGTGCTATTTCCAGATCGGCGAATCGAAATACGGCAAGCCCGTGATCGACCGCGTGGTCACGCCGCACACGCCGCTGGAGGAGGCCGCCAAGTGCGCGCTGATCTCAATGGATTCCACCCTCAAGTCGAACCTGTCGGTGGGCCTGCCACTGGACCTGCTGGTCTACGAGACCGATTCGCTCAAGGTCGACAAGCTGATCAACATCGACGAGACCAACGCCTACTTTCGCATGATCCGCAGCAGCTGGGGCCAGCGCCTGCGCCAGGTGTTCGACTCCATCCCCGATCCGACCTGGAACGGGGACCAGCCCGACCTGCACGCCGGCAACGGCCATGCGCAGCCCCAGGCCATGAACCCGCTCAGCAAGATCGCGGCGCCGAACGGGTGATCCCCACGGTCAGGGAACGATCACCAGCCCCTTGACGTCGATCTCGGGGCTGGACATGAACTCCTTCTCGACTTCACCGGTGATCTGGACCTTGGTCTTGTCGCTGATGGGCGTGGCCGGCAGGTACTTGGCATCCACTTCCACGCGGATTTCGGCGCTGCCGTCCGAGAAGATGTACTTCTCCTTGCCGACCTTGCGCAGCAGGTGTCCGCTCAGCACGACGACGGTGTCATCCACCGGGTCCTTCAGGATCTCTGCCACGTTCTTGTAGTTGGTGGTGGTCGATGGCCCGACATACTGGGCCTGCGCCACGGAAGCGCCCAGGCACAAGGCGCCGATGGCGGCCACGGCGGTGATCGATTGGCGGATGGATGTCATGTTTCTGCCTTTGCGTTGAGGTGTCAGGGGTGCCCCTTGGGACAGCCCGCACCCCCCATTGGTTCCGCATGATCGCCAACTTGTCCGCTTGTCCTCGTGATGTGTCCGCCGCGGCGCCGCATCACACCACCCCTGATTGCGCGGCAGGTCTGACGTTGTGCCTACAATGGGCCAGATCTTATGGAGCCCCTGATGAGCACGAATCCCCGGACACGCCGCACCGCATCATCGACCGAGGGCGCTCCCGAGGCGGCCGGGGAAGGCGGCGCACCACCGCCTGGTGTGCGTGCCATCAAGAAGTACCCCAACCGGCGCCTGTACGACACCCAGACCAGCAGCTACATCACGCTGGCCGATGTCAAGGACATGGTGATGGCGGTGGAGCACTTCATCGTGCTCGACGCCAAGACGGGCGAAGACCTCACGCGCAGCATCCTGCTGCAGATCATCCTGGAAGAAGAAACCGGCGGCGTGCCCATGTTCTCCACCCAGGCCCTGGCGCAGATCATCCGTTTCTACGGGCACACCATGCAGGGCGTGATGGGCAACTACCTGGAAAAGAACATCCAGAGCTTCATCGACATGCAGGCGCGCCTGACGGAGAACGCCGTGGTCAAGCTGCCCAACCCGGTGCAGAGCTTCATGACCAGCTACATGGAGCAGTCCAGCCAGATCTTCACGCAGATGCAAGAGCAGATGGCCAAGCAGGCCGAGACCCTGATCGGCGCCATCCAGCCCATCCCGCCCAAGAAGTGAGGCCTGCCCGCCCTTGAAAGGGCAGCGGCCACTGCGTGCTCACAGCAAAGGCGACAGCGCCGGCCAGACGTTGTCCAGCATCACCGGGTGAGCCTTGGCCAGCGGGTGGATGCCATCTGCCTGGAACCAATCACGCGCATCGGCCCGGTCGGCCACGCCCTTCAGGAAGAAGGGCACCACCGGCACCGAACGGGCCGAGGCCACCGCCGGAAAGATCGCCGCGAAATCTTCCGCATAGCGCCGCCCGAAGTTGGGCGGCATCATCATGCCCACCAGCACGACCTTGGCGCCGGTTGCCTGACTGCTGCGCACCATGCCGTCCAGTGTGTCACGCGTGGCCTTCAGCGGCAGGCCGCGCAACGCATCGTTGGCGCCGAGCTCAATGATCACATGGGTGGGCTTGTGGGCCTTGAGCAGGGCAGGCAGGCGTGCCGCGCCGCCCGAGGTGGTGTCGCCGCTGATGCTGGCATTGACCACCTTGGCCTTCCCACCCGGGCGCGAGGCCAGGCGCTTTTCCAGCAAGGCCACCCAACCGCTGCCCCGCGCGAGCCCGTACTCGGCCGACAGGCTGTCGCCCACGATCAGGATGGTGGCCGGACCCGACGCCTTGGACCTGGCCTTGCTGTCTGGGGCAGCCAGGCTGGGCAAGGGCAGGGCCAGCCATCCTGCCATCCCCAGCGCTGCGCCGGCCAGCCATTGGCGCCGGGACAGGCCCGAGGCATGAGCCCCATCGCCCACGGATGCCCGCCATCCTTTAGAGTGTTCACCATGGCGCGCCGTGCGCCGCTTCAACATCCAACTGTTCATCTGCATGACCGTGGTTCGCAACAACATCTCTAGGGCAGAGCCCACCGCCATCCTGAAAGTTCAGGGCCTGGACAAAACCGTGCAGGACAGCAGCGGGGCACTCACCATTCTGCAGGAGGTGAACTTCGAATTGGCCTCGGGGCAATCCTTGGCGGTCGTGGGGGCATCGGGGTCGGGCAAGAGCACCCTGCTGTCCTTGCTGGCGGGGCTGGACACGCCGTCTCACGGCGGCGTGCAGTTGTCGGGGCAGGATCTGTTCTCGATGAACGAAGACCAGCGCGCCGCTCATCGGGCCGCCCACGTCGGCTTCGTGTTCCAGAACTTCCAGCTGATCGGACACCTCACGGCGCTTGAAAACGTGATGCTGCCGCTGGAGCTGCGCGGTGACCGTCAGGCGCGCCAGCTGGCCGCAGACATGCTGGCCCGTGTCGGCCTGTCCCAACGCCTGGAGCACAAGCCCGCCGTGCTCTCCGGCGGCGAGCAGCAGCGCGTGGCCCTGGCGCGCGCCTTCGTCATGAAGCCCGACATCCTGATGGCCGACGAGCCCACGGGCAGCCTGGACCACGCCACGGGCCAGTCCATCATCGAGCTGATGTTCGAGCTCAACCGCGAGGCCGGCACCGCGCTCGTGCTGGTCACGCATGACATGGCCCTGGCCCAGCGCTGCGAACGGGTCGTTCGCATTGAGGCCGGCAAGCTCAGCGAGATCGTGGCGGCGGTGGCCTGAGCCCATGATCACCATGGTCACCATGCCCATTGAGCAGCTCTACATCGACCAGTTGCTGCATTTGCTGGGCGCGGTGCTGGCTGGCGGACTGATCGGACTGGAGCGCAGCTTCCACGGGCGCCCGGCCGGCTTTCGCACGCACACCCTGGTCTGCATGGCCTCCAGCCTGCTGATGCTGGTGTCCGTCTACCAGCACCAATGGTTTCCCTCGGGCACGGGCGATGTCGTGCGCATCGACCCCACCCGCATGGCCCAAGGGATCATGACGGGCATCGGCTTCCTGGGGGCCGGCGTGATCTTCAAGGAAGGCCTGTCCGTGCGCGGGCTGACCACCGCGGCCTCGATCTGGATCACGGCGGCCATCGGTGTGCTGATCGGCATCGGGCTTTACTTCGCAGCGGGCCTGGCCACGCTGCTCACGCTCGGCGTCCTCGGTCTGTTCCGCCGCATCGAAATGCGCATGCCCACCAACCGCTTCGCGCAGTTGGTGATCCGCTTTCCCCGCAGCACGGTGGTCGAAGAGCCCGCCTTGCGGGCGCTGCTGGCCGAACATGGCTTCAGCATGGCCAACCTGGCCTACCGGCTCGATGCCGATGACCAGGCCTTCGAATACCGCATGATGCTGCGCACGCTCAAGACCGAGAACCTGAGCCGCCTGGCCAAAAGCCTGCGCGGGCGGCCCGATGTGCTTGAATTCCGCATCTCGCCCACGGGCGATTGACCTGAGTTGACCTTTCCGGCGCGACCACGCGTGTAGGATGCCGCCCCATGAGTCTGAAACTGCTGTTCGGCTTCCATGCCGTGTCCGTGCGCCTGAAGGTCGCCCCCAAGTCCATCCGCGAACTGTACGTGGATGCCACCCGGCGTGACCAGCGCATGCGCCAGTTCCTGGCCAAGGCGACCGAAGCCGGCCTGGAAGTGATCGAGGTCGACGACGACCGCCTGCAAAAGCTCTGCGGCACGCACCGCCACCAGGGCGTGGCCGCGCGCGTCGAAGCCTTGAGTCAGGCCCGCTCCATCGACGACCTGCTTGATGAGCTGGGCGAGCAACCGCCCCTGCTGCTGGTGCTCGATGGCGTCACCGATCCGCACAACCTGGGGGCCTGCCTGCGCGTGGCCGATGGGGCCGGTGCCCATGCCGTGATCGCGCCCAAGGACCACGCCGTGGGCGTGAACGCCACCGTGTCCAAGGTGGCCAGCGGCGCCGCCGAGACGGTGCCTTACTTCATGGTCACCAACCTGGCCCGCACCCTGAATGAACTCAAGGAACGCGACATCTGGGTGGTGGGCACGGCTGACGACGCCCCGGGCACCCTTTACCAGGCCGATTTCAAGCGGCCCACCGCCCTGGTGCTGGGCGCTGAAGGCAGCGGCATGCGTCAGCTCACCCGCAAGCATTGCGACGAGCTGGTCAGCATCCCGATGCTGGGCGCTGTGGAAAGCCTGAATGTGTCGGTGGCCAGCGCCGTGGGCCTGTACGAGGCCCGCCGCCAGCGCGGCTTCTGACAAGCCCTGGCATGCCGCACGAAGCGGCGTGCAGGCCTGCCGTCAGTCCGCGGCTGCCATGGCCCGGGCATCGCGCTTGATCTGTTCTCGTTGAGCCCAGCGGCTCAGGCCCCAGGCCACCAGCATCCAGACCAGGCCCAGCCAGTGCAGGTTGGCGTAGCCGCCGCCGTGCTCCAGCACCCAGCCGCCGCCGGAGGCCCCCACCGCGTGACCGATGTAGATGGCCGAGGTGTTCAGCGCCATCAGGGCAGGGGCCAACCGTGGCGACAGCCCGCCCAGCCGCGCCTGCTGGCCCGAGTTGGTCGCGAAGCCGCTGATCGCCCATGGCAGGAACACCAGCGCCAGCGTGGGCAGGGTGGTGGCGAAGGGCCAGATCAGCAGGCTCAGGGTCATGAGGCCGAGCGTGAGCGTCACGGCGCGCGCCGCGCCAAAACCATCAACCACCCGGTTGAGCAGCAGGTTGCCTGTCAGTGCCAGCGCCCCGAAATACGCGAACATCAGGCTGATTTGCTCCGGACTGGCACCGAAACCATGCTTGAAATACGGGGCGGCAAAAGCCAGCACCGTGAACTGCCCCGAGCTCTGGAACGCCGTCACCAGTACCACCGCCATCAGCAAGGGCGATTGCAGCACCTTGCGCCAGGCCCGCCATGACAAGGCCGGTGGCCGGATGCCTTTGGGCATGCTGCGGTACACCAGCGCCGCAGCGAACAGGGCGCCCACGGCCACCAGGCCCATGGCGATGCGCCACCCCATCCTCTCGCCCACCCAGGCCGCCAAAGGCATGCCTGCCACCGACGCCACCGACCAGCCCATGAACACGAAGGTGATGGCCCGCCCGCGGTGCGCCGGCGTGCTCATGAAACCCATGGCAGCCGCTGCCTGCGGTGTGAACACGGCGGCAGACAGCACCGTCAGCGCACGCACGGGCCACAGCCACTCGTAGTTGGGGGCCAGCGCGCACAGCGCATGGCCCAGGGCGTACCACAGCATCGCCAGCGTCAGCAGCTTGCGCCGGTCGATACCGGAGACGATGGTGGCCAGCACAGGGGCGCCCACGCCCATCATCACCGCCGCGATGGCGATCAGGTGGCCGCCCTCCGTCACCGATATCTGCAGCGACCGGGTGAGGTCGTTGAGCGTGCCGCCCACCACCATCACGCCGCAACCGATGACGAAATTGCCCAGCAGCAGCGCCCATTGCGCCGCCCTCAATTGCTGCCGGGGCAGCGAGCGCTCAGCTTCCATGGCCTGGGGCGCTCAGTGCTGAACGCGCAAGGCCTCGGGGTTGACGATATTGCTCGGGTTGCCGGCAATGAAGTTCACAAGGTTGTCGAAGGCCACGCTGAAGTACTGCTCATAGCTGTCAAGTTCGACGAAACCGATGTGCGGTGTGCACACGGCGTTTTCCAGGCGCAGCAGGGGGTGTCCCTGCAGGATGGGTTCGCTCTCGAACACATCCACCGCGGCCATGCCTGGGCGGCCTCGGTTGAGCGCCGTCACCAGCGCGTTGTCTTCCAGAAGCTCGGCGCGGGATGTGTTGACCAGCAAGGCCGTCGGCTTCATGCGGGTCAGGTCGTCCAGCTTGATCAGCCCACGCGTCTCGTCGTTCAGGCGCAGGTGCAGGCTGAGCACGTCGCAGGCCTCGAAGAAGGCTTCGCGGCTGGGGGCGGGCACACAGCCGTCGGCCTGGGCCTTCTGGCGCGAAGCCTCGCCGCCCCACACCGTCACATGCATGCCGAAGGCCTTGCCGTAACCCGCCACGATCTGCCCGATGTTGCCGTAGCCCCAGATGCCCAGCGTCTTGCCCTTGAGCTGCATGCCCAGGCTGAAGTTGGTCGGCATGGAGGCCGCCTTGAGGCCGGCCTGCTGCCAGGCGCCGTGCTTGAGGTTGCCGATGTACTGCGGCAGGCGCCGCATGGCGGCCATCACCAGGGCCCAGGTCAGCTCAGCCGGCGCGATGGGAGAGCCAACGCCTTCGGCCACGGCGATGCCGAGGCGGGTGCAGGCTTCTACATCGATGTGACTGCCGACACGCCCTGTCTGGCAGATCAGGCGCAACTTGGGCAGCTTTTCCAGCAGGGCTTTTGGGAAGTGCGTGCGTTCGCGGATCAGCACCAGCGCTTCGGCGTCACGAAGCCGCACGGACAGCTGTCCGGTGCCCTTCACGGTGTTGGTATAGACCTTGGCGTTGAGGCCGTCGAGCTTGCTGGCGCATTTGAGCTTGCGCACTGCGTCCTGGTAGTCGTCCAGAATGATGATGTTCATGGGTCTGCTGCGTAACAGACGCCATTGTGCAACGGTCTGGCGCACCTTCGCCCGCCTGAGGGCGGGCACAACTGGGAACAATGTGGCCGGATGTGACCGATCAGTCTGTTGCGGCCGCACTCACCACGGCGAAACCTTGCCCATGGGCACGGGCGCCTGGTCGCACGCGGAGGTGATGCGCACGGGGAAGTGGCGGTTCAGGCTCTCCATGCGGCGGTAGGCCTCGGCCTGGCCGCGGTGCACCGCGATCACGCGGAAAACGTCGGCGCGCAGGTGCCACAGCTCCCGGAGCGAACGGGCCTGGGTGATGGATTCGCGGGCGCGAGTGGCCGTGTACGACTGCAGATCCCACACGACGGACATGAATTCGGTCTTGACCTGGTTGAGGCCCTGCAGCACGCGCGGGTGGTCTTCCAGATCCTGCTCATCCCACAGCCAGTGCCAGGCGGTGGTCACCCAGCGGCGCCATTGCGGCTGCGAGCGGGCGAACAGGGCAGGGGGGCGGACCTCTTTGCGAAAGCTGGACGATGGCGCCCATTCCGGCGCCGGGGCATCCTGGCGCAGGGCGGCGCTGCTGGCCGAAGGCTCACGGACAGGTGTGGCTGCGCGGGCGGCAGCCTTGCGGCCTGCACGTGCAGGGTGATCGTCCAGAAAGAAGAAAGAGGCCATGTCGCTCCCCGTCAGGCACGGCATCCCGCAAAAGGCGCGGAATCCTGTGAGAGGTTTCGACAGAAGGCGGAGTGACTTGAGGCGGAACTGCGGGCGGAAAGCGCGCCAGTTCGTGAGAAATACCCGGCGACAGTTGTGCCCCTTCTAGGGGCCACCTGATGGAGCCGAGGAGGCCCTCTCAGGCCATCGAGAGCGAGCCCACCATCACGATGGGGCGCTCAATCATCGTATTGCCTTGCGCCTGGTCGAACACTTCGCGGGCGCATGTTTCGCAGCAGCCGCAGCAGGTGGACACACCGGTCTCGAACTGCAAAGCCTCGAACGACGAACAGCCATCACGCACTTGGCGCTTGATGTCGCGGTCAGAGACTTTGTGACAGACGCAAACGATCATGGGGTGAAAGTTGAAGCAGGGAACGTAGCGCCATTCTAAATGTGAATGATTCGCAAACAACCCCCTCTTCGGGTGCCCCTTCATCCCAAAGGGGCAAAAGCGGTCGCAGTTGGCGAAACCGCTTGGCGCCGGAGCGCTTACTCCAGTTCGCCCATCTGCGATTGCAGATAGTTCTGCAGACCCACCTGGTCGATCAGGTCCAGCTGGGTTTCCAGGAAATCGATGTGCTCTTCGGTGTCGTCCAGGATGGCCTGCAGCAGGTCACGCGAGACGTAATCACGCACGGATTCGCAGTATTCGATGCCATCCTTGATGGTGCCCTGGGCGCCGGACTCGAGCTTCAAGTCACAGGCCAGCAGTTCCGGCACGTCTTCGCCGATCAGCAGCTTGCCCAGGTCCTGCAGGTTGGGCAGACCGTCGAGCATGAAGATGCGCGCCATCAGCTTGTCGGCGTGCTTCATCTCGCCGATCGATTCTTCGTACTCCTTCTTGGCCAGCTTGTCGAAACCCCAGTGCTTGAGCATGCGGTAGTGCAGGAAGTACTGGTTGGTGGCCGTCAGTTCGTTCTTCAACTGAGCATTGAGGTGCTCGATGACTTTGGGGTCGCCTTTCATGGGGACTTCCTTATGGTTGGAGTGGAAACACGGGTGTCGGAGATGGGCAAGGACACCCAGGATGGGTTATACTCTACAGGTTTACCCGCAACCATCCCCGCCTAGCGAAACCCGACTCGTTTCCTCCACCGAACTTGACCTGCGCGCTGCTTTGCGCACCCCCACCGACATGGTTCGCGCCGTCGGTTTCGGGGCGAAGCGTTGATTCAAAGCGGATGGCGGGCAGGGCAGAGCTGGGCGCGCACAACAACGGAGAAAAACCCCGTGCTGCCCGTACTGCCCCAAGCTCTTCTGGCCCTCGCAGACGGCACGGTCTTTCAAGGTGTCTCGATCGGCGCCGCCGGTCACACGGTCGGCGAAGTCGTGTTCAACACCTCGCTGACCGGCTATCAGGAAATCCTCACCGACCCGAGCTACTGCCAGCAGATCGTCACCCTGACGTATCCGCACATCGGCAACTATGGCGTCAACGCTGAGGACACCGAAGCCGCGAAAGTCCATGCCGCAGGTCTGATCATCAAGGATCTGCCGATCCTCGCTTCCAACTTCCGCCAGAACCAGACGCTGTCGCAATACCTGCAGGCCCAGGGCACCGTGGCCATCGCCGGCATCGACACCCGCCAGTTGACGCGCCTGCTGCGCTCCAAGGGCGCCCAGAACGGCGTGATCGTCGGTCTGGCTGCTGGTCAAGCCATCACCGACGCCGTGATCGCCGATGCCGTCGCCAAGGCCAAGGCCGCGCCCAGCATGGCAGGCCTCGATCTGGCCCAGGTGGTCAGCCGCAGCGACGCCCTCGAGTGGACGCAGACCGAATGGCGCCTGGCCAACACGCAGCTCGACGGCCGCCCCGGCTTCGGCACCTTGACGGATGCCCGCTTCCACGTGGTCGCCTACGACTTCGGCGTCAAGTTCAACATCCTGCGCATGCTGGCCCAACGCGGCTGCAAGGTCACCCTGGTGCCGGCCAAGACCCCCGCTGCCGAGGTGCTCAAGTACAAGCCCGATGGCATCTTCCTGTCCAACGGCCCTGGGGACCCGGAGCCTTGTGACTACGCCATCGCCGCCGCGAAAGAGCTGATCGAGACCGGCATCCCCACCTTCGGCATCTGCCTGGGGCACCAGATCATGGCCCTGGCCTCCGGCGCCAAGACCTACAAGATGCCCTTCGGCCACCACGGCGGCAACCACCCTGTGAAAGACCTGGACAACGGCCGTGTGAGCATCACCAGCCAGAACCACGGTTTCGCGGTGGACATCAAGACGCTCCCCGCGAACCTGCGCACCACGCACGTGTCGCTGTTCGACGGCACCTTGCAGGGCCTGGCCCGCACCGACAAACCCGCCTTCTGCTTCCAGGGCCACCCCGAGGCCTCACCCGGACCGCATGACATCGCCTACCTGTTCGACCGTTTCGTCGCGCTGATGGAGAAGAACAATGCCTAAGCGCACCGACATCAAGAGCATCCTCATCATCGGCGCCGGCCCGATCATCATCGGCCAGGCCTGTGAGTTCGACTATTCCGGCGCCCAGGCCTGCAAGGCCCTGCGCGAAGAAGGCTACAAGGTCATCCTGGTCAACAGCAACCCGGCGACCATCATGACGGACCCGAACACGGCGGACGTCACCTACATCGAGCCCATCACCTGGCAGGTGGTCGAGCGCATCATCGCCAAAGAGCGCCCCGACGCGATCCTGCCCACCATGGGTGGCCAGACCGCGCTGAACTGCGCCCTGGATCTGCACAAGCACGGCGTGCTCGACAAGTACAAGGTCGAGATGATCGGTGCCAACGAGCACGCGATCGAGAAGGCCGAAGACCGCCTGAAGTTCAAGGACGCGATGACCTCCATCGGCCTGGGCTCGGCCAAGTCGGGCATTGCCCATTCGCTGGAAGAGGCCTGGGCGGTGCAGAAGAGCATCCAGGCCGACATCGGCGGGTCGGGCTTCCCGATGGTGATCCGCCCCAGCTTCACGCTGGGCGGCACCGGCGGCGGCATCGCCTACAACCCCGAAGAGTTCGAAGAGATCTGCAAGCGCGGCATCGACCTGTCGCCCACCAACGAACTGCTGATCGAAGAATCGCTCATCGGCTGGAAGGAATACGAGATGGAAGTGGTCCGCGACAAGGCGGACAACTGCATCATCGTGTGCTCGATCGAGAACCTGGATCCGATGGGCATCCACACGGGCGATTCGATCACCGTGGCACCGGCCCAGACCCTGACCGACCGCGAGTACCAGCTGCTGCGCAACGCGTCGATTGCCATCCTGCGCGAGATCGGCGTCGAGACCGGCGGCTCCAACGTTCAGTTCTCGATTAACCCGGCCGATGGCCGCATGGTCGTGATCGAAATGAACCCGCGCGTGTCGCGTTCGTCGGCCCTGGCCTCCAAGGCCACGGGTTTCCCGATCGCCAAGATCGCGGCCAAGCTGTCGGTTGGCTACACGCTCGATGAGCTCAAGAACGACATCACCGGCGGCGCCACACCTGCGTCCTTCGAGCCTTCGATCGACTACGTGGTCACCAAGATCCCGCGTTTCGCCTTCGAGAAGTTCCCGGCTGCTGATTCACGCCTGACCACGCAGATGAAATCCGTGGGCGAGGTGATGGCCATGGGCCGCACCTTCCAGGAATCGTTCCAGAAGGCCCTGCGCGGCCTGGAGACCGGCATCGACGGCCTGAGCGAGATCTCCACCGACCGTGAAGAGATCGTCCAGGAGATCGGCGAGCCCGGCCCGGAGCGCATCCTGTACCTGGGCGATGCCTTCCGCCTCGGCATGAGCCTGGAAGAGGTCTTCGAAGAAACGAAGATCGATCCTTGGTTCCTGGCCCAGATTCAGCAGATCGTGCAGATCGAAGCCGATGTGCGTGCCCGCAAGCTGGACACGCTCACCGCTGCCGAGCTGCGCTACCTGAAGCAGAAGGGCTTCTCGGACCGCCGCCTGGCCAAGCTGCTGGCAACCAACCAGCACGACGTGCGCAAGGCCCGCCACGCACTGAACGTGCGCCCGGTCTACAAGCGCGTGGACACCTGCGCGGCCGAATTCGCGACGCAGACGGCCTACATGTACTCGTGCTACGAGGCCGAAGGCAGCGAGTGCGAGGCCGAGCCCACCGACAAGAAGAAGATCATGGTGCTGGGCGGTGGCCCGAACCGCATCGGCCAGGGCATCGAGTTCGATTACTGCTGCGTCCACGCCGCCCTCGCCATGCGCGAAGACGGCTACGAGACCATCATGGTCAACTGCAACCCCGAGACTGTCTCCACCGACTACGACACTTCCGACCGCCTGTACTTCGAGCCCGTCACGCTCGAAGATGTGCTCGAGATCGTGGCCAAGGAAAAGCCAGTCGGCGTGATCGTGCAGTACGGCGGCCAGACGCCCTTGAAGCTCGCGCTTGATCTGGAAGCCAACGGCGTGCCCATCATCGGCACCACGCCCGACAGCATCGACATCGCCGAAGACCGCGAGCGCTTCCAGGCCCTGCTGCACACGCTGGGCCTCAAGCAGCCGCCCAACCGCACCGCACGCACCGAAGAGGCTGCGCTGCAACTGGCGCAAGAGATCGGCTACCCGCTGGTCGTGCGCCCCAGCTACGTGCTGGGTGGCCGCGCGATGGAAATCGTGCACGGCGACAAGGACCTCGAGCGCTACATGCGCGAAGCCGTGCGCGTCTCCGAGAAGTCGCCCGTGCTACTGGACCGCTTCCTCAACGACGCGGTCGAGGTCGATGTCGACTGCATCTCCGATGGCGTCGACACGATGATCGGCGGCATCATGGAGCACATCGAGCAAGCTGGCGTGCACTCCGGTGACTCGGCCTGTTCGCTGCCGCCGTACACCCTCAGCGCGGAGCTGCAGGATGAACTGCGCCGCCAGACCTCGCTGATGGCCAAGGCCCTGAACGTGGTCGGCCTGATGAACGTGCAGTTCGCCATCCAGGGCGACGTGACCAAGGGGCTCGATGCCGCCACGGTCTACGTGCTGGAAGTGAACCCGCGTGCCTCGCGCACCGTGCCCTACGTGTCGAAGGCGACGGGCCAGCCCCTGGCCAAGATCGCCGCGCGCTGCATGGCCGGCCAGAAGCTCGCCACGCAGAAATCGCCCGATGGCAAGGCCCCTCGCGAAGTGGTGCCGCCTTACTTCACCGTCAAGGAAGCCGTCTTCCCGTTCAACAAGTTCCCGGGTGTGGACCCTGTCCTCGGCCCTGAGATGCGTTCGACCGGCGAGGTCATGGGCGTGGGCGAGACCTTCGGCGAAGCCATGCTGAAGTCTCAACTGGGCGCCGGTTCGCGCCTGCCCTCCAAGGGCACGGTCTGCATCTCCGTCAAGGATGGCGACAAGGCACGTGCCGTGGATGTGGCCAGGGAACTGGTCGGCCTGGGCTTCACCGTCGTGGCCACCAAGGGCACCGCCGCGGCCATCTCGGCTGCGGGCGTGCCGGTCAAGCCGGTCAACAAGGTCAAGGATGGTCGCCCGCACATCGCGGACGCCATCAAGGCCGGTGAGATCCAGCTGGTGTTCACCACGGTGGACGAAACCCGCACGGCGATCGCCGATTCGCGCAGCATCCGTCAGGCCGCCCTGGCCAACCGGATCACGTACTACACCACCATGGCCGGCTGCGAAGCCGCCGTCGAGGCGCTCAAGCACCAGGACGATCTGGTGGTGTACTCGCTGCAGGAACTGCACGCCAAACTGCACTAAACTGACCACGCCCGGGCCAGCCCCGGGCACTTGAGACGACGTGGGCCGCGCCCGGCACCCATCACTGCGATGGGGACAGGGCAGCGGCTCCGTTCCTTTTGAGCCATCCAATTTCGAGAGACGAGCCTTATGTCGACCATTCCCATCACTCGGCGCGGCGCAGAAATGCTGAAAGAAGAACTGCAACGCCTCAAGCATGTGGAGCGCCCGGCCGTGGTGCTGGCCATCGCCGAGGCCCGCGCCCAGGGCGACCTGTCGGAAAACGCCGAGTACGACGCTGCCAAGGACAAGCAGGGCTTCATCGAAGGCCGCATCCAGGAAATCGAAGGCAAGCTGTCGGCCGCCCAGATCATCGACCCCGCCACGCTGGATGCGGGCGGCCGCGTGGTCTTCGGCGCCACGGTGGATCTGGAAGAAGAAGAGTCCGGCGAGCCGGTCACCTACCAGGTGGTGGGCGACGACGAGGCGGACATCAAGCAAGGCCGTATCTCGATCAGCTCGCCCATCGCCCGTGCGCTGATCGGCAAGGAATCCGGCGATGTGGCCGCCGTGCAGGCCCCGGGTGGCGTGCGCCACTACGAGGTCATCAAGGTCCGTTACGTCTGAGGCCTCATGAACAGCCGCACTGTGCGTTTTCAAGCCTGGCTGGCCGGGCTGTGGGCCGGCATGATCGTGGGCGTGGGGGCTTTGTCCGCGCCCAGCCTGTTCGCGGTGCTTGACCGGCCCCAGGCCGGCACCGGGGCCGGCCGCATCTTCGCGGCCGAAGCCATGGCCAGCCTGCTGATCGCCGTGGTACTGTTCGCGCTCGAGCGCAACCGGGTGCGCGCCCGCATCGAGCAGGGCGACAAGCTCTCGGAAATGTCGGGCCCGCTGCTGCTGGTCCTCGGGGCCTTGTTCCTGACGGTGTTTGGCCACTACGCGCTGACGCCGATGATCCAGGCGGCCAAGGCCGGTCAGCCGACGGCACTGTCGTTCGGCGCGCTGCACGGCATCTCGGCGGCACTGTTCTGGCTCAAGGGGCTGCTGGTGATGGTGCTGGCGTGGCGCCTTCAGGGGCTGTTGATGACGGCGCCTGCCAAGGCATGAAAAAAGCGGCCCCAGGGGGCCGCCGTCGTCTTGTAAGGTGTCGCTGGTATCCGCGCCAGGGCGTTTGAAGCGCCGCAGCTTGTGTCAGCCAGGCTTCTTGCTGGCCACGCGCTTCTTGGCGCGCTTGATCAGGCCGCCGGCCGTGACGCGTTCGTTGCCCAGCACCTTCATCTTCTTGATCTCCGGGCGGCCGGAACCGTTCTTGGAGAACTTGAAGATCTTGATCTCGCGGATGCCGGGGCCCTTGCGATCCTCGGCGTCGTCGGATGCTTTTTCAGGGATCGGCCGCCACAGCACCAGCAGCTTGCCGATGTGCTGGATGGGCGCGGCGCTGAGCTGGTCGCACAGCTGGGCGTAGATTTCTTCGCGGGCGGCGCGGTCGTCGCCCAGCACGCGCACCTTGATCAGGCCATGGGCCTTCAGTGCGTTATCGGCTTCCTTGACCACGGCGGGGGTCAGACCGTCGCCCCCGATCATGACGACGGGGTCGAGGTGGTGCGCATCGGCCCGATGGGCTTTGCGTTCGGCAGTGGTGAGTTCAATCGCAGGCATCCCTCTATTATCGAGCCATGAAAGTCAAAAGCAAAAGCAAAAAGATCAACAAGGCCTGGTTGAACGACCATGTCAACGATCCCTATGTGCGCCAGGCGCAAAAAGAAGGCTTTCGTTCGCGTGCGGCCTACAAGCTCAAGGAGATCGACGAAACGCTGCGCCTGATCCACCCGGGGCAGGTGGTGGTGGACCTGGGCGCCGCGCCCGGCGCCTGGAGCCAGTACGTGCGCCGTAAGTTCGCGCCCAAGGATGTCGGCGCGGGCGGCGCCGCCGTGGGCGAACTCAACGGCGCCATCATCGCGCTGGACCTGCTGGAGTTCGAGCCCATCGAAGGGGTGGTCTTCATCCAGGGCGATTTCCGTGAAGAAGCGGTACTGGCCCAGCTGCAGCATGCCGTGGGGGATCGATTGGTCGATGTGGTGATTTCCGACATGGCCCCCAACCTGAGCGGCATCGAATCGTCCGATGCGGCTCGCATCGAGCACTTGGTCGAGCTGGCGGTGGATTTCTGCCAACACCACCTCAAGCCGCAAGGTGCGCTGGTGTGCAAGGTGTTCCATGGCAGCGGCTACAGCCAGCTGGCGGAACTGTTCAAATCGTCTTTTCGTGTGGTGAAACCCATCAAACCCAAGGCATCGCGCGACAAATCTGCCGAAACCTTTCTGGTCGGCATGGGTCTCAAGTCACGCTGATCCGCCATTGAAACGGGCTGCCAAAGCGCCGAATTCGATGAATTTTCTCGATCGCCGCCATAACCCCGGCGTTTTTGCCCTTGTTCACGAGCTTGTAACACCATGCGAAACCCGCCAAGGGGTCTTGACTGTTCTAGAATGATCCTCACATACCGCGAAGGCCGGCACGTCCAAGTTCTGGAAGTGCGGCCTGATTCAACCAGGGCAATGGTCGCCCGGGTGGTGGTTATGAAGGAGCCGCGGTGAACAACAATCAATGGTTTTCGAAGATCGCTGTCTGGCTGGTGGTGGCCCTTGTGCTGTTCACCGTGTTCAAGCAGTTCGATCGCAGCACGTCCGGCGGCACCCAGGTCGGCTATTCCGACTTCCTTGAAGAGGTCCGCGCCAAACGCATCAAGAGCGTGACCATCCAGGAAGGCGTGGGCGGCTCTGAGATCGTGGCCGTCACCACCGACGACAAGCGCCTGCGCAGCACTGCCACCGCGATGGACCGCGGCCTGGTCGGCGACCTGATCAATAACGGCATCAAGTTCGACGTCAAGCCGCGCGAAGAGCCTTCGCTGCTGATGAGCCTGCTGTGGTCCTGGGGCCCCATGCTGCTGCTGATCGGCGTGTGGATCTACTTCATGCGCCAGATGCAGGGCGGCGGCAAGGGCGGGGCGTTCAGCTTCGGCAAGAGCCGCGCGCGCATGCTCGACGAGAACAACAACAACATCACTTTCGCCGACGTCGCAGGCTGCGACGAAGCCAAGGAAGAGGTGAAGGAACTGGTCGATTTCCTGCGTGATCCGCAGAAGTTCCAGAAGCTGGGCGGCCGCATCCCCCGCGGCGTGCTGCTTGTCGGCCCCCCCGGTACCGGTAAGACGCTGCTGGCCAAGTCCATCGCGGGCGAAGCCAAGGTGCCGTTCTTCACCATCTCGGGCTCCGACTTCGTTGAAATGTTCGTCGGCGTGGGCGCGGCCCGCGTGCGCGACATGTTCGAGCAGGCCAAGAAGAACGCCCCCTGCATCATCTTCGTCGACGAAATCGACGCCGTGGGCCGCCACCGTGGCGCGGGCCTGGGCGGCGGCAACGACGAACGCGAGCAGACCCTCAACCAGATGCTGGTCGAGATGGACGGCTTCGAGACCAACCTGGGTGTGATCGTGGTGGCCGCCACCAACCGCCCGGACATCCTCGACCCGGCCCTGCTGCGCCCTGGCCGTTTCGACCGCCAGGTCTATGTCACGCTGCCTGATGTGCGTGGCCGCGAGCAGATCCTGAACGTGCACATCCGCAAGGTGCCCGTGGGCCAGGACGTGCGCGCCGACATCCTGGCGCGTGGCACCCCGGGCTTCTCAGGTGCCGATCTGGCCAACCTGGTCAACGAGGCCGCGCTGTTCGCCGCCCGCCGCAATGCGCGCGTCGTCGACATGCAGGACTTCGAGAAGGCCAAGGACAAGATCATGATGGGTCCCGAGCGCAAGTCCATGATCATGCCCGAGGAAGAGCGCAAGAACACCGCCTACCACGAGGCCGGTCACGCCCTGGTGGCGCGTCTGCTGCCCAAGACCGATCCGGTGCACAAGGTCACCATCATCCCGCGTGGCCGTGCGCTGGGCGTGACGATGCAGTTGCCTGAAGGCGATCGCTACAGCATGGACAAGATCCGCATGCTCGACACGATCTCCGTGCTGTTCGGTGGCCGCATCGCTGAAGAAGTCTTCATGGACCAGATGACGACGGGTGCCAGCAACGACTTCGAGCGCGCCACCGCCATCGCCCGCGACATGGTCACCCGCTACGGCATGACCGACGAGCTGGGCCCCATGGTCTATGCCGACAACGAAGGCGAGGTCTTCCTGGGCCGGTCGATCACCAAGACGACCAACATGTCCGAAGAGACCATGCAGAAGGTCGATCAGCAGATCCGCAAGATCATCGACGAGCAATACGCCATTGCGCGCAAGCTCATCGAGGACAACCAGGACAAGATGCACGCGATGGCCAAGGCCCTGCTCGAATGGGAAACCATCGATGCAGAGCAGATTGAGGACATCATGTCCGGCCGCGAGCCCCGCCCCCCCAAGGACTGGACGCAGCCGTCCAACCGTCCCAGCGGTGGCCCCAAGCCCCCGATGAGCGCGGACGGCGCACCTGCGGCAGTCTGACCGCTGACCAAGCCGGTTCCATCCGGCTCACCAGGAACGGGGCGCAAGCCCCGTTTTTCATTCCCATGCTCTGGCAAACCACCCGATTCGCCATCGACCTGAGCCGCCCGCGTGTGATGGGCATCGTCAATGTCACGCCCGATTCCTTCTCGGATGGCGGCCAGCATGCGGATGCCCGGGCGGCCCTCGCACAATGCGAGCGCCTGGTGCAGGAGGGCGTGGACATTCTGGACATCGGCGGTGAGTCGACCCGGCCGGGCGCCGCCATCCTGGCCCCTGATGACGAGTGGCAGCGCCTGGCACCTGTGCTGGCCGAAGCGGTGAAGCTCGGCGTGCCGATCTCGGTGGACACCTGCAAGACCGAGGTCATGCAGCGTGCGCTGGAGCTGGGGGTGGACATCATCAACGATGTCCGCGCCTTGGCGGCCCCTGGGGCGGAGCAGGTGGTGGCCGCGCACCCATCGTGCGGCCTGTGCCTGATGCACATGCGCGGTGACCCGGCCACGATGCAGTCGCAGACCGAGTACGAGGATGTGGTGGCAGAGGTGCGTGATTTTCTGCAGGCTCGCCTGGCACGCATGAGGGCCCTGGGCGTGGCCGCCCAGCGCATCACGCTGGACCCAGGCATCGGCTTCGGCAAGACTCCGGCACAGAACCTGGCCCTGCTGCAGCGCCAGGCAGAGTTGCTGCCACTGGGCCAGCCCTTGTTGGTGGGCTGGTCGCGCAAATCCACGCTGGGGGCCGTGACCGGCCGTGCCGTCGGTGAACGCCTGCCGGCCAGTCTGGCGGCAGCGCTGGCCTCGGTGGCCCAAGGGGCGCGGGTGGTGCGTGTGCACGACGTGGCGCCCATGGTTGATGCCCTGGCGGTGTGGCAGGCGGCGGGCGGTGCCCTCGGGCCGGCGCGATAATCCGTCCTTCTCCTTTCGGGCCACGAGGCCCGCATCACAACGAACGCACCATGAGCAGACAGTATTTCGGCACGGACGGCATCCGCGGCACCGTGGGCCAGGCCCCCATCACGCCAGACTTCATGCTGCGGCTGGGCCATGCGGTGGGTCAGGTGTTGAGGCGCACCGAAAAGCGCCCCACGGTGCTCATCGGCAAGGACACGCGCATTTCCGGCTACATGCTGGAATCCGCGCTTGAAGCCGGCTTTGCCTCGGCCGGGGTTGATGTGCTGCTGACCGGGCCGCTGCCCACGCCGGGCGTGGCCTACCTGACACGTGCCTTGCGGCTCAACCTGGGCGTGGTGATCAGCGCCTCGCACAACCCGTTCGCGGACAACGGCATCAAGTTCTTCTCTGCCCGCGGCGAAAAGCTGCCCGACGAGTGGGAGCTGGACGTCGAGGCGGCGCTGGAGCAGCCACCCACCTGGGTGGCATCGAGAGAACTGGGCAAGGCCAAGCGCCTGGACGACGCACGCGGCCGCTATGTCGAGTTCTGCAAGAGCACCTTCGATTCGGCGCTCTCGCTCAAGGGGCTGAAGCTGGTGGTCGATGGCGCCAATGGCGCCGCTTATCACGTGGCCAAGCATGTGTTCCACGAATTGGGCGCCGAAGTGCATGCCATCGGCTGTTCGCCCGACGGCCTGAACATCAACGAGGGTGTAGGGGCCACACACCCCGAGGCCCTGATCCGGGCCGTCAAGGCCAACCATGCCGACTATGGCATCGCGCTTGACGGCGATGCAGACCGGCTGCAACTGGTCGACAAGCAGGGACGCCTCTACAACGGCGACGAAGTGCTTTACATGATGGTGGCCGATCGCCTCGACCGGGGCGAGGCCGTGCCGGGCGCCGTGGGCACCTTGATGACCAACATGGCGGTGGAGCTGGCCCTGAAGGCCCGCGAGGTGCCATTCGTGCGGGCCAAGGTCGGTGACCGCTATGTGCTCGAAGAGCTCATCAGCCGTGGCTGGCAATTGGGAGGGGAGGGCTCAGGCCACTTGATTGCCCTGGACCGCCACACGACGGGCGATGGCATCGTCAGTGCGCTGCAGGTGCTGCAGGCCGTGGTGCGCAGTGGGCGCTCGATGTCGCAGTGGCTGGAGGATGTGACGCTGTTCCCGCAGCGCCTGATCAACGTGCGCCTGCAGCCCGGGCAAGATTGGAAGTCGAGCGAGTCGCTCAAGGCCGCCCAGGTGGCGGTGGAGCAGGAGCTGGCCGGGCAGGGGCGGGTGTTGATCCGGCCGTCCGGTACCGAACCGCTGCTGCGCCTGATGGTGGAAGCGAGAGAGCCTGGGCTGGCCGATCGCTGCTGCGAACGCCTGGCACAGGCTCTCAGGGGGTGATGCTCCGCATGGCCCACGGCGGCGACCGCCGATGGGCCTGTTGAGCCTTACTTCTTCGGCGGGGTCAGCACGCGGTCGATCACGTGCACCACGCTGTCGCCAGCGGCCACATCGGCCTTGGTGACCATCGCATCGTCCACCGTGACGAAATCACCGGCGCGCGACAGGGCCAGCTTGGCACCGTTGACGGTGGCCGGGGTGCTGTTCTCGCCGATGGCGGCCGAGGTGGTCTTGCCCGACAGCACGTGGTAGGTCAGCAGGGCCTTGAGCTGCTCCGGATCCTTGGCCAGCGTGTCGAGCTTGTCGGCGGGCACGGCCTTGAAGGCTTCGTCGCTGGGCGCGAACACGGTGAAAGCGCCGCTGTTCAACGTGCTTTCCAGGCCGGCCTGTTTCACCAGGCGGGAAAACGTCGACAGGTCAGCCGTCTGGGCGGCCACCGACACGGCGGTGTCGGCAGCATGGGCCAGACCAGAGGTGGACAGGGTCGCCAAGGCCAGGCAGGCCGCGGCCAGAGGGTGGCGCAAGGACAGGTTCATGGAAGGACTTCCTTTGGGAGGTTGTTCAAGCCGCCTTGTTGGCGGACTGCCAAGCACCTTAGACTTGTCACATGACAGTTCCATGTCTGAAACATGACAGCCGCTGTCATCCTGAATCAGGGTCGAATGCACAGGTGGCTTTTTCGCATATGACAACGATTCCGGCGCATGTCATGAGTTGGTCACAATTGATGCCTACAGTCCGCAGCGTTCAACTTTGTTGTCACTCGACCCCTGAAAGGCGAAGAATGAAATTCCACATGATCCGTACCGCTGTGGCTGCTGCTCTCACCCTGGCTGCCACCGCTGCCATGGCCCAAGACGTGACCGGCGCGGGCGCTACCTTCCCCGCTCCCGTGTACTCCAAGTGGGCTGACGCCTACAACAAGGCCACGGGCGTGCGCATCAACTACCAGTCGGTCGGCTCCGGCGCAGGCCTCAAGCAGATCAAGGCCAAGACGGTGGACTTCGGTGCTTCCGACATGCCCTTGAAGGACGAAGACCTGGCCAAGGACGGCCTGGTGCAGTTCCCCACCGTGATCGGTGGCGTGGTGCCCGTGATCAACGTCAAGGGCATCACCCCGGGCCAGCTCAAGCTGACCGGCGAAGTGCTGGGCGACATCTACCTGGGCAAGATCAAGAAGTGGAACGACGCGGCCATCACCGGCCTGAACCCCGGCGTGCCCCTGCCTGATGCCGCCATCGCCGTGGTCCGCCGCGCCGACGGCTCCGGCACCAGCTTCATCTTCACGAACTACCTGTCCAAGGTGAACGCCGAGTGGAAGTCCAAGGTCGGTGAAGGCACCGCCGTGAACTGGCCCACGGGTGCCGGTGGTAAGGGCAACGAAGGCGTGTCGGCCTTCGTGCAGCGCCTGCCCAACTCGATCGGCTACGTGGAATACGCCTACGCCAAGCAGAACAAGATGTCGCACGTGGCCTTGCGCAACGCGGCCGGCACCTACGTTCAGCCCAACGACGACGCCTTCAAGGCCTCTGCCGCCAGCGCCGACTGGACCAAGAGCTTCTACCAGATCCTGACCAACCAGGCTGGCAAGGACGCATGGCCTGTCAGCGGCGCCACCTTCATCCTGGTGCACAAGTCGCAGGACAAGCCTGCCCAGGGCGCGGCCACGCTGAAGTTCTTCGAATGGGCCTACAACAACGGCGACAAGACCGCTGTCGATCTCGAATACGTTCCTCTGCCCACGTCCGTGAAGGACCTGGTTCGCAAGCAGTGGGCCACCGTGGTGGACACCGCAGGCAAGCCTGTTTCCTACAAGTAAATCTGGTCTCACAGACCATTGCCGGGGTCCTGGCCACAGGGCTCCGGCCTTTTGCTGACACGAACAATGCCTTCAAAGGCCTGGACGGAGGTTGACCATGAGTGCCACCTTGCCGGCGGATGCCGATGATTTCGGATCTGCCTCTCGACAAAAACGATCCTCACCCATGAGCAATCCCCCTTCGCGCCGCGGTCCTTCCCCCTGGGCCGACACCGTGTTCGCGCTATTGGCCCGCTCTGCGGCCATCCTGACGCTGTCCTTGCTGGCCGGCATCATCATTTCGCTGATCGTGGGCGCCTGGCCCGCCATCGAAAAATACGGACTGGGCTTCCTGACCAGCACCGAGTGGGACCCCGTGCAGGAGTCCTACGGCGGCCTGGTCATGATCTACGGCACCTTGATGACCTCGTTCATCGCGCTGCTGATCGCCGTGCCCGTGAGCTTCGGCATCGCCATGTTCCTGACCGAGCTGTCGCCCGCCTGGCTCAAGCGCCCGCTGGGCATCGCGGTGGAACTGCTGGCGGCCGTGCCCTCCATCGTGTACGGCATGTGGGGCCTGCTGGTGTTCGGCCCCATCCTGGCCACCTACGTTCAGCAGCCGCTGCAGAACCTGACGGTGGGCGTGCCCCTGCTGGAGGCCTTCTTCTCCGGCCCGCCGGTCGGCATCGGCATCCTGTCGGCCGGCATCATCCTGGCGATCATGATCATCCCGTTCATCGCGTCGGTGATGCGTGACGTGTTCGAGGTGACGCCTCCGCTGCTCAAGGAATCGGCCTACGGCCTGGGTTCGACCACCTGGGAAGTGGTGAGCAAGGTCGTTCTGCCCTACACCAAGACCGGTGTGGTCGGCGGCATCATGCTGGGCCTGGGCCGTGCCCTGGGCGAGACCATGGCCGTGACCTTCGTCATCGGCAACATGAACCAGCTCAACTCCCTGTCGGTGTTCGAGGCTGCCAACAGCATCACCTCGGCCCTGGCCAACGAGTTCGCCGAAGCCGGCGAGGGCCTGCACCAGGCCTCGCTGATCTACCTCGGCCTGGTCCTGTTCTTCATCACCTTTGTCGTGCTGGCCTTCTCCAAGGTGCTGCTGGCCCGTCTCAAGAAGTCCGAAGGAGCCCGTTCGTGAGCACCTCTGCCACCCTGCAGGCCACGCGCCTGAAGAAACACGCCGCCCGCAAGCGCATCAACGCGATCGCCTTGACGCTGTCGCTGGGGGCCATGGCCTTTGGCCTGGTCTGGCTGATCTGGATCCTGATCGAGACCGTTCGGCTGGGCATGGACGGTCTGGCGATCGCCACCTTCACCCAGATGACGCCGCCGCCGATGGACGCGGGCGGCCTGGCCAACGCCATCATGGGCTCGTTCATCATGGTCGGTCTGGCCACGCTGATCGGCACGCCGGTGGGCGTGATGGCCGGCATCTACCTGGCCGAGTATGGCCAGAAGGGCTGGCTGGGCAGCGTCACCCGTTTCATCAACGACATCCTGCTGTCGGCACCGTCCATCGTGGTGGGCCTGTTCATCTACAGCGTCGTGGTGGCCAGGATGAAGTCCTTCTCCGGCTTCGCCGGCGTGCTGGCCCTGGCGCTGATCGTGGTGCCGGTGGTGATCCGCACCACGGAGAACATGCTCGTGCTGGTGCCCGCCGCGCTGCGTGAAGCCGCCTACGCCCTCGGCACGCCGAAGTGGCGCGTGATCGGCACCATCACCCTGCGCTCGGCCCGTGCCGGCGTGATCACCGGCATCCTGCTGGCGGTGGCCCGCATCTCGGGCGAGACGGCACCGCTGCTGTTCACCGCGCTGTCCAACCAGTTCTGGACGACGGACCTGAGCCAACCGATGGCGAGCCTGCCGGTCACCATCTTCAAGTTCGCCATGAGCCCGTACGAGAACTGGCAGAAGCTGGCCTGGGCCGGTGTCTTCCTGATCACGGTCGGCGTGCTGGCACTGAACGTCATTGCCCGCACCATGTTCCGCCAACGCTGAACATCCACCGCATACAACGCATTCGCATTCCTTAGAAAGCCCCATCATCATGGACGCCAAGGTGCAACACTCGACCCCGGCCAAGGCCAAGCTGGCCGTGCGCAACATGAACTTCTACTACGGTAAGTTCCATGCGCTCAAGAACATCAACATGGAGCTGCCCGAGAAGAAGGTCACCGCCTTCATCGGTCCTTCGGGCTGCGGCAAGTCCACGCTGCTGCGCACCTTCAACCGCATGTTCGAGCTCTACCCCGAACAGCGCGCCGAAGGCGAGATCCTGCTGGACGGCCAGAACATCCTGAAGTCCAAGGAGGATGTCTCCCTGATCCGTGCCAAGGTCGGCATGGTGTTCCAGAAGCCCACGCCGTTCCCGATGTCGATCTACGACAACATCGCCTTCGGTGTGCGCCTGTTCGAGAACCTCTCGCGCGCGGAGATGGACGAACGTGTCGAATGGGCCCTCAAGAAGGCCGCGCTGTGGAACGAGGTCAAGGACAAGCTCAACCAGAGCGGTTCGGGCCTGTCGGGTGGTCAGCAGCAGCGTCTGTGCATCGCCCGCGGCATCGCCATCAAGCCCGAGGTGCTGCTGCTGGACGAGCCCTGCTCGGCGCTGGACCCGATCTCCACCGGCAAGATCGAAGAGCTGATCCATGAGCTCAAGGACGACTACACCGTGCTGATCGTGACCCACAACATGCAGCAGGCTGCACGTTGCTCGGACTTCACCGCCTACATGTACCTGGGCGAGCTGATTGAGTTCGGACCCACGTCCGACCTGTTCATGAAGCCCAAGAAGAAAGAGACCGAAGACTACATCACGGGCCGCTTCGGCTGAACAACACAGGAGCCAACAACATGGTCGAAAAACATCTGTCCAGCCAGTTCGATGTCGAGCTCAGCGGCATCTCCACACGCGTGCTCGAAATGGGCGGCCTGGTCGAATCCCAGGTGGCCCAGGCCATCTACGCCCTGACCAACTTCGGTGGCGATGTGGCCACGCAAGTGCTGCAGCAGGAAGAGAAGGTCAACCAGATGGAAATGGAGATCGATGCCGATCTGTCCACCATCATCGCCCGCCGTCAGCCGACGGCACGCGACCTGCGCCTGCTGATCGCCATCTCCAAGACCATCGGCAACCTGGAGCGCGTGGGCGACGAAGCCGCCCGCATCGCGCGCACGGTGCAGCGCCTGATCAACACGGGGGTGTCCAGCCGCCTGCGCCTGCCGGTGAGCGACGTGTCCTTCGAGGCCAACCTGGCCACGGCCTCGCTGCGCAAGGCCCTGGACGCCTTTGCCCGCCTGGACGTGGGCGTGGCGCTGGACGTGATCAAGAACGACAATGAGATCGACGCCGAGTTCGACGGCCTGATGCGCAAGCTGATCACCTACATGATGGAAGATCCGCGCACCATCTCCGCCTCCATCGACCTGGTGTTCGTGGCCAAGGCCATCGAGCGCGTGGGCGACCACGCCAAGAACCTGGCCGAGCAGGTGATCTACATCGTCAAGGGTACGGACGTGCGTCACAACACGCCCGAAGCCGTGGCCGACATCATCAAATGACCGTGAGGACCGCCCTATGAGCCGAGTGCTGGTGGTTGAAGACGAAGCCGCGATCGCCGAACTGATCACCTTGAACCTGCGTCACGCGGGCTTCGAGGTGGTGGTGGCGCCCGATGGCGAGGTCGCGCAGAACGAGGTGGACCGCGTGCTGCCCGACCTGGTGTTGCTGGACTGGATGCTTCCAGGTGCCTCCGGCCTGAGCCTGGCCAAGCGCTGGCGCGGCCAGCAGCGCACCAAGGACCTGCCGGTGATCATGCTCACGGCCCGGGCCGAAGAGACCGACAAGGTGGCCGGCCTGGACGCTGGTGCCGACGACTACCTGACCAAGCCCTTCTCCACGCAGGAGCTGATGGCCCGCGTGCGTGCCGTGCTGCGCCGCAAGGCGCCGCAGGCGCTCGATTCGGCAGTAGAGATCGCCGGCCTGCGGCTGGATCCGGCCACGCGCCGCGTGTCCTGCGAAGAGCAGGACGTGAAGATCGGCCCGACCGAGTTCAAGCTGCTGCATTTCTTCATGACGCACCCGGAGCGTGTTCACAGCCGTGCGCAGTTGCTGGACCGCGTCTGGGGCGACCACGTCTTCATCGAAGAGCGCACGGTCGATGTGCATGTGAAGCGCCTGCGCGAAGCCCTCTCGGGTGTGCAGCGCTCGCAGATGATCGAGACGGTGCGTGGCGCGGGCTACCGCCTCACGCAGCAACTGGCCAACGCGGCCTGAGCGGCGGCACACCTCCGACACTCGCACAACAGCGGTTCCGTTCGTGATCGATACAAGCAATTCGTGGCTGCTGTCGCGTGTCAGCACACGCGTGCTCACCGGGGCCCTGGGCGCCAGCGTGGGCTGGTGGATCGGCCACCACCTGGGCTACCCGGCCCGCATGGCCATCGGCGGCGCGGCCCTGGCCGTGGTCGGCCTGTCCGTGCTGGACACCCTCAAGGGCTACCGCCTGCTGGACTGGCTTCGCAACCCCGAGGCCGATCCGCCAGCGCTGCCCGGCCTGTGGGGAGAGGTGTCGCACCGCGTGCACCGCGTGCTGCGCCAACGTGAGCGCGAGACCGCCAACGAACGCGAACGGCTGTCGCAGTTCCTGTCCGGCATCGACGCTTCGCCCAATGGCGTGATGCTGCTGGACGCGTCCGAGCACATCACCTGGATCAGCCGCACGGCGGCATCGCACTTCGGGTTGGACCCTGTGCGAGACCTGGCGCAGCGTGTGACCAACCTGGTGCGCGTGCCTGCATTCGTCCAGTACCTGGCCAGCGAGGAGCAGACTGAGCCGGTGAAGTTCCTGATGCCGCGGGGCGGGCAGGGCACCTTGTCCGTCGTGGTGCGCAACTATGGCGATGGCCTGCGCATCGTGCTGTCGCAGGACGTGACCGAGCGCGAGCGCTCAGAGGCCATGCGCCGCGACTTCGTGGCCAATGTGTCGCACGAGATCCGCACCCCGCTGACGGTGCTCAACGGCTTCATCGAGACCATGGCCAACCTGCCTTTGACCGAGGTCGAGCGCAGGCGTGTGCTGACCTTGATGGGCCAGCAATCCGAGCGCATGCAGACTTTGGTTTCTGACCTGCTGATGCTGGCGCAGATCGAAGGCAGCCCGCGCCCGACGGCCGACCACTGGTGCCGCATGAGCGATGTGCTGCAGCGCATCGAGAACGATGCCAAGGGCCTGTCGCAGGGGCGGCACGAGTTCACCAGCACCATCTCGCCCGCCCACACGGTGGTCGAGATCGCCGGTGTGGAAAGCGAATGGCTCAGCGCCATGGGCAACCTGGTGTCCAACGCCATCCGCTACACGCCGGAGGGCGGGCACATCGGCGTGGCGTGGCGTACCTTGCCAGATGGCAGCGGAGAGTTCTCGGTCAAGGACAGCGGCATCGGCATTGACGCCGAGCACATCCCGCGCCTGACGGAACGCTTCTACCGCGTCGACGGCAGCCGTTCACGCGACACCGGCGGCACTGGGCTGGGGCTGTCGATCGTCAAGCACGTGGTGCAGCGCCACGGTGGCGAACTGCGCATCACCAGCGAGAAGGGCAAGGGCTCGATCTTCACGCTCACCGTGCCCGTGGCGCGGGTGCGCCTCAAGCCGCTCTGATCCCGTGCCATTGGCTGCTCGGGAATCAGGGGTGGCGCCGGTAAATCGCCACTGACTCCGAGTTCTGCGTCCGCTGACGCTCGCGGGAGACGAACGTCCAGCCGGGCGGCGAAGGCTCGTCCTGGCGTGCGCTGAGGCTGATCATCAGCCACTGGCAGCCCGCGGGTGGGTAGCGTTCGACACCTGTCTGACCGTACACCGTGTGCTTGCCAAAATATTCCAGCGCAGTCAGCAGCCCCACCGACGCATTGGGTGCCAGCACGCACTGGCCCGGCTGCACGTGGGTGGCCACGCGGTCTAGCAGCAGGCGGTAGCTTCTGGCCTGATCCAGCACGGGCAGCAGCAGCGACATCAGCAGCAGCCACACCAGGGCCACGCCGCCCGCGGGCAGCACCAGGCTTTTCCACAAGGCCGCGCGGTGGCGTGCGGTGCGCCAGCGCACCAGCAGCAGCCAGGCCAGCGTGCCCAGCATCGCGAAGCCCAGCGCCACCCAGGACACCTCGGCCGTGTAGCCCGGCACCAGCTTGGCCACGTTGGCAGCCGTCTTGGCGGGCCAGCCCGTGTGCATGGCCGCATACACCAGCCAGATGGCCAGGGCGGCGATGGTGAAGAAGAACACCGAGAACCAGTCGATGGCGCCACTCAAGCCACGCTTGAGCGCCGGTAGCGCGAAGGCGGCCAGCACGGCCAGCGGTGGCAGAGAGTGGAGCAGGGCGCGGTCACTGCTGCTCATCGCGATACAGGCAGCGATCCCGACCAAGGCCGAGCACAGCGGCACGGCGATGTGCCGCCGCAGCCACTGGCGCCGCCACTTCCATACCGTGAGTGCGGCCAGCGGCAGGGCAGGCCAGGTGAACCAGATGATCAGCTTGACCAACTGGCCGGGTTCGATCTCATGTCCCACTTTCCAGTTCCAGCCGGACAACTGGGCCAGTGTGAGAACGGTGGCCAGGGCGGCGGCGATCACGCCGGCGCCAATCACCCACAGGCCGTAGCGGCGCATCCCCTCTTCTTGCGACTGCCAGCACACCAGCACGCCCACGCCGGCCAGCATCATGGCGACCGTCGGGCTGCCGCTGGTGGCCAGCAGCGCCAGGCTGCCCACGGTCGCCAGACGTGCCTTGAGATGGCGCAACGGGGCAGCAGCCAGCCCGTACATGAACAGCGCGCTGCCGGTCAACTGCAGCAGTTCGGGCGTGGTTTCGTGCCCCATCTGCAGCAGGCCCAGCGTGGCCACCAGGGCGAGCAGGGCGCCGTCGGCCAGCGCGCGGGCGTAATCGGCCGCCGGTGCTTCGCCACCGAAGGCCAGGGGCAGCGGCTGAGCCGCGTCGGTGCGGGCCAGGTGGTAGGTGGTGTACCAGGTCAGGGCGAGCACAGCACCCAGCAGCAGGGCAAAGGGCACACGGGCGGCGAATGCCGGATCCATGATGGGACTGAGCACCGCAATGAAGCCGCCGCCCAGCCAGTAAGGCAGGATGCCGCCACTGCCCGGGGACACGCCGCCGACATGGGGTGCCCACCACGAGGCCTGGCCCAGGGCCAGGCTCCACATCTGGCCGAAAGAGGCGATGTCGGCGTTCTTCCAGGGGTCGCGGCCGAACAGGCCAGGCAGCACATAGGCGGCGCAGAAGGCCCACAGCGCCCAGCGCGGCAGGCGGCGAACGGCTTTTTCTGTCACCAGCGCAGGGGTGACGTGGGCTTGGTTGTCGGCTTGCATTCGGCGGCGATCTTACTCGGCAATCGGCGGCCAGGCGCGGTGACGCCGGCAAAGAGGCAGCGGAAGTGGAGCGCAAACAAAAAGGGCAGCCTGAGCTGCCCTTTTGATCATCCGCACGGAGCGGACATGCATCACTTCTTGAGGTGAGCGAACTTGTTGCGGAACTTCTCGACGCGACCGCCCAGGGTGTCCACGCTCTTTTGCTGACCCGTGTAGAACGGGTGCGATTCGGACGACGTTTCCAGCTTGAACAGCGGCAGTTCACGACCGTCGTCGGTCTTGCCGGTTTCCTTCGTGGGCACGCACGAACGCGTCACGAACTTGAAGCCGTTGGACAGGTCCACGAACAGAACGTCGCGGTAACCAGGGTGAATGCCTTCTTTCATAGGAACCTCATGCTGTTTGCATCATCGGCAGCCACGCAGGCACCATGCCTGCGCACTTTCCGACAGCCGGAAAACCTTGGATTATAGCCCGATTTGGGCCATGAAATACCCGGCCAAGCAAAAAGCAGCCCGCAGGCTGCTTTTTGCAATGCGCTGAACAGGTCAGCCACCGCGACGCATCATGTCGAAGAAGTCGTGGTTGTTCTTGGTCGAGCGCATCTTGTCGAGCACGAACTCCATCGCGTCGATCTCGTCCATCGGGTAGAGCAGCTTGCGCAGGATCCAGCTCTTTTGCAGGATCTCCGGCTTGAGCAGCAACTCTTCGCGGCGGGTGCCCGACTTGTTGATCAGGATCGAGGGGTACACGCGCTTTTCGGCCATGCGGCGATCCAGGTGGATTTCGCAGTTGCCGGTGCCCTTGAACTCTTCGTAGATCACTTCGTCCATGCGGCTGCCGGTGTCGACCAGCGCGGTGCCGATGATGGTGAGCGAGCCGCCTTCTTCGATGTTGCGGGCCGCGCCGAAAAAGCGCTTGGGGCGCTGCAGGGCGTTGGAATCCACACCGCCGGACAGCACCTTGCCGGAGCTGGGCAGCACGTTGTTGTAAGCGCGCGCCAGTCGGGTGATGGAGTCCAGCAGGATGACCACGTCCTGCTTGAGTTCGACCAGGCGCTTGGCGCGTTCGATGACCATTTCGGCGACCTGCACATGGCGCTGGGCCGGCTCGTCGAAGGTGGAGCTGATGACCTCGCCGCGCACGGTGCGCTGCATTTCGGTCACTTCTTCCGGGCGCTCGTCGACCAGCAGCACGATCAGGTGCACGTCAGGGTGGTTGGCCACCAGCGCATGCGCCAGGTTCTTCATCATCACCGTCTTGCCGCTCTTGGGCGGGGCCACCAGCAGGGCGCGCTGGCCTTTGCCGATGGGGGCGATCAGGTCGATGATGCGGCTGGTGACGTTGTCGTCGCTCTTGATCTTGTCGCTCTCGAGCTTGAACTGCTCGGTCGGGAACAGGGGCGTGAGGTTCTCGAACAGGATCTTGTTCTTGTTGACCTCGGGCGACATGCCGTTGACGCGGTCCACCTTGACCAGGGCAAAGTAGCGCTCGCCATCCTTGGGCACGCGCACTTCGCCTTCGATCATGTCGCCGGTGTGCAGATTGAAGCGGCGCACCTGGCTGGGCGACAGGTAGATGTCGTCGGTGCTGGCCAGGAAGCTGGCGTCTAGCGCACGCAGGAAGCCGAAGCCGTCAGGCAGCACTTCGAGGACGCCGTCGCCGAAGACCTGCTCGCCAGCCTTGGCGCGCTTCTTCATGATCGCGAACATCAGCTCTTGCTTGCGCATGCGGGCGACGTTTTCGATCTCCAAGGACTCGGCCATGTCGACCAGAGTCGAAATGTGCAGCGCCTTCAGTTCGGAAAGATGCATGGATCTGTACCCTGTACAAAACCGTTCTCGGAGCAGGTGTGCTTGCGCAAAGGGCCTGTCGAACCGATGTGTGGCGGATTGGAACGGTGTGGGGGAGTGGTGCATCCGATGAACGGATGCCGTGCTTGCCGGGCGGTCGCTAGGAAAAGGATGACCGGCGATGCGAGCCCGGGTTCAAGACCTTGGCTCTTGCTGCCGGCCGGTGAGACGTATCACCGATCCGGCGGCATGGGCACAGTATAAGGGCAGTGAGGCCCTTTTTCAGATCACAGGTTGGCGTCGATGAACGCGGTCAGCTGGGCCTTGGACAAGGCGCCGACCTTGGTTGCGGCCAATTGACCGGACTTGAAGATCATCAGGGTGGGAATACCGCGGATGCCGAACTGGGCGGGCACGGCACGGTTTTCGTCCACGTTCATCTTGGCGATGGTGACCCGTCCGTCATAGGTGTCGGCCACCTCGTCCAGGATCGGGGCGATCATCTTGCAGGGGCCGCACCATTCGGCCCAGTAATCCACCAGCACGGGGGTGGCGGCCTGAAGCACGTCGGCGTCGAACGACGCGTCGCTCACATGTTTGATCAATTCGTTGCTCATGAGACTGTCCTTGAAGCGGAACCCTTTGTGGGGTAGCTGGGATAAATTTTGACACACAACCCTGCAGCCTTATCTGACGTGGGTGCATGATTTATCAATGGCGAACATAGCCTGCCTTGGCATGCTGGCGTTCGGAGAGTGAAAAATGCCCGGTGTTCTTAGGGTCTGATCATCGGTTCAGTTGTCCGGATTTGCGTTTAAATGTATCTGTGTCGTGCGTCTGCAAATTTATTCTTGTTTTGATGATGGATGGGTTGGTTGTCAATGGACTCGGCTGATGTGATGCCTCCCAGTGCGTCGCCGGCTCGGCGTTTCGGGCGCTTCGAGCTGCGTCAGCTATTGGGCAAGAGTTCCGTGTCGTACGCCTGGTTGGCGCATGACACGGCCAGCCAGGCCGAGGTGCTGCTGTGTGTGCCCAGGGCCCAGCCCAAGTCCGAGCAGGACAAGGATGCCTGGAGCCAGGAAGTGCTGCTGGCCTCGCGGCTGAAACATCCCCGCCTGGCACAGGTGCTGGACATCGGTATCCATGAAGGCTGGCCCTACGCGGTGTATGAGCGCGGCGGCGCCCTCAGCCTGCACGAGCGCATGCAGCCCAGCCACCCGTTGCCCACGGTGGTGGACATCGTCAACTGGACGATCGAATTGCTCGAGGCCCTGGCCTACGCCCATGAGGCCGGCACGGCCCACAAGGATCTGGAACTGGCCAACGTGATGCTCGACAGCGCTGGCCACATCAAGGTGGCGGGCCTGGCGGTAGGGCTCGCCCTGCCACGCCCCGGCGGCCTGGGTGCAGGGGCGCCCACGGCCCCAGGCACAGGTTCAAGGCAGGAGCAGCGCGTGGCAGCCGAGCGCGATGTGCTGATGGCCGGCTTGCTGCTGCACCGCCTGCTGGCCGGGCACCCTGCGCTGGATGACCCGGACCTGGCCAGCGCATCGCTGCGCGTGGGACCGGAGATCGTGCGGCTGCCGTGGAGCACGCCGCAACCTGTGGCGGAAACGCTGCGCTCCATCGTGAACCGGGCGACCGACCGGCAGTCCCGGCAGCGCTACCTGAACGCCCGCACGTTGATCAGCGCGCTGCAGAACTGGATCAAGACCAACAGCCAGGAAGACTCCGGGCCCTTGGCGCTCATCATGGACCGCCTCGAATCGGTGGGGCACCTGCCCAGCCGGGCGCGGGACATGGGCGGCATCCTCAAGGTGTTCACGCGTGAGGAGCTCCGCGTGGACGACATGGTCAGCCAGATCGTGCTGGACCCGGCCCTGGCCTGGGAACTGCTGCGCGCCGTGAACACGGCCCGCTACCAGATGGGCGGCAACGAGGACCCCTCCTGCAGCCTGGGGCGCGCCATCGTGCTGCTGGGGCAGCAGGGCCTGCGAAAGGTGTGCGGCACGCTGCGCACCTGGCCGGGCGTGCTGCAGGCATCGAGTTCGCTGCAGGGCGCCCAGGCCGGTGAAGCCGCCGTGACGGCACTGGAAACCGAGCTCAAGGTGGCGTGCGTGGCCGCGCTGGCGGCCCGCTGGTTGCGCCCCTTCAACATCGGCGATGAAGAGGCCATGATGGCGGCCATGTCCCAGCGCCTGGGCCGTCTGCTGATCCTCTACCACTTCCCTGAAGAATCGGCCCAGATCAACCGGCTGACCATGCCCGGGCCGCCCACGGAGGCAGAAGGCAAGCCCACGCCCGGGATGACGATGGACGCGGCCACGGGCGCGGTGCTGGGCATCCATCCGGATGAACTGACGGCGGCGGTGCTGCGCTACTGGGGCTTCCCGGAGTACTTCATCCAGGCGGCCCGCCCCTTGAGCGTGAACGTGTCACCGCGTCGACCCGAAAGCCCCGGCGATTGGCTGCGCCTCACCGCCAGCCTGGCCAACGAGTTGTGCGAGCTGATCGAACAACCCTCGGTGCGCCAGAACCTGATGCTGACGAAGCTGATGTCGCGCTATGCGCGGCCCGCGCTGACCAGCCAGAAGGAGTTGCTGGAATCCTTGCAGCGCGCCGTGCGTGCGGTGGACGCGGGCCTGTACCGCCGCACCTTTGCCAGCGCGCCCGAGCCTGGCCTGGCGGCCGCGGCTGCGTCGCAAGGCCAGCGTTGATCAGGCCTTGAGTGCCCGCGCGCAGTCGTTGACCAGCCCCGGGCCTTCGTAGATCAGGCCCGAATAGATCTGCACCAGGTCGGCGCCGGCTTCGCGCTTGGCGCGGGCATCAGCCCCGCTGAACACGCCACCCACCCCGATGATGGGAAAGCGCGGGCCGAGGGCTGCGCGCAACTGGCGGATCACCTGGTTGCTGGCCTCGAACACCGGGCGCCCGCTCAGACCGCCGGTTTCTTCACCATGTTGCAGGCCCTTCACGGCATCGCGCGACAGGGTGGTGTTGGTGGCGATCACGCCATCCAGTCCGTTCTTCTGAAGCGTGGCGGCGATCACGCCCACCTGGGTTTCATCCAGATCGGGTGCGATCTTCACGAACATGGGCACGGTGCGGCCGTGGCGCTGGATCAGTGTCTGGCGGTGTTCCTGCAGGCGGCCGAGCAGGGCATCGAGCGCTTCGTCGCTCTGCAGGGTGCGCAGATTCTTGGTGTTGGGCGACGAGATGTTGACCACCACGTAGTCGGCATGCGGGTAGACGCCATCCAGGCACAGGATGTAGTCGTCCACCGCGTTCTCGATGGGCGTGGCGGCGTTCTTGCCGATGTTCAGGCCCAGCAGGCCGCCGCTCTGGCGGTAGCGGGCCTTTTTCACATTGGCCACGAAGGCGTCCAGCCCCTCGTTGTTGAACCCCAGGCGGTTGATCAGGGCCTGGGCCTCGGGCAGGCGGAAGATGCGCGGGCGCGGATTGCCTGCCTGCCCTTTCGGCGTGACGGTGCCTACCTCGACGAAGCCGAAGCCCATGGCGCCCAGGCCGTCGATCACGCGGCCGTTCTTGTCCAGCCCGGCGGCCATGCCGATGCGGTTGGGAAAGCGCAGGCCGGCCAGCTCGACCGGATCGTCCACGCGGGTGTTGCCCCACAGGCAGGCCAGCGGCGTGTTCTGGAAGGCGGCCAGCGAGTTCATGATGAGCTCGTGCGCATCCTCCGGGTCCATCTTGAAGAGCACGGATTTGGAGAGGGCGTAAGGGATCAGGGCCATGGTGAAAGCTGGGAAATCGGGCGCGGAACAAACCTCGTATTGTCGCCGATGCCGGGGCGGAACTCGCGGGACGCACTGTGGCAAACTGCGCCCCCTCTCGACCTGCTTCACGAGGCCTTCCCTTGGACAAGATCCTGATGCAACTGGCGGCCGAACTCAAGGTTCGCCCCGCGCAAGTCAAAGCCGCCATCGACCTGCTGGACGGCGGGGCCACCGTGCCCTTCATCGCCCGTTACCGCAAGGAAGCCACCGACGGCCTGGACGACACCCAGTTGCGTGACCTGGAGGCCCGCCTGGGCTACCTGCGTGAGCTGGAAGACCGCCGCGCCGCCGTGCTCAAGAGCATCGACGAGCAGGGCAAGCTCACCCCTGAACTGCGTGCCGCCATCGAGACCGTGCCCACGAAGCAGGAACTCGAAGACCTGTACCTGCCCTACAAGCCCAAGCGCCGCACCAAGGGCATGATCGCCCGCGAAGCCGGCCTGGAGCCCCTGGCCGACAAGCTGTTCGCCGATCCGTCGCTCGATCCGGCCGCCGAGGCTGCTGCCTTCATCAACGCCGAGGGCGGTTTCGCCGATGCCTTGGCCGTGCTCGATGGCGTGCGCGACCTGCTGTCCGAACGCTGGGCCGAAGACGCCACGCTGATCGGCAAGATGCGCGACTGGCTGTGGCAGGAGGGCCTGTTCAAGTCGAAGCTGATGGACGGCAAGGACGAGAACAACCCCGATGTGGCCAAGTTCCGTGATTACTTCGACTACGACGAACCCATCCGCACCGTGCCTTCGCACCGCGCGCTGGCCGTGTTCCGCGGCCGCACGCAGGAGTTCCTCGATGCCAAGCTGGTGCTCGATGAAGAAACCGTACCCGGCAAGCCGACCATGGCCGAGGGCCGTATCGCCATCCACCTGGGCTGGAGCCACAGCAAGCGCCCGGCAGATGACCTGATCCGCAAGACCGTCGCCTGGACCTGGAAGGTCAAGCTCTCGCTCAGCCTGGAGCGCGATCTCTTCTCCCGCCTGCGCGAATCCGCCGAGGCCACGGCCATCAAGGTGTTCGCCGAGAACCTGCGCGATCTGTTGCTGGCCGCTCCCGCCGGCAAGCGCGTGGTGATGGGGCTGGACCCGGGCATCCGCACCGGCGTGAAGGTGGCCGTGGTGAGCGACACCGGCCGCGTGCTGGACACCTCGACCGTGTACCCGCACGAGCCCCGCAAGGATTGGGAAGGCTCGATCCACACGCTGGGCCGGTTGTGCGCCACGCATGGCGTCAACCTGATCGCCATCGGCAACGGCACCGCCAGCCGCGAGACCGACAAGCTGGCCGCCGACCTGATCAAGCGCATCCAGCAACTGGCCCCTGGCACCCACATCGAGAAGGTGGTGGTGAGCGAGGCGGGCGCGTCGGTGTACTCGGCCTCCGAGTTCGCGAGCAAGGAACTGCCCGAGCTGGACGTGAGCCTGCGCGGCGCCGTGTCCATCGCGCGCCGCCTGCAGGATCCGCTGGCCGAGCTGGTCAAGATCGATCCCAAGAGCATCGGCGTGGGTCAGTACCAGCACGATGTCAACCAGAGTGAACTGGCCCGCACGCTGGACACCGTGGTCGAAGACTGCGTGAACTCCGTGGGGGTGGACCTGAACACGGCGTCGGCACCCTTGTTGTCGCGCGTGTCGGGCCTGAGCTCGGCCGTGGCCAACAGCATCGTGCGCTGGCGCGATGCCAACGGTGCCTTCAAGAACCGCAAGCAGTTGATGGACGTGGCCGGGCTGGGCGCCAAGACCTTCGAGCAGGCGGCGGGCTTCCTGCGCATCCGCGATGGCGACAACCCGCTGGACATCTCGGGCGTGCACCCCGAGACCTACCCGGTGGTGCAGAAGATGCTGGCCCAGACGGGCAAAGCCATCGGTGATCTGATCGGCAAGAGCGACGTGCTGCGCACGCTCAAGCCCGAGCTGTTCGCCGACGACAAGTTCGGCGTCATCACCGTCAAGGACATCCTGGGCGAGCTGGAAAAGCCGGGCCGCGACCCGCGCCCCGACTTCAAGGTGGCGCGCTTCAACGATGGCGTGGAAGACCTCAAGGACCTGCAGGAGGGCATGGTGCTCGAGGGCACCGTGAGCAACGTGGCCCAGTTCGGCGCCTTCGTCGACCTGGGTGTGCACCAGGACGGCCTGGTGCACGTGAGCCAGCTGTCCAACAAGTTCGTCACCGATGCGCGCGAGGTGGTCAAGACCGGCGACATCGTCAAGGTGAAGGTGCTGGAGGTCGACCTGGCCCGCAAGCGCATCTCGCTGACCATGAAACTGGACGCGGCGCCGGGCGCGCGAAGCGGCGGTGGCGCCCGCGACAACGGCTTCAAGCCGGCGGCGCGCAACGAGCGCGTGGGCGGCGGGGCAGGGCGGGGCGCTCCGCAGCCACAGGGCGAGTCGGCGATGGCCGCAGCCTTCGCCAAGCTGCAGACCAAGCGCTGAGCCGGGCAACGCTCATATTTGCGCGGATCTACCCATTCGCGGGGGGCGCTTCCCGCATCGTGGGGGCCGACAAGCGGGGGGCTTGCGGGTATGCTGACCGTTCCTTCCCCTTGTCGTTCGAAGTACCCCATGGAGCCGGTGGGCCTGACCCTTTTCACGTTCGCGATGTCGCACTACAGCGAGAAGATCCGCTGGGTGCTGCAAGCCAGCAGCCTGCCTTTTCGCGAAGTGATCATGACGCCGGCCTTCCACATGCTGCCGGCGCTGCGCATGGGCGGCCAAGGCCAGACGACGCTGCCCATCCTGCGAGAGCAGCGCCTCAACGGCCGCCAGGTTCATGTGCAGGACAGCACCCGCATCCTGCTGTGGCTCGATGAGCGCCATGGTCCCCTGGGCCTGCTGCCGCAAGGGGTCGAGCTGCGCGAAGAGTGCCTGGCCATCGAAGACCGCTTCGACAACATCGGCCGCGACATCGCCCGCTTCCTCTACCTCGATGCCTTCCGGCACGACGACAAAATCCTGGCCCTGTGGACCGACCACGCCCAAGGCTGGAAGCACCGGCTGGTCCGGCTGGGCTACCCGCTGATCAAGCAGGTCTTCAAGTTCCGGCTCAACATCACGCCCAGTGCGGCCAAGCGATCGGAAGAGCGCATCCTGCAGGCGCTGGCCTGGCTGGAAGGCCGCCTGAGCGATGGGCGCCTGTACCTGGTGGGCTCGCGCCTGTCGGTGGCCGACATCACCGCGGCCTCGCTGCTGGCGCCGCTGGCGTGCCCGTCGCAACACCCCGTGTACTCCACGCCCGATTACGTCGGGCTGCTGCGTCCCCGATCGATTTCCTTGGACATGAACCGGCCGGCCCTGGTCTGGGTTCGAAAGCTGTACGATCTGCACAGAGGCGACATGCCGCAACTGCGGCAAGCCGCCTGACGCATCCTCCGTTACACGATCGACACCATGCAGGCCTTGCACATCCATGCAGGGCCACGGGCGTTGGCGCATCTTCGGCAGCAGGGCTTGACGCCCGCCGATGTGCGCCTGGTGCCCGCGGCCGCCGGCGGGCCCAAAGGGCTCATCCTCACCCACCTTGACCGCCACCTCTTCGGGAAGTGGCTGCCACAGGCCGATGCGAACCACCGGCTCGACCTGGTGGGGGCGTCCATCGGCGCCTGGCGCATGGCCGCTGCCTTGCTGCCCAACCCGGCCGAGGCTTTCGAGCGCCTGGCCAGCGTCTACATCTCACAGCGTTACGACCCGGAGCCCGGGCGCAAGATGCCTTCGCCGCAGCGCGTGAGCAGTGATTTCGCCAAGGCGCTGGACAGCTTCTTCAGCGCCTCGCTGCAAGGCATGCTGGCGCATCCGCGCTGGCGCCTGCACATGGTCACCTCACGTGGGCTGGGCCTGCTGCAACGGCCTGGTCGCCTGGGTACGCTGGCGGGGTTCGCAGGCCTTGCTTTGGGCAACGCGGTGTCGCGCCGCACGGTGGGCCGCTGGCTGGAGCGCACGGTGTTTTCAGTGGCGGGCCAGGCACCACTCCAACTTGATGACCAGCCCACCCGCGTCGTGCCGCTGAGCGAGCAGAACTTCCTGCCTGCCCTGCAGGCCTCGTGCAGCATCCCCTTCGTGCTGGATCCGGTGCACGACATCCCCGGCTGCCCCGCTGGCGCGCACTGGGATGGCGGCATCGTGGACTACCACTTCCACTGGCCTTTCTCCGGCATGGCGCAGGGGGTGGTGCTCTACCCGCATTTCCAGCAGCAGGTGATCCCGGGCTGGCTGGACAAGGGCCTCAAGCGCCGACACCGCGCCACGCCGGCGCTGGACAACATGATCCTGCTGGCCCCCAACCCGGCCTGGGTGGCCACCTTGCCCGGCGGCAAGTTGCCCGACCGAACCGATTTCAAGACCCTGGACAACGACACCCGCATCGACCACTGGCGGCGCGCCGTGGTCGAGTGCGAGCGCCTGGCCGACGAATGGCAGGCCTGGCTGGACCAGGGCTGCCCGACAGACCGCGTACAGCCGCTGTGAGCCAGACCTTGGCGGCACGTGCGCCCAGGGCAATGGCTACACTGGCGTCATGGAAACCACCGAAAGCCTGCTGCTCATTGCCCTGCTGATCGGCCTGAGCGCCTTGTTCTCGATGGCTGAACTCTCGGTTGCAGCGTCGCGCCGCCTGCGCCTGCGCCAGTTGCTCGACCAGGGCGACCGCCGTGCCCAGGCCGTCATGAACGTGCAGGACGAGCCGGGCGACTACTTCACCGTCATCCAGATCGGGCAGAACACCGTGGCCATCCTGGCGGGCCTGGTGGGCGAGGGCGCTTTTTCACCCGCCATGGGATCCTTGCTCAACCTGCTGGGTGTCGACCCGCTGGCGTCGGAGCGCTGGGGCTGGGTGCTGTCCTTCCTGCTGGTCACCAGCCTGTTCATCCTGGTGGCCGACCTGCTGCCCAAGCGCCTGGGCATGGCCGCGCCGGAGCGCGTGGCGGTCAACGTGGTCATGCCCATGCAGTACTTCGCCACCGTGTTCAAGCCGGTGGTGTGGTTCTTCAAGCGGCTGACCGATCTGCTGTCGCACCTGCTCGGGCTGCCGGAGCGCCGCGACGACAAGGTCACGCCCGACGACATCCTGGCCATGGCCCAGGCCGGCGCCGAAGCCGGTGTGCTGGCCGGGGCGGAACACCAGGTCATCGAGAACGTGATCGAGCTGGACACGCGCCTGGTGACCACCTCGATGACCGGGCGCGAGCGCATCGTGCATTTCCTGCTGGACGACAGCGAGGTGCTGATCCGTGCCCGCATCGCGCAGTACCCGCACTCCACCTACCTGGTCTGTGATGGTGGCATTGACCAGGTGCTGGGCTATGTGGATTCGAAGCACCTGCTCAACCGCGTGCTCAATGCCCAACCCATCTCGCTCAAGGCCGAGGGCCTGATCAACAAGGTGCTGATCGTGCCCGACCGGCTCACCCTGTCGGAGATGCTGAGCCAGTTCCGCCATGCGCACGAAGACTTCGCCGTCATCGTCAACGAGTACAGCCTGGTGGTCGGCATCATCACCATCAACGACGTGATGAACACGGTGATGGGCGAGCTGGTGGCGCCGCTGGATGAAGAGCAGATCGTGCGCCGCGACGAGAACTCGTGGCTGATCGACGGCACCACGGCCATCCCCGACGTGATGCGCGCGCTCGACCTGTGGGCCCTGCCGCACCAGGAGGAGTACGACACCCTGGCCGGCTTCCTGATGGTGATGCTGCGCCGCATCCCTCGCAAGACGGACGCGGTGGAGTGGAGTGGTTTCCGCTTCGAGGTGATGGACGTCGACAACTTCAAGATCGACCAGGTGCTGGTCAGCCGGATCGACCCGGCTGCGTCGCCTCAGTCTCAGCCTGTGGCTTGAGCCGGGCGGTGCGCCGCGGTCGCCGAGGGGATGTCCCTGGCGTTGAACAGCGGGATCTGGTCCCGCAGCACCACCTCGAAGCCCTGGCCTTTGCCCAGCGGGCGGCATTCGACGAATGACCAGCTCAGGTCCCCGATGGCCCATCGATCGGGGTTGGACACCAGCGGGCCCAGTGTGGCGCGCGCGATCAGCCCATAGGCGTAGTACTTGAACGTGGGCAGCCTGGCGTAGGCCATGCCGAAGCACAGGTCCCCCAGCGAATACGCGGCCAGCCGCTGCAGCCCGTCCGCCCCGCGCTGCACGGTGATGGGTTGGGGCGTGTGGCTGTGGTGGCCCACCACGGCGTCGAAGCGTGTCAGCCACGCGTCCATCTGCGCGACCAGGTCCTGCCGGGGGTAGACCTCCAGTTCGTAGCCCCAGTGGGGATAGAGCAGATTGAATGCACCTGGGCGCACGAACTGCACCGGATCCCGCAACCAGGCCAGGTGGCGGCCTTCGCGGTTGCTCCAGCGCGTGCCCGTGGCCACGCGCAGGCGCTCATGCAGGTCGATGAAGGGGCTCTCGGTCAGGCCGAAGGCGGTGAAGCCTTCGGCCTGCAGCAGGGTCAGGCTGCGACGGCACTCGTCCTCGCCGAAATCGCCGGTGTGGTTGTTGGCCAGCGACAGCACCAGCTTGTCGCGAGATGCCAGCCCGTCCAGCGCCCCCAGGATCGGGCGCGTGTGCTTCTGGTCGGGCGAGATCTGCCGCTGCTCGGTGATCACGCCCTCGAAGTTCAGCAGCACCTTGTCGCAGGGACTGAAGAAGCTGGCCACCTCCGGCGCGAAACGCAAGGCCTTGCCGAACATGGACATCACGTCGCCGCCCAGGCCCAGGGTCAGCTGCGGCTGAATCTCGTTGAGCCGCGTATGGCGTGGTGTGAATCGCAGGGCATGCGGGTTGCGAAAGCTCGCGCCTGCCAGGTTGCGCCAGACCAGCCCGAAGGCCTCGCGAGGCGGGTAGGGCTTGGCGGTGAAGGCTCGGATCCAGTCCACGGTAGATGCTCGGCGGCAAAAAGCGAGACTCTAGCGCCCGCCCCCCGGGTGGGCAGGCAGGGGAAGACCCCAGCAAAGCGGCCGGACCACCCGTTTAGAGGGTGGGGTCTAAAAACTGTGTCGCGCGGCCCAGGCTCTTCGCTTAGGATACGCCCCGAAACATGAAACGAACGTTTGAAACGTTTGTAGGTTCCCGGTCCAACGTATGCCGTCAGCCACCACCAAACTGTCGCCCCAGGCCACCAAGTCGCGCATCCTCGATGCGGCGGAAGAACTGTTCATCTCGGGCGGGTTCGATTCCCTGTCGATGCGGCAGATCACCAGCGCCGCCGGCGTCAACCTGGCTGCGGTGAACTACCACTTCGGCAGCAAGGACGCACTGATCCAATCGGTGCTGGCGCGCAAGCTAGATCCGCTCAATGAGCAGCGGATCGCCATGCTCGACACCTTCGAAAAGCAGTTCGGTGACCAGCTCACCTGCGAGCATGTGCTGGCGGCGATGTTCCTGCCTGCCGTTCGCCTGTTCCGTGATGACAGCGGCCCGCATGCCGGCAGCTTCCTGCAGTTCCTGGGGCGCGCCTACACCGAGCCTTCCGCCGTGGTGCGCGACTTCATCAACACCCACTACATCCAGACGCTGGGCCGCTTCTTCGGCGCGTTCCAGCGCACCCTGCCTGACCTCAGCCGCCATGACCTGGGTTTTCGCCTGAACTTCGCCATGGGCGCCCTGTCGGGCATCCTGGCCGGCGGCAACACGCAGCGCCTGATCAAGGATTTCACGCAGGGGCAGGGCGACGAGGTGCTGCTGCTGTCCCGCTTGTCCGCATTGATGGTGGCCGCCTTGCGCGCACCCTTGCCCGAGGCGGGTCAGAACACGCTGTTCAGCGACATCGCGCTGGCGGCGCAGGCCGTGGAAGCCCCGGCTGAAACCATCGCCTGATATCCACTTTTTTCCTGGCGGGGCACCGTTGAGGTGCTCCGGTTTTGCAAACCAGGCCTGTTCCCGGCTGTACACGCCCCAGGCCTTCATCACTGTGTAGAGATCGCATGAAAGACGGTTACCTCGACTTTGCCAACTCCCCCATGGGTGCCAAGCTGGTGAATGCGCTGGGGCTGCCCAAGCCCTTGCCGCTGGAGCGCTACAAGCCTGGCCAACCCGTCGTTCAAGGCACCGTCCTGATCGGTGGCAGCGCCGATTCGCAGATCCTCGAAGCCCTGGCCACGGTGATGAAGTCCATCGGCGCCCAGACCCTGGCCCATGAGCGCGTGCCGCAGTGGATCGCAACGGCCAACAAGGTGGGCCTGACCACCGGCCGCTGGGGCACCCAGGGCCAGGCTGGCGAGAAGGTCAAGGCGCTGGTGTTCGACGCCACCGGCCTGTCCGACAGCACCCAGAGCGATGCCCTGTACTGGTTCTTCCACGACACGGCCCGCTCGGTGCTGCCGTCTGGTCGCGTGGTCATCATCGGCCGCCCGCCTGAAGAGTGCAGCTCGCCCCGCAAGGCCACCGTGCAGCGCTCGCTCGAGGGCCTGAGCCGCTCGTTGGGCAAAGAACTGAAGAAGGGCGCCACCGCCCAGCTGGTCTACGTGTCCGAAGGCGCCGAGGCCAACCTGGAATCGACCCTGCGCTTCCTGCTGTCGGCCCGCTCCACCTACGTGTCGGCCCAGGTCGTTCGCGTGGGCAAGCCCGTGAGCGATGTGGTCGCCCCGGCCGACTGGGCCAAGCCCCTGGCCGGCAAGAAGGTGCTGGTCACCGGCGCCTCGCGCGGCATCGGTGCCGCCATCGCCGAGGTGATGGCCCGTGACGGTGCCGACGTGATCGCGCTGGACGTGCCCCAGGCGCAAGAGGGCCTGAATGAGGTCGCCAAGAAGCTGGGTGGCAAGGCCATCGCGCTGGACATCGGCGCGGCCGATGCCCCTCAGAAGCTGGTCGATGCGGCCCGTGCCGATGGCGGCTGGGATGTCATCGTGCACAACGCCGGCATCACCCGCGACAAGACCATCGCCAACATGAAGGAACACCTCTGGCAACTGGTGGTCAATGTGAACCTGTCGACGCAAGAGCGCATCAACGACGCGCTGGTCGAATCCGGCGCGCTCAAGGCCGGTGGCCGCATCGTCTGCGTGTCGTCCATCTCCGGCCTGGCCGGCAACATGGGCCAGACCAACTACGCCGTCTCCAAGGCGGGCGTGGTCGGCATGGTCCAGTTCAATGCGCCCATCTACGCGCAAAAGGGCATCACCATCAACGCCGTGGCCCCGGGCTTCATCGAAACCGCGATGACAGCGGCGATCCCCTTCGCCATCCGCGAAGCCGGCCGCCGCATGAACTCCATGAGCCAGGGCGGCCAGCCGGTCGACGTGGCCGAGGCCATCGGCTGGTTCGCCAGCCCGGCCTCCAGCGGCCTGACGGGCAACACCATCCGCGTCTGCGGCCAGAGCCTGATCGGCGCCTGACGCGAACGCGGGGACGCCCACATGAAGTTCATCGAAGTCAACAAGCTGCCCAGCGCGCTGTCGCTCAACATCGGTGCGCTGCGCTCGAGCAGCAAGCGCCCCGGCGTGGTCGAGGCATTGCCCCAGGTCACCTACGTGCGGCCCAAGGTGGTGGTCGACGGGCGCGACGTGATCAAGTACGCCAAGGTGTGCGGGTTCACGAAGGCGCATGGTGTGCCCATGCTGTACCCGCACCTGCACGCCTTTCCGCTGGCCATGATGCTGTTCGGCTCGCGGCGCTTCCCGTGGCCCGCCATGGGCCTGGTGCACCTGGCCAACAGCATCAAGCTGCTCAAGCGCATCAACGTGGGCGACGAGCTGCGCATCGAGATGACCACCGGCGAGCTGTACGCCCATGACAAGGGCCAGGTCTTCACGCTGCATGCCCGTGCCCTGCGTGCGGGCGAGGTGGTGTGGGAAAGCACCTGGACCCTCCTGCGCATGGGTGTGCGCAACCCTAAAGGCGAGCCCTTCACCAGCGCACTGGTCGATGAGACCCCCATCTCCCACCAGGCCGACTTCTTTGCGCCGGCCGGCATCGGCCGCCGCTACGGGCTGGTCTCAGGCGACGTCAACCCGATCCACATGTCGGCGCTCACGGCCAAGTTCCTGGGCTTTCGCAAGGCCATCGCCCACGGCATGTGGACCAAGGCCCGCGCCCTGGCCATGCTGATGCCCCGCGAAGCCGTGGACCAGGCCGAAGTGATCGTCGAGTTCAAGACGCCGCTGTTCCTGCCGGCCAAGGCCTCGCTGTGGGCCGCCCGCCAGGAGTCGGGCTCCTTGTTCGAGGTTCGCAATTCCAAGGGCGACAAGCCCCACCTGCGCGGTCGGGTCACCTACTGATTCCGCCTGCCGCCCTCACCATCGTTCCATCTTCTTCAGATTCCAGGATTTCACACATGAGCAGCACCGTCCGTCGCGTCGCCATCATCGGTGGCAACCGCATTCCCTTTGCCCGTTCGAACACCGTCTACTCGCACGAGTCCAACCAAGAAATGCTCACAGCCACGCTGCAGGGCCTGGTGGACCGCTTCAACCTGCATGGTGAACGCCTGGGCGATGTCGCCGCCGGCGCCGTGATGAAGCACTCGCGTGATTTCAACCTGGTGCGCGAATCCGTGCTGTCGACCACGCTGTCGCCCCAGACCCCGGCCTATGACCTGCAGCAGGCCTGCGGCACCGGCCTGGAAGCCATCATGCTGGTGGCCAACAAGATCGCCCTGGGCCACATCGAATGCGGCATCGGCGGCGGGGTGGACACCACCTCCGACGCGCCCATCGGCGTCAACGAGAAGATGCGCAAGATCCTGCTGGAAGCCAACCGTGGCAAGACCACCGGCGCCCAGATCAAGACGCTGTCCAAGATCCGCCCCTCGATGCTGGTCAAGCCCAACATCCCCAAGAACGGCGAGCCGCGCACCGGCTTCTCCATGGGCGAGCACGCCGAGCTGATGGCGCGCGAATGGGGCATCCCGCGTGAAGAGCAGGATCAGCTGGCCGTGGCCTCGCACACCAACCTGGCCCGTGCCTACAAGGAAGGCTTCTTCGCCGACCTGATGACCCCGTACAAGGGCGTCACCAAGGACAACAACCTGCGCGAAGGCATCACCATCGAGAAGCTGCGCACCTTGAAGCCCTGTTTCGACAAGAAGGTCGCGCCGGGGCAGGGCACGCTGACACCCGCCAACTCCACGCCCCTGACCGACGGCGCCTCCGCCGTGCTGCTGGCCAGCGAAGAATGGGCCGCAGCGCGCAACCTGCCCGTGCTGGCCTACATCACCTTCAGTGAAGTGGCTGCCGTGGACTTCTTCGGCCCGCAGAAGGAAGGCCTGCTGATGGCCCCGGCCTACGCCGTGCCGCGCATGCTGGCCCGCGCCGGCATCTCGCTGCAGGATTTCGATTTCTACGAGATCCACGAAGCCTTCGCCGCACAGGTGCTGTGCACGCTCAAGGCCTGGGAAGACGCCAAGTACTGCAAGGAAAAGCTGGGCCTGGACGCTCCCCTGGGCTCGATCGACCGCAGCAAGTTGAACATCAACGGTTCGTCGCTGGCCGCCGGCCACCCCTTCGCTGCCACGGGCGGGCGCATCGTGGCCACGCTGGCCAAAATGCTGAACCAGCGCGGCTCGGGCCGCGGCCTGATCTCCATCTGCGCCGCGGGCGGCCAGGGCGTCGTCGCCATCCTGGAGCGCTGAGCGCCGTCGCATCTGGTACCCCAGGGTTCCACCTAGATGGAAACCCGAGGGTATTGTCATAAATTTGCCTCTTTTGCAGATTGTTGCGAGACGTTTTCGATTTGTGAGGATCGAACGCTCAGCAACAGCCGACCACGGCGATAACAACGGGCCACCAGGTACCGAGGAGATTTCAGATGAGTCAAGCAGTCGCGGCCGTCGAGCCCCAGCCCCAATCCATCGTCAATCCGGATGGCAGCACCAACCGGATCTGGTTGTCGTCCTATGTGAAGGGGGTGGCGCACGACATCGACCTGGACAAGTACCAGTCGCTGAACGACTACTTCGACGAGTGCATCAACAAGTTCCGCGACCGCCCGGGCTTCGTCAGCATCGGCACGGAGATGTCGAACGACCTGTTCGAGCGCCGCGTCAAGGCCTTCGCGGGCTACCTGCAGAGCCTGGGCATCAAGAAGGGCGACCGCGTCGCCATCATGCTGCCCAACACGCTGCAGTACCCCGTCACGCTGTTCGCCGTGCTGCGCCTGGGCGCCGTGGTGGTGAACGTTAACCCGCTGTACACGGCGCGCGAACTGAACCACACGCTGAACGATTCCGGGGCCGAGGTCATCATCGTGATGGAGACCTTCGCCAAGACACTGGAAGAAGCCAAGAAGGGCACCAAGCTCAAGCACGTGGTGCTCACGCAGATCGGTGACCTGCTGGCCGAAGGCTGGTTCAACCCCAAGGGCTGGGCCCTGAACTTCGTGCTGCGCAATGTGCAGAAGATGGTGCCGGCCTACAGCCTGCCTGGTGCCACCTGGTACCGCGATGCACTGAAGGCCGGCGCACAGGTCACGGTCAAGCCCGTGAAGGTGGTGCCCGACGACTTGGCCTTCCTGCAGTACACCGGCGGCACCACCGGCGTGGCCAAGGGCGCGATGCTCACGCACCGCAACATCCTGGCCAACTGCCAGCAGGCCCTGGCCTTCGCTGAAGGCCAGCTGACGGGTGAAACCGAGACCGTGGTCACGCTCATCCCGATGTACCACATCTTCTCGCTGACGGTGAACGGCCTGATCTTCATGGCCCTGGGTGGCCGCAACATCCTGGTGGCCAATCCGCGCGACACCAAGCGCGTGATGATGATCCTCAAGAACGAGAAGTTCTCGGGCATCACTGGCGTGAACACGCTGTTCGCCTCCTTCCTGGACGACCCGGCTTTCGCCAAGCTGGATTTCTCCAAGCTCAAGCTGTCGATCGCGGGCGGCATGGCGCTGCAGCGCGGTGTGGCCGAGCGCTGGAAGGAGGTCACCCGCACTTCCATCGTCGAAGGCTACGGCCTGACCGAGTGCTCGCCCATCGTGTCGCAGGCCCCGGTGGACCTGTCCGTCGAGGCGCCCACCTTCACCGGCTCCATCGGCGTGCCGGTGCCTTCCACCGAAGTGCGGTGCCGCCGTGAGGACGGCACCTGGGCCAACATCGGTGAGCCGGGCGAGCTGTGCGTGCGCGGCCCGCAGGTGATGAAGGGCTACTGGCAGCGCCCTGATGCCACCGCCGAGGTGCTGGACCAGGACGGCTGGCTGGCCACGGGCGACATCGCCGTGATGGACGAGCGCGGCTTCCTGAAGATCGTGGACCGCAAGAAGGACATGATCCTGGTTTCGGGCTTCAACGTGTACCCCAACGAGATCGAAGACGTGGTCGCCATGCACCCGGACGTCAAGGAAGTGGCCGCCATCGGCGTGCCCGATTCCGTGGCCGGCGAGCGTGTGAAGGTCATCATCGTGCCGCGCAACGCCAGCCTGACCAAGGAAAGCGTGATCGAGCACTGCCGCAAGAACCTGACCGGCTACAAGATCCCCCGCATCGTCGAGTTCCGCAGCACCGAGCTGCCGAAGTCGCCCGTGGGCAAGATCCTGCGCCGCGAACTGCGCGACGGCAAATGATGCATCCGTGACAGGGCAGCGCTTGTAGGCGCTGTCCGGTTGCGCCAAGGCAACCCGCCACACCTTCACAGGTTGGCGGGTTCTTTCTTGGGGTTTGGCCACACAATCAGGCCATGGCCCAACGAGAAGACTTTCCTTTCATCCACCGTCTGCGCGTGCGCTGGCAAGAGGTCGATGCCCAGCAGGTGGTGTTCAACGGACACTACCTGACCTACCTCGACGTGGCGGTGTCGGAGTACTGGCGGGCCGTGGGCCTGCCTTACCCGGATGGCTTCCAGCAGCACGGTGGCGACATGTACGCGCGCCAGCACACGCTGGCCTACCACGCGCCCGCTGTGCTCGACGACTGGCTGGACGTGGGCGTGCGCAGTGATCACATCGGCAACTCATCGATGAAGATCGGCTGGGCGGTCTGGTCCGATCACCGCCTGCTGGTCACCGGTGAAGCCATCTACGTGCACACCTCGCTGGAAACCCGCCGCCCTGCGCCCGTGCCACAGGCCGTGCGCCGGCAGATCGAACTGCAGGCCCGTGGGGAGGCCGTGACGCAGCTGCGCCTGGGCCCCTGGGCTGACCTTCAGGGTGATGCCCGGGCCGTGCGCGAGAAGGTGTTCATCGTCGAGCAGAACATCCCGCCCCATGAAGAGTGGGATGCGGCCGATGAGCAGGCGCTGCATGCGGTCGTGCTCAATGGCGCGGGCCTGCCGCTGGCCACCGGCCGGCTGATCACGGATGGGCAACCCGAGGGCCAGGCCCGCATCGGACGCATGGCGGTGCTGCGGGCCATGCGCGGCAGCGGCGTGGGCGGGCAGGTGCTGCAGGCACTGGCCGAGGCGGCGCGTGAGCGTGGCGTCCACAGCATCGTGCTGCACGCCCAGACATCGGCGCGGCGCTTCTATGAACGCCAGGGATTCACAGCCGAAGGCGAAGCCTTCGACGAGGTCGACATCCCCCACATCGCGATGCGGCGAACCTTCTGAGGCGGGCAACAGGCCGCCCGAGGTCGTTCAGTCAGGCCGGCGTGTGCGGGCGCTCTTGATCAGGCTGCGCGCCCGCGTCTTGCGCTGCACAGGCTCGGCCAGCGCATGGTTGTCTTCCTCATGCACATCGCTGCTCTCGAAGCGCTCGTCGGTGCGCAAGGCTGCGGGCGTGAGTGTCTGCTCCAGCTTGGCCAGTTGCTCGGCCTGCATGGTGTGGCGCGGCGGCCAGTTCTTGAGCGTGACGCGGCGCAGCAAGGCCATCTTGGCGCCCGCGGTGTAGGTGCGCTCCAGCACGTGGGTCACCAGCCGCTTGTTGACACGCTCGGTGATCACCAGCGTGGAGCAACGCGTGCCGTAGTTGCCATCGGGCGTGCGGATGAAGGCCGAGGACAGCACCCGCTCCCATTCCAGCGAGATGCCGGTGTGGGGCAGTTCGTCGTCAGGCGCCACCGTCGGGTCGGCCAGGGCCTCGAACAGCAGGTTGGCCAGATCGTCCACCGAATCTGCTTCGGCCAGGGCCGCCTTGGTGCGTGCCTTGAGCTGGTTCACCTTGGGCCAGGGCGAGTTGAGGTGCCCGTTGGACACGCCGTAAACGCCCTTTTCAAGCCGTTGCGGGTAGCGCGCGGTGTTGGACACCCAGAAGCACTCGCCCTGCGCAAAATCCAGTGCCACCAGGTTGAAGCCGTTGTAGCCGCTCATGGCCAGTTGCGGCCACAGGCGCTCCATCGAATGGTCGCCGCGCAGCCACAGCGGCACGACGCTGCCGCGAGACGGGGCATCGCGGTCTTCCTTGGCCGGGTTGCGGACGTTGGTGACAAAAGCCAGGCGTCCTTGGGCATTGAGCCCCATCCAGGTGCCACCGGCCTGCAGGTCTCGCCCACCAAGGATCGCAGGCTGTCCGGGCGTGTCCTCCCACCAACCCAGGCGGGCGGCCGGGCGGGCCATGAACTCGTCACGGTTGCCCGCCAGCACAAAGGGAAAGCGGCTGTTGAGGTCCAGGGCGATGCTGGCCAGACACATGGTTATTCCTTGCGGGTGGGCAACACACCGGCCACAGCGGCCAGAGGGCTGAAGCATTCGGTCTGGCGCGGGCCCTCGATGCCTACGGGCAGCGTGGGCAGTTCCCGCTCAAGAGCCGCCTCGAAAGCCGCCCAGGCACGGTGGTCCGCATGCCCGTTGAAATGGTAGGTTTCCATCCACGTCGGCTGCGGCGTGCGGCTGGGCTGGCCCGTGGCCAGATCGGTGCGCTGCTGCAGGGACGCGGCCAGGCCAGGCATGGCTCCGCGCAGGCGGGCCTGCATCTGGTGGATGGCGGCGGCCAGCACTTGCTCGCATCCAGGCTGGACGCGGTAGTAGATGTACAAAGCGCTCATGGGCGGCATCTTGCGCCAGGATGTGCGTGCCGCAGGCATGGAGCGTTGCGGCGGCGCAGCATCACGTGGCAGAGTGCGCGAAAACGAATCGGCAGTTCTGAGGGATCACCCGATCAGATGTCCTGCACGACAGCATAGGGCAGTTCGCCAACCTGCAGCGCGGGGCCGTCCGATGCGCCCAGTGCCAGAGCATCTTGCGCATGCTGGATCTTCAGTTCCGCCAGCAGGGAACTGGCACCAGCCACGCCAGGCACCGGCGCAGCGTTGACCACCATGCCGGCGGGCTGGCCCGGATCGGCCTGCGCAAAGATTTCCTGGCCGGGCTGCGCAGGCGCAGCCGTGTGCAGCAGGTACAGGCGGCGCTTGATCGTGCCACGGTACTGGCTGCGCGCCACGATCTCCTGGCCGGGGTAGCAGCCCTTCTTGAAGTTCACGCCGCCCACCAGCTCGAAGTTCACCATCTGCGGCACGAACTGGTCGACCGTGGCCTGTTCGATGCGGGGCACGCCGCTGGCCACTTCCAGCCAGCGCCAGGCGTCGTGGGGCAGGGCATCGCCATGGCTGGCCGTCGGCGCCTGAGCGGCGGGGCCGAGCCACAGGGCGCGTGCCACGCCCTGTACCCTGGGCAGCCGCACCACCCAGGCGTTGGCGCCCGGGCCGCCATGGGGTACCACGGCGCCATCATGAGGGGCTGCGCCCGTGAGAGCGTGCTCGGCCGTCTCGCCCAGCAGGCCCATCGGCACCACCTCGGGCCCCGCTGCGGATAGCTTGGCCTTGGCCCGCAGCACGAACATCGACAGGCGCTTGAGAACCGCCGGTGCCACATCGGCGCTCAGCACCAGCAGGATGTGTTCGGGCGTCGGGCGCAGCACCAGCGCGTCGCCCAGCATGCGGCCCTTGGCGGAGCAGTAGGCGGCCAGGCGGGCATCGGCATCGCCCAGGCCTTCGATGTCCTGGCTCAACTGGCCATGTAGGAAACTGGCGGCGTCCGGGCCATCGGCTCGCAGGCAAGTGAGGTGCGGCAGCGCAACCACGCCAGACCAGGTTGGCGCGTGGGGCAGGGTGATCTTGTCCATGGGGTGATTATGATCACCGTCGTGAACTTCCCTGACTTTGCACGGGCTTTCATGCCCCAGACACCCTCTCCCGCCTCTTTGGGGCGCCGCCGCCAGCAGGGCGGGGCCTTCGTCCGGCTGCTGCTCACGCTGGCGGTGCTGGCTGGCCTCTCTGTGGCAGGCGCCTTCGGCGGCCTGTGGTGGTGGGCCCATCAACCCATCCCGCTGTCCGCGCCCACGGTGGAATGGTCGGTCGAGCAGGGCGTCACGCCGCGCGGGGTGGCACAGGGCTGGGTCTCCGCTGGCGCCGAGACCTCGCCCTGGCTGCTGTACCAGTGGTTCCGCTGGTCGGGGCAGGCGCGCCAGATCCGCGCTGGCAGCTACGAGATATCGCAAGGCACCACCCCCGAGCGCCTGCTGAACATGATGGTGCAGGGCGATGAATCCCTGTCCACCGCCAAGCTGATCGAAGGCTGGACCTTCAAGCGCTGGCGCCAGGAACTGGCCCAGGCCGACGGGCTGCAGCCCCAGACCCGTGGCTGGAGCGACCAGCAGATCATGGCGGCGCTGGGCGTGCCCGACCTGCCGGCCGAAGGGCAGTTCTTCCCGGACACCTACGCCTACGCCAAGGGCAGCAGCGACCTGGCCGTGATGCGACGGGCCCAGCGGGCCATGCACCGCCACCTGACCGAAGCCTGGGCCCAGCGCGCTGCGGCCAGCCCGCTCAAGACACCTCAGGAGGCGCTGATCATGGCCTCCATCGTCGAGAAGGAAACCGGTCACGGCGAAGACCGGGGCCTGGTGTCCGGCGTGTTCAACAACCGCCTGCGCATCGGCATGCCCCTGCAAACCGACCCCACGGTGATCTATGGCCTGGGCGATGCTTTCGACGGCAACCTGCGCAAGGTCCACCTGCAGACCGACAACCCCTTCAACACCTACGTGCGCGGCGGCCTGCCGCCCACGCCGATCGCCATGCCCGGCAAGGCCGCGCTGTTGGCCGCCGTGCGGCCCGATGCCACGCGTGCCCTGTACTTCGTGGCCAGCGGCGATGGGCGCAGTGTCTTCAGCGAGACACTGGCCGACCATAATCGGGCCGTCAACCGCTACCAGCGCAAACGCCCATGACCCAGTCCTCGGGGATCTCCCACGTGTCCACCGGCCACTTCATCACCTTCGAAGGCATCGACGGCGCCGGCAAGACCAGCCACCTCGACGAGCTGGAGCGGCGTTGGCGCGAGGCCGGTCGCGATGTGGTGCGCACGCGCGAGCCCGGCGGCACGCCGCTGGCCGAATCCCTGCGCGAACTGGTGCTGCACCGCCCGATGGACGCCCTCACCGAAACCCTGCTGGTGTTCGCCGCACGGCGCGACCACCTGCTCACCGTGATCGAGCCTGCCTTGGCCCGCGGCGCCTGGGTGCTGTGCGATCGGTTCACCGACGCCACGTTCGCGTACCAGGGCGCGGGCCGGGGATTCGATCTTGCCCCCCTGCACACGCTCGAGGCCTGGGTACAGGCCGGCCGCCAGCCCGACCTGACGCTGGTGTTCGATGTGGAGCCGGCTATCGCGGCGCAGCGGCTGAGCGCAGCCCGCAGTCCCGACCGCTTCGAATCCGAAGATGTCGACTTCTTCCAGAAGGTGCGCCAGGGCTACCGCCAGCGCATCGATGCCACCCCGGCGCGCTACGCCGTGATCGACGCGGCCCAGCCGCCGGCCGGCGTCGCCGGGCAGGTGCAGGCCGTGCTGGCCCAGCGGGGGTGGTGGTGAGCCTGTTGCGATTGCTGCCCTGGCAGGACGGCGTGCTGCGCGAAGCCCTGGGCCGCCTGACATCGTCTGCGGTGCTGGTGCACGGCCAGCCTGGTTCCGGACAGCTGGAACTGGCGCTGGCCGTGGCCAAGGCCTGGCTGTGCGAATCACCCGCGTCCGTGGCCGCCAGCGGGGCGGTGCCGGCCTGCGGCCATTGCCCGGCCTGCCATCTGGTGGACACCGGCTACCACCCGGACCTGAAGGTGCTCGTGCCCGAGGCGATGCAGGCCAGCCTGGGCTGGGATTTCGGGGCCGATGAGGCCGATGCCGACAAGGGCGAGGCCAAGAAGCGCAAGCCCAGCCAGGAGATCAAGGTCGATGCCATCCGCCAGGCGGTGACCTTCTGCCAGTCCACCGTCTCGCGTGACCGGGCCAAGGTGGTCCTGATTCACCCCGCCGACCGCATGAACACCGTGTCGGCCAACACCTTGCTCAAGACGCTGGAAGAGCCGCCAGGGCGCGTTCGTTTCCTGCTGAGCTGCGGCTCCATCGATGACATCCTGCCCACCGTGCGCAGCCGTTGCCAGGCCTGGCACCTGCCACTGCCCGAAGGTGGTGCCGTGCTGGATTGGTTGTGCACCGCCCACCCTGGGCTGTCGGCGTCCGATGCCCGCGTGCTGCTGGCCGCGGCGGGCGGCAGCCCCCAAGGCGCGGCCGAGCTGCTGCGCCTGGGCTGGACGGCCGCCGCCTGGCAGCGCCTGCCCAAGGACGTGGCCGGAGGCGTCGCGGGCGCCTGGGCCGGCTGGCCGCTGCCCTTGTTGGTCGATGCCCTGCAGAAGCTTTGCCACGATCTGGCGCGCGCCAACGCAGGTGGCACGGCGCGTTTCTTTCCGGCCGAAGCCGTGCCGGCGGACACCAGCCTGCCGCGCCTGACCGCCTGGGCCGCTGAGCTGAGGCAGGCCCGCCGCCATGCCGACCACCCCTGGAACGCGGGTTTGAAGGTCGAGTCTCTGCTGTTCCAGGCGCGCCGCGCCGTGCAGCCGGCTCCCCCCGTGCTCGGGGGTAAACGTGCGTGAATTCACGCCCCGTGTCAGAGGGCGAACGTTACACTGAGCGACGATGAGCGATTACCAGTCCACCACCGCCCCCTCGACCTTCGCCGGCACGGGCCCTGGACGCCTGCCCGTGGTGGCCGGTGTCGGTGCACCGGGCGTGGCCACGCCCAGCCGCCCCAGCGTGATCCAGCTGGTGTTCCGGGAAAAGGGTGCGCTGTACGCCGCCTACATCCCGTCCTTCGTGGATGGCGGCCTGTTCGTGCCCACCACCCGCGAATACACCCTGGGCGACGACATCTACCTGCTGCTGTCCCTGCCCGATGACGCCCAGCGCCATCCGGTGGCCGGCAAGATCGCCTGGATCACCCCGTCCAACGCCTCGGGTGGCCGCACCCAGGGCGTGGGCGTGAAGTTCCCGAACGACGAGAAAACCCGTTTGCTGCGCGTCAAGATCGAGCAGATCCTGGGCACCGCGCTGTCGTCGTCCAAGCCCACGCAAACGCTCTGAAAGACCCCCGGGCCGGCTTTCGGCCACAATGATGGGCGGCCCGCGAGGCCGCCTTTTTCATTGCCCCTGTCATCACCGCAACGGTCCCTGCCATGTTCGTCGATTCGCACTGCCACCTCAACTTCCCCGACTACGCCGACAAGATGGCGTCGGTGCTGGCGGACATGGCCCAGGCCCAGGTCGACCGGGCCCTGTGCATCAGCACCACGCTGGAAGACTTCCCGCAGGTGCACAAGCTGGCGGTGACGTATCCCAATCTGTGGGCCACCGTGGGCGTGCACCCCGACAACGAAGGCATCCAGGAGCCCACGCTCGAAGACCTGCTTGAGCGTGCCACCTTGCCCCGCATCGTCGGCATCGGCGAGACCGGGCTGGATTACTACCGCCTGGGGGAGCGCACCCTGGCCGACATGGAGTGGCAGCGTGAGCGCTTCCGCGTGCACATCCGCGCCGCCCGCCAGACCACGCTGCCGCTGGTGATCCACACGCGCCAGGCCAGCGACGACACGCTCAGCATCCTGCGCGACGAAGGACAGGGCGCCGTGGGCGGCGTGTTCCATTGCTTCACCGAGAGCGAGGCCGTGGCGCGCGCCGCGCTCGACCTGGGCTTCTACATCTCGTTCTCGGGCATCCTGACCTTCAAGAATGCGGCCGACCTGCGCGAGGTGGCCCGCTTCGTGCCGCTCGACCGCTGCCTGATCGAAACCGACAGCCCCTACCTGGCACCGATGCCCTACCGGGGCAAGACCAACACACCCGCCTACGTCCCCTATGTGGCGAAGCAACTGGCCGATCTCAAGGGCGTGCCGGTCGACGACGTGGCGCATGTAACCACCCGCAATTTCGAGACTTTGTTCTCGGGCGTGGTGCTGCCGTAAAGGGTTTGCCTCCGAGGGGCGTGGAGACCCTTGTCAGACAATTTCTGACAAGAGGTATGGCGATGCGGTGACTGGTTGATCCCGCGTTCAATGCCTACAGTGTGACTCATCACATCGGCTCACGTTTCTTCACCGGAGGCACCATGCAGAACCAAGGCATCTACGCAAACCCTTTTGCACTGATGATGGATCCCCAGGCTGTGTTTGACGCCATGGCGCGTTCGGAACGCCTGAACCGTTTGCAAAGCCGCGTGTGCCGTCCCCTGGACAAGCCCCTGATCCCCCTCGTCGGCGACGCCGAGATCGATGCAGAGGCCGATGTGGAAGCGGCCCTGGCCTGAGTTTTCTTTTTGCCCAGCTTCAACGCTGGGCACGGAGCATGAGCTCCAAGTTTTTTGCGGCAGAAGTGTGTGTTGATTCGCAGCCCCGTCCTCGTGACGGGGCTTTTTTTTTGCCTCACTGCCGGTAACCCAGCGCGGGATAGTGCTGCTCCAATCGGCGCCCCAGCGCCGAGACGCCCAGGCACATCAGGGCGTACACCAGCGCGATCACCAGGTAGGCCTCCAGGAAGAACGGGCGCCATTCGGGGTCTCCATTGAGGCTCACCGACATGGCGCCGGTCAGCTCCTGCAGGCTCACGATCATCACCAGCGAGGTGTCCTTGAGCACGCCGATGCTGTGGTTGGCCAGCGAGGGCAGCGCGGTGCGGAAGGCCTGAGGCAGGATCACCAGGCGCTGCGAAGCCCACCAGCCCGCACCCAGCACATGGGCCGCTTCGGCCTGCTCCCCCGCAACAACACGCAGGCTGCCGCGCAGTGTTTCAGCCGCGTAGGCTGCCGAGAACACCACCGTCACCATCAGCACGCGGCCGACAGGCCCCACGCCCCACGACGCTGGCAGCACCGCGGGCAGCAAAAAGGCGGCCATGAACAGCCACATCACCAAAGGCGCGCCGCGCACCACCTCGATCAGCGCCGCTGCTGGCCACGACAGCCATGGGCGTCGCGACAACCTTGCCCAGGCCAACACCACCGCCAGGGGCATGCTCAACCCCAGGCTGACCACTGTGAGCAGCACGGTGAGCGGCAGGCCGCCCCACAGCCGGGATTCGACCGGCGCCAGGCCTGCCCAGCCGCCGCCCAGCAGGGCCAGACCCAGCAGCCACAACGGCAGCGATGCCGCCACGCTGCGGCGTCCACCCGGGGTGCCCAGCCGGCCATGCCATGCCGGCGCGATGAGCAAGGCCAGTGCGCCGGCCCACAGCAGCAGCGTCAGTGCCGGGCGCCAATGGGCCTCTGCGGGATAGCGCCCAAACAACCACCAACGCCATTTCTCGGTCACCACGCCCCAGCAGGCACCGTGGTGCTCCAGGGCGCGGCAAGCCTCTACATCGGGGCGAAACACCGCCTTGAGCAGGCCCCAATCCAGCACGTGCCAGCCCAGCCACAACAGCAGCACCAGCAGCGGGGCCTGCCACAGCCAGGCTCGCACATCACGATGCGACTTTGCCTTTGCCACGCGCGCTTGCCCGTTCATGCGCGCTCCTGCCCGCCGATGCGCCGGTCAGACCAGCCCATCAGCAACGCCACCGTCCAGGACAGCAGCAGGTAGATGGCCATCATCAGCAGGATGCACTCGAACACGCGGCCGGTCTGGTTGAGCGTCGTGTTGCCCACGGACACCAGATCCGGATAGCCCACCGCCACGGCCAGCGGCGAGTTCTTGATCAGGTTGAGCAACTGGTTGGTCAGCGGCGGGCGGATCGCGCGCAGCGCCTGAGGCAGCAGCACCTTCCAGCGGATCTGGGCGGACGAGGCGCCCAGCGTTTCAGCGGCTTCCAGCAGGCTGCGCGGCACGGACAACACGCCAGCGCGCACCACCTCGGCGATGAAGGCCGCCGTGTAGAAGCCCAGGGCCAGCAGCACCGCCAGGTACTCGGGCGTCACCGCGGCGCCACCCTGCACATTGAAGGTTTCTTGAACCGGAATGCTCCAGCCGCCCTGTGCGGCATCCCACCAGGGAAATGCCAGCCCGCCCTTGCTCAGCAGCACGCCGGGCAGCAGGTGCAGGGCCTCCATGGGCTCGGGCAGCCACTCCACCATCAGGAAGTACCACATCAGCAACTGCACCAGCAAAGGCACGTTGCGCACGGCTTCCACCACCAGCGTGGCCAGGCGCCGCGGCAAGGGCAGGGCAGACAAACGCCCCAGGCCCAGCACCGTGCCCAACGTCACCGCCAGCACGATGGCGGGCAGGCTCACGCGCAGCGTGTTGCTCAGGCCCACCCCGAAGGCCTGCCACAGCGGTTGCTCTGCACTGAACAGCCAGGGGCCGGTCTCTCCGATGTCAAAGCCAGCGGGCTGGCCGAGGAACTCGAACATCCGGGTGCGCGATCAGCGGAAAGGCGGCGGGTACATCAGGCCACCCTGATTCCACAGCCTGTTCTGGCCGCGCGGCAGCTTCAGCGTCGAACCCTGGCCCACGTTGCGTTCATAGACCTCACCGTAGTTGCCCACGGCCTTCACGGCGCGCAAAGCCCAGTCCTTGTCCAGGCCCAGCAGCTTGCCCATGTGTTCACCGCGGCCCACGAAGCGCTGGATGGCCGGGTCCGCCTCGGTCTGGCGCTTGTCGATGTTGGCCTGGGTCAGGCCCAGCTCTTCGGCCTCCAGCAGGGCGTAGACCGTCCAGCGGACCACCGCCAGCCACTCATCGTCACCGCGCCTGATCATCGGCCCCAAGGGCTCCTTGGAAATCAGCTCGGGCAGGATCAGGTAGTCGTCAGGCTTGGGCGCTTCCTTGTTGCGCACGCTGGCCAGGCCGGAGACATCCGTGGTGTAGGCCTGGCACCGTCCGGAGAAAAAGGCCTTGAAGGCCGCTTCGAAGGTCTCATAGACCACGGGCTTGAGGTTGAGCTGGTAGCGGCGCGAATAATCGGCCACGTTCTTTTCGGTGGTGGTGCCGGCCTGCACGCACACCTGTGCGCCCTTGAGCTGCCTGGCACTGGTCACCTTGAGCTTCTTGGGGATCAGAAAACCCTGTCCATCGAAGTAGGTCACGGCCACGAAATGGAAGCCCAGCGAGGCATCCCGAGTGAGCGTCCAGGAGGTGTTGCGCGACAGCAGGTCGACCTGGCCCGATTGCAGGGCGGCAAAGCGCTGCTGCGAATTCAGCGGCGTGTAGTTCACCTTCTCGGGCTTGCCCAGCACGGCGGCGGCGATGGCCTTGCAGACATCCACGTCCAGGCCCTTCCAGCGGCTGCCGGATTCCGGCGCGGAAAACCCCACCACGCCGGTGCTGACGCCACAGCGCAGTTCGCCGCGCTGCTTGATGCCATCGAGCACCTTGCCTGCGTGGGCAAGGCTGGCGGACAGCCCCAAGGTCAACACCAGGGTCAACACCAGGATGCTTTTGGCGAGACCGCGTGAAGGAATTGCGCTATCCGGACAATCGGTCATGGCAATAGGGAAACCGTGCAGTAAGACACAGCCCGCAGCATAAGCCATGGCTGGTATGTTGTCGCCGATGGGACGGGTGTGAAATGGACACGTCGAAATTGGTGACGGATACCCTGGCCAGGGGCTGTGCCTGGCTGGTGTTTCCCGCGCCCCTGGAGCAGCGATTCCTCCGGGATGGCGCAGCCCAGCGCCTGCTGTTGCTGCAGGTGGCGGGCCTGGGTTCCGCGGTGTTCTTCGCGGGCATGGTGCTGGCCGACTATTTCATGATCCCGGATCAGCTGTCCCTGGCCGTGATCCTGCGTGCCTGTGTGTACGGCCCCATATGCCTTCTGGGTGTGTGGTTCTTCACCCGTTACCACTGGCCCAGGCTGATCGAATGGGCCGTGGCGGGGGCCGGCCTGCTCGCGGCGGGCATTTCCATCGTGCTCAGCCTGAGCAGCGGCAGCCCGCTGGCCGTGGCACATCTGGTGATCCTGAGCGTGGTGGTGGTCTACGCCACCTTGATCGGGCGCTTCTGGCCCATGCTGGTGATGTGCGTGCTGATCGCCGCTGGGCACGCCTATGCCGTGCATCAACACGGCCAGTGGCTCAATGGGCTGGGGCTGGCCACCACCTTGCTGCTGCTGTCGTCCATGGTGTTCGCGCTGTATGGCAACTACACGCTGGAACACTCCGACCGGCAGGTCTACCTGCTCGATCTGCAGGAAAGCAGCCTGCAGGCCGAGCTGACAGCTGCCAACGACGCCTTGGCGCTGTCCGCCCGCACCGACCCATTGACCGGCCTGGCCAACCGGCGCCACTTCGATGATTTCCTGGCGCAGGTGTGGGCGCACTCCCAGGCGCAGCGCAGCTCACTGGCCGTGCTGCTGATCGACATCGACCACTTCAAGCGCTACAACGACCAGCATGGCCACCAGGCGGGCGACCGCTGCCTGTGTGAGGTGGCACAGGCGCTGGCGGGCACGGTGCGCAAGACCGGAGACCTCGTCGCGCGCTGGGGTGGTGAGGAATTCGCCGTGGTCATGAGCCATGCCTCGCGCGAAATGGCTCAGGTCATGGCCCAACGCGTGGTGGATGCGGTGCGCCAGTGCGCCGCGCCGCACGGGGGCCTGGCAACGACCGCGCCACCCGTGACCGTGAGCATCGGCGTGGCCGCCTTGACGCCCTGGCACGGCGAAACCGCGCAAGCGCTGGTCCAGGCGGCAGACACGGCCCTCTATGAGGCCAAGGCGCGCGGCCGCGACCAGGTCGTCTGCACGCCCCGTGAAGGGCTGCTTCAGGCCCGGATCAAGGTGCGCGCATGATCCCATCGAGCATGAGCCGCAGCCTGCCCAGGCTGCATTTCGAGTCGGCTGAAGACGAGCACCAGTTCGATCGCGATTCGCAAGCGCCCCGCCTGCGGCACTTCATGCTCAGCGGGTGGGTGTCGCTGCTGACCTACAACGGCTTCCTGGTGGTGGACTGGCTGGTCAATCCGGATGTGTTCGCCATGGGCGCAGCCCTGCGGCTGGCCATCTTCACATCCTTCGGGCTGGCCACCTTGCTGCTGGCCACGGTGTTCCGCAAAGTGTTCCTGGCCCTGCCTTCTGCGGTGACGGAAACCTCCGTCATGGCCACAGGCCTCCTGGCGGCCTTGAGCATTGCGGTGGTGCTGACCAGCCCCGCCATGGGGCACGGGCCCTGGTCCGTCTTCTATCACGGCGGTTTCGTGCCCGTGATCATGTACGGCACGGTGGTGCAGCGCCTGCGTTTCAACATGGCCGCCGGATTCACGGCCAGCATCCTGGTGATCCACTGGGTCTGCATGGCTTTGGCCTACCGCGACGCCACGGCACCGGTTGTTCCCATGCTGCTGTTCGTGTCGTCGATGGCTGTCTATACGCTGATCATCAACTACCGGCTCGAGTACGAAGAGCGCCAGCGTTTCCTGCGTCAGCAGCGGGCGCGGATGCTGCGCCAGCAGCTGGACCGCTCTCGCATCGAGCTGGAAAAGGCAGCGGGCAGCGACCCCCTCACGGGGGCGGCCAACCGCCGAGCCTTCGACGAGGCCATGCAGACCTCATGGGCCCAGGCCACGGCCCACCAGTCGGCCCTGTCCGTCCTGCTGGTGGATGTGGACCACTTCAAGGCCTACAACGACTTCTATGGCCACCCGGCAGGCGACCAATGCCTGCGGCATGTGGCCCAGGCACTTCAAGGCCTGATCAATGCTGAAGGTGGGCTGGTGGCGCGCTGGGGCGGCGAAGAGTTCGCCGTGGTGCTGCCGGCGCACACCTTGCCGCGGGCATTGGATGTGGCCAACAGAGCCCGTTTGGCGGTCCAGGCCGCGAACCTGCGGCATGAGCGGTCCAGCACCTGCGCCAGCGTGACCGTCAGCATCGGTGTGGCCAGCACCATTCCCGCGCAGGGCGAGGCCTGGGCCGACCTGCTCGCACAAGCCGATGCCGCCTTGTACGAAGCGAAGCGGGCAGGGCGCAACCGGGCCAGTGCGGCGGGGCCGCGTCAGCCTGTGACACCAGCCTGATACCGGCTCGACCTCACATGCGCAGCTTGCCAGTGAGTGATTGCCACAGCATCACCCAGTCACCCATGAAGCTGTAGAGCGGGTACTCGAAGGTGGCGGGCTTGTTCTTCTCGAACACGAAATGCCCCACCCATGCAAAGCCGTAGCCCACCAGCGGTGCCAGCACCAGCAACAGCCAGTTGGCTGTCAACAGGGCCACCGCGATGACGGCCAGCACCAGCAAAGAGCCCACCAGGTGCAGGCGCCGGCAGGTGAGATCTTCGTGCTGCGACAGGTAGAAGGGGTAGAACTCGCGGAACGACTGATAGCGGTTCATGGGGTACTCCTCAACAATGGGCCGTGACGGCCTCTGTGGACCATGGTGATCCGTTTCATCCACCTGCGCAGCTTGCAGGGTCATGTGCATAAAATCAAATAAAGCACGAACCCAAAACCCATAAGCGCAAGGAATGCAGATGCTGGGCCCCGATGTCAGCTATTTCATGGCCGCCGCCACGGCCGGCAGCCTGGGCCGCGCCGCCGAGCAACTGGGCATGACGCAACCGGCGCTGACCAAGGCCATCCAGCGCCTGGAGGCGCGCCTCGGGGTGGGCCTGTTCCACCGGACACCCCGGGGCCTGGAACTGACAGACGCAGGGCAGGGCTTCCTCAAGCGCTGCCAGGTGGCCAGCGGCATGATGGAGGACGCCGTGCAGGAGGCCCGCGACATCGGTGGCGGCCATGCCGGGCTGCTGCGCCTGGGCATGAGCCCGGCCAGTGCGCACTTCGTGCTCAAGGCCTTGTTCCCCCAGCTACGGCAGGAGCGGCCGGCGGCGGTGCTTCAGCTGCACACCGCCTTTGGCGACACCTTGCTCGATGGCCTGCTGCGCCGCGAGCTGCACATGGCGGTGTGCCCGTTGCCTGGCGATCTGCCGCCCGAACTGGAGGCAGAGCCCCTCTACAACGACGCCTTCAGCCTGGTCTGTCACCACAGCCATCCCCTGGCCGCGCAGAGCGGGCCCCTGGACCTGGCCGCCGTGTTGCAGTACGACTTTGCCGCCTCGGGCAAGCATGAGTTCGCCCGTCAGATGATCGAAGGCGTGCTGGCCCACGCCGGCATGCCGCTGCCCAGGGTGGTGGTGGAAGCCAACACGCTGGAGGCGCTGGTCATCATCGTGGCCACGGGTGGCCTGGTCACCGTGCTGCCGCGGCGGGCCCTGCCACCCGAATCGATCCCGGCGTCGCTGGTGTGGCGCCCCGTCGAGCTGCCTGGTGTGCAGCGCCAGATCGGCGTGATCCGCCCTCGGCACACGCCATCGCCCATGGCACAGCGGGCCACCGAGTTGCTGAGGCAGGCCGCCTCGCTCGACCACTGACGGCTGCCGTTTATCGGCGTTGGGTGCATGCCGCACCGCCAACGTACCTTGGGCAACCGCCTGACGGTGCAAGCCCCTGGGCGAAGGTGGATACCCGCATTGACGTTAACCCTAGGGCGGAACAGCATCGCTCATCTGGCCCCTGAGGCCGCCAAGCAATGAGGACTGACCATGAACCGCCCCCTGATGAGCGTGGTGACGCCGGCCGGCACCGGCACCCTGGATGCAGACCTGCAACTGATGCAGCAGGTGTTCGAGTCACAGCAGGCCACGGCGCTGGCATGGCGCAGGTCCACCGTGCAGGAGCGCATCGAACGCATCAAGCGCCTGCGCGACGGCATGCTGGAGCAGCGCGACGCCCTGTATGAGGCCTTCATGCAGGATTTTCACAAGCCCCGCATGGAGGTCGATGGCACCGAGATCATCCCGACGCTGGACGAGGCCAAGCACACCATCAGCCACCTGCGCAAATGGATGAAGCCCACCCGCGTCAGCCCCACGCAGCTGACACTGGGCAACACCGGCTCGATCCAGTACCAGCCGCGGGGCCGCTGCCTGATCATCGCGCCCTGGAACTACCCGCTGTACCTGATGTTCGGGCCACTGATCTCGGCCCTGGCCGCCGGCAACCCCGTGATCTTGAAGCCCTCGGAGCTGGCACCCCGCGTGTCGGCGGTGATGGCGCGCATCATCGCCAAGGTGTTCCGTCCTGAAGAGGTGGCCCTCTTCGAAGGCGCGCTGCAGACATCGCAGGAGCTGCTGGCCAAGCCCTTCGACCACATCTTCTTCACCGGCTCGCCGGCCGTGGGCAAGATCGTGATGGCGGCTGCCGCCAGGCACCTCGCGAGCGTCACGCTGGAACTGGGCGGCAAGTCGCCCACCATCGTGGATGAAACCGCTGATCTGACCAAAGCCGCGCAGACCATCATGTGGGGCAAGTTCCTCAACAGCGGGCAGACCTGCGTGGCACCTGATCATCTGTACGTGCATGAGTCCGTCAAGGACCGCTTCGTGGCCGAATGCAAGGCCGTGCTGGCCGAGCGCTATGGCAGCACGGCCGAGCAGCAGCGGTCCAGCCAGGATTTCACCCATGTGATCAACCAGCGGCATACCCAGCGCGTGAGCGGCCTGCTGGCCGATGCCGTGCAGCGCGGCGCCCGCGTGCTGGCGGGCGGCGAGGTGGACCAGGCCCAGTGCTACATCGCCCCCACGCTGATCGACCAGGTGCCCGCGCAGGCCAGCATCATGGGTGAAGAGATCTTCGGGCCGGTGCTGCCCATCATGGGCTTCACCAGCATCGACCAGGTCATCGCCGAGATCAACAGCCAGCCCAAGCCCCTGGCCCTGTACGTGTGGAGCCGCGATGAGCCCACCATCGACAAGGTGCTGACCAACACCAGCTCGGGCGGCGTGTGCGTGAACCACTGCATGGTGCACGTGGCCCACGGCAACCTGCCGTTCGGCGGCGTGAACAACTCGGGCATCGGCAATGCCCACGGCATCTTCGGGTTCAAGGCCTTCTCGCATGAGCGCGGGGTGCTGCGCAGCACGTGGCTGAACACGATCAAGATGTTCTTTCCGCCGTACACGGAAGGCCGTCAGAAGGTGGTGACCTTCCTGTCGGGGTGGCTGGCCCGCTGAGCAGCCACTCTCCATCACGCCGATGGATGCTTCATCCATCGGCGGTACTTCCAGCTCTTGATCACCGTCTCGACCTGCTGCTCCACGAAGGCGAACGCTGGCGTGACGTTCTGGTTGGGGCGCCTGCCCTTGCTCACCCTGCGCAACTGGTGCTTGACCATGGCCATGTAGGCCAGAGAGGCCAGCACCTTGCTCTTCCACGTGATCGGGCGCAGCACGGGTGCACTGGCCTGGCCGGCTTTCCACTCGCGCGGCAGGTCGGGGTTCAAAGCCAGCGCCGTGCCGATGCCCGCCATGTCGATGCCGCTGCCCAGCACCTGCTCGGCCACAGGCAGGCGCCGAATGCCCCCGGTCACCATGATCGGCATGCGCGCCACTGACGCGATGTCCTTGGCGAACTCCAGGAAGTAGGCCTCGCGCGCCAGCGTGCGCCCATCCCGCGCCTGGCCGTGCATGGCCGGCGCCTCGTAACTGCCGCCTGACAGCTCGATGAGGTCCACCCCCAGCGGGTTCAGCATGGCGACCACCTGCTTGGCATCTTCCGGGCTGAAGCCGCCGCGCTGGAAATCAGCCGAGTTGAGCTTGACCGCCACGGCGAATTCGGCGCCCACGGCGGCACGCACCTCCTGGACCACGTCCACCAGGATGCGCGCGCGGTTCTCGATCGATCCGCCCCAGCGGTCCTGGCGCTTGTTCGTGATCGGCGACAGGAACTGGCTGAACAGGTAGCCATGGGCGGCATGGATCTGCACGCCGTTGAAGCCGAACTTCTCGGCCAGCACGGCGGCATGGACGAAGCGGTGCTTGACTTCGGCGATGTCCGCCTCGTTCATCTCCTTCGGTGGCGTGAACTGCTTGGAGAAGTTGCCAAGGTCCATCGCCACGGCGGATGGGGCGATGGTGGTCTGGCCCAGCGCGGCGGGCATCTGGCGCCCGGGATGGTTGATCTGCATCCAGACCTGCGCTCCGCGGGCGCGGGCGGCCTTCGACCATTGTTCGAAGCGGGCCCGGTGCTGCTCGGATTCGAGCACGACGCCGCCCGGACCTGTCATCGCGCGGCGGTCGATCATCACGTTGCCGGTGATCATCAGGCCGACTTCACCTTCGGCCCACGCGCCATAGAGACGGATCAGCTCGTCGGAGGGGGCGTGGTCTGCATCCGCAAGGTTCTCTTCCATGGCGGCCTTGGCCAGGCGATTGGGGATCAGGGTGCCGTTGGGCAAGGTCAGCGGGGTGAAGGGTGTCATCACAGGGTTCCTCGGTTTCGACACCCGTGACCATAAGTTTGAAGTCAACTTGAATGTCAAGGGCGGCCGTGCTGAAAGTCAGCAGTTCGGTGGCGGTAGCGTGCAAAAACCGCAGATCTGGGGGCTGGGGCTTCGCTCATGGCGCCGTGCTCCGATCCACCGCTGTTAAAGTTAAGTGGAAGCATTCATCGAAGAGGCCCCCATGAAGATTGGCGAACTTGCCAGGCGCACCGGCCTGACGGCCTCCACGATCCGGTTCTATGAATCGAAGGGGCTGCTGAACGCCGTGGACCGGCAATCGAACGGCTACCGCGAGTACCCGACCGAGGCTGTCGCGGTGTTGTCGATCATCATCAATGCCCAGCAGACAGGCTTCACCCTCGATGAGATCAAACAGGTGCTGCCGGTGGATTTCAGCACCTGGCGGCACGAAGACCTGGTCGCTGCGCTCCGCAAGAAGATCGGCGACATCGAAGCGATGGAAGTCCGGCTGGCACAGAACAAGGCCAACCTCATCACGCTCATGCAGCTGATTGATGCGAAGCCCGAGGGCATGGAATGCAAGGACAATGCCTTGAGAGTCATGGACACCATGGGCATCACCGTGGGCAAGAAGGCCGCCTGATGTCCCGCCGGAATTCGCACACCGGTACTTGACCTTTAAGTCAGGTTGAATCTTAGGATGCTCCGGCGCCTCCGAAAGGAGTGGCCTCAACCAGAGCATCAAAGGTGCGAAAACCATGAACATCAGCCACATCGCAGCGACGACTGCGTTGCTGCTTTCCGTCATTGCAGGCCCATCCAGGGCTGCCGACCATGCAGGCCAAAGCAGGCAGGGGGGCGACAAGGTGATCGACATCGCCGGCCAGCCGGTTCCCATCGTGGCCGGCGGCTTGTATGACCGCTACCGCTCCAACCCTCCCTTGTCCGTCATCCAATCCGAGGCGCCAGGGCTTGACCTCAGCTGGTTCAAGGAACTCAGGAAGGTCAAGGTCGACATGGGTTTCGAATCCTATTCACCGAACTTCTATTACAAGAACCGCAGCGTGACGGCGGTGTTCACGGCAGACCTGGCGCGGTTGCGTGCACTGATGCCCGCCGAGGTGTTGGCGCAGGTCCAACCGCTGCAGGTCTGGCCAGGCCGGGGCCTGGTGGCGCTGACCGCCTATGCCTACGAGTACTGCGACAACGACAGCTACAACGAGGTGTCGCTGTCGATCGTGACGAACAAGCCGGGCAGCTCCAACCTGGGCCCGTTCACGCTGATCGGACAGTCGATGTCCAGGGATTTCTGGGGCTACGTGCTCAAGCTGCCGGTGAACACGGAACTGGCCAAAGTGCGGGGCGTGGTCGGGTACAACCTGCCCAAGTGGCTTGCCGGCATCGCCCTCAAGGAGAGCAAGGATTCCATCATCTTCGAGATCAGTGACCACGGCACCGGCAAGACCGACGTGGTGCTTGAAGCCAAGAAGCTGGAAGACCTGTCGAACAAGATCGAGATGGTGACCAACAACTTCACCAACCTGGATCACCAGGGACGCCTGGTCCATGGCTACGCGGTGTCACGCCAGTTGAGCCATGCATCCAGCTCAAGCGCGGATTCGGTCAAGCTGACGCTCGGCGAAGGAGGCCTGTCCACGTACATCAAGTCGCTCAAGCTGGGCAAGATGCTGAAGTACGAGTACGTGCCGGAGTTTCAGAGTGCGCTGTATTCGCCGGAGCCGTTGAAGACGGTGATTCAAGGCAACTGAGTCACTCAGCCAGCAACGAACCCACCCGCGTTCTCAGATCACCCATGTCGAAGGGCTTGACGATGAGCCCCATGCCGGGCTTGATCGTGCCGGTGGGCATTCCAGCCCCCTCGGCATAGCCTGTCATGAAGAGCACCTTGATCTGAGGCAGCCGCTGACGCGCGATCTCGGCCACCTGGCGTCCATTGAGGCCGGGCAAGCCGACGTCGGTCACCAGCAACTCGAAACGCACGCCCGTGTCCAGCAGGGTCAGGGCCTGCTCGCTGTTCGCGGCCTGCATGACTTCCAGGCCCAGTTCGCCCAGGGCCTCCACCACCAGTTCACGCACGAAATCTTCGTCTTCCACGACAAGCACGGTGCTGCGACGGAACGATGTGGGCTCGTCAGGTGAGGGCGCATCCGCGGTCGGTATGGTGTTCGCCTCCTGCAAGGCAGGGTCGTACCTGGGCAGGTACAGATGCACCTTGGTGCCCCGGTCGACTTCGCTTTCTATCTCGCATGCGCCACCTGACTGCTGCGCGAAGCCATAGATCATGGACAGGCCCAAACCCGTGCCTTGTCCCAGAGGTTTGGTCGTGAAGAAGGGCTCGAACACCCTTTTGATGACATCGGGCGTCATGCCGCACCCGGTGTCGATGACGTCGATCCGCAGGCAATCGACCCGCTTCCTGGTCAGGGCATCCGGTATCGCATGGTCCTGAACGTTGCTGGTGACGATGCTGATGGTGCCTCCGTCCGGCATGGCCGCGCGTGCGTTGATCACCAGGTTCAACAAGGCGTTTTCGAGCTGGTTCTCATCACAATGGGCCTGCCACGCATCAGGGGCCAGCTTCATCTCGAGCCTGATGTTTTCTCCCACCGTGCGGCGCAGAAGCTCCTCGACCGACAGGATCAACGCATTGCAATCAAGGGGCTTGGGATCGAGCGGTTGCCGCCGTGAAAATGCCAGCAGCCGGTGTGTCAGGTTGCCTGCCTTGAAAGCCGACCGTTCGGCGATCTCGATCACGCGCGGCAACCTCTCGTAGCTCTGCGTCTGCAGCGAATTCTTGGCCACAGCCAAGGCGCTGATGATGCCCTGGAGCATGTTGTTGAAGTCATGGGCGATCCCGCCGGTCAACTGCCCCACAGCCTCCATCTTCTGGGCCTGGCGCAAGCGCTCCTCGGTCTCCTGCAGGGTCAGCTGCTGTGCCCGCTGTTCGGTGATGTCCCGCGCCACGGCGTAGATCTTGCCGTCCAGCGCCACGGCGCGCCATTCCAGCAGCTTGTACTGGCCATCCGCCGCCCTGAAGCGATTCTCGTAGGCATGGGTCACTCTGCCTGCGGCCAGGCCTGATATCTCTGCCCTTGTGGCCACGCGGTCATCGGGGTGCTCCAGCCACTCTGACGACCGCCCGATGATCTCTTCGGGCTCCCAGCCGAGCACAAGGCGCCAGGCGGGGTTGACGCTCAGCCACACGCCATCGATGTCTGCCACCCCCAGCAGATCGCGGCTGACCTGCCAGATGCGGTCGCGTTCCTGCGTCTGCACCGCCACCTCGCGGGCCATGTCTTCGCGGGAGCGCGCCAGAACCTCGCGGGCATCCACGATGTCCTGGATGTCCGTGCAGGTGCCAAACCAGCGAACGATGCGCCCGCTTTCGTCATGCACCGCCTGGGCCCGCCCCAACACCCACCGGTACTGGCCGCTGTGGTGGCGCAGGCGGTATTCGATCCGATAGGGCTTGCCCGTTTCCAGGCTGTGGCGCCAGATGGCCCAGGCTCGGGGCTGGTCTTCCGGATGGAAGACACCGTTCCATGCTTCGCCATCGGTGCTGCCGGACGGCACCCCTGTGTAGGCATACCAGCGCTCGTTGTAGTAGTCGTGATGGCCATCGGGCCTGGTTGACCAGACCATCTGATCGATGGAGTCGATCATTCCCCTGAATCGGGCCTCGCTGGCTGCCAGTGCCTGTCCGGCCTCGACGCGCTCCATGGCATCCCACGTGAGCCGGGCCACTTCCTCGACCAGCGAGACATCTTCATCCGACCACTGGCGCTCGGTCATCTGATGCACATAGACACCGGCGCACCAACGGTGCTCAACCATGAAGGGCACCCCGATGACGGACACGACGCCCATCTCCCTCAACACAGTGCCGCTCAACACGTCGTGCCCGGAGGCCCTGCCCACCAGTACATTGCGTCCCTGGGAGAGCAGGTCGGTCATGTTCTTGCCAACATCTGCCACCGCCATGGAGCCTGTCAGCGGCTGCCACGGCGGCGCTGCATGAGAAGGGCCGAAGGTCAGTGTCTGAGCGTCAGCGCTCAATGTGTAGAAGCCCGCGCGGTCCACCCCCATGTACTGAGCCAACGCGGTCACCGTGGCAGACATGATCGCCTCAGGTGACTTCGCGGCACGTTGGCTCTCGGCGATGCGGAAGATCAGTTCACGCCGCAGGGCCGCGGTGCGTTCTGCCGCCTGGCTGGCCAGCAACTGGGCCTCGCGCTCGGCCAGCTTTTCGAACTGATCGCGCACCTGGAACTGCCGTTGCCGCATGGTCAGGGCCCAATGCACGGCGCTGGCCAATGACTCGCTGCTCAAGGGCCTTTCCAGCACCATCACATTGGTCATGCCCGAAGGCCAGCTTCTGCGCAAGCGTGCGGACTCGGTGGACAGGCCCGTCTGTTTGGGGGTCAGGTAGACGAAGGGCGGGTCGGACCAGGCGGGCTGTGCCTTCAGGGCCTTGGCGAGCCGTTCCACCCCTGGGCCATGCAGGGCTTCGCTGGTGATGAGCACCGCGCCGGCCTGTTCGTCCAGCATGCTGGACAAGGCATCCAGCGTTGGCGCGATCACCGGCGAAAACCCGTGCCTTGACAGCACCAAGTGCGCGTTCTCCGCATCTCGCCCGGTCGGTGCCAGGATCAGCACCCGCCGGACGATGAGCTCCTGGCTATGGAGCATCAGAACGCTGCTCCATCAATGCCTCTGTAGACCCCACATACTTCGGCACACCTGTCAGAACGCCTCTGAAGGCGGTCAATGCCTCGCCGATGCGCAAGCCCTGGGCATCAATCCTCAGTTCGCGGATCGTTTCTTCATGAGAGCCGCCGCGGTTCTTGATCACCGACAAGGCCTTGCGGATGCGGCCCTCCGCTTCAAAGAAGCGCAGAAGCAGGACCACATCGCTCAAGTAGCTGACGTTGATGCCCGCCGTCGCCATCGTGCCGACCAGGCTTTGCTGGGCATTGATCAACAGGGAAAGCACGCCTTGCTGGTTCAGGTACGACAGCAATTCGTGCATCTGAAGAACCAGCTGATTCTCCTGCGGCATGGCGCTGAGGTAGCCGCTCAGGCTATCGAGCACCACCATCTTCACCTGCTGTTGCTCGACTTCCTCCTGGATCATCGATGCGAATTCACCTGGGGATATCTCTGCGGGATCGACCTGCCGGATGTTCAGGAAGCCCGCGTCAATGCAGGCCTGCAGATCCAGTCCCATCAGCTTGGCACGCTGGAGGAGGGTGCCGATGCGTTCGTCGAACTGGTAGATGGCCACGCGTTCGCCACGCGCACAGGCGGCCGCGGCAAACTTGAGCGCGATGTTGGTCTTGCCAGAGCCGGCGGGTCCCGAGATCAATGTGGATGTGCCACGGCGCGGCCCGCCATGCAGCAATGCATCGAGCTCCGGGCTGCCGCTGGACACGGGCTCGCCGATGAAGGGGGTTCGGTGCTGCGACGCGATCAGGCGAGGGAACACGACCATGCCACCACGCCTCAGGACGAAGTCGTGGTAACCCTCCACGAAGTTCACGCCACGCAGCTTCTGCACCTGAACACGCCTGCGGGAGCCGCCGAAATCCAGCGTCTGACGCTCCAGGGTGATGACACCGTGGCTCAGGCTGTGCAGGTGCGCGTCGCGCTCGCCCGCGTTGTCGGTCATGTCATCGATCAGCAGGGTGGTGATGTGGCGCTCTGCAAAGTACTGCTTGAGTGCCAGCACCTGGCGCCGGTAGCGCAAGGAATCCTGGGCCAGCAGGCGCATCTCCGACAGGCTGTCGAACACCACGCGCCTGGCCTTGAGCGCCTCGACGCGTGCCGTGATCAATTGCACCGTGGCGGTGAGCTCCACCTCCCAGGTGTGCAACAGGGTCTGGTCCGTGCCTGCTCCCAGGGCATCGCTGGCCTGGGCCAGTTCGAACAGCTCAATGCCCTCCAGCGACCACCCGTGCGAGTTCGCCACGGACACCAGCTCTTCACTGGTCTCTGACAAGGTGATGTACAGCGTAGGCTCACCGGCCTTGACGCCTTCCAGCAGAAACTGAAGGGCTGCCGTGGTCTTGCCTGCGCCCGGCTTGCCCTCCAGCAGGTAAAGGCGGCCCGTTGGAAGCCCACCCCGCAAAACCTTGTCCAGGCCAGGGATGCCTGTGGAAGCGACGGCTGGGTTTTCTGAAGAAGAGGGCACTGTAGACATGGGCTCCAAGCAATGTGGCAGCTTGTGGCCAAAGCCCCATTCGCCGCCTTCCGAATAATCTTACTCCGGCAGAAAGCAAGACGTTCAGGGCAGGGCGAATGGAGGGTCTACGCCAGGGTGAACCGGTCCACCGCCTCGCGCAGACGCGTGGCCTGATCGTTCAGGCTCGACGCCGCCGCGCTGGACTCTTCCACCAGGGCGGCGTTCTGCTGGGTGGTCTGGTCCAGTTGAGTCACAGCCTGGTTCACCTGCGCAATGCCCAGGTACTGCTGCTCGCTGCTCATGGCGATGTCGCCCATCATCTGGCTGACCTGCTTGACCTGCTGCACCAGGCGCTCGATGGAGTGGCCTGTCTCTGCCGCGAGGTCGTAGCCCTCATCCACGTTCTGCACGCTGTCGCTGATCAAGGTTTTGATCTCGCGCGCGGCCTGGGCCGAGCGCTGCGCCAGCGTGCGGACCTCGCCCGCCACCACCGCGAAGCCGCGGCCCTGTTCGCCCGCACGTGCTGCCTCCACAGCGGCATTGAGCGCCAGGATGTTGGTCTGGAAGGCGATCGCGTCGATCACGGCGTTGATCTCGGCAATCTTCTGGCTGGACTGTTTGATGGTCTCCATCTTGGACACCACGCGTGCAAAGGTCTCTCCGCTGCGCGAGGCCTCCGCCGATGCCTCACCGGCCAAGCCGTTGGCCGTCTTGGCGATGGTGGCGTTGCTGCCCACCGTGGCCGACATCTGCTCCATGGACGAGGCTGTTTCCTGCAGCGATGCGGCCTGGTTCTCGGTGCGGGCGCTCAGGTCCTCGTTGCCCTGGGCGATCTGTGTGGCCGCCGTGGCCACCGACTCGCTGGCAGCCTTGATGCCATTCAAGGTCTGGCGGAACTGCACCACGGTGCGTCCCAGCGTCTGCACCATCTGGCCAACCTCATCGCGCTGATCGGTGTGCAGTTCGCCACGCAGGTCACCCCGGGCCAGGGCCTCGGTGGCACGCACGGCCATCTGCACCGTGCGGGTGGTCTGGCGCACGATGAGCATGCTCACCCACACGGCCACCGCGGCTGCCGCCAGCATCGAGCCCACCAACAAGGTCAGTTGCCGGTACTCATGCGCCAGGCGGTTGTCAAACATGCGGGTCAACTGCGTGATGACCGCATCGCCCGCGGCGAACTGGGCCTTGATCGTGGTGGTCATGTCATCGAAGAAGGGGCCGGAAGCCTGGTTGGATGCCACCGCAGGGTCGAGCAGCGGCGCCATCAGGACTTGCGCCTGTTGATAGGCCTGGCGTGAAGCCTCGAATGCCTGCTTGACCTCTGCCGTCAAACCATCCCCGGAGTGGTCCGCGATCTCCATGTCCCGCACAGCGTCCTGGGCGTGCACCTGCGCCGCCTGCACGATGGTGTTCATCATGATCACGTCCTTGACCTCCGAGCTGTGCTGCGCCAGCATGCCCGTTCCTTTGCCCCGGGCGAGCGCCAGCTTCTCGGTCATGCGCGGCAGGTCGCGCAGCGAAGCCATGATCAGGTAATAGCTTTGCACATCGGCATCCAGGGCCATGCCGCTGACGGACATTTCATCCTCCAGCAGCAAGAGCAGCTGAGCCACAAGCTGGGTATGGCGCTGCAGACTCTCTGCAGGCTTGAGCCCGCCGCCGGTCACGTCCTTTTGCAGAGCCTGCCAGGCACTGCGCGCTTTTTCTACCGTGGGTTGAAGTCTGCCTGCCTGGCCCACGGCGGACAGTTGCTGGGCCAGCAGATCGTAAGTCTGGTCCACGGCCTGCTGGCGGGCTTGACGGGCTTCCTGCTTGCTGGGGTCTCCGCCCAGCACCGCAGCAGACAGGCCTCGGTGCTCCTGCGTCAGGCGGATGAGCTCAAGCATGGTCCGAGAGGGCTGCAGCCCGTCTTGTTCCGCTTGAAGCACCTTCACGTTGGCGATCACGTCGTGCAGCACCATGCCTGACGGGACGGCCGCCATGGTCAAGGCGACCAAGCCCAACACACCGAACTTGCCGCGCAGCGACAGATTGGCAATCCAGCTCGAGATGCTTGACATGTCTTCGATATCCGAAAAAAAGATCGGGTGGCCGCACCAATATGGCGCGGCCACCCTGTGGTCTGTAGTGATTGGGAACGTTGCCCGGGATGGTTCGGTATCGGCTTGAGGCGGCCAGACTTGACCCTGTGCAACGGGCGTTACTTCTTGGGTGCCCCCTGTTGGTCTCTATGTCGTATTGCCTACAATGTATATTATGTAAACTTACAGAAAGCAGTGAAGCTTGACTACCTCATCAGGTCCAGCGAGCTTCAGTCGAGCCTCAAGAGCGCTGGAATCGAACGCCGGGGCTCCTACCATCCGAACACTTGGGAACCGTTCGACACGGTCAAGTCCGCAAAGGACAACGCGGGCCCCGCATCCGTAGGCGTCATGACGCCCTATTGGTACGTGGCCATCATCAAACGCCTGGCGCCCCCGCCCACCGGCGAGCTGACCTCCCAGAACGCCGCCCATCCGCGAGTTCCGAAGGGAATCAGCCGCTGAATGGTCGTGATGTCATAGGGGAAAGTCGGCCGAGTCGCAAAAACCGCAGGGGTGGCTGCCGTGCTCCATGCGCCATCAACTCTTGTGCTTACATGGACTTCGAAGTCACCGCTGCCGGTTCTGGCAAATGAAAGAACTCCCGGCTCACCTTGAGCATTGAAGGCAACGCTCACCCGGGGGTAGGCACTTCCATCGGTGGCGTCAACCAGTTCGGAAGCCCCCCAAGACTCTGTTGCTTCCTTGTAGACAACAGCCCTGAGCCTCGATGGGCTGGCGATAAGGGTCGTCCTGTAAACCACGATTGAATTACCGCTACCGTCAACGCTTGGGTAGATGTCCGAAAGGACCTCGCCTGCTGGCATCGCGGCCACCAGGCGAGCGCCGCCCCAGCCACCATCCACACGACGGACGCTTGCATACAGCCGCCCCGTGTCGTCGCGCCATGCGACGAGCGCCCTTCCGCTGGCATTAGCGGCAACCTCGTACGTCTCTCCTACAGTCGCCGGAGTCGGGAGCTGATTGACGCACTGAGCGCCAGACCAAGCCCCTGCTGCGAACCGACGAACTGCAAGGCACACAGCTGACACCGACGCCTGACGCGCCACTGTTGTTACCGCCGTAGAGCTTTCCGCGGCGGCCTTGCGAGTTGAGACAGAGAAGCCAAGAGCCGGGTCATCCAGGCGTACTTCGGCACCAAGGCCATTCACGGCATCGACGTGCCGAACGAACTGGTCTTGGGTGGCGTAGGGGCCTATGTAGGAGTAGAACAGCCACCCTTGGCCATCAGCGCCTGCGGCAACGGCATCGGCATACAAGGACATGCCTGGTTCGAGGCCATCGTCCACCCAAGTGGTCCCCGTGAAGTGTCCCGTACGCGTCACCACGGTGTTCGGGCCGGTGTTGTCGGGCCAGTACAGGCGTGCCACACCACTTGCGTCTACGGCAGCCCAACCAATCGAATTTGCTACCGTCGAAACAGGCACGAAGCCTGAGGACACGCCGTTCGGTCCATCAAAACGGGCGTAAAGCGTCCCGCCGAGGATTGCGCGAAAGACTGTCCATGCACCGGCTTTGGACACATGGAACGGCGTGTAAGCCAAACCAGTCGGCAGGCCGGTCATGCTGGATGTGGGAGCGACTTGCCAAGAGCCAGCGCTGTAGCTCGCGCTCTGAGCGTCCAGCAGGTTGGTCCCAGAGTTGAAGCCGAGCCAATCGACCGTTGGAGCGCTTGGAGTATCCAGCCCATAGCCACCGCCGGGAACCAACGCCACCGAAGCCTCGGCAAGGCTGGTCATCTGCCATTGCATGGCTGTGGGTCGCTCTGGAGCCGGAGGTGGGGTCGTATCTGGAGGCTTACTACTACCGCCGCCACATGCGACAAGTGCCATTGCTGCGCTTAACGCAAGCGCGTACCTCCACCTTTGATTCGTTCTCATCTGCCTGCCCTGCAAACAACTGCTTAGTGTTTAGAAGTGTAAAGAATAGGGCTGGCTTTTTGCACTTGCTGAGTCCCGCATACGAGGGGTACCTTCAATGTCGTTAGCTGGAGGTCTTCTTACCGTGTACGTAAAGTCCTTGATTTTTTGGGCTGTTGGCAAACTTGGCCTGGGCCAACACTATTCGTACTCTGCAATGATTTCCTTGAGGAGCTGCACAGAAGCATCTACATCTTTCTCGAACTGCTTGATGGCATTCATCGTGGGCTCGAATGGGACCTGGAAGGCCGTGACGAGCGCGTTGATTTCAGTTGGAAGCTGCGGAAGTAACCGCAGCCACCGTTTCATCGCCACGATAAGACGCCGTGCTGCATTGCGCAGGTCAATCAGCTCCTCAAGAATCACTTTGAGGATTCCAAGCTTTCGTTGATTCATCAGCCCGTCATCCATGTCGAGCAGCGTGCCAACGCTGTCCCTGTGGCTGGCGTATTCAAGCCTTGCCTGGCGAAGGAACAGCGCAATGGCCTGTATCAGTTGCCCTATCGTCATTTTTTCTCCTCGAGAAGTTCGTCTAAGGCGCAGGTCAAGCTATACCTTGAGCTTGGCCAGTTCCTTCTTCTTCTTGACGCCAGAGGCAGCCTTGGCGAAGGGCTTCTCGAGCTTAGACAGCAACGCGACGCTCTTGCCGATGCGCTTGAAGGCTGCAGTGAGCTTGTCTGCATGAACCTTGGAGATCTTTTTCTCTGATGCCATGGTGACTTCCTCCGTGAGGACAGGCCAAGAGCACAAGCGAACCAGAGTTGCTTGGGCACGCGACTTCAGTCGTTCAGTAACAGTGCTTCTGCCAGTTCTGTCAACCAGCGCACCTGCATCCCTCTTTATTGATGGGATTCAATCTATGCCACAGGCGCAGCAGTGTCAATCCTTCTCGTGATTGGGGCTCCGCGCATGGGCTAAGATCCGCCCATGCGCCGTTTTGTCGCCATCCTCCTGCTGATGCTGCTCCCGCTGCAATCCATCTGGGTTGCAGCCGCGCCGTATTGCCAGCATGAGGAATCGGCCGGAGTCGGCCATGTCGGGCACCACAGTCACGAGCACCACAGCCATGACACAGCCGACAGCGCCCATGCATCCGCCATGGACAAGGGCTCTACGCCCGATCAGCCGCCTGGGCTGGAACACGCCGACTGCCATGTTTTCCACGCGGGCAGTTCGCCCCTGAGCGAACAGGCGTTCAACTTCCACCTTCGTCTGTCGGCCGACAGGTTGGGGCTGGAACCCGTGGCAGCACTGCCCTCCCCCTTGCCCGCCCGCCCCGAACGCCCCAAGTGGGCCAGCCTCGCCTGAACGGCGAGGCGGCTGCTGGCAAGCCCTCTTTCTGACATCACGCGCGCCTTGCGCGCGCCCCGGTACTTTCACCCGCCGGGCCCGATGTGCCTCGCCGATTCCGCTCATGGTTCACCACCGAGAAGAATCGCATGCGAATTCCATTGCTCCACAGGCAGCTTCTGGCACGCTGGCCAGGCGTTGGCGCTGTCTTGCGCCAGGCACTGCTGTTGTTGATCGCGCTGAATAGCGCCCCCGCGGCTCGCGCGGAGTCTGCTTCGTCATCACCCACCATGACGCTGAGCCAGGCCTTCGAGCAGGCCTGGCAGCGCCATCCAGCTTTCCGAGCGCTGGCGGACCGGCGCGCCGCCGGGGAGGCATCGCGCCAGGCAGCGCACGCCTGGACGGCGCAGCCGCTGTCCCTGGACCTGCGCACGCAAGACGATCGTGTCGGCTCGGACCGTGGCGCACGCGAAGTGGAAGCCGGCGTGGTCTTGCCGCTGTGGCTGCCAGGCCAACGCCATCAGGCCCAGCAACTGGCCGAGGGCGAATCCCAGGCGCTGGAAGCCCGCATCGGCGAAGCCCGGCTGGTACTGGCCGGCCTTGTCCGCGATGCCTGGTGGGCCTGGCATCGCGCCAATGTCGAGTTGCAGCTGGCACAAGCCCGCATGGACCACGCGCAAGCCTTGCTGGCCGACGTGCGGCGTCGTGTGCAGGCCGGGGATCTGGCCAGATCGGACCAGCACCAGGCCGAAGGCGCCCTGGCGTCGGCCGAAGCCAGCCGCGCCCAGGCTGAATCGCAGCGTTCGCAATCCTGGCAGGCGCTGGCGGTCTGGCTTGCCGTGCAAGGGGTGGACGAACCGGGCCCCCTGGCACCCCAGGCCGAAGCCGTCGACTCACTGACGGAGGGCTCCGCGCCCAGCACCGAGGCCCATCCTACGGTGCTCGCCCTGGGCACCCAGGCCATGGCTTCACGCCGGGCGGCCGAGTTGGCCGCCACACAGGTGCGCGCCAACCCGGAGCTGTCACTGGGTACCGTGCAAAGCCGTGACGTGCGAGGCGAGGGTTACCAGCGCGCCCTGATGCTGGGCCTGAAAGTGCCCCTGGGTTCATCGCCCGCGCAAGCCGCGCAGGCCGCCCGGGCCAGGGCCGATGCCAGCGAGATCGAGGCCCAGCTGGAGTTGGCGCGCCTTCAAGTTGCGCGGGGGCTTTCGGGGGCACAGACGCGGCTGCGGCTCGCCAGGCAACAGCAGGACGCCACCCGGAAACGCGCCCACCTGGCGCAAGAAAACCTTGCGTTCTTCGACAAATCTTTTCGGCTGGGAGAAACCGATCTGCCCACGCGATTGCGCATGGCCCTGGAAGCACAAGAGGCCGAACGGCAGGACGCGCTCGCACGCGTTGATGTTTCTGCGGCCACGTCGGCACTGCGGCAGGCCGCAGGCCTGTTGCCTGAATGACGTTCGCCCAGCGCCCACTACCCCCATTTGATTGAAGGCTCATCCATGATTGCCCACACCACTTCATGGCCCCACGGTCAGGGCAGGCTCCCTGCCCTCGCGTTGGCCATGCTCATCCTGCTGGCCTTCTGGCTGGCACCCGCCAACGCCGATGAAGGCCACGACCACGGCGATGCACCAGCCACTGCCCCTGCAACAGAAGTCCTGCCCCGCTTCACAGCAGTCTCAGAAGATTTCGAACTGGTGGGCATGCTCACTGGCCAGCAACTGACGCTGTACCTCGATCGCACAGCAACCAATGAACCGGTCCGCGAGGCGTCCATCGAACTCGACATCGGCGGGCGTGTCGTGCGGGCCAGCCCCACGCCTGAGGGGGCCTTCCTGGTGGCCTTGCCCCAGGCCCTGCCTGAAGGCAGCACGCCCATCACCGCCACGGTGATCGTGGGCGGCACCTCGGATCTGCTGGCAGGAGACATCGACATCAACGACAGCCATGAAGACGAGGACGGCTTGCCCCATGCCCATCGGCGACTCATCGCCGGTTGGGGTCTGGGTGCCTTGGTTTTGTTGGGTGTCCTGGCGCTGCTGTGGCGCAGGCGCTCCAGGGGCGCGTCGCGCACCGGAGGTGCTGCATGAAACAGCTTGTCCAACACCTTTCGCTGATCGCTGCAGCCTTGCTGCTGGGCACTGCAGCGATGGCCGGCCCAGGCCATGATCACGGTGACGCCCCTGCTGCTGCCACAGGCAACAGCCCCAAGCGGCAATCCGATGGCAGCGTGTTCCTGCCCAAGCCGTCGCAGCGCCAGATTGACGTGCGCACCCAGGTGATGGCCGAAGCGCAGTGGCCACGCGCCCTGCCCTTGTCGGGCAGGGTCGTGATGGATCCCAATGCCGGTGGCCGCGTGCAGGCCGCCATCTCCGGCCGCATAGAGGCTGCCGCGGGTGGCTTGCCTTCCCTGGGGCAACAGGTTCGGCAGGGCCAGGTCCTGGCCCATGTGGTGCCCACGGCCGGCGCCATCGAGCTGTCCAACCAGCAGGCGCAACAAGCTGAGTTGCGCGCGTCCAAGACCTTGGCCGAGCGCCGGCTTGAACGCCTGCAGGCGCTGTCAGACACGGTCGCGCGCAAGGACATCGAAGCCGCAGCGGCCGAAGTATCCAGCCTGCGTGAACGACTGCAAGCGGTCAGCAATGGCCTGTCGCGGCGCGACGCGCTGGTGGCGCCGGTGGCGGGCGTGATCGCCTCGGCCCATGCTGTGGCGGGCCAGGTGGTGCAGCCCGGTGATCTGGTCTTCGAGGTGGTGGACCCGACCCGCCTGCGCATCGAGGCCCTGGCCTATGAGCCCGAACAGGCGCAACAGATCGGCTCGGCCACCCTGGTCGTGGGCGAGACCCGCGTGCCGCTTCGTTTCATCGGGGCGGCGCGCAGCCTGCGTGATCAGGCCCTGCCCCTGATGTTCACGGGCGATGCTGCCGCCTTGAGCGGCCTGGCCCTGGGGCAGACCGTGCAGGTGGTGGCGCAGACCAGTGGCACGCAGCCCGGCATCGCCGTGCCCGCTGCATCGCTGATGAAGAACCCGTCGAACCAGGACATCGTGTGGATCAAGGTGGCGCCCGAGCGCTTCGAGCCCCGCGTGGTCACGCATGCGCCCATCGATGGCGTGCAACTGCGCTTGACCTCGGGTGTGAAGGCCGGTGAACGGGTGGTGACCCGTGGCGCCAGCCTGATCAACCAGATCCGTTGAGGAGCGCCGCGATGTTCAAGTGGCTGCTCGACACCTCACTGGCCAACCGGCTGCTGGTCTTGCTGACCGCGGCCGTGCTGATGGCCTATGGCGCCTTCACCCTGTCTCGCACACCGGTGGATGTCTTCCCTGATCTCAACAAGCCCACGGTCACGATCATGACGGAGGCCGGTGGCATGGCCTCTGAAGAGGTGGAGCAACTCATCACCTTTCCGCTGGAGACCACCATGAACGGCCTGCCTGGCGTGGAGTCGGTGCGTTCCACCTCCAGCTCGGGCCTGTCCTTCATCTACGTGACCTTCAACTGGGGCACCGACATCTTCCGCGCAAGGCAGATGGTGTCCGAGCGTCTGGCCTCGATGGAAGAAGGCCTTCCCGCTGGCGTCGTGCCCCGCATGGGACCGATCAGCTCCATCATGGGCGAGATCATGCAGATCGCCATCCCCATCGACACAGCCAAGGTGTCGCCAATGGCCGTGCGTGAATATGCCGACTGGGTGCTGCGCCCGCGCCTGATGGCCATCCCGGGCGTGGCCCAGGTGATCCCCATCGGCGGCGAGGTACGGCAGTTCCAGGTGCAGCCCGACACGGCCCGCATGGCCGCGATGGGCATCACGCTGGAGCAGATCGAATCGGCCCTGCGCGGCTTTTCTTCCAACAGTTCGGGCGGCTTCCTGGAACTCAACGGCCGCGAGTACCTGATCCGTCATCTGGGCCGCACGTCCAGGCTCGAGCACCTGCAGAACCTGGCCCTGACCGCCCGTGATGGCCAGGCCGTGCTGCTGAGTCAGGTGGCCAACGTGGCGTTCGCACCGGCCACCAAGCGTGGCGATGCGGGCTTCGGCGGCAAGCCCGCCGTGATCCTGGGGATCCAGAAGCAACCGACGGCCGACACCATCGGCCTCTCCCGAACCATCGAGGCCGCGCTGACCGACCTGGAGAAGGCCCTGCCCGCTGGCATGGAAACGCCACGCGTCACATTCCGCCAGGCCAGCTTCATCGAGGCTTCAGTCACCACGTTGCAGGGCAAGCTCATCGGCGCATCGGTGTTCGTCGCGGTGATCCTGTTCGTCTTCCTGGGCACGGTGCGGCCCACGGTGATCGCGCTCACGGCCATCCCCGTGTCCATCTTCATCACGGCGCTGGTGTTCAGGTACTTCGGCTTGTCGATCAACACGATGACGCTGGGCGGGCTGGCCATCGCCATCGGCGGGCTGGTGGACGATGCCGTGGTGGACGTGGAGAACATCCTGCGGCGACTCAAGATGGAGCGCGGCAAGCCGGAGGCAGAGCGCTTGGCCACGCTGGCTGTGGTCAAGGCAGCTTCGATGGAGGTGCGTTCGGGCATCCTCTACGCCACCGCGATCATCGTGCTGGTGTTCCTGCCCTTGTTCGCCTTGCCGGGCATCGAAGGCCGCCTGTTCGTGCCGCTGGGCATTGCCTTCATCGTGTCGACGCTGGCTTCGCTGTTGGTCTCGGTCACGGTCACTCCGGTGCTGTCGTCCTTCCTGCTGCCACGCATGCAGCTGGACCATGGCGACACCAAGGCGCTGGCCTGGCTCAAAGAGCGCTACCGCAACGGCCTGAGCACCACCCTGGCCCATCCGCGCAGGGCGCTGGCGGCGGGGGCCGTGGCGGTACTGTGCGCCGCCGTGGCTGTGCCCTTCTTCCCCACCACCTTCCTGCCGCCCTTCAACGAAGGCACGCTGCTGATCGGCCTGCGTTTGAACCCCGGCGTGACACTGGCCGAATCTTCGGCCCTGGCCAGCCAGGCAGAGCAGCTGGTGCGGCAGGTGCCCGAGGTGACGCACGTTGGGCGGCGCAGCGGCCGTGCCGAGCTGGACGAACACGCAGAAGGCGTGCACGTGAGTGAGTTGGATGTGGGCCTGAAGCCTGCCAGCGAACTCACGCGCAGCATGGCCGACATCCAGGCAGACATCCGATCACACCTGGTCAACCTGCCTGTGGCCATCGCCATCGGCCAGCCCATCTCGCACCGGATCGACCACATGCTCTCGGGGGTTCGTTCTCAAATCGCGATCAAGCTGTTCGGTGAAGACCTGGACACCCTGCGCGGACAGGCCGAAGCCCTGCGCGCCAGGCTGGCCACCGTGCGCGGCCTGGCCGATCTGGAAGTGGAAAAGCAGGTGCTCGCGCCGCAGATCAAGGTGCGCATCGACCATGAGGCCGCCGCGCGCCTGGGCATCCCGGTGCCGCACATCCTGTCGGCGCTGCAGAGCCTGGTCGAAGGCGAGAAGATCACGCAGGTGACGGAGGGCACACGGCGCTTCGACCTGGTGCTGCGCCTGCCCGAACAGGCCCGATCGCTCGACGGTCTGGGCCGCATCCTGCTGGAATCGCCGTCCGGGCGCGTGCCCCTGTCACGCGTGGCCAGCATCGAAGACAGCGATGGCCCCAACCAGATCAGCCGCGACGATGGCAAGCGCCGCATCGTGCTGTCGGGCAATGCGCAGGGCCGGCCCTTGTCCGACGTGGTGGCCGACATCCGTCAGGTGGTGGCAGGCAGCACGCTGCCAGAAGGCTACTTCGTGAGCCTGGGCGGTCAGTTCCAGGCGCAGGAAGAAGCCAGCCGCTTGGTCGGCCTGCTGTCCATCGTCTCATTGGTGCTGATGTTCGCTGTGCTGCACACGCGCTACCGCTCTGCCCGGCTGGCCGCGTTGATCATGGCCAACATCCCGCTGGCCCTGGTGGGCGCGGTGCTGGGGCTGTGGGTGTCGGGGCAGCCACTCTCGGTGGCCGCGCTGATCGGCTTCATCACCCTGGCGGGCATCTCGGTGCGCAATGGCATCCTCAAGGTCAGCCACTACCTGAACCTGATGCGCCTGGAGGGCGAGCGGTTCGACCAGGCCATGATCCTGCGTGGCTCGCTGGAGCGGCTCAGCCCGGTGCTGATGACGGCGCTGGTCACGGCCTTCGCGCTGGCCCCGCTGCTGTTCGAAGCAGAGCAGCCGGGCACCGAGATCCTCAACCCCGTGGCGGTGGTGATCTTCTCGGGCCTGATCAGCTCGACCCTGCTCGACACCTTCCTGACCCCTGCGATGTTCTGGCTGTTCGGACGGCGTGATGCCGAGCGATTGCTTCACGAACACGGCCAGGGCGATGAGGCCTTCTGATCCCCCTTCAAGCACACAAGGAAACACCATGCGACGTCATCACATTGCCTTCTCGATAGCACTGGGGCTGAGCTTCAGCGCCCATGCCGGCAGCGGCCACTCTCATGGCGATGCCCACGCCGTCAAGGCCCTGCACGGCGGCGTCGTCAGTGAAGCAAAACACCTGACCTTCGAACTGGTGCCTCACACAGACAACGTCACGCTGCATGTGCGGGACCACGGCCAGCCCGTCAGGGCCGAAGGTGGTTCGGCCAGGCTGACGCTGCTGTCGGGCGCAGCAAAGAGTTCTCTGGATCTGCGGCCGTCCGGCGTCGGCCAACTGTCCGCCCCCTTGCAGCAACCGATCGCGGCCGGCAGCAAGGTCGTGGCGCTGGTCAAGCTGCCGGGCAAAAGCCCGACGCAGGTGCGCTTTGCCATCAAGTGACAGCCGGGCTGGCGGCTTGGATCAAGTCTGATCAGCCGCCTGCTGGAGCGAAACCAGAAGATCCTGCAGAGGGTATGGCTTCTTGAGCAGCTTCGCTTCGGACTGAGGTGCCTGGGCGCTGTAGCCTGTTGCCAGGACCACCGGCAGCCCCTGAACGGACTCTTCACACCACTTGGCCAGATCGAACCCTGTCATCGTTCCCGGCATGACGACGTCGCTGAACAGCACGTCGAACTGGCGCTCACCCAGCTGCAGCAGGGCCTTGGCATCGTCGGCCGTCAGGCAATGCGTCACCGAATGCCCTGCCCCTTCAATGGCAGGCACCACCACAGACGCCACCAGGGGATCATCTTCCACCATCAGTACACGCAGCGCACGCCCCGGCGCCGAGCTTCCGGCAGCACTCTCCTGTGATGCGGCAGGTTGCTCGGCTGTGACGGGCAAAAGCAGGCGAACGGTGGTTCCGTTACCCAAAGCACTCGTGATCCGTGCATCGCCGCCCGACTGGCGTGCGAATGCCAGCACCTGAGCCAGGCCCAAGCCCGAGCCGGCGCCCACAGGCTTGGTCGTGAAGTAAGGCTCGAACGCCTTGTGCAAGGTTTCCGGTGTCATGCCCGGGCCGTCGTCGCAGACATCCAACTGTACATACTGCGGCGCCGTTGTTTCGGGCAGACCGGTCTGGGCCGCATCGACCAGCGCTGCGCGGATGTCGATGTGACCACCGCCCTCCATGGCATCGCGGGCATTGAAGATCACGTTCAGCAGCGCAAGCTCAAACTGTGTCGGGTCCACAAAGACCGGCGCCACCCCAGGCTCGACATGAGCGCGCAGAGACACGTTCGCGCCAGCCGCCTTGCTGGTCAGCTCGCTGATCTTGAGCAGGAAGTCATTGATGTCCACGGGTTCAGGCTCGAGCGTCTGTGCTCGTCCGAACGAGAGCATCTGCTTCACCAGGCTGGTGGCCTTGCCAGTGGCACGCGAAGCCGCCTCCAGGATTCTGCGGGGCGGCCCCTCCGGCACATTGGGCTGAAGAAGATGATGCGCGGCACTGATGGTTTGCAGGAGGTTGTTGAAATCATGCGCCACACCACCCGCCAGCCTGCCCACCGCTTCGCGTTTCTGGGCTTCGGCCAGACGCGCTTGAACCTCGGCGGTCCGCGCCACGGCTTCGCCAACGCGGGCCTCTAGAACCTCCGCAGACTCTTTGGCGTGCAAGCCTGCGTTGTGAAGCGCCTTCGACACCTCGTCGGCTTCGAAGAGGCCCGTGCTGGTGGCAGGCGGCACGCGCTTTTGCACCAGCGCATCCGCAGCATCCTTCAACGCGAGGATTGGCTCACCGATGCTGCGGGCCACATACAAAGCAAACAGCAGGCTCAGTCCCAGCAAGATGCCCGCCAGGCTCACCGCATCAATCGCAGCCTTGCGTGCCTGCGCATTGAGCGATTCAGTGGGCAAGGCGATCACCGCATACCATCCGTACCGGTTAGGCTGGCCCAGGTAGGTCAGCGATGGGACGTTGTCGAGTGTGACGCTGGGTTCGAAGCCAGACTTTCCTGCCAGCGCCCGCTCCCTCAAAGGACCTGTCGCATCGCGGCCCAGCCACCTCTCGGGGTTCTTGCTGCGCGCCATCACCCGCAGGTTCTTGTCCATCACGGCAACCACGGCATAGCGCGGGGCCGCCTTCTCCCTGACGAGCGCCTGGAGCACACCTGGATCAAACGCAACCGCAACGCCATAACGCTGTGGTGATGCCGATTTGGCGGGTACTGCCACCACGCCCAGCACCGGCTTCTTAACGACCGGCCCGTTCATCGAGAAGAAAATGTTCTCTCCTGCCGGCAACCAGGGGCTGCCTTCGGCAATCGGTACGGAAAAGCCCGGGTCGTAAGGGCGGATGGTGTTGAGCACTTGGTGCGTGCGCGTGAGCAACAGTACCCAGCTTGCAGTGCCATGGGAGGCGCGGAGCGCTTCGCTGTAGAACTGCTCCAGCTGCCCCGCTTGCAGCGAACTGGATGAGCTGAGGGTCTTCGCCATGACAAAGCGCTTGTCCAGCTCGCGCTCCACGATGCTCCCCAGGCTGTCGGCCGCCTTCCGAACGTCGGCCAGCACCGCGTTCTTTTGATCGACATAGGCGGCGCGCGCAACGACGGCGATGGCCAACGCGGACGGCAGCCAGGCCACAAACACAAGCCATAGAAGTCGACTGCGGATTTTCACGATCAGGGATGTTGTTGCAGCATGGTTGCCAGATTAGCACCCCCTGACAAACAACAACGGTGCACCCGATGTCCCCATCAAGTGCACCGTCAAGGCGGGGCAGCACAGCGGCCGCCTCTACCTGGTGATTCAGCGCTTGTCGTCGGCGCTGTTGGGCACAGAGTCAAAGGCGGGAGGCAGGTTCATGCCGTCGCTGCTTTGCACGCCTTGATTGCGGCGCTCGTCCACATTGGCCAGCGAGTCAGGGGGCACGGCATCGCTCACGACGCCGCTGGACTGCTGCTCATTGAGGCGCTGCGAGGTGTTCCAGTCCGAGCTGTAGGTAGCGCCGGAGGTGCTGGAAGCTGGTTCCGCGATGCCGGGCACGCCATCAGGGGCGACATTGGGCGCCGAAGGGCTCGACAGCTCTGCAGGAGGCGCGGAGGTCGACTCCTGGATGATGGCGCCGCTGGCCGGGCTGACCTGGGCCGGCTGGGCTGGTGACGGTGTGGATTGCGCTTGGGCGACGCCCATGGTGGCGGCGATGGCGGAGGCGATGCCGAGGTGCCAGAACTTGGTAGTCATGGTGCTTCTCCTTCGAAGTCGTGTGGTTAAGGCCCTTTCGGGGCACGACCTGAATGGGCAAGCGGTGTGCCCGCCGTCAGACCGAATACCGGTACCGCTGTTCCCTCGGTGAGGGCATGGGCATGGAGCCTGCGGGCTCTGCTGGAGTCGGGTGAGGCACGCCTTGCGGAACCATGTAGGGCTGAGACGGGCGCCTGGCGGGCTGGCTGGTGATGCCGTAGAAGATCGCAAACACACAAGCAAACACCAGCAACCAGGCGGCAAAACGAACGAGAAAACCACCCCAGTCGGAAGCGTGCCTTGAATTGCGTGCTTGAAGATCTGGTCTCATGCGCACGATGTTACCTGCGTCGACCGCGCCGTACCATCACTTGCTGAACTGCCGCCGGTAGGTTGAAGGTGAGACATTCAAGGCCTTGGCAAAGTGCTGGCGCATTGAAACTGATGAGCCGAACCCTGACAGGACGGCCACATTCTCGATCGAGCGGCCTGGCTCTTCCAGCAGCCGTTGTGCCAGCGCGATCCGCTGGTGGATCACCCACTGCTGAACCGTCGTGCCCGTGGCCTGCTTGAACCGCCTTGTGAAATTGCGCCTGCTCATGAATGCCCTCTCGGACAGATCAGTCAGTGAATGTGACTGGTGAAGATTGCGCTGGATCCACTCCAGCAACGCTGCCAACCTGTCGTCGTCAGGCATGGGCACAGGCTGCTCGACATACTGTGCCTGGCCACCTTGCCGATGAGCGGCCACGACCATGCGACGGGCGGCCCGGTTGGCAGCGTCGGCCCCAAAGTCGCGTCTCAGCAGGTGGATGCAGCAGTCCAGCGCCGCCGCAGTGCCAGCCGAGGTCACCGCATCGCCTTCATCTACATAGAGCACGCCGGGACGCAACTCGACCAGGGGAAAGTGGCGCTTGAAGTCTTCGGCCGCGAGCCAGTGGGTGGTGGCCGCCTTGCCATCCAGCAAGCCCGCCTGGGCCAGCACGAAAGCCCCCAGGCACAGCCCGACCAAGGTGGCGCCACGGGCATGGGCATGCCGCAGCGCGCGCAGCAGTTCGGAAGAGGCCGGTGGCAGGTCGTTGCGCCATGACGGAATGATGACGATGTCTGCTGATTTCAGGACAGGCAGTCCCCTCTTGATCTCAAGGGAAAATCCGGCATTGGTGCGCAGATGCCCTCGCTGCTCGGCACAGACATCGAGTCTGTACAGGCCTTGGCCAAGGGCATCCTTCTCCTCGCCAAACACCAGGCACGGGACTGACAGATGGAAAGGGCTGATGCCGTCGAATGCCAGCACGGCGACGTGTTTCGTGTGCGCGGTCATGATGGCCCGATTCTATCGATCAAGGGCCTACGGGCCACTTCTGCGCCGTGCCGCGCCAACCCACAATGGCGAAACACGCCACAGGACGGAGTTCCCATGACTCAGGCAGCCAACGCCATTCGCCGCGCGCTGATCGTGATCGATGTGCAACAGGAGTATTTCTCTGGCGCGCTTCCCATCACGCACCCCCCGGTATCCACGTCGATGCCCAACATTGCCCGGGCCATGGACGCGGCGCATGCCTCAGGCATTCCCGTGATCGTGGTCCAGCACAGTCTGCCAGCAGGGGCGCCCGCCTTTGCGCCCGGCAGTGAGTCATGGGCATTGCACCCCGAGGTGGCACAACGTCCTGCAGACCTCCGGTTCGAGAAGAACTTGCCCAGCGCCTTCGCCGGCACTTCGCTGGACGCATGGCTGCGCGATCACCAGATCAACACCCTCGTCGTCGCCGGCTACATGACCCACAACTGCAATGCATCCACCGTGTTCGAGGCGTTCCACACCGGGTACTCGGTCGAGGTGCTGTCCGATGCGACAGGGGCGCTGGCCTACATGAACGCTGCGGGCAGCGCTTCTGCCGAAGAGATCCACCGGGTGTTCAGCGTGGTGTTCCACAGTAACTTTGCCGCGGTGGCCAGCACGGCTCAGTGGCTTGATGCCGTGGCTGCCGGGCTGCCCTTGCAGAAGGACAATGTGCCGGCGTCCAACCAACGGGCCAGGGCGGTCCGGCCATGCAGCATCACTTCTTGAGCTTGTGCAGCGCCGCGGTTTCCAGCACCTTCATGTCGCTCGCATCCAGGGCCTTGCCCTTCTTCTTGAGAATTGCCTCCATCTGAGCACGGCTTGGTCGAATGTCTTCTTGCTGGCTCCACAACTGCCATCCTACTTGGCAGCAGCATTCGCCTACCTCAACACCAGATCACTGCAACTGGCTTGGCGGTGGCGCCAGTTCCATGTGCAGGGCTTGCTGCACATGGGCCAGCACGTCGTCCCAGCGTCCCCACTGGCCCTGGCGCAGAAGACGAACGCTGCCGTACCAGGGAGTGTCCGCCCGGTTCATCAGCCAGCGCCAATCGGGCATATGGCTCAGCAATATCCACGTGGGTTTACCCAAGGCTCCGGCCAAATGCGCCACCGAGGTATCGACAGATATCACCAGGTCCATATGGTGGATCAGCGCCGCGGTGTCGTCCATGTCGCCCAGGCGAGCGGACATGTCGATCACTCCCCGTGCCTGAAGGGCTGGAAGATCGCTGTCGCGGATATCCTTCTGAAGGCTGTAGAGCTCGATGCCGGGCGGAATGGCTTGCAGCAGGGCCGCGGCAGACATGGAGCGCAGGCGGTCATTGCGGTGGGCCGCATTGCCAGACCACACCAGCCCGACCCGAGGCGCCTTGCGCGGGCCCAGGCGATCTGCCCAGGCGTCACATTGCACCGCAGAGGCCTGCAGGTAGGCGCCGGGCGAAGGTACCGTGCTGGGCCTGGTCTTCAAGGCCAGAGGCAGGCTCATCAAGGGACAGTGAAGATCGAATGGGGGCAGGAAGCCCTCTCCTCTGACCAGCACCTGGCTCACGCCGGACAAGGAGCCCATCAGCTGCCTGAGCGGGGCCTGCACCTCCAGCAGCACTCGGGCACCCATGCCGTGCAATCGCGTTGCATAACGACTGAATTGGATGGTGTCGCCCAAACCCTGTTCGGCGTGCAGCAGGATGGTGCGGCCATTCAGGTCGTCCTGGCCTAACCACAAGGGTTTGGAGAACTGCCGCGCCGTTGATGTGAAGCCCGGCTTCTTCCAGCGCCATTCAAGCTGGGGCAGGCCGCGGTCCCAGTCTCCGGCCAGCAGGTCGCACCACCCTTGAGCCCATTGGGCATCGGCATCATCGGGCTGCAGTGAAACCACCTTGGCAAAGGCCTCCCGTGCCGACGACAGATTGGCCTGGTCAAGCAAGACATTGCCCTTGTTCATGTGGGCTCCGGCGTGAGATGGCTCTATCGCCAAGGCCTGCTCGCACCGGGTCCAGGCTTCATCCCAGCGCTCGGCCTCACGCAGAGCCCCCGCCAGGTTGGACAGTGCCGTGGCATGGCTGGGCTTCAGCCCCAGCCCCTGCTCGAAGCTGGTGATGGCCTCAGGTGCACGTCCGAGCTTGAGTAAGGCATTCCCACGGTTGATCAACGGCGCGAACTGACCAGGCTGGATGGCCAGAGCCCGGTCATAGCTGGCCAGTGCTTCAGCGTGCGCGTTGATCGCCATGCAGGCATCACCGAGCACCACGAATGCAGAGGCTCGATTTGGTTGCAAGGCATTGGCCTGCTTGCAGTTCCTGATGGCTTCTTCGTGGCGCTTCAGGGCCAGGCAGGCATGCGCCCGGTTGAGCAAGGCCCCCACGTGCGTTGCTTGCAGGGCCAGGGCCCGGTCGTAGCAGGCGATGGCCTCTTCGTGGCGGGCGAGTTCATTGAAGGCGTTGCCGCGATTGAAATGCGCCTCGACGTTGGCAGGATCCTGCGCAAGCGCCTGTCCCAGGTATGTGGCGGCGGCATCCCATTGCTTGAGCGCCAGCAACGACACGCCCAGGCCCAATGCCGCACCAGGCTCTTGCGGATCAAGCGCTAAAGCTTGTTCGAAAGCCGGCCTGGCTTTGTCAGGGTGACCAGACTCCATCCAGGCCACCCCCAGGTTCACATGCGCCATCGCCACGTCGGGATCGATGTCGATCGCACGCCTCAGGAGGTCAATGGCCCGTGGGAAATCGCGCTGCTGCAAGGCCATCACAGCGAGCAGGTTCCAGGCGTCGAACTGTTGCCCATCTGCCGCCAGCACATTGTCCAGGCATTGGCGGGATCTGTCCGGGTCACCCCGGTTCAGTGCATCCACGGCCTCGTCGATCAGTGCATCGATTTGTTCGGTCGTTGGACGGACCAAGGTTTGAGAAATACTGCCCTGTACTACCTCAGTGCGGTTGTGCATGGTCTCTCCTGCCTGCTTGAAGGCGCATGACGCGCATCAAAATGCTTGTCCGGAAAGATAGGGTAAGTTCAGGCAGTGCACCGACTGGGATTTTCCCCAGGGCTTATGTGCATGTTGTTGCCATAAGTATGTGACCTCTTGCCGCAGATTTTTGCATTTGTACGAACTTCGCTGCCGTGTCGACACAAAGGGCGGCCTTAACATCAGAACGAACAAGCCCAACGGTAGCTGACCACGACAGCCCATGCTTGACGCCATGAAGTCTATTTCTGCAGCCGTCGTGGAAACGGAGGCGCTGCCCAATGCATTTCCTGACCAGGATTTGAGTGTGCTCGTCGATGCGACTCTGACCGACGGGTTCGCCTGGCTGCGCTTTCCGAAGGCACTTGAAGCCCGGTTTCTGGCTGACACGGCCAGCAGCCGTCTGCACACCCTGCTGATCGCCGGCACCCTGGTGGCGTTCGTGATGAATCTCTTCCTCATCTCGGACAAGGCGATGCTGCCTGACGTCTTCGACCGGGCGGTGCTGCTCCGCACGTGGGTGCTGACGCCGATTTGCGTGGTCGGCATGTGGGTGATGAGCAGGTTGCCCAACCTGTTCTTGCGTGAGCTGATGGCGATCTCGGCCGGCCTGATGGCCTGTGCAATGCACGTTTACCTGTCTGCCATCAGCCAGAGCCCGCACAGTGCCGCCTACCTCACGGGTTTGGCCATGGTCATCCTCTACAACAACGTGTTCGTGCGTTGCCGGTTCTGGCTGGCTCTGCCCTCGACCGTGTCGGTGCTGCTGTTCTACGTCGCCTCGTTCTGGTGGGTTCCCAGCCACTCTCCTGAACTGTCCATCTCGGTGGGACTGGTGTTGCTCTCCACCAGCCTGTTCACGCTGTACAACCTTTACACACTGGAATATGAAGAGCGTCACAACTACCTGATGGCCTTGCGGCAACGGTTGCTGCAGCGCGAGTTGAGCCAGGCAAACAACGCGCTGGAGCGGGTGGCCAGGTACGACGGGCTCACTCAGGTGGCCAACCGTCGCCATTTCGACGAATTCCTGGCGCACCTGTGGGAGCGGGCGAGCCTCGTACACGGGCAGGAACTCTCCATCATCATGATCGACGTCGATCATTTCAAGGCCTACAACGATCACTACGGCCATCCCGCCGGAGACGCCTGCTTGGTGAAAGTGGCTGACGCGGTGCAGCGTTGCCTGCGTCGCCCTGGCGATCTTGTGGCCCGTTATGGTGGGGAAGAATTCATCGCGGTGCTCAACCGGGCCCCACATGCCCAGGTGCTCGCCGCGGCCGAGCGTGTGAAGGATGCCGTGGCAGCCCTGCACTTGCCACATGAAGGTTCGGCCACCCATGGCCAGGTCACGGTGAGCATCGGCGTGGCCACGGTGCGGCCTGCCGCGCGACATGCCAGCGTCGAACGGCTGATCTCCGCGGCAGACGAGGCACTTTATCAAGCGAAGAACCGGGGCCGCAACCGAGTGTGGCCAGCGGCCGAACATGCGCTGAGCGGCGAGGCTTCATGCTGAGCCTGGCAAATCCCTCGCCCTCGGATCGCTCATCCGCAGTGGCGGACGTCCGCGGCCTGATCGAGCGAGGACTGAAATCCTCGTTTTGGCGATTGAGCCTGCCCGACGGGCTGGAGCAACGCTATCTGCACGATGCCATCGAGGCTCGTGTGCTGCACACGCAGCACGCGGGCTGGTTTGCACTGCTGGTGTTCAACAGCTTCCTGCTGGTGGATTGGCTGATGGTCCGCGATGTGTTTTGGAACAGCGTCCTGATCCGGGTCGGGCTGTTCACGCCAGCTGGAGTGCTCACTTTGCTGGCAGGACGTCAGTTGGCCAAGCTGTCGCGCGACAAAGGCTGGGTGAACATGGCCGACTGGATGAGCATGATCAGCGGGTGGCTTGCCGCCTTGTCGCTGGCAGCCATCCTGCTGCAAAGCCACAGCCCATGGGCGCACTACTACCACGCCGGCTTTCTGGTGATCATCATCTACGGCAACCTCGTGCAGCAGCTGCGATTTCCTTTCGCGGTGGCGTTCTCAGTGCTGGTGCTGGCTCTGCATGGCGCAGGGATGCTGATCGCAGAGAGTTTCCCGCCAGGGGTGCGCACGGGCACGATGCTGATGCTGTGCGTGGCCACGGCCTTCACCCTGGTCGCCAACTACCTGATGGAGAAGGCCACACGCCGCCGCTACCTCCTGGCACGCCGTGACGAACAGATGGTTGATGAACTCAGCGCGGTGAACGCTCGCTTGCAGGCCCTGTCTCGTTCGGATGTGCTGACCGGCGTGGCCAACCGGCGGCATTTCCAGGGGCAACTGGGACTGGCCTTCGAGCGCGCCCGGGCCGACGGCGCGCCGCTGTCACTGCTGATGCTGGATGTGGATCATTTCAAGGCCTACAACGATCGTTATGGCCACCCCGCCGGCGACGAATGCCTGCGTCAGGTCGCCAGGGCCCTGCAGGAAGGGCTGCGCCACCCGAGCGATCTGGTGGCCCGCTTCGGCGGGGAGGAGTTCGTGATCGTCATGCAGCTGGCAGACCAGGCGGCGGCCGTGGCGGCCGCTGAAAGAGTCCGCGCGGCGATCGAGTCGCTGGGCCTGCGGCATGAGGGCTCGACCACCAGTGCGGTGGTCACCGCCAGCGTCGGCACGGCCACACTGGCGCCCTTCGGCGACATCACCTCTTCCGACAAGTTGGTGTCCTGCGCTGACCAGGCGCTGTACGAGGCCAAGCGCGCTGGCCGCAATCGCGTGCAGACCTACCGAGAGATGCCCGGCTGAGGCTCAGGTCAAACCGTCCTGCGGCCTGGTTGCCACCGGCACCGGATCCAGGTGGGTCATCAGGTCCAGCACTGGCAGATCCTGGGTCACGCGCTCGCGGGCCAGCACGGCGATCTCATGTCCTTGCCGTACGGTGAGTCGCTCATCCACATCCAGGTGTGCATCGACCAGGATCATGTCGCCCATCTTGCGGGTGCGCAGGCCGTGGACGCCCAGAACTCCGGGCGTGTCCTCAAGCACGCGGCGTATCTCGGCGATCTGCTCTTCGGAAGCAGCCCGGTCCATCAGGTCATTGAGCGCGTCCCACCCGAAGCGCAACCCCACACGCCCGACCATCAGGCCAACGATGAGGGCTGCCACCGGATCGAGGAATGGCAGCCCTGCCAGGTTGCCGGCGATGCCCAGCGCCACCACCAGGGAAGAGGCCGCGTCAGAGCGAGCATGCCAGGCGTTGGCCACCAGCATGCTGGAGCGCACGCGCTGCGCCACGGCCAGCATGTAGCGGAACAGCGCCTCCTTGCTGAGCAGCGTGATCACCGCCACAACCAGGGCAGCCACGTGCACCGGGGCAGCCAGTTCGGCCTCGCTCACCTTCAGCACAGCCTGCCATAGCAGCGCGCCGCCCACAATGGTGAGCAGCAAGCCCAGTGCGAGCGACGCTGCGGTCTCAAAGCGTCGATGCCCATACTGGTGGTCGGCATCGGCATCCTTATGGCTGTGCCGGTTGGCCAGCAGCACGACGAAATCCGACAGCAGATCCGACAGCGAGTGCAGGCCATCGGCCACCAAGGCCTGCGAGCCAGCCCACAGGCCTGTCAGCACCTGTACGATCGTGAGCAAGACATTGACGAGCACGCTGACCCACGTGCTGCGGTGGGCGGCCTGCTGGCGTTCGGCGGCCTGCATGGCCTGGCCATCGGCCCCTTGCGGGCCGGGATTCCCGGTGATCAAAACGATGTCCTCAATGGCGTCCGTGGGTGCGTCCGATGTGATGGCCTGCCGCGGGGCGCGGCGGCACGGCTTCCAGCGTCTGCGTGGCGGCCTGACTCAAGCCCTCCAGGATGCCGCAGGCACCGGCCTCTTGCGAGGCGTGGCATTGTGCCCTCAAGCCCTTGAGCTGTTTTTCCAGGGCTTTCAGTTCGCGGATGCGATGGGCCACATGCCCGATGTGCTCGTCGAGAACGCGATTGACTTCGCCGCAATCGCTTTGCGGGGCATCCTTGAAGCGCAGCAGCACCCGCACTTCGTCCAGGGCCATGTCCAGCGACCTGCAATGGCGGATGAAAGCCAGCCGGGCCACGTGGTCATCACCATAGATGCGGTAATTGCCGCTGCTGCGCCGCGGCACGGGCAGCAGGCCTTCCCGCTCATAGAAGCGGATGGTTTCCACCGGGGTGCCGGTGGCAGCGGAAAGTTCTCCGATTTTCATGGCTTGACTCTACACCTGCTACAGGGTTTTCAATAGACGCATGACCGATACCACCCTGCCTTCTCGCGCCGCGCTGCGAACATTTCACATCCCCACCATGGACTGCCCGGTGGAGGAAGGCGAAATCCGGCGCGCCCTGGAAGAGGTGCCGGGCATCCAGTCCCTTCGGTTCCAGTTGCGGGCACGCACACTGGGCATTGCGGCACCGGACGACACGCTTGCTCAGGCGCTGGATGTCATCCGCAAGGCGGGATTTGAACCTCGGCCTGTGCAGGCCAACCCCAAGGCCCACACCGCGCCTGCGAGCCAGCAAGCGGAAAGCTGTTGCTCGGGGCATGAAACCTGTGCGCCGAAACCGTCCCCACATTCTCACGACCACGACCACGACCACGACCACGGGGACTCTCCGGCCCATGGCGACAGTCTTCATGCACACACCCCGCTGCAGGGCTGGGGCCTGGGCCGCCTGGTGCTGGCCCTGGTGCTGGCCTTCGTCGCGGAAAGCATCGGCTATTTCGCGCCTGACACCACCCTGTTCAAGGGCTTGGGCCTGGGCGTTGCGGCCCTGGCCATCGCCCTGTCTGGCATAGAGACCTATACCAAGGGCTTGCAGGCCCTGCGCCACGGCAAGCTCAACATCAACGCTCTGATGACCGTGGCAGTGACCGGCGCTTTCGCCATCGGCCACTGGCCGGAGGCGGCCATGGTGATGGCCCTGTACGCCATCGCCGAGCTGATCGAGGCACGCTCGGTGGACCGCGCACGCAACGCCATCCAGGGACTGCTGGCCTTGGCCCCCGCGCAAGCTTTGGTGCACCAGCCCGATGGCGCCTGGTCAGTGCAACCGGCCAGCGACGTGCCCTTGCAGGCCGTGGTGCGCGTGAAGCCCGGCGAGCGCCTGCCGTTGGATGGCATCGTGACCGAGGGGCGCAGCGCCGTGGACCAATCGCCCGTGACAGGCGAAAGCCTGCCGGTGGACAAGCAGGCCGGCGACACCGTGTTCGCCGGCACGGTCAACCAGACGGGCGAGCTCACCCTGCGTGTGACGGCCCTGGCGCAGGACACGACCCTGGCCCGCATCATCGAAGCCGTGGAGCAGGCCCAGGCCTCGGGCGCACCCACGCAGCGTTTCGTGGACCAGTTCGCGAGTGTCTACACACCGGCGGTGTTCTTCATCGCGCTTACCGTGGCGGTGCTCGGGCCCTGGCTGGGCGGCTGGACCGCGCTGGAGGCCATCTACAAGGCTCTGGTGTTGCTGGTGATCGCCTGCCCGTGTGCCCTGGTGATCTCCACCCCCGTGACCGTGGTCAGTGCACTGGCCAATGCCGCGCGACAAGGGGTGCTGATCAAGGGAGGCGTGCACCTGGAGAACGCACGCCGCATCCGCGTGGTGGCCTTGGACAAGACTGGCACGGTGACCCAGGGCAAGCCCCGGCTGGTCGATTGGTCTGCCTGGCACGGCCAGCAAGGGGCCCTGGACCACGATGGCTCGGTGGCACGGCGCGCCTTGGCACTGGCCCGACGCTCCGACCACCCGGTGTCGCGGGCCATTGCCGGTGCACTGGATAGCATCGCGCAGGACCAGGCCACAGCGCCGATCGTGGCGGAACTGCAGGCCCTGCCAGGGCAAGGCGTGATGGCCCATTTGGACGGCACCCCACACTGGCTGGGCAACCACCGGCTGGCGCATGGGCGCGGGCAGTGCACACCTGCCCTGGAGGCCGAACTGTCCCGGCATGAGCAGGCGGGCCGGACGGTGACGCTGTTGATGGACGCCCAGGGCGTGCGCGGCCTGTTCGCCGTGGCGGACACGATCAAGGACACATCGGCGCAGGCCGTGGCCGATCTGAAGGCTCTGGGCGTGCACACCGCCATGCTCAGTGGCGACAACCAGGCCACGGCACGGGTGGTGGCGGCGCAGGCTGGCATTGATGAGGTGCAAGGGGGCCTCATGCCCGAAGACAAGCTGAAGGCGCTGGACCAGCTTCGGGCCCGCCACGGCATGGTGGCCATGGCCGGAGACGGCATCAACGACGCACCCGCGTTGGCCCAGTCCGATCTGGGCATTGCGATGGGTGTGGCCGGCACCGACACGGCCATGGAGGCGGCGGACATGGTGATCATGAACGACGACCTGCGCCGAATTCCGGCGGCCATCCGCCTGTCGCGCAAGACCTATGCGGTGCTCTGGCAGAACATCTCACTGGCCCTGGGCATCAAGGCGGTCTTCCTGGTCATGGCCCTGGTGGGCAGTGCCACCATGTGGATGGCTGTGTTCGCCGACATGGGCGCGAGCCTGCTGGTGGTGGCCAACGGCCTGCGGCTGCTGCGCACCCGCGCATGAGCCACGCAAAACGGCGCTCAGCTCAGCGACCGCCCCAGCAGCTTGGGCTTGAGCGACGGATCCGCCGGGCTTTCGCCCAGCCAGATGCTGAGCAGGGCCTTGTAAAAGGCCAGTCCGGGCATGGGCGCAACCAGTGGCTTGCCATTGATCTGCACCACCGTGCCGGTTTCAGGCACCCAATCCATGGTCAGGGTATCGCCTTCGCGCAGCCCATCAGGTCGCCGCGCGATGGCCTTGACCAGCGCGGCCATCTGTGATCGCACCGTGACGTGATCGTGCTGCTGCGTGCCACGGCTGACGTGGTCGGCCACGGCGTTCTGAAAATCGTCACTGCTGATGTCCCGCAGCACGGCGATGGCGATGCGGCGCGGTCCGTCGGTGGCCAGGATCTCTTCGGCCGACACCTTGCGGTCCATCAGGTACAGCCCGATCGCATAGATGCGAAAGACGAGTTGCCGGCTGACGCCCGCACCGTTGAGCACCAGGCTCTTGCCGGCGACGCGGGCGGAATCGTCAAGACGGACGCTGTCGAGGTCCACCGCCCTGGCGTGCTGGCCAGTGGCCAGGGCGCAGACGGCGGGCACGAGCACAGCCCGGACCATGCGTTGATAAGGCTTCATGGCATTCTCCCGAGAATGCAGGGATGGCGGGGCTCACCAGACCGTCAGGGTGTTGGTGAGGATGCGCTGCAGCCAGGTGCGTGAGACGCTTTCGGCCACATCGCCCTTGCCCCCCACCTCGAACCTTGCATCGACGATGTCTGCCGATGCGACCACATTGTTCGATTTGATGTCACGCGGGTTGACCACCCCGGAGAACCTCAGCGTGTTCATGCTGCCGTTGAGCAGGATGCTTCGCTCGCCGGCCACCACCAGATTGCCATTGGGCAGCACGTTGATCACCGAGGCCGCCAGTTGCGCCTCGAATTTGCTGCTGTTGCTGGTGACCCCGCTGCCCTTGTAGGCGTCACTGCCGGAGGCCTTGGCGTTCAGGTTCATCAGGCGGTCGACGAAGCTGCTGCCCGAACCCGAGCCCCCAGGGCCGTTGGATGCGACCTCGTTCTCGCGGCTGGTCTTGGTGTCCAGTGTGCTGTTGGCACTCAGGGTCTCGGAGATGTCGATCTTCAGTGTGTCGCCCACGTTGCGTGGTCGGCGGTCGGTGGTAAACAGAGAGCCGGTGGCCATGCCCGCCTGGAAGATCGCGCCATTGTTGATGCGCTCCACATAGCCTGGCGGAATGTTGGGTGGCGCGCTCATGGGCGCTTGCACGATGCTCTGTGGCGCACCTGCGCAACCCGCCAGCAGCAGCACGGTGCTTGCGGCGATCCATGGGCCCGCAGGCCGTGAGATGGTCGGTTTCATGGGTCGTTCCTTTCAGTTCACTATTCGATGCCAGTCATCAAGGCCTTGACCACCGGGGATATCTTGTCGCGGGTGGACGTCCATTTCGCAACGCTGAACGCGTCGTTGGTCTGATAACTGCTAGTGGCCAATACCCGGCCGTCATCCGCCTGCAATGTCAGGGTAGCGGCCGTCATATATGATTTGTAGTTTTCAGATAATGGCGGCCTGGCCCACTGCATATAGGCGCTGTAGCGTAGCCAAACCGTACAAGAATCCATGACGACGCCGGATTCATATACCCTGCTTTGCACCTGGCGGGAATTGAGTTCTGCTTGCAGCGCGGGTATGAAATCGGATACCTGCGTATCACGGTTGAATTCAATGCACACCTTGTTGACCGGCTCGTGGGGCTGGTAGATCGTGTTGGTGGCCTTGCTCACACCCAGGCTGGTGCTGGCCGCCATGCCAGCCACCTTGGCCACCTCCCACAGTGGGGCAGAACTGAAGATAGAGCAGCCGCCCAAGCCTGCAATGGCGAGCAGGCTGATGCTCAGACGGAGCATGCTTGCGTGGCCCATGGCTCGGCCCTCCCGATCAGACCAGGTCAGAGAACTTGGAGGCTGCGGCGCCCACCCCGAGTGCCGCGCAGCCCGCCACCGTGGCGGCCGCTGTGCCCACCTCCTTGGCGACGGTAGTCACGGCGTCAGACACCACGTCGGTGGCCTTGTTGGCCACCGTCAGACCGGCGTTGAGGGTCTTGCTGACGTTCGTGGCCATCTGCTCGACGGACTCGTAGGCGTTCTCGACCTGCTTGATGCCCTTGCTGGCCAGGGAGACCACATCGTGAGCCACGCTCTCGACCCCATCTTCTACCGCATCGACGGCCTTGCCGACGGTGTTCACGGCGTCCTTGGCCACGTCATAGGCTTCGCTCGGCAGCTTGGCCAACTCCTGCAGGCTCTTGTCGCTGAAACGGTAGACCGCGCTGGCCACGTCACCAACCGTGTCGGCCACTGAAATGGCGGTGGCGACGGTGGGGCCATACTGCTTGCTATTGATTTCGAACTTGCCCAATGGTTTGGCAACGCCCGATGCAGCCTGGGCTGTGCTGACATGGGTTTTAGATACTGAATTGATGCTGCTCATGGCCATCTCCATCGGATGAGTTGAGGGTGACCAATACTAGATATTCAGAATCGCGACTTGAATTCAATAACTGGGCGTATTTTCCGTCTGTTCATGCATGGTTATTCAATATCATCATCCGCACAGATTTCGTCAAATTCAATTGAATTCAATCACCATGGATCACAATGACTGCTCCGATGTCATCAAAGGTGACGTCAGAAAATAAAACCGCTCCATATTCCACGCATCAATATTGAGCTTCAATATGTGAAAGGCAGATTGAATCAATTCGGGTATTGGACGCGCAAAAGCAAAGCGCCTCGCTGGGCGAGGCGCTCGAAGCTGAAGACGCGGTGCGAGGCGGCTGGCGCCCCAGGGGATCAATTGACCAGGGCAGCGCCCCCGGCCTGTTCTGCGGGGGCATGCTCCACAGGCCAAGTCTCGTGATCTTGCGGCACGAACATGTAGCCATGGCCTCGCACCGTCTGGATGTAGCGGGGGAATGCCGGCTCGGGCTCAACCACCTTGCGCAAACGCATGATGGACGCATCGATGGTGCGCAGCATCACGGCGTCCTTGCGGGTGTGCGAAGCGGCGAGCAACTGCTCACGCGTGATGGCCACCCCGGGATTGGACGTGAGCTCCGTCAGCAGGGCGTACTCCACCGACGAGAGGACACGAACCGATGCGCCGCGGCGCAAAACACGTGAGGCCACCACGAAGTTGTAGTCGCCGATCCTCACCTGGCGATGCGTGTCCATGGGCGTGCCCGGCACGAACGAGGCCTGACGAAGCACGTCCTGCACGCATGAGAACAAATCGCGCACGGAGAATGGCTTGCACAAGCAATCGTCGGCCCCCGTCTCTTCTTTCAACTGCTGGGCACTCTGCTCCGATGAGGTCATCAGGACCACCGGCACACGGAAGCCCTCGGCCTGCAGACGCTCCCAGGCTTGTGCGCCACGCAGCCCGGACAGGCCTGCGTCCAGCACGATCAGGTCGGGGCGCAGCTGCCGGGTGCGGTGCAGCAGATCGTCGATCGAGCCCGTCGAGGTGACCATGAAGCCCTGCTTCTCAAGGTAGTTCGACAACATGTCCCGCAGGATCGGGTCTTCGTCGGCGATGTAGAGATGAAAAGGTCGGTCGGCATCCATCACGGGCTCTGCTTGTTAGGGTCGTCTTGAGGTGTTGTCCACCGCCTGCCACCAGTGCTGCAGGCGTCGTTCGATTTTGTGCAATCGAGTCACAGAGGGCAACGCGCTTCGCATTTTTTTACCCATCCATGCCCCTCGTCTTCATGAATTGGGTGGCCTTCGAGGTGCTTATGAAGCCACCTCTGAACGCTGAATCTGCACCCCCATGTTCGCTTGCGCATGCCAAAAATGAACACGGCCAGCATGATGCTGGCCGTTGGGCGCCTTGCTCATCGTGCAAGGAAAATCCGGACGCGCTGCCGTGTCAGCGCTTGCGCACCGGCATCAAGTCCGTGCAGGTGCCATGCGCCGCTTCCGCAGCCAGGCCCACACTTTCGGTCAAGGTCGGGTGCGGATGGATGGTCTTGCCGATGTCGATTTCGTCGGCGCCCATCTCGATCGCCAGGGCCACTTCACCGATCAGGTCGCCAGCGTGCGTACCCACGATGCCGCCCCCGACGATGCGGTGGGTCTCGGCATCGAAGAGCAGCTTGGTGAAGCCCTCAGACCGGCCATTGGCCAGCGCGCGGCCCGAAGCAGCCCATGGGAACAGGCCCTTCTTGATCGCCCTGCCCTGCGCCTTGGCCTGCTCTTCCGTGAGCCCGGCCCAGGCGATCTCCGGATCCGTGTAGGCCACGCTGGGGATCACGCGCGCATCGAAGGCCGAGCGTGCCAGGGCCTCGTCGCCCAGCAGTTCGCCGGCGATCACCTCAGCGGCCACGTGGCCCTCGTGCGTGGCCTTGTGCGCCAGCATGGGCTGGCCCACGATGTCACCGATGGCGAACAGGCTGGGCACGTTGGTGCGCATCTGTTCGTCCACGGGGATGAAGCCGCGCTCGTTCACCGTGAGGCCCACCTTGTCTGCCCCGATCTTCCTGCCGTTGGGCGTTCGGCCCACGGCCTGCAGCACCAGGTCGTACACGCCGGCCTCCGGCGCCGCTTCGCCAGCCTTGGCCGATTCGAAGCTCACCCGGATGCCTTCGGCCGTGGCTTGCGCGGCGACCGTCTTGGTGCCCAGCAGGACGCGGCCGAAGCGCTTGGCGTTGAACTTCTGCCAGACCTGGACCAGATCGCGGTCTGCCCCGGGCATGAGGCCGTCGCTCATCTCGACCACATCGATGCTGGTGCCCAAAGCGCCATACACCGAGCCCATTTCCAGGCCGATGATGCCGCCGCCGATGACCAGCATGCGCTTTGGCACCTGCGGCAAGGCCAGCGCACCGGTGGAATCCACGATGCGGGGATCTTCGGGCAGGAAAGGCAGGTGCACGGCCTGCGAGCCCGCCGCGATGACGCAGCGCTTGAAGCTCACGGTGCGCGTCTCGCCGTTCTTGTCCTGGCCGGTGCCGGTGGTGCCTTCGAGCTGCAGATGGTGCGCATCAATGAACGTGCCGTAGCCGCGCAGCACCTGCACCTTGCGGGCCTTGGCCATGCCGTTGAGGCCACCGGTGAGCTTGCCCGTGACGGCATTCTTGTGGGCGCGCAGTTTGTCCAGGTCCAGCTGCGGTGCGCCATAGCTCACGCCCAGCGCATCGAAGTGGCGGACCTCGTCCATCACGGCGGCCACGTGCAGCAGAGCCTTGGATGGGATGCATCCCACGTTCAGGCAGACACCGCCCAGCTCGGCATAACGCTCCACCAGGATCACCTTCAGGCCCAGGTCGGCCGCGCGGAAGGCAGCGCTGTAACCCCCAGGGCCGGCACCCAGCACCAGCACATCGCAGTCGGTTTCAGCGGGTGCATCGACGGCCGGGCCCGGTTTGGGCTGGGCCGGCGCGGGCGATGGCGGTGTGGGCGCGGCCGTCGACGCGGGCGGGGCCGTGGGAGTTGCGGCCGAAGCCGCCACAGGCGCAGGCGGTGCTGGCGCCGTGGCAGAAGCCTCGGCCCCTTCCACGTCCAGCGTCAGGATCACCTGGCCCTGGCCCACGCGGTCGCCCAGCTTGATCCTGATCTCGCCCACCACGCCGCCTTTCGGCGAGGGCACCTCCATGGACGCCTTGTCAGACTCCAGGGTGATCAGGCTCTGCTCCGCGTTGATGCGGTCGCCGGGCTTGACGAGGATCTCGATCACCGCCGCATCGGCGATGTCGCCCAGATCGGGCACGGGAATGTCGATGAAGGCCATGTCTTACACCACCACGCGTCGGAAATCCGCCAGCAGGCTGGCCAGATAGGTGTTGAACTTGGCTGCCGAGGCCCCGTCGATGACGCGGTGGTCATAGCTCAGGCTCAGCGGCACGATCAGTCGGGGATCGAAGCCCGAGCCATTCCACACCGGCTTCATGGCTGCGCGGCACACGCCGAGGATGGCCACCTCGGGCGCGTTGATGATGGGCGTGAAGGTGGTGCCCCCGAACCCGCCCAGCGACGAGATCGAGAAGGTGCCGCCCTGCATGTCGCCCGGTGCGAGCTTGCCGTCACGTGCCTTGGCGGCCAGCGCAGCTGTTTCAGCAGCCAGTTGGGCCAGGCTCTTGGTGTCCACATCACGGATCACCGGAACGACCAGGCCGTTGGGCGTATCGGCCGCGAAGCCGATGTGCACATACTGCTTGAGCACCAGGTCATCGCCATCCAGCGAGGCGTTGAACTGCGGGAAGCGCTTGAGGGCCACCGCACAGGCCTTGAGCAGGAAGGCCAGCAGGGTGAACTTGGGGCCGTTCTTGGCGTGCTCTTCGTTGAGCTTGACGCGGAAGGCTTCCAGTTCGGTGATGTCGGCCTCGTCGTTGTTGGTGACGTGGGGAATGCGCACCCAGTTGCGGTGCAGGTTGGCACCCGACAGCTTCTTGATGCGCGACAGTGGCTGGCGCTCGATGGGGCCGTACTTGGCGAAATCCACCTTGGGCCAGGGCAGCAGGGTCATGCCGCCCAGGTCGGCAGCGCCGGCCGGGCTGGCAGTTGCTGCGGCAGGTGCCGCGCCAAGCGCCATCACCCCCTTGACGAAGTTCTGGACATCGACATGGGTGATGCGCCCCTTGGGACCGGAGCCAGGCACCTTGTCCAGCGCCACACCCAGTTCACGCGCAAAGCGGCGCACGGACGGCGAGGCATGGGGAACGCCTCCCTCAGGCGCTGGCGGCTCGGCGGAGGCCAGCGATGCCGTTGGGTGCGTGCGCTCGGCCGGCGCAGAGGTGGAAGCAGCAGCCGGCACAGGCGCAGGCCCCGCCACAGGCACGGCCGGCGCCGCGGGTGCTGCGGCAGGCGCGGCGGCCGGTGCAGGGCTGGGTGCTGCAACACCGCCCTCCACTGCCCCAGGCGCGGCCTCGGTGGCGGACACGTCGGCGGCGCCAGATTCAAGCACGGCGATGACGGAGCCCTGGCTCACCTTGTCACCCAGCTTGACGCGCAGTTCCTTGAGCACGCCTCCCTGGGACGACGGCACCTCCATCGAGGCCTTGTCGGATTCGATGGTGATCAGGCTTTGCTCGGGCTTGACGGTATCGCCGGGTTTGACGAGCAGTTCAATCACGGCCGCATCGGTCACGTCACCGATGTCGGGCACGGTCAATTCAATCAAAGGCATGACGGACGGCCTCAGGCATACAGGGGGTTGATCTTGTCGGCGTTGATGCCGTACTTCGCGATGGCTTGCGCGGCCTTGTCGATCGGCAGCACGCCGTCATCGGCCAGCGCCTTGAGCGCGGCCACGACGATGTAGTGGCGGTTGATCTCGAAGTGCTCACGCAGGCGGTAGCGGAAGTCGCTGCGGCCAAAACCGTCGGTGCCCAGCACCTTGTAGCTGCGCCCCTTGGGGATGTAGGCGCGGATCTGCTCCGGAAGGGCCTTCACGTAGTCGGTGGAGGCCACCACGGGGCCCTGATGCGCGCCCAGTTGCTTGGTCACGAAGGCTTCCTGCGCCGTCTGGCCGGGGTGCAGCAGGTTCCAGCGCTCGGCGGCCTGGCCGTCGCGGGCCAGTTCGTTGAAGCTCGGGCAGCTCCACACGTTGGCGCTCACGCCCCAGTCCTTGGCCAGCAGGTCGCGTGCGGCGATCGATTCGCGCAGGATCGAGCCCGAGCCCAGCAGGTTCACGCTGGGCGCGCCCTTCAGCTCGCCCTCCTGCAGCAGGTACATGCCCTTGATGATCTCGGCCTCGGTGCCCTGGCGCAGGCCGGGCTGGGCGTAGTTCTCGTTGAGCAGCGTCAGGTAATAGAACACGTTCTCCTGCTGCTCGACCATGCGCTTCATGCCGTTCTGGATGATCACGGCCACTTCGTGTGCGAAGCTGGGGTCATAGCTCAGGCAGTTGGGAATGGAGCCGGCCCACAGCTGGCTGTGGCCGTCTTCGTGCTGCAGGCCTTCGCCGTTGAGCGTGGTGCGCCCGGAGGTGCCGCCCAGCATGAAGCCGCGCGCCTGCATGTCGCCGGCCGCCCAGGCCAGGTCGCCAATGCGTTGCAGCCCGAACATCGAGTAGTAGATGTAGAACGGCACCATGATGCGGTTGTTCGTGGAGTACGACGTGGCCGCCGCCATCCACGAGCTCATGCCGCCCGCCTCGTTGATGCCCTCCTGCAGGATCTGGCCGGCCTTGTCCTCGCGGTAGTACATGACCTGGTCCTTGTCGACCGGGGTGTACTTCTGGCCTTCAGGGGCGTAGATGCCGATCTGGCGGAACAGGCCTTCCATGCCGAAGGTGCGGGCCTCGTCGACCAGGATGGGCACGATGCGCGGGCCCAGTTGCGCATCGCGCAGCAGCGGGGTCAGGCAGCGCACGAAGGCCTGGGTGGTGGATATCTCGCGGCCTTCGGCCGTGGGCTCGAGCACGGTCTTGAAGGCTTCGAGCTCGGGCACCTTGAACTGCTCGTCGGCCTTGGGGCGGCGCTTGGGCAGGTAGCCGCCCAGGGCCTCGCGGCGCTCGCGCAGGTAGGTCATCTCCGGCGTGTTCTCGGCCGGCTTGATGAAGGGCAGCTTGGCGATGTCTTCGTCGGCCACGGGGATGTTGAAGCGGTCGCGGAACACCTTGATGTCCTCGTCCGTCAGCTTCTTGGTCTGGTGCGCGGTGTTCTTGCCCTCGCCGCTCTTGCCCATGCCGAAGCCCTTGACCGTCTTGATCAGCAGCACGGTGGGTTGGCCCGTGTGGTTCACGGCCGCGTCGTAGGCCGCATACACCTTCTGCGGATCATGGCCGCCACGGTTCAGGCGCCAGATGTCGTCGTCGGACAGGCGGGCCACCATCTCCAGGGTGCGCGGATCGCGGCCGAAGAAGTGCTGCCGCACGAAGGCGCCATCGTTGGCCTTGCAGGCCTGGTAGTCGCCGTCAACCATCTCCATCATGATCTTGCGCAGGATGCCGTCCTTGTCGCGGGCCAGCAGCGGATCCCAGTAGCTGCCCCACAGCAGCTTGATCACGTTCCAGCCGGAGCCCCGGAACTCGCCCTCGAGCTCCTGCACGATCTTGCCGTTGCCGCGCACCGGGCCGTCCAGGCGCTGCAGGTTGCAGTTGACGACGAAGATCAGGTTGTCGAGCTTCTCGCGCGCGGCCAGGCCGATCGCACCCAGCGATTCGGGTTCGTCCATCTCGCCGTCGCCGCAGAACACCCAGACCTTGCGCTTGGAGGTGTCGGCGATGCCACGGGCATGCAGGTACTTCAGGAAACGGGCCTGGTAGATGGCCGTGATGGGCCCCAGGCCCATCGACACGGTCGGGAACTGCCAGAACTCCGGCATCAGCTTGGGATGCGGGTAGCTCGACAGGCCCTTGCCACCGACTTCCTGGCGGAAGTTGATGAGTTGTTCTTCGGTGATGCGGCCTTCCATGTAGGCGCGGGCGTAGATGCCGGGCGCCGAGTGGCCCTGGATGTACAGCAGATCACCGCCATGGCCTTCATGGTCGCCATGCCAGAAATGGTTGAAGCCGATGCCCAGCATCGTGGCCAGCGAAGCGAAGGACGAGATGTGCCCGCCCAGGTCGCCGCCGTCTTCGGGGTGGTGGCGGTTGGCCCGCACCACCATCGCCATGGCGTTCCAGCGCATGTAGCTGCGCAGGCGCTCTTCGATGTCCAGGTTGCCGGGGTGGTGGGCTTCGTCCTCGACCGCGATGGTGTTCACGTAGGCCGTGTTGGCCGAGAACGGCATGTCGATGCCGGCCTGGCGGGCGTGGTCGAGCAGGTTTTCCAGAAGATCGTGGGCGCGGGCACGGCCTTCGGTCTCGATCACGCCAGACAGCGCATCGAGCCATTCACGGGTTTCCTGGGGATCCATGTCCATGGATGCGGACGGGATCGGATCAAGAGCAGACATGGGTGAAGTCTCCTTAGTATGAAGGCCGGTACCCCAGTATGGACACCGGTCCATGTTCGCCACCATGGATAAATGGTGCAAACCACGGCGAATTTAGCCTCAATTCCGGGATTGGCGTGCGTGGGAAACCACATTGATAATTTGAGGATGGTTTTTCCTTCGACCACTCCTCATCTGCCCCCGCCCCAGCCACCCCGTCAGGCGGGCAACGCCCGGCGTCTTTTCTGGCGTTGGTGGCGCCAGCAATCGCCCAATGCACAAGACCGCTACGCCACGCTGGGCCCCCTGGTGTCCGTTATGCTGTTCCTGGCGGCCATCATCGTGGCCTTCTGGTACCTGCGCAACGAAGAGCTCGAGCGCGAGCAGGAGTCGGTCAAGCGCGACACCGAGGTCGTGCAGCAGCAGATCCGCCTGCGCCTGATCGAAAACCAGGAGCAGTTGCTTCGCCTGGCCCGGGAAATCAGCATCCGTGCCGTGAACCCCGAGCAGTTCATGAACCAGGCGGCCGATTTCGTGCGTGCCCGCCCCGAGGTGCTCAGCGTGAGCTGGGTGCAGGCCGACCAGCGCATCAAGGCCAGCCAGAGCGGCATGAACTCGCCACTGGACGCCAGCCGGGGCATGGACCTGGATTTCTACACGCCCCACACCGACAACTTCGTTCAGCCGCTGTTGCCCCAACGCGACGAACCCCGCAGCGCCTTCCGCATGGCCCGCGAGCGCAGCCAGCCGGTCTACTCTCAGGCGTATCAAAACACCAACGGCCTGCGCGTGGTACAGGTGCACGTGCCGCTGATCGACCGCAGCGGCTTCGTCGGCACGCTGGTGGCCGAGTATTCGCTCGATTCGCTGATGCGCTTTCTGGTGCCGCGCGAGATCGCCTCGCGCCATGCCATGAGCCTGATCCAGATCAACGGGCAGCGCCTGACCAGCGCCGTCAGCCCGATCAGCGACAGCCCGGCAGCGCGGCCCACCTTCGTGCACGAGGTGATCGTCACACCGGTGGGCAATGGACTGCTGCTGCGCGGCGAGGGGTTCAAGACCTCCTCCAGCCTGATCGGCAACACGCTGTTCTGGATGGTCGTGGCCCTGTCCGGCTTCACGGTGTGGACCCTGCTGGGCACCCTGCAGCACATGCGCCGACGGACCGACATCCAGAAGACCCTGGTGCAGGAGACCAACTTCCGCCGAGCGATGGAAAACTCCATGCTCACCGGCATGCGCACCATCGACCTGGAAGGCCGCATCACCTATGTGAACCCTGCTTTCTGTGCGATGACGGGCTTTTCGGAGCAGGAACTGCTGGGCTGCACCCCGCCCTACCCCTATTGGCCGAAAGACCGCCTGGACGAGTTCAACCGCATGTTCCAGCAAGAGCTGCTCGGCCGCAGCCCTACAGGCGGCCTGGAGGTGGTGGTACAGCGCCGTGATGGCAGCACCTTCGACGCCCGCATGTACGTCTCGCCCCTGATCGACGCCCAGGGTGACCAGACCGGCTGGATGACCTCCGTCACCAACATCACCGAGGCCAAGCGCGTGCGTGACCAGCTCAGTGCCGCGCACGAGCGGTTCACCACCGTGCTGGAGGGCCTGGACGCGGCCGTGTCCGTGGTGTCCGTGCAGCAGAACGAGCTGCTGTTCGCCAACCGCTCCTATCGCCTGTGGTTCGGCGGCTCGCCCGAGGCGCACATGCAGCTCACCGGTGGGGATGTGTCCGCCGACATCGCCGCGGCCGACTCCGACGATTCGGTCGACAGCTTCGGTGGCCTGCCCACCCAGCACCTCACCGATGCCGGCGGTGACGCCCGCGAGGCCTTCGTCGATTCGGTGCAGAAGTGGTTCGATGTGCGCGCCCGCTACATCCAGTGGACGGACGGCCGCCTGGCCCAGATGCTGATCGCGACCGACATCACCGAACGCCGAGAGGCCGAAGAAGCTGCCGCCCGCCAGGCCGAGAAGGCCCAGTTCACCAGCCGCCTGATCACCATGGGCGAGATGGCCTCGACCGTGGCGCACGAGCTGAACCAGCCGCTGGCGGCCATCTCCAACTACTGCAGCGGCATGATCAGCCGCATCCGCAACGGCGCCATCGACAACGACGGCCTGATCGAGGCGCTGGAGAAAACCTCTCGCCAGGCCCAGCGAGCCGGACAGGTCATCCACCGCATCCGCCAGTTCGTCAAGCGCAGCGAACCCCAGCGCCAGATGACCCGCATCAGGGAAATCACGGATGCCGTCCTCGACCTGGCCAGCTTCGAGATGAAACGCCGGCGGGTCACCCTCAATGCCGTGATCGGCCAGCGCCTGCCCAACATCAGTGTTGACCCCATCCTGATCGAGCAGGTGTTGCTGAACCTCCTCAAGAACGCGGCCGAGGCCATCGACAACGCCGAGACGCCCCAGTCGCGCCGCATCGTCGACCTGCGCGTCACCCAGAAACAGTCGGAAGACCAGGGTTCCGTGATCGAGTTCACGGTCAGCGACGGTGGGCCGGGCATGAAAGAGGAGATCCTCGACAAGCTGTTCGAGGCCTTCAGCTCGACCAAGGCCGACGGCCTGGGCATCGGCCTGAGCCTGTGCCGGTCCATCATTGAGTCTCATCATGGCCGCATCAAGGCCGAGAACATCTACAATGCTTCACTGGTGACGGGTTGCCGTTTCACGTTCACCCTCCCGGTCGACACCGCACCGGGCGGCGGCGTGGCCTGACGACGGCCTGTCATGGCCCTCCCACCTCAACGAACGATCTGCACAACCCATGAGTCTGATCCCCAAGAAAGGCACCGTCTACGTGGTCGATGACGATGAAGCCGTGCGCGACTCGCTGCAATGGCTTCTGGAGGGCAAGGACTACCGCGTGCGTTGCTTCGATTCGGCCGAGTCCTTCCTGGCTCGCTTCGATCCGCGCGAGGTCGCCTGCCTGATCACCGACATCCGCATGGACGGCATGAGCGGCCTGGAACTCCAGGACAAGCTGCTCGACCGCAAGTCGCCCCTGCCCATCGTGTTCATCACCGGCCACGGCGACGTGCCCATGGCCGTGAACACCATGAAGAAAGGCGCGATGGACTTCATCGAGAAGCCGTTCAAGGAAGACGCCCTGGTGTCCCTGGTCGAGCGCATGCTCGATGAGGCCCGCGTGGCCTTCTCGCAATCGCAAGAGGCCGCCAGCCGTGACGCGCTGCTGTCGCGCTTGACCACCCGCGAGGCCCAGGTGCTCGAACGCATCGTGGCCGGCCGCCTGAACAAGCAGATCGCCGATGACCTGGGCATCAGCATCAAGACGGTCGAGGCCCACCGTGCCAACGTGATGGAAAAGCTCAACGCCAACACCGTGGCCGATCTGCTCAAGATCGCCCTGGGTGCCAGCGGCCAGCCGGGCGCGCCCGCCCCCGCCGCCAAGCCCTGAGGCGCTCCCGCTCACCACAAGGCCGCCTGACCGCGGCCTTTTTACATTTCCGATCCCTGATTTCCTTTCGAAAGACCTTGTCATGACCGCCCAACTGATCGACGGCAACGCCTTGTCCAAGCAACTGCGCGGCGAGGTGGCCACCCGTGCCGCGGCCCTCACCGCCCAGGGCCTCAAGCCCGGTCTGGCCGTGGTGCTGGTGGGCGACAACCCCGCCAGCCAGGTCTACGTGCGCAACAAGGTCAAGGCCTGCGAGGACGCCGGCCTGCACTCCGTGCTCGAGAAGTACCCCGCCACCATGACCGAGGCCGAGCTGCTGGCCCGTGTCGAGGCGCTCAACAACGACCCGAGCATCCACGGCATCCTGGTGCAGCTGCCCCTGCCCGCCCACATCGACGACCACAAGGTGATCGAAGCCATCTCGCCGCTCAAGGATGTGGATGGTTTCCACGTGGCCAGCGCGGGCGCCCTGGTCGTGGGCCAGCCCGGCTTCAAGGCCTGCACGCCCTATGGCTGCATGAAGATGCTCGAATCCATCGGCCTGGGCAACCTCAAGGGCAAGCACGCCGTGGTGATCGGCCGCAGCAACATCGTCGGCAAGCCCATGGCGCTGATGCTGCTGCAGGCCAACGCCACCGTCACCGTGTGCCACAGCGGCACGTCTGACCTGGCCTATCACACCCGGCAAGCCGATGTGGTGGTGGCCGCCGTGGGCAAGCGCAATGTGCTCACGGCCGACATGGTCAAGCCCGGCGCCGTGGTGATCGATGTCGGCATGAACCGCGACGACGAGGGAAAGCTGTGCGGCGACGTCGACTTCAGCGGCGTGAAGGAAGTGGCCGGCTGGATCACCCCCGTGCCCGGCGGGGTCGGCCCCATGACGATTACGATGTTGCTGGTCAACACCATGGAGTCTGCCGAGCGCGCACTCCAGGCGCGTTGAGCGGCGCGTTGCGGTAATCTGGCGTCAACCCGGCGCCAGCCTCATGGCGCCACCGTTGAAATCAAGCCAAACACCTTCAGCTAGGCACCATGAGCTCCAATCCTTTGCTTGACACCGCCGGCCTGCCCCTTTTCGACCAGATCAAGCCCGAGCACGTCACGCCCGCCGTGGACGTGCTGCTGGCCGAGGCCGAGGCCGCCCTCGACAAGGTCACCGGCCCCGACGTGCCGCCCGACTACGACGCGCTGTCCCTGCTGCTGGACGTGACGACCGAGAAACTCGGCCGCGCCTGGGGTGCCGTGGGCCACCTCAATGCCGTGGCCGACACGCCAGAGTTGCGAGCGGCCTACAACGAGAACCTGCCGCGCCTGACCGAGTTCCACACGCGCCTGGGCTCTGACGAGCGCCTGTACGCCAAGTACAAGGCCCTGGTCGTCTCCCCCGAAGGCCAGCGTCTGAGCCCACCCCGCGCCCGCGCATTGGACAACGCCCTGCGCGGTTTCGTGCTGGGCGGCGCCGAGCTCAAGGGCGAGGCCAAGGCCCGCTACGCCGCCATCCAGGAAGAGCAGGCCGCCCTGTCGCAGGCCTTCTCCGAGCATGTGATGGACGCCACCGACGCCTTCAGCCACTACGCCAGCCTGGATGAGCTGGCCGGCGTGCCGCAGGACGTGATCGACGCCACCCGCGCTGCGGCCCAGGCCGAAGGCAAGGACGGGCACAAGCTGACGCTGCACATGCCGTGCTATCTGCCGGTGATGCAGTACGCCACGCACCGCCCGCTGCGTGAAACGCTCTACCGTGCCTACGCCACCCGCGCCAGCGAGTTCGGCCCGGCCGAGCGCGACAACAGCGCCCTGATGCAGAAACTGCTGGCCCTGCGCCAGGAAGAAGCGCAACTGCTGGGCTACGCCAACTTCGCCGATGTGTCGCTGGTGCCCAAGATGGCCCAGACGCCGCACCAGGTGATGGAGTTCCTGCGCGACCTGGCCAAGCGTGCCCGCCCTTATGCCCAGAAGGACATGGACGAACTGCGCACCTTCGCGAAGGATCATCTCGGCCTGCCTGATCTGCAGGCCTGGGACACGGCCTTCGCCAGCGAGAAGCTCAAGGAAGCCCGCTACGCGTTCAGTGACCAGGAGGTGAAGCAGTACTTCACCGAACCCACCGTGCTCAAGGGCCTGTTCGGCCTGATCGAGACCCTGTTCGAAGTGCAGATCAAGCCCGACACCGCGCCCGTGTGGCACGACACGGTGCGCTTCTTCCGCATCGAGCGCGCGGGCGCGCTGGTTGGCCAGTTCTACCTGGATCCCTATGCCCGTCCGGGCAAGCGCCCCGGCGCCTGGATGGACGACGTGCGCGGCCGTTGGAAGCGTCCCGACAACGGCCAGACACAGACGCCCGTCGCGCACCTGGTGTGCAACTACGCTGCAGGCGTCTGTGGCAAGCCCGCCCTGCTCACCCACGACGACGTCACCACGCTGTTCCACGAGTTCGGCCATGGCCTGCACCACATGCTGACCCAGGTCGAAGACATCGGCGTGGCCGGCATCAGCGGTGTCGAGTGGGACGCGGTCGAGCTGCCCAGCCAGTTCATGGAGAACTTCTGCTGGGAATGGGCCGTGGTGCAGCAGCTCACCCACCATGTGGACACCGGCGAATCGCTGCCGCTGGAACTCTTCGCCAAGATGATCGCGGCCAAGAATTTCCAGAGCGGCATGATGACGCTGCGCCAGATCGAGTTCTCGCTGTTCGACATGCGCCTGCATGCCGAGCCGGGCAACGACCAGCGCGTACAGCAGGTGGTCGATGAGGTGCGACTGGAAGTCGCCGTGAACATCCCGCCGGCCTTCAACCGCTTCCAGCACAGCTTCTCACACATCTTTTCTGGCGGGTATTCGGCTGGCTACTACAGCTACAAGTGGGCCGAGGTGCTGTCGGCCGACGCCTATGCCGCCTTCGAGGAGGCTGCCACGCCCGAAACCGGCGTGCTCAATGCCGAGGTCGGCCGCCGGTACCGCCAGGCCATTCTGGAAGCGGGCGGCAGCCGCAGCGCCATGGACAACTTCAAGGCCTTCCGGGGCCGCGAGCCCAGCATCGATGCGCTGCTGCGCCACCAGGGCATGGCTTGAAATAAACGTAAAACCGTTCCCGTCCGGGTCAACCCAGGGACCGGTGATGCCGTTGTGCAGGGTACAGTCCGGCCATCCGGACACCGGTTGTCGAGAGTTCAAACATGCCCCGTTTCCAGAAGATTCCAATCCACGTGCTGGCAGCTGTCCCAGCGGCGCCTGCCGCCATGGCCGCTTTGGTGCTCGGCACCGCGGCCCTGATGGTGTCGACTCCGGCATGGGCGCTCTATAAAGTGATAGGTCCAGATGGCAAAGTCACCTATACCGACCGAGCGCCGACCGACAAGCCTGCGCAAGCCTTGCGCACCAACGGCTCCGTGAGTTCGACAGCCAACCTGCCCTTTGAGCTGCGGCAGATTGCGGGCAAATACCCCGTTACGCTGTACACCACCAAGGACTGCCCTCCTTGCGACTCTGGCCGTCAGAGCCTGCGACAGCGCGGCATCCCGTTCACTGAAAAGAGCGTCGGCACCAGTGCGGACCTTCAGGCACTGCAACGCCTGGAAAACACCCAGCAACTGCCCGTGCTGCGTGTAGGCAACCAGCAGGTCAAGGGCTACTCCGAATCCGAATGGCAGAGTTACCTTGACGCAGCGGGCTACCCGAAGCAGTCGGCGCTGGCGGGCTACCAATGGGCTGATGCCACACCGCTGGCCCCTCCCGCCGCGTCTGCCCCGGCGGCCAAAGGCCCTGCCAACACCCGTGAACCAGGCGCATCCACCGGTTCCGGCAGTTCTACCCCACCGCCTCCTACCGGCTTTCGTTTCTAAAATCTCATGGCACAACACCCACGGGTCGCCATCGTCGGGGGCGGCCCGGCGGGTCTCATGGCCGCCGAAGTCCTGGCCCAGGCTGGCGCTCAGGTCGATCTGTACGACGCAATGCCCTCGGTCGGGCGCAAGTTCCTGCTGGCAGGCCGCGGCGGACTCAACCTGACCCATTCCGAACCCCTGCTTCCTTTCCTGAGCCGCTACGCTGAGCGTGAGCCCGAGCTCACACCGCTGGTTCAAGCCTTCACGCCTGAGCAACTGCGCGAATGGGCCGAAGCGCTGGGCATCGGCACCTTCATCGGCAGTTCTGGCCGCGTCTTCCCAACCGACATGAAGGCCGCCCCGCTGCTGCGTGCCTGGCTGCACCGCCTTCGCACGCTGGGTGTGCAGTTCCACATGCGCCACCGGTGGCAAGGGTGGGCCGACGACGGCCAGGCCCTGCGATTTGGGAGTCCTGCCGGCGACATCACGGTTCAGGCTGATGCCCTCGTTCTGGCCACGGGCGGCGCCAGTTGGGCCCGCCTGGGCTCCGACGGTGCCTGGGTGCCCTGGCTGCAGGCGCGTGGTGCCGAGATCGCAGAACTGCGTCCCGCCAACTGTGGCTTCGATGTCGGCCCGACCGCCCCCGGGCGCACGGGCTGGAGTGAACACCTGGCCTCTCGTTTCGCGGGCCAGCCCGTCAAGCCGGTGGCACTGAGCTTCACCAACCATGAAGGCCAGGTTCGGCGTCAGCAGGGAGAGTTCGTGATCACGGCCACGGGCATCGAGGGCAGCCTGATCTACGCCTTCTCGGCGCTTCTACGCGAAGCGGTGCTCGCTCGCGGGCAGGCCACGTTCCATCTGGATCTGCTGCCTTCGCACTCTCCCGAGCAGGTGCTGGCCGAGACACGTCGCCCCAAGGGCCCGCGCAGCCTGTCCACGCACTTGAAGAGCCGCCTGGGCATCCAGGGGCTGAAGATGGCCTTGCTGCATGAGCTGCTCACGCCCGAGCAGTTGCAGGATCCCGCCCAGTTGGCGACGGCGCTCAAGGCGCTGCCGATCACCGTGATCGCTGCGCGCCCCGTGGATGAGGCCATCAGCACGGCCGGGGGCGTGCGCTTCGAGGGCCTCACGCCCGGGCTGATGCTTCACAGCGTGCCGGGTGTGTTCTGTGCAGGCGAGATGCTGGACTGGGAAGCCCCCACCGGCGGCTATCTGCTCACCGCCTGCTTCGCCACGGGCCGCCAGGCGGCACGCGGGCTGCTGGGCTGGTGGGGCAGCCGCGCCAACTGACAGCGGGCCGCGGAGGGCCTTCAGAACGCCAGCGTCTTGACACCCTCCGGCGTGCCCAGCAGGCAGACCGAGGCCTTGTTGCGGGCGAACACGCCCACCGTGACCACACCAGGCCATTGGTTGATGTCGGCTTCGAATCGGGCCGGCGACTCGATGTTCAAGCCGCTCACATCCACGATCACATTGCCGTTGTCGGTGGTGACGCCTTCGCGCACCTTGGCCTGGCCACCCAGCTTCTCGAAGCCCCGGATCACCTGCGCAGCGGCCATCGGGATCACTTCGACCGGCAGAGGGAACTTGCCCAGCACCAGCACCAGCTTGGATTCATCGGCGATGCAGACGAACTTCTCGGCCAGATCGGCCACGATCTTCTCGCGCGTGAGGGCTGCGCCGCCACCCTTGATCATGAAGCCGGCGTGGTCGATCTCATCGGCGCCATCGATGTAGACACCCAGCGAGGTCACCGACTCGGAGGGCTGCACCTTGATGCCCAGGGCGGTGAGCCGCTCCGTGCTGCGCACCGAGCTGGACACGGCACCGCTGATGCGGCCGGGATCAGACTTGAGTGCCTCGCCCAAGGCGTCGATGAACTTGTCCACCGTCGAGCCGGTGCCCACGCCCACGATCGCGCCTTGCGGCACATAGTCCAGGGCCGCACGGCCCACCAGGGTTTTCAGCTCGTCTTGCGTCATCGTCGTCATGAGGGAGTTCTCCAGAATTGCAGCCACAGCACCAGCCCGCCGATCAGCAGCGGCTGGTGCACCATGTAGAACGTCAGGCTCCAGCGGCCCAGCAGCGCCAGGCCCTGGGCCGGCGCACCGGTGGCGCCCACCAGCCAGCGAGGGTGGCGCGCCAGCAGCCACTGCGTGGCCGCCAGTCCCCACCACATCACGCCCAGCCACGGCAGCACGGGCACGTAGTCTTCGGTGATGGGCTTGGCGGTGACCAGGCCCACCCAGTTGGTCCAGCGCGTATCGAACCATGGATGCTGCACGAATTGAGGCAAGGCCACAGCCACAGCGCCCAAAAGCCACAACCAGCGGCCCAGCGGCGCACTCAGGCGCGCGATGACCAACATCACGGCCATGCCGTGCAGCACGCCGAAATAGATGAAGCTGTCCGGGAACATGAGGGCGCTGCTGGCGCTCACGGCCAGGGCGCAGCCGGCCACCTGGGCCCAGCGTTTCCAGAAGCGGGGCCAGGTCTGCCCCTGCGCCGTGGCGATGGCCTGCCCTGCACCGGCACACAGCAGGAAGCCGGACAGGATCAGCGTGCGCTGCCAGGTCCACACCGGATCACGGTAGAAGTTGGCCTCGATCACGCCATAGTGGCTGAGATCGAAACAGAAGTGGAAGAACGCCATCCACACCAGGGCGATGCCCCGCAGGGCATCCAGCCGACCGAAACGGCTGGCGGCAGGCGCCTGCTCGGCGCGGATAGAGGGTCGGGGTGGGCGCACGGGGCTGGGGTTCACTGAATAGGCAGCCCCGATTTTCTCATCCCTGAGCCATGCAAGCCGGGCACCAGGGAAAGGTGTGACGCACTCTCTTGCGCAAGGCTCACCCAGCGTCGGCTGTTCAGTTCCTGCCTAGGCGGAATGGCTGCTCACCAGCACCAAGGTGGCACTGCACTGGGTTGTGGCCATCTGGGTCAGTTCGCGGCCAATCAACGGGCACGCTTTGACGAGTTGCCCTCCAGACCTTGCGACGCACTCGCGGTCATCGAGCGGGCTTGTGGCCGTTTGCACATGGGGCGCCCGTGAAAGGCGCTACAGTCGCAGGCAGGGTGTCATCAGTTCCCGGTATCCGGGCCATGACAACCATGAAAGGATCCCGCACGATGCCAAAGCCAAACTACCAGTTCGAAAAACGCCAGCGCGAGTTGGAAAAGAAGAAGAAGAAAGCCGAAAAGGCGCAACGCAAGGCGCACGCGGGCGAAGAGCCTGCCCAGAATCCGGACGACGCGGCAGGTGATGCGCAAGAAGCTCAGGAGCAGCAGCCATCTGAGCCCCAGGCCAGCGTCCAGCCTGCCTGAACACATTGAACAACGGGGCTGCGTGCCCCGTTTTTTGTCAGCGCTGTTGTCAGCGTTTCATGAGCCGTGACGCATGAACCCGCCTTGGATTGCTGCGCCAGACAGCACCAGACAGCACCAGACGAAAAAGCCACGCAAACGAAAAGGCCCCGGTTTCTCATGAAACCGGGGCCATTCATTTGGTAGGCGCGATTGGACTCGAACCAACGACCCCCACCATGTCAAGGTGGTGCTCTAACCAGCTGAGCTACGCGCCTGGAAGACCATGACTATAGCATGATTCTTTGGGCTTTCGCAAATTTCAGTCTTGATGTGTCATTTGCGTCGCGCCCGGATCACGCCACCGACCTGCCCCACCTTGCTGAGCACCGGGGCCAGGCGTGCGGTGTCGGTGGTCTGCACCGTCAGCGTGATGGTGACGTGGTCGCGGTGGCTCTGGCTCTGCATGGCCGACACATGCGCCTTGCCTTGCGCAAAGGCATCGCACACATCGCGCAGCAGGCCTGGCCGGTCATGCGCTTCCACCTGCACATCCACCGAATACAGCCCGCTCTTGTCGGTGGGCTGGGCGCCCCAGGCCACGGGGATCACGCGCTCGGGGTGGCGCCCTGCCATCTGGCGCAGGTTGCTGCAATCGGCGCGGTGCACGGCCACGCCCTTGCCACGTGTCACATAACCACCGATGTTGTCGCCCGGCGCGGGCTTGCAGCAGCGGGCCAGCTGCGTGAGCAGTGAATCCATGCCCACCACCAGCACACCCTTGCCCGCGGCTGGCGCAGCAGCCGTGTCGCCGCGGCTGAGCCTTTGCGCGATCAGTTGATCCGCATCAGGCGCTGGCTCGGCGGGCTTGAGCACGGCCTCGATGTTGCGCAGTGAGTACTCGTCCTTGCCCACCACCTCGAACAGGGCGTCGGCCGCGCGAAAGCCCAGTTGTGCCGCCAGATCGTCCAGCTTGAGCGCCGTCTTGCCGGCGCGCTGCAGCAGCTTTTCGACCGCATCACGTCCCTTGGCGATGGTGGCCTGCTGGGCCAGTGCATTGAACCAGGCGCGCACCTTGGCCCGGGCGCGCGGGCTGCGCACATAGCCCAGCTCGGGGTTGAGCCAGTCCATCGAGGGGCCGCCTTCCTTGGCGGCGATCACCTCAACGGTCTGGCCGCTGCTGAGCGGTGTGTTCAGCGGCACCATGGCGCCGTCCACACGGGCGCCCCGGCAGCGGTGCCCCAGGTTGGTGTGCACTGTGTACGCAAAATCCACCGGTGTCGCGCCCAGCGGCAGATCGATGATCGTGCCTTCGGGCGTGAACACATAGATGCGGTCATCAAACAGGCCGGCACCGCCCTGCTGCCCGGTCGCATCGGCTTGGGCCAGGTCGCGCTCCCAGGCCAGCAACTGGCGCAGCACGGTCTTGCGGGCCTCGGCAACGCGGCTTTCGAACTCGCCCGCAGCATGCACCCCGGCATAGCCCTTGGCACCGGCTTCCTTGTAGGCCCAGTGCGCGGCCACACCGCTTTCGGCATGTTCGTGCATGGCCTGGGTGCGCAACTGGATCTCGATGGGCCGGCCCGCGTCGTCCAGCACCACGGTGTGCAGCGACTGGTAGCCGTTGGCCTTGGGCCGCGCGATGTAGTCCGAGAACTCATCGGGCAGCGGCCGCCAGAGTTCATGCACGCGGCTCAGGGCCTCGTAGCAGGCATGCACGTCGGGCACGATCACGCGCAGGGCCTGCACGTCGAACACGCGCTCGATGGGCAGGTCCTTGCCCTGCATCTTCTTCCAGATGCTGTACAGGTGCTTGGGGCGCCCCTGCACCTGAGCATCGATGCCGGCAGCGCGCAGGGTGTCCTGCAGCCGCACGCGGGCGGCCTCGACACTGCGCTCTCGCGCCACGCGGGTCTCGTCCAGCATGCGGGCGATGCTTTTGTAGGTGTCCGGCTGCAGGAAACGGAAGGACAGATCCTCCAGCTCCCACTTGATCTGCCAGATGCCCAGGCGGTTGGCCAGCGGCGCGAACACCTGCATGGATTCACGCGCCAGTGCACGCGGGCATGGCAGCTTGCTCTCGGCGTAGTGGCGCAGGGTCTGCAGGCGCGAGGCCAGGCGCAGCAGCACCACACGCAGATCGCGCGAGAAGGCCAGCAGCATCTTGCGGATGCGCTCGACCTGCTCGGCGGGCAGCGGCCCGTCGGCCTGGTCACCCAGGGCATCCCGGGCGCTGCGCTGCACCTGCACCAGCTTGCGCGTGGCCCCGACCAGGTCGGCCACGTCCTGACCGAAGGCTCGCCCGATCACCTCTTCGGCAGGCGTCAGGTACTCGCCGGCGTAGACCAGGTAGGCCACGGCCTGCAGGGCGGGCGGCGCACCGATGCCCTTGAGGATGGCACTGACGCCATCGGCATGGCGCAGCGCGTGCTCGCCTGTGTCGAAGCGCTGGTGGCTCAGCAGGGGCTCGGCGAAGGCCCGGGCACGAACGAGCAGTTGCTCGCCGTCCAGGGTGTTGCCGGCACCGGGCGTGGGTGCCAGGTCGGCCCATTCGACAATGGCCGCAGCTTGTGGGTCGGCCGGCGTGCCGGCGGCATCATGGCCGGGGGCACTGGGCTGGAGAAAACCGGTCTTCATGCGAGCAGGAAACCCTCCACCGCCTGCACCTGGTCAGGGGCGATCAAGGTGGGTGCATGGCCCACGCCAGGGAACTCGATCAGGCGGGCGCGCGGGCCGCGTTCGGTCATCTGCCGGGCAGTGTCGGCATCGAGCAGGTCGGAGTTCTGACCGCGCAGCAGCAGCACCTCGCAGCGCAGCGCGTCATACACCTGCCACAGCATGGCCTCGCCCGAGGTCGCGCTGTCGGCCGTCAAGGTCTTGAAGGGCTCGGCGATGGCGGGGTCGTAGTGCAGGATCAGGCTGCTGTCTTCATCGGCCGTGTCCACGCGCAGCAGGGGCCGCGACAAGGCCAGCCATTGCTCTGGCGTGTGCGGGCCGAAGCCGGCAGAGATCGACCACAGGTAATCGGCAGCCTCCTGCTCGGTGGTGAAGCGCTTGGGCAGGCCCAGGTAGCTGCCGATGCGGTGCAGGGCCTCGATGCGCAGGCGCGGGCCGACATCATTGAGCACCATGCGGCGCAACTGGATGCCCGAAGCTTCGGCAGGCAGCGACGACAAGCCCAGGCCGATCAGCCCGCCCATCGAGGTGCCCACCCAGTCCACCGTCATCGGCGCGGCCAGGCCCTTGGCTTCACGCAACTGCTTGAGCATCACCGCCATGTCACTGGCGTAGGTGAACACTTGGTAACCCCGCGGGTCGGCCAGCCAGTCGGATTGACCTCGGCCGACCACGTCCGGGCAGACCACGTGGTAATGGCTGCTCAGGGCGCGCGCCAGCACATCGAAATCACGGCCCTGGCGGCTGAGCCCGTGTACGCACACCAGCACGCGCGGGTTGGCCGGGTCTCCCCAGGACCAGTAGGCCATGCGGTGGCTGTCTGGCGAGCGCAGGCTGGCGCCCGGGCAGTCCACGAAGGCCAGCTCGGGCTGGGCATCGGAGGCTGTGATGGTGGCTTGATTCATGCTGAGGATCCGTGTCGTCGGCCCATAATGGCCCGAAGTCTTGATTGTGTGCTCATGACCCGTAGGAGGCCTGCATGTTGAAAGGAAAAACCGCCCTCGTCACCGGCTCGACCAGTGGGATTGGGCTGGGCATCGCCCGGCAGTTGGCGGCGCAAGGTGCGAACATCATTCTCAACGGCTTTGGCGATGCCGATGCGCCACGGGCCGAAGTGTTGCAGGCGGGCAGCGCCCATGGCATCCGCGTGGGCTATCACGGCGCGGACATGTCCAAGCCGGCAGACATCGTCGACCTGTTCAAGTTCGCCGAGTCCGAATATGGGGTAGTGGACATCCTGGTCAACAACGCCGGCATCCAGCACGTGGCCAATGTGGAGGATTTTCCCGTCGAGAAGTGGGATGCCGTCATCGCCATCAACCTGAGCTCGGCCTTCCACACCACGCGCCTGGCGGTGCCGGGCATGCGCGCGAAGAACTGGGGCCGCATCATCAACCTGGCCTCTGCCCACGGGCTGGTGGCTTCGGCGGGCAAATCGGCCTACGTGGCAGCCAAGCACGGGCTGGTCGGCCTGACCAAATCCGTGGCGCTGGAAACAGCCACCACCGGCGTCACCTGCAACGCCATCTGCCCCGGTTGGGTGCTCACCCCACTGGTGCAGAAGCAGATCGAGGCCCGCGCTGAAAAAGGCGGCATCAGCGTCGAGCAGGCACAGAAGGAATTGCTGGGCGAGAAACAGCCCTCGCTGCAGTTCGTCACGCCCGAGCAACTGGGTGACCTGGCCGTGTTCCTGTGCTCACCTGGCGCGAGCAATGTGCGGGGCGTGGCCTGGAATGTGGATGGAGGCTGGGTGGCGCAGTAAGCAGGGCTTCGCTCTGTGCGTCCCGCAGGTTGCCAAGCATTTGATCCAGGGCTGCGAGTCAGCATGGCAGCGTACGCGGGAGCGCATTTCCGCCCTCGATAATGGCGGATGCCCTCCCGCAAGATCTCCCCAGCCATATTGGGCGATAGCCCCTCGGCACAGGCCGTCGGCGTGCCCTACTCGCCACAGTATGACGACGTCTACCACATGCCCGCCGGTGCCTGGGTGCAGGCGCAGCGCGTGTTCTTGGAGGGCAATGGACTGCCCGGGCGCTGGCAGAAGCATGATCGCTTCGTCATTTTGGAAACCGGATTCGGGCTGGGCAACAATTTCCTGGCGACATGGGCAGCTTGGCGGGCCGACCCGGCGCGATGCACACGCCTCGTTTTCATCTCCATCGAAAAGCACCCTCTCCGCACCGATGACCTGGCCCGGGTGCACGCCCACATCGATGATCAGGGATGCGACGAAGCCCATCAACTGGCAGAACGGTTGCGTCGGGCCTGGCCACCGCTGACACCCGGACTGCATACACTGGATTTCGACGAGTCGGACCTGCCGGGTGCATCAGCCCGGCATGGTGTCAGCCTGCTGCTGTGCCTGGGCGATATCGCGGACATCCTGCCGTCTCTGGTGGCCTCGGTCGATGCCTTCTACCTGGATGGATTTGCACCCGCCAAGAACCCGGAAATGTGGGGCGACGCCTTGATCAGCCGGCTCGACCGCCTCGCAGCCCCCCATGCCACTGCGGCCACCTGGAGCGCGGCACGCAGTGTGCGCGATGCACTCAGCCGCGCTGGATTCCAGGTCGAAAAGGTGCCCGGCTTCTGCGGCAAGTGGGACATGATCCGGGCCCGCTTCGTGCCGCGTCATGTGCCCAAGCCTCTCCCAGGGGGGCATTGGCCTGCTCCTTTGGCCCACCAGCGGGAGGCCTTTGTGCTTGGTGCCGGACTGGCAGGCGCTGCCGCTGCCTGGGCGTTGACCCGGGAAGGCTGGCAGGTGACCCTGCTGGACCGCCATGCCGAACCTGCCCAGGAGGCTTCCGGCAATCCCGGGGGGCTTTTCCACGGCATTCTTCATGCGCAAGACAGCCTGCACGCACGGGCGCATCGCGCTGCCGCCCTGGCCACGTCTTCGCTCGTTTCCCCATGGATGCATGAGGGCCGGATCGCAGGCGAGTGCGGCGGCCTGCTCCGCCTCGAGCCCAGGCTGGACAACGCCCAGGCCATGGCCCGCCTGGCGCATCTCGGGCTGCCCGACGAGTACGTGACCTGGCTGGATCAGGCACAAGCAAGCCGGCTGGCCCAACTGCCCCTGCCCAGTGGAGCTTGGCTGTTCCGGCAAGGCGGTTGGCTGAGCCCTGCTGACTATGTCGGCCAGTTGATCGAAATGGCATCCTCCACAGGCCTCCTGCACCGTCACCTGGGACATTCGGTGGCCCAGCTGCGACGCACGCCCCAAGGCCGGTGGCAGGCCGTGGACGCACAAGGGCGGCTGCTTGCCGAAGCGGCCCACGCGGTGCTGGCCTGCGCGACAACCCTGCCCCAGCTGCTGGACCAGCTTGGCTCCGACGTGAAGCCCGCCCCACTGCCCGTGACACCCATCCGTGGCCAGATCAGCTGGTTGCCCGGCGAACAGGCGCGGTGCCCCGATCTGCCCGTGGCAGGTGCAGGCTATGTGCTGTCCCTGCCCGATGGCCACGTGCTATGCGGTGCCACCAGCCATCACGACGATGGCGACGCCGCCGTGCGCTGGTCAGACCATCATCACAACCTTCAGCAAGCCACCCGCCTGGGCGCCTTGCCGGAAGGTCAGACGTTCGCCCCCGGTGCACTGCGAGGCCGCGTCGGTTGGCGCGCCAGCACCCCGGACCGATTGCCCCTGGTGGGCGCCCTGCCTGCAATGCCCGGGCCAATGCCGGGCGATCGCCCTTGGCCCGAGCAGGTCCGCAAGGTGCCGCGTCTGCGTGACGAGCATGGTGGCCTCTACGTGATTGGCGGGCTGGGTTCGCGAGGCATCACCTGGGCGGCATTGGCCGGGCGCTTGCTGGCCCACTGGATCACCGGCAGCCCCTGCCCCCTGGAGGTGGACCTTCGCGACGCCATGGACCCGGCTCGGTGGGCTCTGCGCCGCGCGTCACCCCCCGCTCAGCCACCCCTCTGAATCGAAGGCCTGGGCACGGCGAAGCCTTGCCGGATAATCCGCACCATGCCCTACAAGCAATCCTGTACGCCTACCACAGCGGCCGAGCGCCTGGCCTATACGCAATGCGGAGCGCTGGATCGGCTTTTTGCATCGCCGATGACCCAGGGATACATGTCCATGAGCATGGCCTGCCAGGTCAGCACCCTCGACGCTTTCCCCAGCGTACTCAACGGTGACTTCGAGCTGGACGGCCCAGTGGTGAGGGCCCTCGCCCTGCAACTGGCACAGACCAATCCTGACCAGGCAGCCTTGCTGTTGGCGTCGCGCATTCCACCGGAACAACTGGCGGCAGCCGCGAAGGATGACAAGGCCATCGATCGCCTGCTGTCCGCCACGGGTGACAGCGTGTATGGCGCCGGCAACATCGTGGGCAACGCTTCCGCGCTCAATGAGGCCGCATTGCGCGCCGCCTGGCAGCGGCAGGCCCGCAACGGCTTTCAGGCACTGATTTCCGGCGCGAAGACCGGCACCATCCGACTGAGCCCCCACATCACCATCGAACCGCGGAACATCGGCAAGGGCGGTCAGCTGCGCAAGGGCGCCCGAATGATCGTGAGAGTCCGGGGGTTGCCCATGACGGTGCTGCACTCGCTGCCCTCGCCCTTCATCTCCAAGGCAGGCGGACAGTTCAGCGCCATGCGGGTCGGTGCCCGCGACATGCAACGCATGGGACAAGCCACAGCCGCGCTGGCCGATGCCCGGGTGCAGTCCAGCCGGCTGCTGCGCGCGGCCTCCGGCAAGGTAGGGGGAGGCGTCTTGGCTTTTGGCCCCAGCGCTGTCCTGGATTTCGGAGCCAGTGCCCGTTGGGTCGACAACTCGGTCGAGGTCGACTGGAAAGGGTTTGCCGTCCGGTCCGCCAAGAGCCAGAGCGGCAACCTCGTCGGCTTCGTGGCCGGTGCTGTGGCTGTGGGTGTGGTCTCTACCGTGGGCTGGCCGGTGGTGGTCATCGGGCTTGCGGCAGGCCTGGTGGCTCAGATCGCGTGGGGCGCCACGGGCATGGACGAGATGGCCGAATCGAAGGCCCGCGAACTGCTGCGCTGACATGCTTCACCCGCCAGACGAGTTCAAGAAACTACGAGGGCTGGCATGGTCTGCGCCTGGCATGGCCATGTTCGGGTGTGGCTTCGCCTTGTGGGCACATGGCGTACGCCCAGGCGAGCTGGTGCTTGCCGTCACCGGGCTGATCATGGCTGTGCTGTTTCTGCTGGCCCAGCAAGCCATTTGGGTTTCTCCCTGGGGTAGCCGCTTCCAGCAGGTGGCCAGCTTGGCTGCATTCGTGACCATGGCGCTTCCCTGGGCCTTGATGCTTCCTCCGTTGCTGAAAACCGACGTGGTGACACCCGTCTGGCGCAGCATCCTGATCGCCGGTGCACTCACGGTCATCCTGCTGATCAGTGCCTTCGTGCATGCGCGATGTGCGGTCATCGACATGCAAGCCAAGTCACTAGACTGGCCTACTTGCCGGATCGACCTGCGCAAACACCTGATTCGACGTGCGGTGTCGCAGGAGCCTACCGGGCACTGGGCCATTGCACCGGCCATGGTGGGCGGGCTGTCGGTGGTGCTCTTCCAGTTGTTGCGCTCGCTGCTGCCGGCGCAAACCTTGGTGTTGGGGGCCTCTCTGGGCGTCCTGGCAGGCACGGCGTGGATCTGCGCCATGCCGCTGGCGCGCGCTCTGGGGCAAGGCTGGCAGCTTCAGCAGATCGAACGGCAATCGGGCTCCCGGTTCAAAAGCGACCAATGCCAACGCCTGAACACCGAGCGGATGAAATCGGCACTGGGCCGCTGGTGGTCAAGGCGGCAGCCCAATTAGCAACCTTTGACACGGCCATGAACGACAGATCAGCGCCCGCTGTGCAAGACCGTCTCCGTCTGGACAAATGGCTGTGGGCCGCCCGCTTCTACAAGACCCGCAGCCTGGCCGCCGAAGACATCGACAAGGGCCGCATCCAGGTCAACGAACAGGTGGCCAAGGCCTCGCGCGAACTGCGCCCCGGTGACCGGGTGGACATGCGCCAGGCCGGTGGGCTCGTTCGCACCGTCGTCGTGCAGGCCCTGAGCGCCGTTCGAGGCCCCGCTCCGCAAGCCCAACTGCTCTACACAGAGACCCCCGGCAGCATCCAGCGCCGCCAGCAGTACGCCGAGCAGAGACGCCAGGGGGTGGAGCCGGCCGACACCCTCCAGCAAGGCCGCCCCACCAAGCGCGACCGCCGAGACTTGGCCGACTGGCAGCGCTGGTCCGCCAGCGTGGACAAGGACCACGGCTGACCCGCATCCCGGGCGACAACATCGCCAGCCGCAAAGAGGGCAACAATGCCGTGGTGATGCGCTGGCCAGCTAGGCGCCGGTCAATTTTGTTACAAAATGGCCGGTTTTTCTTCCTGGCGTCCTCTTGAAGGGGCTTGAGCCGCCCTGATATGCGCAGGGTTTTCCAATTTTCCAAAGACACCGAGATGAGCGACACACCCGTCTACCCGGATCCGGCCGATGCTCCTGGCGCCCAAGCCAACGACGCGGCCCTGTCCCTGGAACAGCAATTCGCGGAATTGCAGGCCAAGCACGCCGAGGTCTCTGATGCCTACCTCCGCGCCAAGGCCGAGGCCGAGAACACGCGCCGCCGCTCTGAAGAAGAAGTGAGCAAGGCTCGCAAGTTCGCGGTCGAGTCCTTCGCCGACAGCCTGCTGCCCGTGAAGGACAGCCTGGAGGCCGCCATTGCCACCCACGTGAGCCAGCCCGATGCTCCCGCGGCCACGGTGCTCGAAGGCGTGCACGCCACGCTGCGCCAGTTGTCGGCCGCGCTGGAGCGCAACAAGGTGCTCGAGATCAATCCCTCCGCAGGCACCCGATTCGACCCCCACCACCACCAGGCCATCAGCATGATTCCGGCCGATCAAGAGCCCAACACCGTGGTCGGTGTGCTGCAGAAGGGCTACTTGATCGCCGATCGCATCCTGCGCCCAGCCCTGGTCACGGTGGCAGCGCCCAAATAAGCAGAAAAAGCGCCTTTTCAGGCCCTCAAAGGGCTTGAAAACCTCAAAAACACACACAAGTACAGCGACAACAGGCCAGCCACCGCGCGGCCACCCCGCTTAAGGAGATTACTGAACATGGGCAAGATCATTGGCATCGACCTCGGCACCACGAACTCGTGCGTGGCCGTGATGGAAGGCAACACCACCAAGGTGATCGAGAACAGCGAAGGTGCACGCACCACGCCGTCGATCATCGCCTACCAGGAAGACGGTGAAGTGCTGGTCGGCGCCTCGGCCAAGCGCCAGGCCGTCACCAACCCCCGCAATACGCTGTACGCGGTGAAGCGCCTGATCGGCCGCAAGTTCACCGAGAAGGAAGTGCAGAAGGACATCGACCTGATGCCCTACACCATCACGGCCGCAGACAACGGCGACGCGTGGGTGCAGGTGCGCGACAAGAAGCTGGCGCCCCCTCAGGTGTCTGCCGAGATCCTGCGCAAGATGAAGAAGACCGCCGAGGATTACCTGGGCGAGGAAGTGACCGAAGCCGTGATCACGGTGCCGGCCTACTTCAACGACGCGCAGCGCCAGGCCACCAAGGATGCCGGCCGCATCGCCGGCCTGGATGTCAAGCGCATCATCAACGAGCCCACCGCTGCAGCCCTGGCCTTCGGCCTGGACAAGCACGGTGCCGGCGACCGCAAGATCGCGGTGTATGACCTGGGTGGCGGCACGTTCGACGTGTCCATCATCGAGATCGCCGACGTCGATGGCGAGAAGCAGTTCGAGGTGCTGTCCACCAACGGCGACACTTTCCTGGGCGGTGAAGACTTCGACCAGCGCATCATCGACTACATCATCGCTGAGTTCAAGAAAGAACAAGGCGTCGACCTGGGCAAGGACGTCCTGGCACTGCAGCGCCTGAAAGAAGCCGCCGAGAAGGCCAAGATCGAGCTGTCCAACAGCACCCAGACCGACATCAACCTGCCGTACGTCACGGCCGATGCCACCGGTCCGAAGCACCTGAACATCAAGCTGACCCGCGCCAAGCTCGAGTCGCTGGTGGAAGACCTGATCGAGCGCACCATCGCGCCTTGCCGTACGGCCATCAAGGACGCTGGCGTGAACGTGGCCGACATCCAGGACATCATCCTGGTCGGCGGCATGAGCCGCATGCCCAAGGTGCAGGACAAGGTCAAGGAGTTCTTCGGCAAGGAGCCCCGCAAGGACGTCAACCCTGACGAAGCCGTGGCCGTGGGCGCCGCCGTGCAAGGCCAGGTGCTGGGTGGCGAGCGCACCGACGTGCTGCTGCTGGACGTGACCCCGTTGTCCCTGGGCATCGAGACCCTGGGCGGTGTCATGACCAAGATGATCACCAAGAACACCACCATCCCGACCAAGTTCGCACAGACCTTCTCCACGGCCGACGACAACCAGCCTGCCGTGACGATCAAGGTGTTCCAGGGTGAACGCGAGATGGCCACGGGCAACAAGATGCTGGGCGAGTTCAACCTCGAAGGCATCCCGCCGGCCCCGCGTGGCGTGCCCCAGATCGAAGTGGCCTTCGACATCGACGCCAACGGCATCCTGCACGTGAGCGCCAAGGACAAGGGCACGGGCAAGGAAAACAAGATCACCATCAAGGCGAACTCGGGCCTGTCCGAGGACGAGATCCAGAAGATGGTGAAGGACGCCGAACTCAACGCCGCCGAGGACAAGAAGAAGCTCGAACTGGTGCAGGCCAAGAACCAGGGCGATGGCCTGGTCCACAGCGTGCGCAAGTCCCTGACCGAGTACGGCGACAAGCTGGAAGCCGACGAGAAGGACAAGATCGAAGCCGCGATCAAGGACGTCGAGGAATCGCTCAAGGGCGATGACAAGGACGACATCGAGGCCAAGACCAACACCCTGATGACGGCCAGCCAGAAGCTGGGCGAGAAGATGTACGCCGACATGCAGGCTGCGCAAGGCGCTGCCGGCGGTGCGGCGGGTGCCGATGCGGCTGGCGCAGCCGGCGGTGCAGAGCAGGCCCGCCCGGCCGACGACAACGTGGTCGACGCCGAGTTCAAGGAAGTCAAGAAGGACTGATCACTTCGCAGTGATCGATCGGCACGATCGGTGCGAAGGCCGCGGCCTGAGCACCCTTCGTGCCGAGCGCGTTTCTCGGCCCTGAAACCCGTCAGACTCACCCATGCGTTCTTTCACCCAAGCGCTCCGAGCATTCCACCGCCCTGGCCCACTGGCATCCCTGCTGGCGCTGGCGGCGCTGGCATGCCCGCCTGTGCGGGCTGCCGACTTCATCACCAGCCCGGGCAGCAACTGTGCCGTGTGGGGCCCCTGGTCCCTGGGCGATGACAAGCAGCCTGTGCGCTACCAGGGCCCCTGCGTCAAGGGCAAGGCCGAAGGCCGTGGCAAGGCGGTGTGGCTCAACCCCTACCGCCTGGCCGAAGGCAAGGAGGTGCCCGACGAGACCTGGGATGGCACGTTCCGCCAAGGCGTGTTCATCGCCGACCAGGCCTTCAAGGGCACGCTGGACGCCTGGCGCAGCAACCTGGTCCTCAGCGACCGTGGCACCGTGGGCGATGCTCGTGCACTGTGGGTGCACCGCGCGCCTTCCAGGGGGCCGGTGAACCTGTGCGAGATTGAACATGTGGCGCTGGTGGTGCCTGCCGGCTTCAAGGTCGAAGACGACGAACTGGTGCAGGCCCGCATGCAGTCAGCCCAGCAGGCCTTCGTGTCCGCGTGCCCGAGCAATGCCCCGTTCCGCTCGACCGAAGTCGTGCTGTGGCGGGCACCGCTCACGCCGGATGACAAGGGGCAGGAGCCCCTGGCGCTGGCCAAGGGTGCGGTGGTGCTGGACAACGGCAAGCCCGCCCAGGTGCGGGCCTACCGCAACGATGCCTCTGCCGCCGTGCGTCAGCAACAGGCCGATGCCGAACGCAGCGCCAAGCGGGCCCAGGCACGCCAGACCTTCCACCGGCTCAGCGCCGACCATAATGTGCATGCTTGGCTGACGGCCGCACAGGCCGACAAGGACCCCTTCAAGTGGCAAGGCAAGACGGTGGCCCTGACCGTGAGGCTGGACCGCATGCTCAGTCCCACCGTGGCCTGGGTGACGGATGCCGACCGGAGCGGGTACAGCTACGCCGGGCTGCTGCTCAAGGGCGTCAACTCCGACACCTTCGGCAAACTGGACACCGCCGTGGTGCTGGGACAGCTCGATGGGCGCAGAAAGGCGTCCGATCTGGGCGTGACGGGTTCGAGCGAATCGCTGGAAGCCACCACACTGAACGTCGTGCACACCCGCCCTTGCGAGCAGCGCCTGTGCGCTGACTGGCTGGGCTGGGATGTCCGCAAGGAAATGACCTGGGGTGAGCCGTTCAAGGCCGCCCCCTGAAGGATTCAATCGCATGGCAAAACGCGACTTTTACGAAGTTCTGGGGCTCGCCAAGGGCGCGTCCGAGGACGAGATCAAGAAGGCCTACCGCAAGCTGGCCATGAAGTACCACCCAGACCGCAACCAGGGTGACAAGGCCAAGGAAGCCGAAGAGCAGTTCAAGGAGGCCAAAGAGGCCTACGAGATGCTTTCGGACCCGAAGAAGAAGGCCGCCTACGACCAATACGGCCACGCGGGCGTGGACCCGAACATGGGCGCGGGCCGTGGCGGCCCGGGTGGCGAGGGCTTCGGCGGCTTCGCCGAGGCGTTCGGGGACATCTTCGGTGACATCTTTGGCCAACAGGGCGGTGGTGGCGGTCGGCGTGGCGGCGGTGGCGGGCCCCAGGTCTACCGCGGCAATGACCTGTCCTACGCCATGGAAATTTCCCTGGAAGAAGCCGCCAACGGCAAGGACACGCAGATCCGCATTCCCTCCTGGGAAGAGTGCGCCACCTGCAACGGCAGCGGCGCCAAGCCCGGCACCCAGCCCAAGACCTGCCCCACCTGCAGCGGCGCCGGCACGGTGCACATGCGCCAGGGATTCTTCAGCGTGCAGCAGACCTGCCCGCACTGCCAGGGCACGGGCAAGATCATCCCCGAGCCCTGCGTCACCTGCTCCGGCCAGGGCCGCGTCAAGAAAACCAAGACGCTGGAAGTCAAGATCCCGGCCGGCATCAACGAAGGCATGCGCATCCGCTCCGCCGGCAACGGCGAGCCTGGCACCAACGGCGGCCCCGCAGGCGACCTCTACATCGAGATCCGCATCAAGCCGCACGACATCTTCGAACGCGACGGCGATGACCTGCACTGCTCCGTGCCCGTGCCCCTGACCAGCGCGGCCCTGGGCGGCACGATCGAGGTCCCCACGCTGGGCGGCAAGGCAGAGATCGAGATCCCAGAAGGCACGCAGCACGGCAAGACCTTCCGCCTGCGCGGCAAGGGCATCAAGGGCATCCGCTCCAGCTATCCGGGTGATCTGTACTGCCACATCGCGGTCGAGACGCCCGTCAAGCTCACCGAGCACCAGCGCAAGCTGCTCAAGGAGCTGGACGAATCCTTCAGGAAGGGGGGCGAAAAGCACTCGCCCAATTCCAAGAGCTGGACTGATCGGGTCAAGAACTTGTTCAAGTGATGGGACCAGCTTCGGTTTACCCCACTGACAAAGGCACCTTCGGGTGCCTTTTTCCATGGACCGAGACAAAATGCACTTGACAAACTTGAGCCCTGTATTTGTGCAGAACTCAAGTTGCGCTCCCGGATGCCGAAAACGCACGGTATGGGTCGGTGCATTCACAGGCCGACACGCGGCGCTTGCGCGTTCCGCCCCTTCCGAACCACGAGTGAGACGCTATGGCTATTCAGACTCGGTTCTCCGGCATCCAGGCCCTCGTCATCGACGACATGGCGGTGCAGCAGACCACGCTGAGAGGACAACTTTCCCAACTGGGCATCGCCAAGATCGATGTGGCCTCGAACGCCGAGGACGCCGCGCGCCTGATCAAGTCGCGCCGCTACGGGCTGATCCTGTGCGACTACAACCTCAACAACAAGACCGACGGCCAGCAGTTGTTCGAACACCTGCGCGACACCGGCACGCTGGGCGCCGACTGCCTGTTCTTCATGGTCACGGCCGAGAGCTCCTATGCCTCCGTGGCGGCGGCGACCGAGCACCACCCCGACGCCTACCTGCTCAAGCCCATCACGGCCAGCGACATCGAAGACCGCCTGAAAGCCCTGCTCGACAAGCGCGAGGCCCTGCTGCCCATCAACCAGCGGCTGGCCAAGGAAGACCTGGCCGGGGCCGTGCTGGAGTGCGACAAGCTGCTCACGGCGCAGAACCGTTGGTACATGGCCGTGCTGCAGATCAAGGGCCAGGCCCTGCTGCAACTGGGCCGCCACCAGGACGCCAAGGAGGTCTACCGCCACGCGCTGGAGAAGCGTCCGCAGCTGGTCTGGGCCCAACTGGGCCTGGCACGCGCCCACAAGGCCGCCGGCCAGTTCGAGGAGGCCAAGCAACTGGCCCAGCAGATCATGGGCTCGCGCGAGGGCGAGAAGAACGTGGCCGCCTACGACGTGATGGCCGAGGCGCTCGAAGCCCAGGGCGATGCTCAAGCCGCCATGTGGGTGCTGCGCGATGCCGCCGCCGTGGTGCCTTCGGCCCGCCGCCACCGCCTGGCCGGCGAGAGCGCCTACCGCAATGGCGATCTGGATTCGGCCAAGGACTACCTGCAGAAGGTGGCCAAGGCCACCAAGGGCTCTGTGATTGCACAGCCGCAGGACACCTTGCTGCTGGCCCAGACCCTGGTGGACCGGGGTGATACGGCCGAGGCCCTGAAGGTGCTGGGCGACAGCGCTGTCGCCTACAAAAATACCCCGACCTTCGAGAACGTCTCTCAGGCCCTGCAGGCCCAGGCCCACGCCAAGGCCGGCGACGGCACCGAGTCGGACAAGGCCCTCAAGCGGGCCCGCGAAACCCTGCGCAAGGGCAAGGCCGACTTCGCCACCATCGCCCTGGCCAAGGCCGAGCTGATGGCCGGGCATGAAGCAGAAGGCCTCAAGCTGATGGAAACAGCCATCAGTGCCGACCATGAGAACCCGCGCATCAAGCAGATGATCGGCAATGCGCTGCGCGACACGGGACACGACGACAAGATGGACGCCATCGTCCTGGCCGCCGCAGCGGCACTCACCACCCGCGTGCAGGATGCCCGCAAGCTGCTGGGCAACAGCCAGATCGACGAAGCCGTCCAGGCCATCGAAACCGTGATCCGCGACTATCCCGAGAACACCGGTGCCCTGCTGCAAGCCACGCAGATCAACTGCATGGCCCTGCGCCTCAAAAAAGAGTTCAACGCGGACATGGTCGAGCGCGTGCGCCAGTACCTCACGCGCCTGGAGACCCTGATGCCCTCCAATGACCGCGTCACCATGATGCGTCGATACTTCCGCGAGACACTGGCCTCGCTGGAAGCGTCGTCCGCGACGCACTGACCGGGGACGCTGGATGGAGTCGACCACACTCACCCTGATCGCACACGATCTCAAGAACGCCCTGGGATCGCTTGAGGGCGAGCTCGAAGCCTTGATCGATGAACCCGATCCGGTGCTGGCCCACACGGCCTACATCCATTGCACAGAACTGCGCCGCCAGTTCGTGCAGTTCCTGGCCGTGTATGGCTCGTCCGACGGGCTGGCCGCACACAGCGAAGATGAATCGCCCATCGAACTGCTGCAATCGCTCACGCGCATGGCGCAGATCAAGGCCATGACCCTGCCCAGCAACCCTCGCGTGCGCCTGCTGCAGGATCAGTCGGTGCCTGCGTTCTGGTACCTGGACCGCCGGTTGGTGTCCATGGCGATGGAAGCCGCCCTGCACAACGCCAGCCGTTTTGCACGCAAGGAAGTGACCTTGCGTGCCCGCCAGGACGCTGATTACCTGGTGCTGGTGGTCGAGGACGATGGCCCAGGCCTGGGCGCCGTGGACCCCAACGACCACTCGACCGGCCTGGGCACCATGCTCTGCGAGGCCGTTGCCAAGGCACACCGGTGTGGTGAACGCATTGGCCGCGCCAGCATGGACAACCGCCCCGAAGGCGGTGTGCGCTTTGAGCTCTGGCTGCCCTGAGCGCAAGCCCGGATCACCCTTTGCCGCCCGCGACGCCCACCCAACCGGCATGGCAGGCAGCGGATGAGGTTGTTGCACCTTCCGGCAACCCCTTCGCTGATCTGCCGGCCGCCATGGCCGCCCAGCCCCATCTTCAGGGCAGCCTGAAAGCGCTGCTGTGTGCCTTGCTCGAACGCACAGGTGCCCAGCGCACCGTGCTGGTGTGGTACGAGAATGGGCATGCGGCAGAAGCCTTTGAGGTCCGTGCCGCGGGCCACGGCCATCCGCCCAGTTGGCACGTGGTCCCCGTCCCTAACGCCTTGATCAAGGATGCCGTGGAAGAGGCCGTGGACCAAGGCGTGGCCTTGGCCTCACCCGGAGCCGACCGTCCCGACGGCCCCTGGATGACACGTGCACAGCAGGCCCTGGCCCGCGAGACCGTGCAGGCCGTGTGCACCCTGCCCTTGCCAGGCGGCCGCCAACCCTTGGGTGCGGTTCTGCTGGGCTGGGCAGACACCGATGCCCGCCGCCATGCCCCTCAGGAAGCTCTGCTGACCACGCTGCTGAGCTCCGTGGCTCCGCTGCTGGCCGTGCAGCGGCGTGCGGAGCGCCCGTGGCATTGGCATGCGCACCAGGCCTGGCGTCAATGGCATGCGCGCTGGAGCCGGCAGCGTTGGTGGCGCGCTGCCGCGCTGGCCACGCTCGCGCTGGCCTTGCTGCCACTGCCGGATCGCGTGGGCGGGCGCGCCCGCATTGAGGGCGTGCAGCAGCGCGTGCTGTCGGCACCCACCGATGGATTCATCAAGGCCACGCATGCGCACCCCGGCGACCGCGTGAAGGCCGGCCAGGTGCTGGCCGACCTGGCCGAGCAGGATCTCAAGCTGGAGCGTGACCGCTGGGCCAGCCAGATCGCCCAACAGGACAACGCCTACGCCGCCGCCATGACCCGGGCTGACCGTGCAGAAGCCGCCCTGAGCCTGTCTCGGCTCGAAGAGGCGCAAGCTCAGTTGGCACTGATCGACGAACAGCTCAAGCGCTCGCAGCTCAAGGCGCCCTTCGATGGCGTGCTGATCCAGGGCGACCTGAGCCAGTCCATCGGTGCGCCAGTGAAGCAGGGCGACGCGCTGATGACAGTCGCCGCCACTCAGCGCTTTCGCGTCATCATCGACATCGACGAGGCCGACATTGCCCGCGTGAAGGTGGGCCAGCATGGGCAGATGGCCCTGTCTGCCCTGCCCTGGGACACCCAGGCTCTTCAGGTGATGCGCATCACGCCGCTGGGTGTGGCGCGGGAAGGCCGCAATGTCTTTGAGGTCCAGGCCGATTTCGAGGGGGCACTGCCCGACGATCTGCGGCCGGGCCTGATGGGACAGGCCAAGGTGCACGTGGGCTGGCGGCCGCTGCTGTGGGCCTGGTTGCGGCCCCTGGCGGATCGGTTGCGGTTTCTGTGGTGGGCCTGGTGATGGTGCAGCCCGCCACGTTCAACCCGCTGGCCAGCCCGCAGTGGCACCGGGTGGCCGACTGGCGCCCACGCCTGAGTGACGACGCCACGGTGAACCGGCTGTGGCTGCGAGGGGAACGCTGGCACGTGCTGCGCGCACGTGGTGGCACGGCCTGCCGACTCAACGCGGCGGCCTACGAGGTGGCCGGCAGGCTGGATGGCCGCCGCACACTGCAACAGCTCTGGACGCTGCTCGAACACCAGGCCGTTGAGCATCGGCGTGATGATCCGCCCAGCCAGGACGACATCGTGGCCGTGGTCACGCAACTGCAGCAGCATGGCTTGCTGGCCTTCGATGCGCCGGCGGCCGACAGAAGTCCAGCGCTCACACCCCTGCAGATCGACGGTCCCTCATCACGGGCGGATACCCCGCCGCGTGCCAACAGCCTGCTGGCCTGGCGCCTGCCCTTGTGGGATCCGCATCGCTTGCTGACCGCGTGGGCCCCTTTGGGGCGGGCACTGTTCTCGCCCACCGGCGCCGTGCTGTGGGGCCTGCTGTTCATGGCCCTGCTGGCAGGCCTGGTGCTGCACGGCGCGGCGCTGAAGGCACACGCCCACACCTGGATCACCACGCCTCGCTACCTGCTGCTGGCCGCACTGGTGTACCCCCTCATCAAGGCCTGGCACGAACTGGCGCATGGCCTGGCGGTGCAGCGCTGGGGCGGCGAGGTGCGCGAGGCCGGCATCACGCTGATGCTGCTGATGCCGATCCCTTACGTGGATGCATCGGCCGCGCATTGTTTCACGAGGGCACGCCAACGCGCACTGGTCAGTGCCGCCGGCATCCTGGCCGAACTGGCCTTGGCCGCACTGGGCCTGTGGGCCTGGCGCCTGAGCCCACCGGGGCTGCTGCAGGATCTGGGCTTCGTGGTGTGGTTCACCGCAGGCGTGTCCACCCTGCTGTTCAACGCCAACCCATTGCAGCGGCTGGACGGCTACCACGTCATGACCGATGCGCTGGGGTTGCCCAACCTGGCCTTGCGCAGCCGCCAATGGTGGGGCCAGCGTCTGCGCCGGTGGCTGGCAGCACAACCTGGCTCCGTATCCGATGATCTGACGGAAACGCCTGGCGAGCCCCCGTGGCTGATCGCTTATGCACCGTTGGCGTGGATCTTCCAACTGGCATTGTGGACAGGCCTGACCTGGTGGATCGGCAGCGTCTCGGCACCACTGGGCGCCCTGGTGGGCCTGCTGGCCGCCTGGCAGTTTCTGATGGCACCCGCCTTGCGAGGCATGCGCCTGGCTTGGCACAGTGTGCTGTTTGCAGGCAGCGGCCAAGCTGCCACGCCCAGGTACCGGGCAGCGGCATTGCTTGCCCTGCCTTTGCTGGCCTTGCTGCTGCCCTGGCCGGATGCACGCGTGGCGCAAGGCGTGGTGTGGGCTCCGGACCAGGCGCTGGTGCGTCCCGAGGTAGACGGTTTTGTGCAAACCGTGCATCGCACCGATGGCTCCGAAGTACGCCAAGGCGACCTGATCATCACGCTCGACAACCCGCGCCTGCGCGCCGAACGCGAACAGGCCCAGGCGCGCCTGGCCCAGGCCGAGCAGAATCAGTTCGGGCACATGGGCCTGGACAATGCCAAGGCCGGCCAGGCCGGCGATGAGGTAGAGCGCCTGGGCGAGCGGCTGGCCCACCTGGACGAGCAACAGGCTCACCTGGAGGTGCGGGCCCAACGCGCCGGGCGCGTGGTATTGCCGCAGGCGCAGGACCTGGGCGGGCGCTACCTCAAGCGCGGCGATCTGCTGGGCCATGTCATGCCGCCTGGCGAACGCACCGTCTATCGGCTGGCCGTGCCGGAGCAGGACATGCAGGACTTGGCACAGCCGCTGCAACGCATCGCCGTGCAAAGTGCCGATCTGAGTCAGGCACCGCAGACTGCTGTGCTGCTGCGCGATGGTGGCGGTGCCGGACTGCAACTGCCCAGCCCGGCGCTGAGCCGAGAGATGGGCGGAGACATCACCACGGACCCGGCTGACACCTCCCACCTGAAGGCCTTGCGTCCTGTGGTGCTGGTCGATGTGCAATCGGTGAAGGCCTCCTCACAGGACCCACCGTTGGGTGCGCGCGTCTGGGTGCGCTTCGACCAGGGCTGGTCGCCACCTGTGGCCCAGCTGTGGCGTTGGCTGCGCCACCGCATCGGCGAGCGTTTCAGCCCGTCACGATGACGCCAGCCATGCTCGCGTCGGCGCTGACATCCCCTTGTTCACCCGTGGCACGGCCCGGTTTGCGATGGGGCGCGCATCCCCAACGCCCAGACCACACCGATGCACCGCCGCGCACCGGCACGCTGTGGCGCCCACCAGGTTGGTGGACGCATCCCCAGGGATGGCTGCGCCATCGCCTGGAGCAGGCATGGCTGGCTCGTGTCCAGCAACTGGCAGCACCGTTGCTGGCACCCGGTGTGCCAGAAGAAACCTGTCAACAGGCCATCGCCGCAGCCGCCCGTGAACTTCGCCGTCATGGCTTCCAGCCAGAGCCCTGTGCCCAGGCCATGGCCTGTGTGCAGGCGGCATTGCAGCGTGCGTTTGGCCTGCAACTGCATCCGTTGCAGATGCTGGCTTGCAGCCATCTGCTCGATCACCAGTTGGTCGAAATGGCCACGGGTGAAGGCAAGACCTTGTCCATGGCTGCCGCAGCCTGCATCGCCGCCCTGGCCGGCGTACCTGTGCATGTGGTCACGGCCAATGACTACCTGGCAGAGCGGGATGCGCAGGCCTTGTCGCCTTTGTGCACACAGTTGGGCTTGAGCGTTGGGCATGTCGGCACAGGTGCCACGCCGGCCCAAAGGCGTGGCATCTACCGGTGCGACATCGTCTTCACGACCGCCCGGGAACTGGCATTCGACCACCTGCGCGATGGCCTGGCCCTGCCCGGCAGCGGCCACGATCAGCCCGTGCTGCAGGGGCTGTGCATGGCACTGCTGGACGAGGCCGACAGCATCCTGCTGGACGAGGCCGTGGTGCCCCTGGTCATTTCTGCCAGTCTGCCCGAGCGGCCTGCGCAACAGGCGGCTCGCCGGGCACTGTGGTGGCAGGCACGCCAGGTGGCGGCCGCTCTGGTATCGCCTGCCCACTTCGTCACCCAGTCAGGCGCCCTGGCGGTCACGCTCACCCCGCAGGGCGAGGCCGATGTGCAAGCCCGCACCGAGGCGCTGGGCGGTCCCTGGCGCCGTACCGCGGTGCGGCATGAACTGGTGCGGTTGGCGCTCACCGCGCAGCACCTGCTACAGCGTGATCACCACTACCTGGTGCGCGATCAGCGCATCGAGTTGCTGGATCAACTCACCGGACGCGTAGCCACGGGGCGTGTCTGGAGCCAGGGTCTGCAGGCGCTGGTAGAACTCAAGGAAGGCTGCCCGCCCAGCGCCCCGACAGACACCCTCGCCCAGATCACTTACCAGCGCTTCTTCCAACGCTACTGGCACCTGGCCGGCCTCAGCGGCACCTTGCATGAAGCCCGCCGGGAACTGCTGGACGTTTACGGCCTGAGCCTGCGCCGCATGCCCTTGCGCCAGCCCTCCAAGCGGCATGACGGTCCCATGCGCTGTTTCTCCGACGCCGAGGCACGTTGGGGAGCCGTCGCTCAGCGAACCGCCGCCTTGCGTGCGCAGCAACGCGCGGTGCTGATCGGCACGGACACGGTGTCCGACTCGGAGCGGCTGTCCTGGCACCTGCAGCAGCACGGTGTGCGGCACGCCGTGCTCAACGCGCGCCACGACCAGCGCGAGGCCGAGATCGTGGCGCAGGCCGGGTGTGCGGGGATGGTGACCGTGGCCACCCGCATGGCCGGACGCGGCACCGACATCGCACTGGACAGCAGCGCCCTGGCCGCTGGCGGCCTGCATGTGATCCATTGCCAGCGCAACGAATCCCGGCGCATGGATCGCCAGTTGTTGGGACGCGCGGCGCGCCAAGGGCTGCCGGGAAGCACAGAAACGTGGATTTGTTCCTCCAATTTGTCCGAGCGTCACACGGTAGGTGCGCCTATGCTCGGTTCATTCGTCACAGATTTCGTTCCATGGATGACGTCATGGTGGCGGTACGCCACGATGCGCCTGTCTCAACGGATCGAGGAGCAGCGACAGTCGGCCATGCGCCGGCACCTCTTGAAGCAGGACCAGCAATGGGAAGTACACGCGCAACGAGCCCGGCGGTGAGGGCTGGTTGGGGCATGGTGGGGGCCTTGATGATGGCCTCCGCCCACACCGCGCCTCCGGCCACCAAGCCTTCGGGCTGCCTGATCGAGCCCGAACAAGTGGCCGATGTCGGCTCGCCCGTCACCGGCGTGATCGAGCGCCTGCCCGTGGCCCTGGGCGATGCCGTCGAAGCCGGTCAGACGCTGGCCATGCTGCGTGCCGATGTCGAGCGTGCGAATGCCGGCGTGGCTGCGCTGCGTTCGCAGGTGGATGCCGAGGTCAAGGCCGCCCAGGCCAACGTGGTGCTGGCCCGTCAGAAGGTGGACCGCGCCCGCCAGCTGCTGGCCCAGGACTTCGTGTCTGCCCAGGCCGTGGAACAGGCCGTGGCCGAGGCCGAGGTGGCCGTGCAGAAGCTCAAGATGGCTCAGAGCCAGCAGCGCATCTACGGACAGGAACAGGCCGTGGCCCAGGCCCAGTTGGGCTTGCGCACACTGCGCAGCCCCATCCGCGGCGTGGTGGTCGAGCGTTACAGCAACCTGGGCGAGCGCGTCGAAGACCGCCCGGTGATCCGCGTCGCCTCCATCGACCCCCTGCGCGTTTCGCTGATGGTGCCGATCGCCCAGTATGGCCAGGTGGCCGTGGGTGACACACTGAGCATCCGTCCAGAACTGCCAGGGCTGGACGCCTTGCGCGCCACCGTGCAGTACGTCGACAAGGTGGTGGACGCGGCGAGCAACACCTTCCGCGTGCGCCTGACCTTGCCCAACCCGGACCACCGTCTGCCTGGCGGCCTGCGCTGCAAGGCAGATTGGAGCAGCCGCCAGGCCGCAGCCCAGGCACTGCCTCCAGGAAACCCGAACCGCTCTCCTATCGCCGTCCCCGCCAAGGCCGCGCCTGCAGACAAGGTACAACGATCTCCCAGCCGTGCCTCGGTACGCACGGTGAGCTGGTCACCGGAACATGGCCAGCCTCGTCGCAGCCAGTCGGCGCAACCACCGGCCGATGTGCTGGTGCTGCGCCCGAGCTGGGCTTTGAGCCGCCCCATCACCCCGACGCCCGAAGCGCGGCTCGCATCAACCAACGCGCGCACGCCTCCTCTTTTGGCCCAGGCCACGCTGACCTACAGCGTCACCCTCTCCGCGCTTCGCTGAGCAGCCGCCCGCGCCGAAGTGCCCATGCGTGCCGCCAGTCCCCACCATCGCCCCATCGTCGAGGTACTGGAGCCCAAGCTCCTGTACTCAGCCGATCTGGCACCGCTGGCCATGGGCGCGGACAGCGTGGGACTGCTCGACAACCCCGTGGCCACGCAGAACGTGCAGGCACTGACACATGGCACGGCCACGCACGAGGTGGTCTTCATCGACGCCTCCGTGCCTGAACTCGGTGCATTGCAGCGGGACTTTGCAGCGCAGCAGGCTACCGGGCGCGACATCGAAGTGATCGTGATCCGCAGCGACGAGGATGGCCTGGCCCGCATCAGCGAGGTCTTGCAAGCGCAGCAGAACGTGGCAGCTGTACACCTGATCAGCCACGGCAGCGACGGCCAGGTCCAGCTCGGCAGCACCGTGCTCGACGCTCAGACCCTGCTGCAGCGTGCCAGCGACGTCGCGCAATGGGGCAGCGCATTCTCGGCTGATGGCGACCTGCTGATCTACGGCTGCGACGTGGCCCAATCGAGCGGCGGCCGGGCCCTGCTGCAGGACCTGGCCGCTCTGACCGGCGCGGACGTGGCCGCCAGCAATGACAGCACCGGCCAACAGGCCCTGGGCGGCGACTGGGTGCTGGAAGCGCATACCGGCACCATCGAAGCCGACATTGCGCTGAGCAGCACGGCACAGGACAGCTGGTCGCACACCTTGGCCCTGGGCCTGACACCTCCAGTCATCACCAGCAATGGCGGCGGCAGCACGGCCACCATCCAGGTCAACGAGAACACTACCGCCGTCACCACCGTGACGGCCATGCTGCTGGACAACGCCACGAGCACCCTCACCTACTCCATCACTGGGGGCGGCGATGCGGGCAAGTTCAAGATCGACGCCAGCAGCGGCGTGCTGAGCTTTCGCAATGCGCCCAACTACGAATCGCCCACGGACACGAATGGCGACAACGCCTACAAAGTCGTCGTCAGCGTCAGCGACGGGTACAACAGCGACTCGCAGAACATCACGGTCGATGTTCAAAACGTCAACGAGGCGCCCGTCATCACCAGCGGCGGTGGGGATGGTTACACGGTCGTCAACGTGGCCACTGGCACCACCACCATCACCCAGTCGCATGCGATCGATCCCGAAGGCGACGCGGTGACTTACGCCATCGGCACGTCTTCGGACAGCGGCTTGATGACGATCGATGCCAACACCGGTGTGCTGCGTTTCAAGAACCCTGTCGACATCAACCAAGACCAGAGCTACACCGGCAACAACGTCTACCAGGTCTTCGTCTATGCGATCGACACGAGCGGGGCTTACGACGTGCAGTGGGTGCTCATCCAGATCACCGACCCCTCGCCTGTGAACCAGACACCGGTCATCGACAGCCATGGTGGCGGTGACATGGCCACACTGACCGTGCTGGAAGGACAGACCTCCGTCACCACGCTGCATGCGACAGACAGCGACAGCACCACGCTGAGCTACAGCATCATCGGTGGTGTAGACCAGGCCCTGTTCGACATCAATACGGCCACCGGCGTGCTCACCTTCAGGGCTGCCCCCGACGCCACCGCACCACTCGATGCAGACCAGGACAACGTCTATGCCGTGATCGTCAGCGTGACCGACGGCAACTCCAGTGACAGTCAGGCGCTGAACATCCAGGTGCAGGCCTATAACCGTGCGCCAGTCAACACGCTGCCACCCAGCCTTGGCGCGCAAGAAGACACGACCAAGGCGATCACTGGCTTGTCAGTCAATGACGTGGACGCACGCAACAACGCCATCACCGTCAGCCTTGAAGTACAGCACGGCACATTGAGTGTGCGCGACGATGTGGCCGCAGGCCTGCAGGCTTCGCAGATCCAGTACGGTAGCCCGCGCCAGGTCACGCTCACCGGCACCGTGGCCGAAATCAACGCCACCCTGGCCGCCCTCGACGGCGTGCTCTACCAGGGTGATGCCGACTTCAACGGCAGTGATACCTTGATCATGGTCAGCAATGACCAGGGCCACAGCGGCCTGGCCAGCAATGGCACCCAGCCCAGCGCCCCGCTGACTGACACCGACCAGGCCACCATCACCATCGCCGCGGTGGACGACGCCCCGAGCATCACCACCAACACACTGAACATCAGCCAGGGTGGAACCGCCATTCCCGACATCCAGCTCAGCGATGTCGACAGCAGCACGGCAGCGGTCGGCGTGCGCGTGCAGAGCATCAGCGGTGGGCAATTCATCGACACTGTCACGGGCCTCACCGTCGCGCAGTTCACCTTGGGCCAACTGCAGGCCGGGACCATCGCCTTCGTGCACACCGGGGGAGCCACCGCACCGTCATACACGCTGGTGGCCTTCGATGCCAGCGGTGACTCTGCGGTGTCCAGCGCAACGGTCACCTTCAACGCCACCCCGGTCATCACCAGCGATGGCGGGGGCGCCACGGCCACGGTCAACGTGACGGAGTTCAACACCCAGGTCACCACGGTGCAGGCCTCGGACACCGACAGCGGCACGCTGAGTTACGCCATCGTGGGCGGGGTCGACCAGGCCTTCTTCAGCATAGACACAGCCACGGGCTCACTGAGCTTTGCCGTCACGCCCGATGTCGGCACCGCCCCCTTCGACACCCATGCCCGTGATTACACGGTCATCGTGGCCGCATCGGATGGCAGCACCAGCGCTCAGCAGACACTCACGGTGCACTTGAACACATTCAACCGCGCACCCAGCAACACCCTGCCCACCAGTGGCTACAGCACCGCTGAAGACACACCGCTCGTGTTGGGCGGCCTGCGCATCGACGATCTTGAAGCCGGTGGCAACGACATCACCGTCACGCTCAGCGTGCAGCACGGCACGCTGAGCGTGCGCACCGACGTGGACGGTGGCCTGGTGGCCGGCCAGTTGCAGCATGCCGCCAATGGCCGCAGTGTGGTGCTGACCGGCACCGTGGCGGCCATCAATGCCACGCTGGCCGATAGCCAGGGACTGCTCTACCGGCCCGATGCGGATGTCAACGGCATCGACACGCTCACGATGGTCAGCAGCGACCTTGGCCACAGTGGTCTGGACAGCAGCGGCACGCAAGCCAGTGGCCCCTTGACCACGACCAGCCAGACGGCCATCGCCATCGCGGCTGTCGATGACGCCCCCGTGCTCACCATCAACACCCTCGCCATCGACCAGAACGGCAGCGCCACGCCCGTGGTGCAGGTCAGCGACGTCGACACCCCCGCCAGCGCGCTGGCCCTGAGCGTTCAGAACCTCAGCGGTGGCCGCTTCGTCCATGTGGACTCGGGCGCCACCGTCACGCAGTTCTCGCTGGCCGATGCACAAGCCGGGCTGATCACTTTCGTGCACGATGGCAGCGGCGAGGCGCCCGCCTACGTGCTGGTGGTTTCCGACGGGCATGCCAGCGTCAGCAGCGCCGCCACCGTGAGCTTCACGCCGGCACCGGTGGCACCCGCGACGGGCACATCGCCCTCCACCACGTCGGGCAGCGATGCGTCCTCCAGCAGCACCGGCAACAGCAGCGAGGCGCCGGCCACATCAGAGGCTGCTGCCAGTGGCGTGGCCGCCCTGCCCGCCCAAGGCGCAGCATCGCTGCCCGTCGCTGGCCCCGCCGATGCGCCCCAGGCCTACACCCCACCGGCAGACATTCGCGTTGACGCGCCTCTGGTCAAGGTCAGCATCGATGGCGCCGAGCGGGCCACCAACATCAATGCCGCGCCCACGGCCGGCACCGAGGCCTTCCAGTACAGCTGGAGCAGCTCGCTCGCCGCCCCCGGCGCGGCCGAAGACCTGCGCCGCAACCTCGATGCCCTGCACGATCAGTTGCAGGACAGCGGCCTGGAACGCCGCCATGTCGTCGCCTCATCCATCGCGCTGAGCACAGGCCTGTCGGTGGGATATGTGATCTGGCTGATCCGCGGCGGCGCCCTGCTCGGATCCATGCTGTCGGCCATGCCGGCCTGGCAGATGATCGATCCATTGCCCGTGCTGCACCGCGGGGGTGGGCGCGGGCAGTCCATCGACCTGGGCGATGGCGACGCCACCGTCGAGAACTTGTTCGATGGCGATGCACCTCCTCCGCCCCCTCCACCGCCACCACCGCCATCTGTCATCCCACCTGTGCCGCCTCAGCCCCCGGAGGCCCGCGCATGATCAAGCGCCTGTCCACCCGCTTCTATCTGGCCATGGGCCTGTCGTCGCTGATGGTCACGCTGGTGCTGGCCGCCTCCTACCTGGGCCTGGTGCCCGACCAGGAGGCCCTCAAGCGCGACCAGCGCGCCTCCCTGGCCGAGAACCTGGCCGTGGTCAGTGCCCTGCTGCTCAACGAAGACGACCCCTCCCTGCTGGAACAGACCCTGCAGATGTCTGCCCAGCGGGAACACGATCTGCAGTCCATCGGTGTGCGCCGGCTCGACCGATCCCTGCTGCTGCACGTCGGCCCGCACGACGGCTGGCGCCTGGCCAATGACGAGCCCTCCAACGACGCACAGATCCAGGTGCCGCTCTCGCACGATGGCGAGCGCTGGGGCCAGCTCGAGCTGCGCTTCACGCCCCTGCGACACGAAGGCTGGCTGGGCTACCTGGACGACCCCACCCTGCGCCTGACCGCCTTCATGGGACTGACGGGCTTCATCGCCTTCGGCGTCTACCTGGGGCGCATGCTGCGCCACCTCGATCCTTCGCAGGCCATCCCGGCGCGAGTGCGCTCCGCGCTGGACACCCTCACCGAGGGCCTGATGGTGCTCGACGCCAAGGGCCACACCGTGCTGGCCAACCAGTCGCTGGCCAACATCATCGGCGTGGAGCCAGACGCCCTACTCGGCCGCCTGGCCACCAGCCTCCCCTGGACCGACCGCGCCGGTGAGCCCCTGGATCCTCTGGGCCTGCCTTGGCTGGAGGCCCTGCAGACCCGCGAGACACGCCGCAACGTGCTGATGTACCTCAGGAATGACCGAGGCCAGCGCTACACCTTCCGCGTCAACTGCTCGCCCATCCTGGCCGCAGAAAAGCCCCAGGGCGTGCTCATCAGCTTCCAGGACGTCACCGAACTCGAGGAGAAGGAGATCGCACTGCAGGCGGCCAAGGAAGAAGCCGACGCCGCCAACCGCGCCAAGAGCGATTTCCTGGCCAACATGAGCCACGAGATCCGCACCCCGATGAACGCCATCCTGGGTTTCACTGAACTGCTGCGCCGCCGTGGCGCGGGTGGCCACACCGCCGCTGACCAACGCCGCCACCTGGACACCATCCACTCCAGCGGCAAGCACCTGCTCGAACTGATCAACGACATCCTCGACTTGTCCAAGGTCGAATCCGGCAAGCTAGAACTGGAGCGCGTGCGCTTTGCACCCCACGCCGTGGCGCACGACGTGGTGCAGGTGATGGAGGTCAAGGCCCAGGAGAAAGGCATCGCCCTGCGCCTGGACCTGCCTGAAGCCCTGCCCGCCACCATCCTCAACGACCCCTCGCGCCTGCGGCAGATCCTCACCAACCTGGTGGGCAACGCCATCAAGTTCACCGAGCGCGGTGAGGTGCGTGTCACCGTGCGGCTGCTCACCATCGAAGGCAGCTCACGCCTGTGCCTTGATGTGCAGGACACCGGCGTCGGCATCGCCGTTGACAAGCTCGATGCCGTCTTCGAGCCCTTCACCCAGGCCGAGACCTCCACCACGAGGCGCTTCGGCGGCACGGGCCTGGGCCTGACCATCAGCCGCCGCTTTGCCCGCGCCATGGGCGGCGACATCATCGCCAGCAGCGAGCCCGGCCACGGCAGCACCTTCCATGTCTGGATCGACCCGGGCCCGCTCAAAGGCGTGCCCCTGCTGCCGCCCGCCGAGCTGCAACAGCAGGCCGAGCGCCCCGCCGCCCTGCACAGCGCACACTGGCGCTTCCCGCCCAGGCGCATCCTGGTGGTGGACGATGGGGCCGAGAACCGCGAACTGGTACGCCTGGTGCTGGAGGAAACCGGTTTGCTCGTCGGTGAGGCAGAGAACGGCCAGGTGGCACTCGATGCCCTGCAGGCCGAGGCCTATGACCTGGTGCTGATGGACATGCAGATGCCTGTGATGGACGGGGTCACCGCGACGCGCATGATCCGCGAGCGCGGCCTGCAGATCCCCGTGCTGGCCCTGACGGCCAACGCGATGAAGGGGTTCGAAGCGCGCATCAACGAGGCCGGTTTCTCGGGCTTTCACATCAAGCCGCTGAACATCGACGGGCTGCTGCTGGACCTGGCCGACCGCCTGGGCGGCGAGCGTGTGGAAGGCCCGCCGCCCACCATCGCGTCGCCTGCAGCCCCAGCCGGCACGCAGCCCACCGGTCAGGACGCCGGCCCCGTCGTCTCCCGCCTGTCTCAGCACCCCAAGCTGCGCAAGGTGGTCGGCAAGTTCATCGACCAGTTCCCTGCCAAACAGGCCGCCATGGACGCGGCCCTGGCCGTGCAGGATCTGGACGAGTTGGCGCAACTGGCCCACTGGCTCAAGGGCGCCGGCGGCAGCGTCGGCTTTGACGATTACTTCGAACCCTCCCGCGAGCTGGAGACAGCCTGCAAGGACGGCGACCTCGCCCAGGCAGCGCATTGGCTGCTGGCCATCCGCGCCATCGCTGCGCGCATGGTGCTCGATGCACCGCCCGATGCCCATCAACCTTCCGACCATCCCACCGGAATCCACGCGTGAGCCCTCATTTCTCCCCAGACAGCGCCCCATGGGATGAAGCGCTGGTGATGATGGTCGATGACGAAGAACTCCTCACCGATGTCATCCAGACCCACCTCGAAGACGCGGGCTACACGCGCTTCGTGGCCTGCAACGAGCCCACGGCGGCGCTGGCCCTGATCAAGGCGCGACGTCCCGACGTGCTGCTGCTCGACCTGATGATGCCGAGGGTGTCGGGCTTCGAGATCCTGGCCGCCGTGCGGGGCGACCCGGATCTGCAGTACACACCGGTCGTGGTGCTGACCGCCGCAAGCGATCCGGCCACCAAGCTGCGCGCGCTGGAGCTGGGCGCCACCGAGTTCCTGGCCAAGCCGGTGGATGCCAGCGAGCTGGTGCTCCGCATGCGCAACACCCTGGCCTTCAAGCGCTACCAGGACAGGCTGGCCTATGTGGACCACGTCACCGGCCTGGCCAACCGCGACCGATTCACGCGCCGCCTCGAAGGCCTGCTACCGCATACCCTGGCCCGGCGCGATGGCGCCATGGGCCTGCTGCACCTGAGCTGCGACCAGGTCCGCCAGACCCGCGAAACCCTGGGGCCCCGAGCCGCCGACAGCCTGCTGCGCCAAGTGGCCCTGCGCCTGGCCGGGCTGCTCGCCTCTTTGCCTGGCATGGCGCGTTTGTCGACGGAGGCACTCGACCTGGCCCGTGTGGGCGACCACGATTTCGCCCTGCTGATCCCCGATCTGGCCCATGCCGAGAATGCCGCTGACCTGGCCAAGCAGTGCCTGCAGGCCCTGGCCGAACCGATCGAGGTCGATGGACACCCGATCTTCCTGAGCGCCAGCATCGGCATCGCGCTGGCCCCCGCTGATGGCCGCCATGCGGACAGCCTGCTCAAGAGCGCCGACATGGCCTGCTCCAAGGCCCTCGCCTCGAACGGCAAGACCCGCTACGAGTTCTTCTCTGAAGAGATGACCGCCCGCTCGCTGGAGCGCCTGACGCTGACACACCAGTTGCGCCGCGCCCTGGAGCGCGATGAGCTGCGGCTGCACTACCAGCCCAAGGTCTGCCTGCAGACCGGCACCATCAAGGGCGCGGAGGCCCTGGTGCGCTGGCAGCACCCCGAGCATGGGCTGCTGCTGCCTGGGCGCTTCATCACCGTTGCTGAAGAGTCAGGCCTGATCGGCGACATCGGCGCCTGGGTGCTCGACGAAGCCTGCCGCCAGGCCCGGGTGTGGCGCGAAGAAGGCCTGGAGCACCTCAAGATCGCGGTAAACGTGGCCCGCCCGCAATTTGAGGATGGCCAGCTCTGTACGCGCCTTCAGCACCTGCTCAAGAGCACGGGGCTGCCGCCCTCCTGGCTGATGATGGAGCTGACCGAGAGCATGCTGGTGCAAGACGCCGCCAAGGCCCTGCAGCAGATGCACGACCTGCGCGCCCTGGGCGTGGGTCTGTCCATCGACGACTTCGGCACCGGCTACTCGTCGCTGAGCTACCTCAAGCGCTTTCCGGCCAGCGAACTCAAGATCGACCGGTCCTTCATCATCGACCTGCCCAAGCACGACAAGGACCGCGCCATCGTGCAGACCGTGGTCACCCTGGGCCACAGCCTGGGCATGGATGTGGTGGCCGAAGGCATCGAGACCCCCGAGCAGCACCGCATCCTGCAGCACATCGGCTGCGACGTCTTCCAGGGCTTCCTGTTCAGCAAGGCCGTGCCGCCGGAGCAATTCGACGCCCTGGTGCGGCTCAACCGCGAACAGCCTCAGCCCGTGTAGAGCCGATGGGCAGCCGGGCGCACCGGACTGCCCCCGAAGGATCACTCGGCCGGCTAGGCCACGCAATCCACGTAGTAGCGCGTCACGCCACCCGGCAGCTCTTCGCCCACCAGGCCGTGGACGTCGGTCGCGAACCCCGGGAAGGCCCCGTTGAACTCGCGCACGAACTTCAGGAAGTCGCAGATCTTCTTGTTGAAGCGCTCGCCCGGCACCAGCAGCGGGATGCCCGGCGGGTACGGCGTCAGCAGCGACGTGGTGATGCGGCCTTCGAGCTGGTCGATGCTCACACGCTCGGTCTGGCGCCGAGCGATGTGCGCATAGGCGTCGCTCGGGGTCATCGCCGGGTGCAGGTCCGACAGGTACATCTCGGTGGTCAGCCGCGCGATGTCACCCTTGGCGTACATCTCATGGATGCTCTGGCACAGGTCGCGCAGTCCCATGCGCTCGTACTTTGGGTGCTTCTTGCAGAAGTCGGGCAGCACGCGCCACATCGGCGCGTTCTTGTCGTAGTCGTCCTTGAACTGCTGCAGCGCGGTCAGCATGGTGTTCCAGCGGCCCTTGGTGATGCCGATGGTGAACATGATGAAGAAGCTGTACAGGCCGGTCTTCTCGACCACCACGCCGTGCTCGGCCAGGTACTTGGTGACGATGGCCGCCGGGATGCCCGTCTTGGCGAACTTGCCGGACACGTCCAGGCCCGGGTTGATGATGGTGGACTTGATCGGGTCCAGCATGTTGAAGCCTTCGGCCAGGTTGCCGAAGCCATGCCACTTCTCGTTGGCTTCGAGCACCCAGTCTTCGGGCTTGATGTCCTCGTTGGCCAGCTTGTCCGGGCCCCAGACCTTGAACCACCAGTCCTTGCCGTACTCCTTGGTCACCTTGCGCATGGCACGGCGGAAGTCCAGCGCCTCCTTGATGCTCTCTTCGACCAGCGCGGTGCCCCCGGGGGGCTCCATCATGGCCGCCGCCACGTCGCACGACGCGATGATCGCGTATTGCGGGCTGGTGGAGGTGTGCATCAGGTAGGCCTCGTTGAAGAGGTTGCGGTCCAGCTTGCGCGTCTGCGAATCCTGCACCAGCACCTGCGAGGCCTGGCTGATGCCGGCCAGCAGCTTGTGGGTGGACTGCGTGGCGTAGACCAGTGCTTCCTTCGGGCGCACACGGCCCTTGCCCATGGCATGGTAGGTGCCATAGAACTTGTGGAAGGCAGCGTGCGGCAGCCAGGCTTCGTCGAAATGCAGCGTGTCGATCCAGCCGTCCAGCGTGTCCTTGATGGTCTCGGTGTTGTAGAGCACGCCGTCGTAGGTGCTCTGCGTGATGGTCAGGATGCGCGGCTTGACCTTTTTCGGATCCACACCCTTGAGCAGCGGGTTCTTGGCGATCTTCTTGCGGATGGTGGCCGGATCGAACTCGCTGCGCGGGATCGGGCCGATGATGCCGTAGTGGTTGCGCGTGGGCGTGAGGAACACCGGCACCGCACCCGTCATGATGATCGAGTGCAGGATGGACTTGTGGCAGTTGCGGTCCACCACCACCACGTCGCCCGGCGCCACGGTGTGGTGCCACACCATCTTGTTGGACGTGGACGTGCCGTTGGTGACGAAGAAACAGTGGTCGGCGTTGAAGATGCGCGCGGCGTTCTTCTCGCTCTCATAGACCGGACCGGTGTGGTCCAGCAGTTGGCCCAGCTCTTCCACCGCGTTGCACACATCGGCGCGCAGCATGTTCTCGCCAAAGAACTGGTGGAACATCTGGCCGACCGGGCTCTTCAGGAAGGCCACGCCGCCGGAGTGCCCCGGGCAGTGCCACGAGTAGGAGCCATCCTGGGCGTAGTCCATCAGCGCCTTGAAGAACGGCGGCGCCAGTGAATCCACGTACGAGCGAGCCTCGCGGATGATGTGGCGGGCCACGAACTCCGGGGTGTCCTCGAACATGTGGATGAAACCGTGCAGCTCGCGCAGGATCTCGTTCGGGATGTGCTCGGAGGTGCGTGTCTCGCCGTACAGGTAGATGGGGATCTCGGCGTTCTTGAAGCGGATCTCGCCCACGAAGGCGCGCAGTGCCTTGAGCGCCGAATCCACCTCGGCCTTGGAGCCGCTGCCGAATTCCTCGTCGTCGATGGACAGGATGAAGGCGCTGGCGCGGCTTTGCTGCTGGGCGAACTGCGACAGATCGCCGTAGCTGGTCACGCCCAGCACCTCGAAGCCCTCTTTCTGGATGGCATCGGCCAGGGCACGGATGCCCAGGCCCGAGGTGTTCTCGGAGCGGAAGTCCTCGTCGATGATGACGATGGGGAAGTGGAATCTCAGCATGGGCCCCCCTGCGGCAAGGCGGAAAAAAACACGAAGCGCGAAGTGTAGGGCTCTTGCATGACATTCGCAGCCACAAATTGAGCCCCCCTGCTGCGTGCGCGCATCGATGTGCGTACACTAGGATGTCGAAAAGCTCCTTCCGCCGTCGGGGCGGGCGCAAAAAACCATGGAAGATTCGACCCTGTGGTGGCTGGTGGCGGGCCTGCTCGTGGCGGCTGAACTGGTCACCGGTACCTTCTACCTGCTGATGCTGGCGCTCGGCGCAGCAGCCGGGGCCGTGGGGGCCCACTTGGGCCTGGCGCTGGCGCCGCAGATCGCATTGGCCGGTGTCGTGGGTGGCGGCGCTTCTGCGCTGTGGCACCTGTTCAGGCGCAAGCGCCAGGGCCACGCGACCGGCACCGACACCCTGCTCGATGTGGGCCAGACTGTGCAGGTCGCGGCCTGGCAACCCGATGGTTCCACCCAGGTGCATTACCGCGGCGCCCAATGGAGCGCCCGCCTGGCCGCCCACGCCATCGTCCCCCTGCCCCAACCTGGCACACACCGCATCACGGGCGTGCAAGGCACCCAACTGCTCCTGGAGAAGCTCTAGCATGCTCGAAACCGCGCTGATCATCCTTGTCATCGCCATTGTGTTCACGGTGCAGGCCGTCAAGGTGGTGCCGCAGCAAAGTGCCTGGGTGCTCGAGCGCCTGGGCAAGTACCACGGTACCCTGACGGCCGGCCTGAACATCGTGCTGCCCTTCATCGACAAGGTGGCCTACAAGCACTCCCTCAAGGAGGTGCCGCTGGACGTGCCCAGTCAGGTTTGCATCACCAAGGACAACACCCAGTTGCAGGTCGACGGCATCCTGTACTTCCAGGTGACCGACGCCATGCGCGCCAGTTACGGCACGTCCAACTACATCCAGGCCATCAGCCAGCTGGCCCAGACCACACTTCGCTCGGTGGTCGGCAAGATGGAGCTGGACAAGACCTTCGAAGAGCGGGACATGATCAACACCGCTGTCGTCGCTGCACTGGACGAGGCCGCGCCCAACTGGGGCGTCAAGGTGCTGCGCTACGAGATCAAGGACCTGACCCCGCCCGCCGAGATCCTGCGCGCCATGCAGCAGCAGATCACCGCCGAGCGTGACAAGCGCGCGCGCATCGCCGAATCCGAAGGCCGCAAGCAGGAGCAGATCAACCTGGCCACCGGTGAGCGCGAGGCCTACATCGCCAAGTCGGAGGGTGAGCGGCAGGCCCAGATCAACCAGGCCGAGGGCGAGGCCATCGCGATCACCTCGGTGGCGGACGCCACCGCCGATGCCATCCGCAAGATCGCGCAGGCCATCCAGTCCCCTGGCGGGCAGGATGCCGTCAACCTGAAGGTGGCCGAGCGGGCGGTCGATGCCTTCGCGCAGTTGGCCCAGAAGAACAACACGATGATTGTGCCGAGCAACATGAGCGAGGTGTCCTCCCTGATCGCCACCTCCATGGCCCTGATCAAGAACGCTCAGCCACAGCGCCCCGGCGGCTGAGGCCCTGTCACTGTCTGCACCGCGGCCATGTCCTCCATCGAGCTGACCAGCGCACGCAATGTACTCGGGGGGCCTCTGAGGGCCTGCTCGTACGCGCCACTGACGGGCTTCTTCCGCGATGGTTGCTGCCGCACTCGCAAGGACGACCCTGGCCTGCATGTGATCTGCGCCCGGATGACAGCCGATTTCCTGGCTTTTTCGGCCGCGCGGGGCAACGACCTGGCCACCCCCCAGCCCGAATGGCGTTTTGCCGGTCTGGTCCCCGGCGACCGCTGGTGCCTGTGCGCCCAACGTTGGCTGGACGCTTGCGAAGCGGGCGTCGCGCCGCCTGTGGTCCTGGAATCCACGCATGAGCAGGCGCTGGACCTCATCCCGCTCGACCTGCTCATGCAACATGCGCTGAGACCCGCCCCCGATCCCTCCCCGGACGGGTAAGACCCCGCCTGCGTTTGTCCCTTTGTCTCAAGTTGTCCATACCGGCATCCGATAAATAGACAATCGTTCCACGCGGAACACACGATGAACCCAGGCAGCAACCCCTTCGCAGGCATCACACGGCAGTCCATCAGCCTCGGCTTGTTCATGGTCGGCCTGGTGCTGGTGATCGCGGCCGTCAGCCACGATCAGCACCTTCAGCTGATGTGGTACGCCCTGCCGGCGGTGGCCTTGGCACTCGGGGCCACCGTGCTGTGGCACGAATGGCGCGCTTTTCGGGTCTGGCACGCAGGCCTGAACACCACGTTCCGCCAGCGCCGCCAGGAGCGCGAGGAAGCCCTGACCAAAGAAGCGCACGAACGCGCGTTGGCGATCATCGAGGGCAAGGGGCAAGGCCTGGATTACCGCGCCCGCGCCATCCGGGCCACACAGATCAGCATCTGGGTGGCAGACGTGCCCAGCCAGCAGATCATCTTCGAAGGCATCCACCACGGTGTGCGCGACTTCCTGCCTGACACGCGGATCTACCACGGCCGGGAATGGTATCAACGCCTCCATCCGCAGGAAACCGAGATGGTGGAGTACCGCTTCAAGGAGTTCCTCAAGCAACGTATCCCAGAGTTCGAGATGGAATACCGCGTGCCGGATGACCGTGGCAGCTGGCGATGGATCCTCTCGCGCGGGCTCGTCATCCAGCAGGATGAACACGGGCACACGGTCGTCGCGGCAGGCACCCACACCGACATCCACCAGCGCAAGCTGGCGCAGATCGCTCATGCGCAGGAGCGGGCCCTGTTCAACTCCGGCCCCATCGTGATCTTCCGCTTCGGGCTTGGCGGCGACCGCATCATCGACTTCATCAGCCAGAATGCCGGCCGCTTGTGGCGCTATGCGGATCCGGACTGGACCGCCGTGGGCAAGTCCACTTCGGAACTGGTCCACCCGGACGACCTCATGCAGGTTCGGGGCGCAATCAATGCTGCCTACTCCGAGGGGAAGCCCAACGTCGATGCGCAATTGCGCCTGCGGCGCGGCGATGGCACATACCACTGGCACAGCATGCGCCTTCTGTTCGAGATGGAAGACGGCAGGCCCCATGCGCGGGGCTACCTGATGGACGTGCAAGAGCGCAAGGCGCTGGAAGAACTCGCCAGCGAGCACAACCAGGCCCTGGAAGCCTTGGTGCAGCAATTGCACATGGCCCAGGCGGACAGCGTGGTGCTGCAGGAAACCTCAGACCTGCTCAATTCGGCCGAGGACGTCGACGAAGCGTTCGAGATCGTGCGGCGTGCCGCCGATGCCGTGTTCCCGGGCTGGAGCGGCTCACTGTCGGCCATCATGACCCACGGGGGCCTGAGCCTGGTCGGGCAATGGGGGGCCCCGCCGTGGCAGGACGCGGAGTTTCAGCTCAAGGATTGCTGGGGGCTGCGCCGAGGCAAACCCCATGGCTACGTCGACGAAGACCGCCAGCTGCGCTGCAACCACATCCACCCCGATGCCGACGGCCTGCTGATGCCCTATGTGTGCGTGCCCATGTCGGCCAACGGCGAGACCGTGGGCGCCCTGCACCTGTTCTCCAATGACAAGGCCACGCCCGAGCAGGTCAGCGACATCGAAGTGCGGGCAGAACGGTTTGCCGAAACGCTCAAGCTGGCCATGTCGAACCTGCGCCTGCGGGCATGGCTGCGGGACCAGGCCACACGGGACGGGCTGACAGGCCTGTACAACCGCCGCCTGCTCGATGAGCGCCTGCCCATCGAGATCAAGCGCAGCCACCGCGACAGACTGCCCGTGTCGCTGGCCATGGTGGATGTGGATCACTTCAAGCGCTTCAACGACGACTACGGCCACGATGCCGGCGATCTGGTGCTCAAGTCCATCAGCGAGCTGCTCATGGACCGTGTGCGTGTGTACGACCTGGCCTGCCGCTACGGTGGCGAAGAGCTGGTGCTCCTGATGCCCGGCTGCCAGATGGAGGACGCCATCGTCAAACTGGAGGCCATACGCATCGATGTGGCCGCCATGCAGATCAGCTACCAGGGCTTCATGCTGCCTCCGGTGACCATCTCCATCGGCTTGGCCGAAACCCACGGCGGCAGTGCCGAAGCCCTGCTCCGCCAAGCCGACGAAGCTCTCTACCGTGCCAAACGACAAGGGCGCAACCGCATGGTGGTCCAGGATGACGCCATGCCCCCCGTGGAGGAAATGCACTGATGGGCGGGCTCATCCCCATGGACGTTGGCCTGCTGCTGGCCGCCGGTGTGCTGTCCTTGCTGTGGGGGGTCACGCTGCGGGCCTGCTGGCAACACACGTACCAGCGCCTGCAGCGTGGGGAGGTGGTGTCCTGGGGCTGGCTGCTGGCGTGCGCCCTGGTGCTGGGTTTCGGGCTGTGGAGCGCGATGCTGGCCTGTCTGGGCGCCCTCCAGCTGGACAACATCCCCCTCGTGCTGCCGCCGGGCAGCCTCATCAAGAGCCTGCTGATCGTGGCCGGCCTTCACGCATTGGTGTTTGGCGTAGCGCCCTTCATGCCACCTGAGTCGAAACGCCGCTCCGCCATCGCGGTATTGCTGGCCATGGTCTCCACCATCGGTGCGGCCCTCAGCATGCAGTACATGATCGGCAGCCTGCACCTGGCCCCGCCAGGCCACCTGGGGTGGCCTGGCCGGATCGGCCTGCTCATCCTGTGCCTGTCGGCATCCGCCTTGAACTACCGCCAGATCGGCAACCGTTGGCGCGGCGGCCTTGTCTCCGGCGCGTTCTACGGCCTGGTGCTGGTGCTGTGCCTGCAGCTGACCTCATGGGCCAGGCCGATCTACTACATCGGTGGCCGCGATGCGCTGACCATCAGTTGGCTGGCCATCCCATTGGCCATGGCAGGCCTGATCTCCATGAGCACACTCCTGGGATCAACCTGGCTGCAACGACTCAAGATGCGCCTGTCATCGCGCCCCCTGCCCGTGGTGACCCCGGATACAGGCGAGGTCGAAGCCCTGGCAGAAGCCACGGCTCGGGAGATGGTCGAAGACCGAAAACGCCGCGATGCGCTCTATGACCGGGTCCTCCGCCATTCGGCTGTGCGGTTCTGGGGCTTCGACGTCCTGGGCCGGCAGTTCCAGTTCCGCGGCGACCTGTCGCTCAATGAACCGCTGTCGGCCACGGACGTGGTGATCAACACCGAAGAGTGGTTCGAAGCCCATCTGCACCCGGAAGAGGCCGAGCCTTTGCAGAAGCAGGTGTTGGCCCAGTTGGCCGCCAAAGGCAGCTTTGACTGCATGCACCGGCTGCGAGCCCGCGCGCAGGAAGACGTCTGGCGCTGGGTGATCGCCCGCGCGACCGTCGTCCGCCGCGACGCGATGGGCCAGCCCACCTATGTGGTCGGCACCCACATCGACGTCACTGAGCATGGCGAGCTGCAGGCGGCGCTTGACCGGGACAGCCGCCTGTTCTCCGATGGGCCGATCGTGATGATCCGCTGGCGTTTCGACATCGAGACGGTCAGGGCCACGGACCTGGGCTTCATTTCACCCAACATCGAAAAGCTCTGGGGCTACAACCTGGACGAGATGCACCAGTTCAGCAACTGGGAAAACATCATCGATGCCAGCGACATGCAGGGCATCGGCAAGAAGGTTCAGGACGCGCTGAGCAGCGGCTTGTCGGAGATCTCTCACGAGTTCCGGGTGCGCCTCAAGGATGGCCGGCTGCTGTGGCATTCCCTGTTTGCCCGCATCGAGGCCGATGACGATGGCGGCGCCATCAGCGGCTTCATCGTCGACATCGACTCGTTCAAACGGGTGGAGCAGCGCTCACAGGAGCAGGCCCGCCAACTCGAGGAACTCATCGAAGAGCTGCAACGCGCCAAGGAAGAAACCGTCATCCTTCGCGAAAGCAGCGAGTTCCTCAATTCAGCAGAGACGCTGGACGAAGCCTTCAACATCATCAGCCGGGCGGCCTACGCCATTTTTCCGAGCTGGAGCGGCGCGCTGGCGAGTTCGCAGGACAACGACCGCCTCAAGCTGGTCGGGCGCTGGGGCGAGGCCCAGGAGTTCAACACCGAGTTCTCGTCCGGTGACTGCTGGGCCCTGCGGCGTGGCCGGGCCCATCATTTCGTTGACGAACGGATCAGCCTGCGCTGCCGGCACGTGCACGCCGCCACCGGCGAACAGCCGCGCCCCTACTTGTGCATTCCCATGTCGGCCAATGGTGAAAACGTGGGGTCCTTGCATCTGATGGCTTCCCGCAGCCTGAACAAGGACCAGATGCTGCCGCTGGCACAACGCGCCAACCGGCTGGGCGAAACACTCAAGCTGGCCTTGTCGAACCTGCGCCTGCGGGCGGGTTTGCGCGAGCAGGCCACGCACGACGCGCTCACCGGCCTGTACAACCGCCGCTTCATGAACGATCGCCTGCCGGTCGAGATCAAGCGGTGCGCACGAGACGGTGAGCAACTGGCACTGGCCATGATCGACGTGGACAACTTCAAGCATTTCAATGACCAGCATGGTCACGACGCGGGCGATGCGGTCTTGCGCGCCCTGGGTGAGTTGCTGCGCCAACGTGTGCGGGTCTACGATCTGGCCTGCCGTTATGGCGGCGAAGAGCTTGCCCTGATCATGCCCGGCTGCGGCATGGAGCATGCCGAGATCAAGCTGGAGGCGATTCGCAGCGAGGTGGCGGCCATGACGCTGATGTTCAATGGCATGCCCCTGCCCCCGGTCACGATTTCCGTCGGGCTGGCCGAGACCCAGGGGGGTGAAGCCGAGGCGCTGCTGAAGACGGCTGATGAACGCCTGTACCACGCGAAGCGCACGGGGCGAAACCGCATTGTCACCCGCTTGGAGCACCGCCCGCCTGAGCCGGGGCCAAGCACCGAGGCAGGTGCGCTGAACGCCTGAGGCCTTGGCCCTAAACACCCCTTCAGGACATCATGACAGCACGCGCTCGCCGCCCATGGTGCTGCCTTCCTGCACGGCGGCCAGCGCAGACGCCTGCGAGACCACCACACGGTTGCGGCCGCCTCGCTTGGCCTCGTAAAGCGCCTCGTCGGCACGACGGATCAAGGTGGCGGCGCTGCCGCCCAGGGCGTGCGACACGCCCACCGAGATCGTGACCGTGGGCAGTTCCACGTGGCCATTCTGGACCCGCATGCGCTCGACGGCCATCCGCACCTGCTGCACACGCACCTCGGCATCGGTCACGTCGCAACCCGGCAGGATCAGGGCGAGTTCTTCGCCACCATAGCGGCACGCGATGTCATAGCCCCGGATGTTTTCCATCAGCACGCCGCCGATCGCCTTGAGGACGGCGTCACCCGCATCGTGCCCATACTGGTCATTGAAGCGCTTGAAGTGGTCCACATCGATCATGGCCAGCGACACGGGCCTCTGGTCACGCCGGGCGCGTTGCAGTTCATGCGCCAGGGCCTCATCCATGTAGCGCCGGTTGTACAGGCCAGTCAGGCCATCGCTCATGGCCTGGTCCTGCAGGGAGGTGCGCAGCTTCAGGTTGCTCAAGGCCAGTTTGAGGGTTTCGGCAAAACGGCTTGCGCGTGACTGCACATCCATCATCTGCTGCTGCGTGGGCACGTAGCCCTCGCAGAACAAGTGCAGCGCCCCGACCGTTTCACCATGGGCGGCCATGGGAACGCAGATGTAGGGACGCAGCTCGGCTGCCGGCACGCTGCGCATGTGCGGACAGCAAACGCTGCTGTGGATATCGAAGAAGGCGTGAGGTTTGCCGCGGCGCATGCCCCAGCAGTCGCGGCCATTGAACTGCATCTCCATCGAGGTGCTGATGGTGCCCCACTCGGCGCCCACGGTCAGGTCGTTGCTGCCATCCTTGGACGCCGCGATCCAGCCCGACCAGCCTGGGAACAGGCGCAAGGCTGCGAGCTTGATGATGTTGAAGGCCTCGGCCAGGTCTTCGGTGGCGTGGAGCATGTCGCCCGTGTCCTGCAGCACCCCGCCCTCGCCTTGCGCGGCTTCGAGCTGAAGCACGGTTTCCTGCAGGCGCTGGCGCTGCGTGGAAGCCTCCAGCTCGGCCTGCTTGCGCGCATCGATGTCGATGAAGTAGCCCTTGCGCTCACCCATCTGCCGATCGATCATGGAGTTGTAGCGGAACCAGCGGTAGGCGCCATCGGCCATGCGCAGGCGCACCTCGACCTCCAGCGAGCTTTCGCCCTTGCTTTCCATGGCTTTGATGAAATCGTTGCGCATGCGCTCGGCGTCTTCCGGGTGCACCAGGGACATCGACGAGGGCATGTTGATCAGCGTGCTCGGGTCATAGCCCCACAGCTTGATCACATTGGCCGACACATACACGAAGCGGGAATTGCCCTTCACCCACTTGACGCGCACCATCACCACCGGCCCGGTGGTCAGCATCTGGCGCTCTTCATCGAGGGCAATCTGGTTGAGCTTGTTCTGATGCACATCGATCAGGGTGCCATACAGCCGCACGGGGCGGCGGTTGGAAGTCCACTCCACCACGCGGGCGCGGGCCATCACCCAGCGCCAATCGTCCGCACCGACGGCGATGCGGTAATGCGCCTCGTAGCTGTTGGTCACGCCGGCGATGTAATCGTCCATCCCATGCTGGGCTTCGGCCACATCATCAGGGTGCAGGTGCCGCTTCCAGTCCATCCGGTCGAAGCTCTGCGAACTGAGGGGCAGGCGCCGCCCACCACCCAGGTACAGGAACTTGTCGACGAAGCTGATGGTGTTCGCGCGCACATCGACTTCGAAGAAGTTGACCTCGGCCGTTTCCATCATGGCGTCGCGGCGGGCCTCGGCCCTGCGCTGCTCGGCAACCATGGTGTCCGCCAGGGTGCGGGCGCGGCCTTCGAGTTCCGTGTTCGATTTTTCGAGATCCTGGATGCGCAGCATGTTCTGCTGCGCCATCCGGTGCTCGAACATGAAGGCCACGAAAGCCATCATCAGCAGCAACAGCGTGCCCCCCGCGACGGCCTGGGCCAGCAACACGGTGTTGATGGCGGCGCCACCGGTGATGCAGACGGTGTTGGGCGCGAAATGCGCGGCGGCCATGGCCACGTAGTGCATCGCGGCCACCGCCGTGCCCAGGGCCAGCGTGGCCAAGGTGGACTGCGTGGAACTGCGCGTCGGCCGGGTGGCCACCCACAAGGCGGACGTCGACAGCGCGAAAGCGCACAGCAGCGACAGCGACAGCGCCCCCAGGTGGTAGCTGATGCCGGGTTGGACCTGCATGGCGGCCATGCCACTGAAATGCATGGCGCCAATGCCCCCGGCCTGCATCGCACCGGCCGCCATCAGCCGCCAGCCTTTGACCTGTGGACCACCCGTCTGGTGCTTCTCCAGCATCCACAGCACACCGAAAGAGGCCAGCACGGCCGGCAGGATAGAGGCCAGGGTGATGCCCAGGTGGTAGGTGATCGCCACCGGCAACTGGAAAGCCAGCATGCCGATGAAATGCATCGCCCAGATGCCCATGCCCATGAGCACGCCGCCACCGACACGCCAACGGCGCCGCTGAACGGGCGAGAAATCGGGCATGGCCCGTGCGATATGCAGGAACACGGCCGCAGCCAGGGTTCCCACTGCCCAGGACAGGACAACCAACGACGGTTGAAACTCTCCGTTCACAAGGCCTCCGGACAGGTTTCTGAGTGAGGGCCACCCAGCCATCCTCAAAACCCCAGGACCTGTGCGGCGTGTACGGTAGTTTCCTTCAATCAAATGAAAAATGGAAATACCGACACGGCGATTGTGATCCGCAAAGTGTTTTTGTTCAAAAAACAATCGCGGGGCAAACAAGGGTTTTATGTGGCTTTACCCCGCCACCGTGACAGCCGTCACGAAAAAAAGCTCAGTCGTCGGATTTCGGATCCAGCCCGGGGAACAGCACGGAGGTGAAACCAAATTTTTCAAAATTCCGGATCCGCATCGGATACAGCTTCCCAAACAAATGATCACATTCGTGCTGCACCACCCGGGCATGAAACCCTTCGGCTTCACGGTCGATTTTCTGGCCCTGCTGGTCAAACCCGGTATATCGGATGCGTGAAAACCGCGGCACCATGCCTCTGAGGCCGGGCACCGAGAGGCAACCCTCCCAGCCCTCTTCTTCATCGGCCGACAAAGGTGTGATGACAGGATTGATCAGCACCGTGCGCGGCACCGCAGGCGCATCGGGGTAACGCTCGTTGCGATCGAAACCGAATATCACCACCGCCAGGTCCACGCCAATCTGTGGGGCGGCCAGGCCGGCCCCATTGGCTGCCGCCATGGTGTCGGACAGGTCCTTGATCAGGGCCTCGAGTTCGGGCGTGCCGAACTGCTGGACCTGCTGGGCGACCTTCAACAGGCGCGGATCGCCCATTTTCAGGATGTCTCGAACGGCCATGGGAGCTCCTTGCGGTGATCGAAATGTTCAGCCTGCCGCGGTAGCGCTGTCCGCCCGCGCACCGGGCTGGGCCGGCGGCCCTTCACGCAGCAGGGTCTGCAGCCCGTCTTCGTCCAGCACCGGCACACCAAGGCTCTGCGCCTTCTCCAGCTTGCTTCCAGCCTCGGCACCTGCCACCACGTAGTGCGTCTTCTTGGACACGGAGCCTGCCACCTTGCCGCCTGCGGCCTCGATCAAGGCCTTGGCATCTTCGCGGCCCAGCGTGGGCAGGGTGCCCGTGAGCACCAGGGTCAAACCCGCCAGCGGCAAGGCCTGCACGTTGGCCTCGTCTGGCTCATGCTCGGGCCAGTGCACACCGGCCGCGCGCAGTTGCTCTACCACCTCGCGGTTGTGCGGCTGGTCGAAGAAGGTGCGGATGCTCTGGGCCACGATGGGGCCAACATCGTTGACACGCAGCAGGTGATCCACGCTGGCGTCCATCAGGTGGTCCAGCATGCCGAAATGGCGCGCCAGGTCCTTGGCCGTGGCCTCGCCCACGTGGCGGATGCCCAGGCCGAACAAGAAGCGCGGCAAGGTCGTCTGCTTGCTCTTGTCCAGCGCGGCCACGATGTTCTGGGCGCTCTTGTCGGCCATCCGATCAAGCTCGGCCAACCTGGCGATGCCCAGCTTGTACAGGTCTGGCAAGGTGCGGACGATGTCGCCCTCCACCAGTTGGTCCACCAGTTTCTCACCCAGGCCTTCGATGTCCAGTGCGCGGCGCTGCGCGAAGTGCAGCAGTGCCTGCTTGCGCTGGGCCGCGCAGAACAGCCCGCCCGAGCAACGGTGGTTCATCTCGCCGGGTTCACGCACCACAGCGCTGCCACACACCGGGCATTGCAGGGGCATGCGGAAGTTGGGCACATAGTGGGCCCGCACCGCCGCGATGATGCCGACCACCTCGGGGATGACATCTCCAGCCCGGCGCACGATCACCTGGTCGCCCACGCGCACATGCTTGCGACGCAGCTCGAACAGGTTGTGCAAGGTGGCGTTGGTGACGGTGACGCCCCCCACGAACACGGGCTTGAGCCGCGCCACGGGCGTGAGCTTGCCGGTGCGGCCAACCTGGATGTCGATGCCCTCGATCAGCGTGGCCTGCTCCTGTGCAGGGTACTTGTGCGCCACGGCCCAGCGCGGCTCGCGCGAGACAAAGCCCAGACGCGCCTGCAACGCCCGGTCGTTCACCTTGTAGACCACGCCATCGATGTCGAAGGGCAACTGGTCGCGCTGTGCACCGATGGCCTGGTGGTAGGCGATCAGGCCGTCGGCACCCTGGGCCACCGTGCGCTGGTCAGACACGGGCAGGCCGGCCGCGGCCAGCGCATCGAGCATGCCGCTGTGGGTGGGAGGGATCTCCCAGCCCTGCACATCGCCAAGGCCATACGCGAAGAAGCTCAGAGGGCGCTTGGCGGAAATGCCCGGGTCCAGCTGGCGCACGGCCCCCGCGGCGGCGTTGCGCGGGTTCACGAAGGTCTTGTCGCCTTGCTCGCGCTGCTGCTCGTTGAGCTTTTCGAAATCATCGCGCCGCATGTAGACCTCGCCGCGCACCTCCAGCACCGCAGGCTTGAGGCCTTTCAGGCGCAGAGGGATCTGGCGGATGTTGCGGATGTTCTGCGTGACGTCCTCGCCCATTTCACCATCGCCACGCGTCGCCGCCTGCACCAGCGCGCCGTTCTCATAGCGCAGATTGATGGCCAGGCCGTCGAACTTCAGCTCGGCGCCATATTCCACCGGTGGGTCGGGTTCCACCAGGCCCAGCTCACGGCGCACCCGGGCATCGAAGGCCCGGGCGCCGGTGGCCTCTGTGTCCGTCTCGGTGCGGATGGACAGCATGGGCACGGCATGCCGCACGGGCGTGAAGCCCTCCAGCACCTGTCCCAGCACGCGCTGCGTGGGGGAATCGGGCGAGCGCAGTTCAGGGTGCGCCTCTTCCAGGGCCTGCAGGGCCTTGAACAGGCGGTCGTACTCGGCGTCGGGGATCTGAGGGTCGTCCAGCACGTAGTACTGGTGCGCATGGTGGTGCAGCACCTCGCGCAACTGGGCAACTTGCTGCGCGGGCGTGGCGTCGTCGACGGCGGTGGGCGCCTCGGCGCCGAACAGGGGATCTTGCATGCGCTGGTGGCCCGGGAACGACCGCGGTGGCCGCCCGCCAGACGGGAAACGGGGTCTCGAAACGATCAGCTGAACAGGCGGCGAGCAGCAGGCGAGCCCGCCGCCAGATCACGCTGGGCCAGGGCTTCGTACAGGCGCTGCAGTTCACCCTCGATGGCGGCGAACGCGGCCGGCGAGAAAGCATGGCCCTGATCATCGGCCATCACGGCGTCCAGTGCCAGCGACAGGGCTTCACCGGCAGCGCACCAGCTCTTGAAGGGCTCCAGCTCGGCGGCGGTCTGCGGCACGTCGAAGGCCAGTTGCAGCTCGCGCAGGCTGGCCTGGTCCGGGTCATCGGCGAAAGCGGCCTGGGCATCGAAATGCAGAGTCAGCACGGGCGGGGCACCCTCTTCCTGGGCAGGCATCACCAGGCGGCCTGGCAACGAGCCAGGCACGAAGCCGTGTCGGCCGGCCTGCTGCTGCAGGTAGCCCACCGACCAGGCACTGCCCCGCGCGTGCAGACGCATGGCCAGTTGCGCATCGTGCTCGCTGGCGAAGGTGTCCAGCTCCCTGGCGCGGGCGACGATGTCCAGCATGTCGGGAAATTCGACAGAAGCCCCCAGCGAATCGGTGAAGGCCTGCACCTTCTGCACGAACTCGGAGTACTCGATCTCGTTGAGGCCGCCCAGGCGATTGGCCAGCAGCACCCCAGCCTGCAGTTCGCTGTAGGTCACGCCGCTCTGCGGGGCTTCCCATTCACCGCAATCCACGCGCAGGCCTTCGATCATGAAGGGCTTGCTACCGGCACGGCGGGTGGACGGCAGGTGGGCCAGCACCTGGTCGCCTGTGAGCGGGTTGTCCACACTGACCACGGCGATGGCGTCGATCAGGGCGTCCAGGCGTGTGGGGCCCTTGCGCCATGCAGGTTGTGCTCCAGCACTGGTCAGGGCTGGCGGCTCGCTGTCGGCGCCGGGAATGCCACTGCCATCGGGCAGGTCGGCCAGGGTCGACAACGGATCGTGGGGCTCGGCACGGCGGGGGGCTCGGGCCGCGCTCTTGCGGGCGGTCCAGGCGCCATGGGCGACCACGGCGGCCAACACGAGGCCGCCGAGCAGCGCCAGTCCCAGGGTCAGTGAATTGCTCATGTGTGTCGGGTGTCCAAAACTTCTTGGTGTCTTTTTGGGTTTGCGTCAGGCGGCGTGCGCCATGCCGATGGCCGCTTCCATGTCCACGGCCACGATGCGCGAAACGCCCTGCTCCTGCATGGTCACGCCCACCAGCTGTTCGGCCATCTCCATCGCGATCTTGTTGTGCGAGATGAAGAGGAACTGCGTGCCGGCCGACATGGTTTTGACCAGGCGGGCATAGCGTTCGGTGTTGGCGTCGTCCAGCGGCGCATCGACCTCGTCGAGCAGACAAAAGGGCGCGGGATTGAGCTGGAAAATGGCGAACACCAGCGCAATGGCCGTGAGCGCCTTCTCGCCACCCGACAGCAGGTGGATGGTGCTGTTCTTCTTGCCCGGCGGGTGGGCCATCACCTGCACACCGGCGTCCAGGATCTCGTCGCCCGTCATCACCAGCTTGGCGCTGCCGCCGCCGAACAGGCTCGGGAACATGCGCCCGAAATGCTCGTTGACGGTGTTGAAGGTGGCCCCCAGCAGATCGCGGGTTTCCAGGTCGATCTTGTGGATCGCGTCTTCGAGCGTGGTGATGGCGTCCAGCAGATCGGCCGTCTGCGAATCGAGGAAGCCCTTGCGCTCGCGCGCGGCGGTCAGTTCATCGAGCGCGGCCAGGTTCACGGCGCCCAGGGCGTTGATGTCGCGCTGGATGCGGTCGATCTCGGTCTGCAGGCCGTGAAGCTTGACGCCGTCCTGCTCGATGCGGGCGGCCAGCGACTCCAGATCGACACCGGCTGCCGTCAACTGTTCCATGAACTGCGCGCCCCCCAGGCTGGCGGCCTGCTCTTCAAGCTGCAGCTTGGTGATCTGATCACGCAGGGGCTGCAGGCTGCGCTCGAAGGACAGGCGCTGCTCGTCGGCGCGGCGCAGTTGCGCGGACAGGTCCTCGTAGCGGTTGCGGGTCTCGGCGAGCAAACCTTCCTTCTGAAGGCGCACGGCCAGCGCGTCGTCCAGGCCGGTCTGCGCGGTGGCATCGCTCAGGCGCGCGTGCTCTTCGTGCAACTGCACGGCCGAGGCCTCGTTGGTCTGAATCTGCTGTTGGGCGGTTTCGATGCCGCGCTGCAGCTCGCCGCGGCGGGCGGCCAGCGAGCGGGCGCTGAACTGCGCCTCCTGCGCCTGGCGCTCCAGCGTGCGTGATTGCTCGCGGGATTGGGCCAGCTTGCGTTCGGCCTCGATCACGGCTTCCTCCAGCTGGGCGTGCTTCTCTTGCGCATCGGCCAGGCTCAGGTCCAGCTCTTCGAAACGCGCCTCGCCCGTGGCTCGGCGCTCCTGCAGATCGTCCAGTTGCGCATCGACCTCGGCCAGCTCGCCGGCGATCTGTTCGCGGCGGGTGTTGGCCTGTTCGGCCTGCTGGCTCAGGCGCAGCACCTCCACCTGCAAATTGTGTGTGCGCTGCTGGGATTCGCTGGCGTCGCGGCGCAGCACGGCCAGGCGCTGGGATGCGTCGGTGTAGGCCGCTTCGGCACGGATCAGCGCGGCGCGTGAATCGTCGGCCATCAGGGCCTGTGCACGCACCTGCTTTTCCAGGTTCTCGATCTCCTGCGCGCGGGCCAGCATGCCGGCCTGTTCCGAGTCGGGCGCATAGAAGCTCACGGCGAACTGACTGACCGTGTGGCCGGCCCGGGTCATGATGACCTCGCCATGCGTGAGCTTGCCGCGGCTCGCCAGGGCCTCGTCCAGGCTGGCGGCTGTGTAGACCCCCTCCAGCCAATCGTTCATCAAGGCCTTGAGGCCCGCATCGTTCAGGCGCAGCAGTTCGGAAAGGCGCGGCAGCGTCTGGTGCGTGTTCTGGATGGCGCCTGGCGGCAGGCTGTAGAAGGCCAGCTTGGCCGGCGGGGCGTCGTTCTCGAAGGCGCGCACGGTGTCGACCCGGCCCACTTCCAGCGCCGACAGGCGTTCACGCAGGGCCGATTCGAGCGCGTTCTCCCAGCCGGTCTCGATGTGCACGCGGCTCCACAGGCCTTGCAGGCCCTCCAGGCCGTGCTTGGCCAGCCAGGGCTTGAGCTTGCCTTCGGTCTGCACCTTCTCCTGCAGCGCACGCAGGGCGTCCAGGCGCGCAGCCAGCTCGGACTGGCGGCCCGATTGCCCGTTGGCCTCCTGCTGACGCGCCTTGCGGGCATCGTCCAGGGCCGGCACGGATTCGTTCAGCTCACCCAGTTGTGCTTCGAAGAGGGCCTGCTCTTCCTGGCCCACGGCGAGCTGCTGCTTCAGGTCGGCCAGGCGGGCTTCGTCCGGCGACGCCAGGCCCTGCTTTTCCAAGGCCAGGCGCTCACGGCGCAAGTTGAACTGGCGCGATTGCTCGTCGATGTTGCGCGATTCAGCGGCCAGCAGCTGGATCTGCTGCTGCACCTGGCCCGCCACGCCGCGCTGCTCGTTGGCGCGCTGGGCGGCCGCCCGCACGGTGTCTTCCAGTGCCGGCACGTGGGCGGCCAGCTCTTCCGCCTGGGCGGCCAGGATCTCGGCCTGCTCTTCGGCAGCGGCCATCTTGGCGGCCAGTTCTTCCAGTTCGGACTCGGCGGCCTCGCGGCGTTCGGTCCACTGGTCGTTCTGGCCTTTGAGTTCGGCCAGGCGCTGCTCAACCCGCTGGCGGCCTTCGACCACGTAGCGGATGCGTTCCTCCAGGCGGCTCACTTCCAGGCTGGCTTCGGCCAGGGCGCCCTGCGCAGTGTGCAACTCGTCACTGGCGGTGTAGTGGGCCTGGCGCACGTGCTCCAGTTCGGCCTCCACCTGGCGCAGCTCGGCCATGCGGGCCTCCAGCGCGTTGGTCGCCTCCAGGAAGGCCTGCTTGACGCGGGCCCCTTCGGTGGACGCATCGCGGTGCTTGAGGAACCACAGCTGGTGCAGCTTGAGCGTGCCCTGCTCCTGCAGGCCGCGGTACTGCGTGGCCACCTCGGCCTGGCGTTCCAGCTTCTCGAGGTTGCTGTTCAGCTCGCGCAGGATGTCGTCCACGCGGGTCAGGTTCTCTCGCGTGTCCTTCAGGCGGTTCTCGGTCTCGCGGCGACGCTCTTTGTACTTGGAGACACCCGCGGCCTCTTCCAGGAACAGGCGCAGTTCTTCCGGCTTGGATTCAATGATCCGGCTGATCGTGCCCTGGCCGATGATGGCGTAGGCACGTGGCCCCAAGCCGGTGCCCAGGAACACATCCTGCACATCGCGGCGGCGCACCGGCTGGTTGTTGATGAAATAGCTGGAGGTGCCATCGCGCGTGAGCACGCGCTTGACGGCGATCTCGGCGAACTGGTTCCACTGGCCACCGGCGCGCGCATCTTCGTTGCTGAAGACCAGCTCGACGCTGGATCGGCTGGCCGGCTTGCGGTTGCCCGAGCCGTTGAAGATCACATCCTGCATGGATTCGCCACGCAGCTCGGACGCCTTCGATTCGCCCAGCACCCAGCGCACCGCGTCCATGATGTTGGACTTGCCGCAGCCATTGGGGCCCACCACCCCCACGAGCTGCCCAGGCAGCTGGAAATGCGTGGGCTCGGCAAACGATTTGAAGCCGGACAGCTTGATCGAATTCAGGCGCATGCGGTGTGGGCTCGGCGGGCCGCCTTAAGTCGTTGATTTAATTGAAAAAACCCGCAAAAATGCCAGGCGGGTGGGTGCGGGGATGATAGCATCGCGCCTTCGGGCATCTGCTGCCCTTCCCTCTGTCAACCGCAAGTCGCACCCATGGCCAAGAAAGCCCCTGCCGGCGCCGCCGCCAGCCCCAAGAAGAACGTCCCCGCCCAGCCTGCCACCAAGGCCGTCAAGGCTGCCAAGGCCATTGAAGTGGGCAGCCGCGCCAAGCCTGTCAACCCGCCGTCGGTCCCGTCCAAGCACCTGGACGTGTTCCCCAACCCGGCGCCTGAGCGTGATTTCGTCATCCAGTTCCAGATCCCCGAGTTCACCTGCTTTTGCCCGCTCACCGGCCAGCCTGACTTCGCACACTTCACGATCGACTGCATCGCTGACAAGCAGTGCATCGAGCTCAAGAGCTTGAAGATGTACATGTGGAGCTACCGCAATGAAGGCGCCTTCCACGAGAAGGTCACCAACGACATCCTCACGGACATGGTCAAGGCCATCAACCCGCGTTTCCTGCGCATCACAGCCAAGTGGTACGTGCGCGGCGGCATCTACACCAATGTGGTGGTCGAGCATCGCAAGAAGGGCTGGAAGCCAGCCCCCAAGGTGGAGCTGCCCACCCACTCGCCAGAGACCGGTCTGCTGGGCTGACGCGCCCTGCGTTGACTTGATGCAAGGCCGCCTTCGGGCGGCCTTTTCATTTCCGAACCTGTCTGCCACTGTTTTAGTCGTCCCCCGGGGAGGGCCCCCCGATCCGGGGAAATCCCGTCCCTGAAATGGAGGAGGAATGCAGCGAACGAGTCACGTTCGGTTACAGATGCCTGGAAATCGACACACAATGCGTCAAAGGCTGTGCCGCCCGGCCAGCATACCCACGTCCCTATCGACAGCCCTGCCGCATGCTCCGTTTTGCTGACCGCCTTGCCGCACCGGCCCTGATATGGCTGGCCGCCGTGGCCTGCGCCGCCAGCGCCCACGCCCAGGCCTGCCAGGTCAGGCCTGCCTCGCCACAGGAGCTCAAGCTGCCGGTGGAGGGCCAGGTGGCGCAGTCGCTGGCCTGCAGGGATGCCGAGGGCGAGCACCTGTTCATCGAAAGCCGTGCGCAACCCGAGGCCGTGCGGGGCAAGCCGCAACCCCTCGTGCTGTCGTTCTACAAGTTCACCCTGGGCAGCGGTACGCCCCAGCGCCGCTGGCTGGCCCGGGATTTCATCCCCGTCGATGACAGCCGGGCCTCCACGGCCAGCAGCACCATCAAGGCCGAGCGCCTGGTCGTGCGAGACATCGACGGCGACGGCGTGCTCGAAGCTTTCATCTCCTACGCGCTGCCCGGCCGGGATGGCGCCGTCAGCGAAGGCAAGCTGCTGGTGTTCTACAAGGACCGCAAGTACGCCATCCGGGGCGCCGTGGCCCAGCGGCCCGACGATTTCGCCTCGCGCACGCTCGATCCGGCCTTCCCGTCCCTGCCCGTGTCGGTGCAGAGCTATGCCCTGTCGCTGTGGGACCAGGTGGCCATGCCGCGCGGGCCCGCTGGCCCCAGTGGCGTGGCTGTCACACAGGCATCGCTGCGCTGAGCCTGCGGGGCTGGGATAATCCGCCCCCATGAACCCGCTGCTGTCCTCCCTCCAGCCCTACCCCTTCGAGCGCCTGCGTGGCCTGACCAAGGGTGTCCAAGCCAATCCGGCCCTGCCTGCCATCAGCCTGGGCATTGGCGAACCCAAGCACCCCACGCCCGATTTCATCAAGCAGGCTCTGACCGATTCGCTGGATGGTCTGGCCAGCTATCCCGCCACCGCTGGCGAGCCCGCCTTGCGCGAGGCCTGCGCCGCCTGGATGCAACGCCGCTACGGTTTGGCGTTGGACCCGGCCACGCAGATCCTGCCCGTCAACGGCTCGCGCGAGGCGCTGTTCGCCCTGGCGCAGGTGGTAATTGACCCCACCCAGCACCGCGAAAGCGGCGGGCCCACGGTGGTCAGCCCCAATCCGTTCTATCAGATCTACGAAGGCGCGGCGCTGCTGTCCGGCGCCCGCGTGGTCTACGCCAACTCCGATCCGGCCCGCAACTTCGCGGCCGACTGGGGCGCCATCCCTGAATCCACCTGGGCCACCACGCAACTGCTGTTCGTGTGCTCGCCGGGCAACCCCACCGGCGCCGTGATGCCGCTGGAGGAGTGGCGCAAGCTGTTCGAGCTGAGCGACCGGCATGGCTTCGTGATCGCCTCGGACGAGTGCTACTCCGAGATCTACTTCCGCGAAGGCGATGGCGCCGCCCCCCTGGGCGGCCTGCAGGCCGCAGCGCAGCTGGGCCGCAGCGATTTCCGCAAGCTGATCATGCTGACCAGCCTGTCCAAGCGCTCCAACGTGCCGGGCATGCGTTCCGGCTTCGTGGCGGGCGATGCGGCATTGATCAAGGCTTTCCTGCTCTACCGCACTTACCACGGCAGCGCCATGGGCCCGGCCATCCAACGTGCCAGCGTGGCGGCCTGGAACGACGAGGCCCACGTGGTGGCCAACCGCGCCCTCTACCGCGAAAAGTTCGAACGCGTGACGCCCCTGCTGGCCGAGGTGATGGACGTGGCCCTGCCCGACGCCGGCTTCTACCTCTGGGCAGCGGTTCCTGAACGATTTGCCCCCCAGGCCGCGGCCGCCGGCCTGAGTCTGGACGAATGGTTCACCTGCGAGCTCCTGGCTCAATACAATGTCGCTGTTCTGCCCGGCAGCTACCTGGCGCGCGAAGCCCAGGGCGTCAACCCGGGCACCGGCCGCGTGCGCATGGCCCTGGTGGCGGGCGTCGACGAATGCGTCGAGGCCGCCCAGCGCATCCGCAGCTTCATCCAGGCCGCTGCCTGATCTCCCATCCTGACCCCCGCTCCTCTTTTAGGACGACAAGAACATGACCCAAGCCAACGCCCAAAGCATCATCGACAACGCCTGGGAACAGCGCGCCTCGCTGTCGCCCACCAGCGCGCCCACTGAAGTGCGCAATGCCGTCAACTGCATCATCAGCGATCTGGACACCGGCAAGCTGCGTGTGGCCGAGAAGATCGACGGCCAGTGGATCACCCACCAATGGATCAAGAAGGCTGTGCTGCTGAGCTTCCGCCTGAACGACAACGTCGAGATCCGCTCGGGCGAACTGGGCTTTTTCGACAAGGTGCCCACCAAGTACGGCACCATGACCGAAGCCGAGATCCGTGCCACGGGCGTGCGCGTGGTGCCCCCCGCCGTCGCGCGCAAGGGCAGCTACCAAGCCAAAAACGTGATCCTGATGCCCTCCTACGTGAACATCGGTGCCTACGTCGATGAAGGCACGATGGTCGACACCTGGGCCACCGTCGGCTCCTGCGCCCAGATCGGCAAGAACGTGCACCTGTCCGGCGGCGTCGGCATCGGCGGCGTGCTCGAGCCCCTGCAGGCCAACCCCACCATCATCGAAGACAACTGCTTCATCGGCGCCCGCTCCGAGGTGGTCGAAGGCGTGATCGTCGAAGAGAACTCGGTGATCTCCATGGGCGTGTACATCGGCCAGAGCACCAAGATCTATGACCGCGCCACCGGCGAAGTGACTTATGGCCGCATCCCGGCCGGTTCGGTGGTCGTAAGCGGGAATCTGCCCAGTGCCGATGGCAAGTATTCGCTGTACTGTGCCGTGATCGTCAAGCGCGTGGACGCCCAGACGCGCTCCAAGACGAGCATCAACGACCTGCTGCGCGGCGCCTGATCCGCGCACAGGCATCGTCCGAGCCACCGATAGACATCAGCTGAAGGGAGCACTTGATGAGCGATGGGAACCTGGAACGCGTGTTGCGCATCATGGCCGAGAAGAAGGCCTCCGACGTCTTTCTGTCGGCCAACACGCCCATCCTCATCAAGATCCACGGCCAGATCCTGCAGCTGACGGACCAGATCCTGACGCCATCGCAGCCGCGCCAACTGCTGTCCGAGATGCTCAGCCCGGCCCAGATGGAAGAGCTCGACGACACCGGCGAGCTGAACGTGGGCCTCACGCTGCGAGGCGTGGCCATTTTCCGCCTGAGCGCCTTCAAGCAGCGCGGCTCGGTGGCCGCGGTGTTCCGCTACATCCCGTCCGACATCCCGGCGCTCGATTCGCTGAACGTGCCCGAGGTGCTGTCGCAACTGGTGCTCGAAAAGCGCGGCCTGATCATCCTGGCCGGCGCCACCGGCACCGGCAAGAGCACCACGCTGGCCGCCATGCTGGAGCACCGCAACCAGCGCATGACGGGCCACATCCTCACCATCGAGGATCCGATGGAGTTCTTGTTCTCGAACAAGAAATCCATCGTCAACCAGCGCGAGATCGGCCGCGACACCCAGTCGCTTCAGATCGGCCTGCGCAACGCGCTGCGCCAGGCGCCTGATTGCATCCTGATCGGCGAAATCCGCGACCGCGAGACCATGACAGCCGCGATCTCGTACGCCCTGTCGGGCCACCTGGTGCTGTCCACCCTGCATGCCAACAACAGCTACCACGCGCTGGGCCGGATCCTGTCCTTCTACACCCCAGAGGCACGCCCCGCCCTGTTGAGCGACCTGGCCTCGGGCCTGAAGTCCATCGTCTCGCAACGCCTGCTGCGCAACACCTCCGGCGGGCGTGTGCCAGCCGTGGAAGTTCTGCTCAACACCCAGCACATCGGCGAGATGATCGAGCGCAGTGATTTCACGGGCATCAAGGAGGCCATGGAAAAATCCATGGCGCCGGGCTCGCAAACATTCGAGCAGGACATTGCCCGACTGATCAATGAAGGCCTGGTCACGCGCGACGAAGGCATGACCTACTCCGATTCGCCCACCAACCTGATGTGGCGCCTGCAGAACGACATGGGCAACCAGTCCAAGCTGGTGGCCAAGCAGGAAGAGGCCGACGACGGCCCCTCCTTCACCGAGATCACGCTGGACGTGCACGAAGAGCGAGAGCGTCGTGCTGGTGGCGGCGGTCTGTTCTGATGCTTCACACGGCGCTCGTCACCGAGCGCCGCGACCACGGTTTCTTTTGACATGTCCGATACCTTGCGCCTCGTCGAGGCGCTGATTGCACGGGATTCCGTCACCCCCCACGACGGCGGCTGCCAGGACCTGATGGCCGAGCGCCTCAAGGCCGCTGGCTTCGAATGCACCACCCTCAGCTACGGGCCGGCCGATGCGCCCGTCACCAACCTGTGGGCCATCAAGCGCGGCCATGGACACGCCACGGGCAGCCCCACCCTGGTCTTTGCCGGCCACACCGATGTCGTGCCCACCGGCCCGCTGGAACAATGGAGCAGCCCGCCCTTTGTGCCCACGCACCGGGAGGGCATGCTCTATGGCCGTGGCGCCGCCGACATGAAGACCTCGCTGGCGGCCATGGTGGTGGCCAGCGAAACCTTCGTGGCAGCCCACCCGAAACACGCTGGCAGCGTGGCCTTCCTGATCACCAGCGATGAAGAAGGCCCCTCGGTCGATGGCACCGTCAAGGTCTGCGAATGGCTGCAACAGCAGGGCGAGCGCATCGATTGCTGCATCGTCGGCGAGCCCACCTCGGTCAAGTCCCTGGGCGACATGATCAAGAATGGCCGCCGCGGCTCGCTCTCTGGCAAGCTGCGCATCCAGGGCGTACAGGGCCACATCGCCTACCCGCATCTGGCGCGCAACCCCATCCACCAGTCCGCGCCCGCGCTGGCCGAGCTGGTCACCATCGAGTGGGACCAGGGCAACGACCACTTCCCGCCCACCAGCTGGCAGATGTCCAACATCCACGCGGGCACCGGCGCCAACAACGTGATCCCGGGCGAACTGGTCATCGATTTCAATTTCCGCTTCTCGACTGAATCAACGCCCGATGCCCTGAAGGCCCGCGTGCACGAACTGCTCGGCCGCCACGGACTTGAGTACACGATCGACTGGGTGTTGGGCGGCCGCCCCTTCCTGACGCGCCCGGGCAGCCTGATCGAGGCGCTCTCTGGCGCCATTCAGCAGACCACGGGCCTCACCACCGAGCTGTCCACCACGGGCGGCACATCCGATGGCCGATTCATCGCGCAGATCTGCCCGCAGGTGGTTGAGTTTGGCCCCGTCAACGCCACCATCCACAAGATCGATGAGCACGTGGCCGTGGACGCCATCGAACCGCTCAAGGACATCTACCTGCGAACCCTTGAAAGACTGCTGACGTGACCATGCCCCACACGGTTCTTGAACTGATCGAATCCAGCGCCGCCCGCCTCACCGAGGCGGGTGTTGCTTTCGGGCATGGCACAGCCACCGCCTTTGACGAGGCCGCCTGGCTGGTGTTGTGGTCGCTCAGCCTGCCCCTGGACGATCTGGACAGCGCCGCACCACAGCCCCTCACGCCGGAGCAGTCCGACAAGGCCCGCGCCCTGATCGAACAGCGCATCGCCACCCGCCAGCCCGCCGCCTACCTCACCAAGGAAGCCTGGCTGCAGGGCGTGCCCTTCTATGTCGATGAGCGCGCCATCGTACCGCGCTCCTTCATCGCCGAGGTGCTGGCCGACGGCAGCATCGACGGGTGGCTCAGCGACCGCACCCACCGCGTGCTGGACCTGTGCACCGGCAACGGCAGCCTGGCCGTTCTGGCCGCGTTGGCCTTCCCCGAGGTGGTGGTCGATGCGATCGACCTGAGTGCCGATGCCCTGGCCGTGGCTCGCATCAATGTGGACAAGCACCAGCTTGCTGACCGCATCACCCTGATTGAAGGCGACGGCCTGCAACCCGCCCGCGGCCCCTACGACCTGATCCTGTGCAACCCGCCCTACGTCAATGCCCGCTCCATGGCGACACTGCCGGCCGAGTACCAGGCCGAGCCGGCCATGGCCCTCGGATCAGGCGACGACGGCATGGACTTTTGCCGCGCCCTGATCGCTGCCCTGCGTGCCGACCCGTCCCGCTACCTGAATGAAGACGGCGTGCTCGTGCTGGAAATCGGCAATGAGCGCGAGCACTTCGAAAACGCCTTTGCCGACCTGCCCGTGGTCTGGCTCGATACCTCGTCCGGCACCGATCAGCTGCTGCTGATCACCCGCGAAGCCCTGGAAGTTTGAAGACCTCATGATCACCCTGCGCAACATCACGCTCCGTCGCGGCACCAAGGTCGTGCTCGACGGCGCCAGCGCCACCCTGCACCCCGGAGAGAAGGTCGGCCTGATCGGCCGCAACGGTGCCGGCAAGTCCTCGCTGTTCTCGCTCATTGCCGGCCGCCTGCAACTCGATGCCGGCGACATGGAGATCCCTGCCGCGTGGATGGCGCCCGGCGGCTGGGCCGAAGTGGCCCAGGACATGCCCGAGACCGAAGAGTCCGCCACCGACTTCGTGCTGCAAGGCGACGCACGCCTGATGCTGGCACGCGCCGCCCTGGTCAAGGCCGAAGCAGACGATGATGGACACGCCATCGGCGATGCCTATGCCATGCTGGCCGATGCCGGCGATTTCGATGCCCCCGCACGCGCGCAAGCCCTGTTGATGGGCCTGGGTTTCAAGGGCGACCAGATCACCGCGCCGGTCAACAGCTTCTCCGGCGGCTGGCGCATGCGCCTGCAACTGGCGCGCGCGCTGATGTGTCCTTCGCAGCTGCTGCTGCTCGACGAACCCACCAACCACCTGGACCTGGACGCCCTGGTCTGGCTGGAGGCCTGGCTGCAGCGCTACGAAGGCACGATGATCGTCATCAGCCACGACCGCGAATTCCTCGACGCCATCACCAAGGTCACCCTGCACCTGGACGAGGCCAAGCTCACGCGCTACACCGGCGGCTACACGGCCTTCGAGTTCATGCGTGCCGAGCGGATGAGCCAGGCGGCAGCAGCCTATTCCAAACAGCAGGACCGCATCGCCCACCTGAACAAGTTCATCGCCCGCTTCAAGGCCAAGGCTTCCAAGGCCAAGCAGGCGCAAAGCCGCGTGAAGGCCCTGGAACGCATGGAAAAGCTCGGCCCCGTGCTCACGGCCAGCGATTTCCAGTTCGAGTTCAAGGAGCCCCTGAGCCTGCCCAATCCGATGATGGCGCTCAAGGATCTGCAGTGCGGCTACAAGAACCCAGAAGGCGATGTCGTCATCGTCCAGAACATCAACCGCTCGGTGATGCCCGGCCAGCGCATCGGCATCCTGGGTGCCAACGGCCAGGGCAAGTCCACGCTGGTCAAGACCCTGGCCCACATGCAGCCACTGATCTCCGGTGAGGTCACCGAAGGCAAGGGCCTGAGCATCGGCTACTTCGCCCAGCAGGAGCTGGACGTGCTGCAGCTGGACGACGGCCCCCTGATGCACATGGTGCGACTGGCGCGCGACGTGGGCCCGGCCGGGCGCGAGCAGGAGCTGCGCGACTTCCTGGGCAGCTTCCGCTTTGTGGGCGACATGGTCAACCAGCCCGTGGGCCTGATGAGCGGCGGAGAGAAAGCCCGCCTGGTGCTGGCCCTGCTGGTGTGGCAACGCCCCAACCTGCTGCTGCTCGATGAACCCACGAACCACCTGGACCTGACCACCCGCGAGGCCCTGAGCATGGCGCTCAACGGCTTCGAGGGCACACTGATGCTGGTCAGCCATGACCGCGCCTTGCTGCGCGAGGTCTGCGACGAATTCTGGCTGGTCACCAAGGGTGGGGTCAGCGAATTCGACGGTGACCTGGACGACTACCAGAAATGGCTGTTGGAGCAATCACGGCTGCAGGCGGCCGCCGCCAAGGCAGCATCGAAGCAATCTGCCTCGGCGCCCGCTCTCTTGCCGCAGATGGTGCAGGCCCCGACACCAGCTGCAGCGCCTTCACCAGCGAGCAACCGCAAGGACGAACGCAAGGCCCAGGCCGGTGCGGCCCGCGAACTCGCCGCCCAGGCCAAGCCCATCAAGGCCGAATTGACCCGCGTGGAGCAGCGCATGGAGGCCGCCACCGCCGAAAAAGACCAGATCAGCACCGATCTGGCCAGCCCCAAGCTGAGCGCCGCCGACCGCAGCGAACTGGGACGCAAAATGAAGCAGTTGGGCGAAGAAATCGACGAGTTGGAGGCCAAATGGCTGAACTTAAGCGAATCTCTGCAACTACTGCAACAAGGGTGATGGATCACCGAAATCTCAAGAAACGGGGTTAACCCCTTGATTTCGGCCACTTTTGCGGGTTGACGCCTTGTAGGATCTCCCCTACTCTTGCGCCCCATGCGTTTCATGTTCTGGAGTACGGGACGACGCCCCGGCCAAGAGGTGGCCTCTCGCGTCAAGTCCCTTTCGTTGGCAACCCTGCTGGCCGTTCTCGGTCTGGCAGCTGGTGCGCGCGACGTCCAGGCGCAGGCCAACCCCGCCCAGATCCTTGAAGCAGGTGCCGCCGCCACGACACCCAGCGGCACACCAGCCGCTCGCGAAGAGGCCGGCGACCCAGTGTCCCGCTTCCTGGCCGACAAGGGCCTGCTGAACACCCGCCCTGTTTCCGAGCTGGCCCAGCAGGTGCGCGACAAGGCCACGGACCTGGCCTCCGACCTCGTCATCTCCGCCATGGACTTCCTGGGCGTGCCCTACCGGCGCGGCGGAGACTCCAAGAGCGAAGGTTTCGACTGCAGCGGCTTCACCCGCCATGTGTTCGAACGCAGCATCGGCATGATCCTGCCGCGCCGCGCCGCCGAACAAGCGGCCATGCCCGGACTGGAGCAGGTCCGGCAGGCCGAACTCAAGCCAGGCGATCTGGTGTTCTTCAACACCCTGCGCCACACCTTCTCGCACGTCGGCATCTACATCGGCGACAACAAGTTCATCCATTCGCCCCGCGCGGGTGGTGCCGTGCGCATCGAAGACATGCGCATCGCCTACTGGCAGCAGCGTTTCGACGGCGCCCGCCGTGTACCCACACTGACGGCCAGCCAGGTGTCCGCCAGCACCCTGCTGCAACGCGCCAACGCAGACGCCGCGCCTTGACGGTGTCCGGGCTGCTTCAGCCCCCCGAACGCTTCTCGTACGCACGGCGCCCTTGACTGCCAACTGTTCACGCCAGTGCACAGGCAAAAACCTCCTGTGGATGCCCGCATGCCAAGTTGGGCGACAATTCCGCCCATGCGTGAGGCCCGTTTCATTCCTCTGAAACAAGAAAGCCCCCCGGCCCCTGCGTCCGGGGCGGTGCTGCCGCTGCCTTTGGCCATCGCCAGCCCCCTGCCTTCAGGCGTCCAGGCGCCACTCGATCTACTCCATCGTCCGCTGCGCGACCTGCGCATCTCTGTCACGGACCGATGCAACTTCCGCTGCGGCTACTGCATGCCGCGCTCCGTATACGGCCCCGGCCACCGCTTCCTGCCGCATCAGGCCCTGCTGAGCTTCGAAGAGATCGAGCGCGCCAGCCGCCTGATGGTGTCACTGGGCGTGCGCAAGCTTCGGCTCACCGGCGGCGAGCCGCTGATGCGCAAGCAACTCGACCAGTTGGTGGCTTCGCTTGCCCCGCTGCAGACACCCGAAGGCACCCCGGTCGAACTCACGCTCACCACCAACGCCTCGCTGCTGGCCGACAAGGCTGCCGCACTCAAGGCCGCCGGCCTGCACCGCGTCACCATCAGCCTGGACGCACTGGACGACACGATCTTCCAGCGCATGAACGATGCCGGCGTGTCGGTTCGCCAGGTGCTGCACGGCATCGAGGCGGCGCAGAAGGCCGGGCTGGGCCCCATCAAGGTCAACATGGTGGTGCAGCGCGGCGTCAACGAAGACCAGATCGTGCCCATGGCGCGCCACTTTCGGCACAGCAGCATCGAGCTGCGCTTCATCGAATACATGGATGTGGGCGCCAGCAACGGCTGGCAGATGGACCAGGTGCTGCCCTCCGAGCAGGTCCGTGAGCGCATTGCCGAGCATTTCCCGCTCCAGGCGCTGCCGGCCGCGCAGACTGGCGAAACGGCTAGGCGCGAGGCTTACTCGGACGGGGCGGGCACCATCGGCTTCATCTCCAGCGTCACGCAGGCCTTCTGCGGCGATTGCAACCGCCTGCGCCTGTCCACCGACGGGCGCCTGTACACCTGCCTGTTCGCCCACCAGGGCCACGATCTGCGCGCCGCCTTGCGGGCCGGCGATGACGACGACACCCTGCGCGCCCGGCTGCACGCCCTGTGGCAGCAGCGCCAAGACCGCTATTCGGCCCTGCGCGGCACCACCGCCTCGGCAGGCACCATGCACTCGCACGCCGAGCCACCAGCTGACGCTGCCCGACGCATCGAGATGAGCTACATCGGTGGCTGAAGGCGGCATGGATCTCCCGGTCGACGGCTGGCTCTTGTGCGGCGGTGAAGGCCGGCGCATGGGGGGCCAGGACAAGGGGCTGCTGGCCTGGCAGGCCCAGCCCCTGGCCCTGCATGCCGCGCGTGCCCTGGCACCCCAGGTTCGCCGCCTCACCCTCAATGCCAACCGGCACCTCGACCAGTACGCCGCATGGGGCTGGCCCGTGATGCCGGACGACGCCGATCTACCGTCCAAAGCCGGCCCGCTCTCGGGCATGCTGACCGGACTGCGCCACACCACCGCCGACTGGCTCCAGTTCAGCCCCTGTGACAGCCCGGCGCTGCCGGCCACCCTGGTGGCGCGTCTCTGGCAGGCGGCCCAGGCGGCCCAGGCGCTCATCGCTGTGCCTTGCAGCACCGATGCGGTCACCGGGGAGCCCCGCCATCACTGGACCACCGTGCTGGCCCACCGCGACACGCAACCCATCTTGCAGGACATGCTCCACCAAGGTGAGCGTCGCGTGGGTGAATGGGTACGCGCCTGCGCATGGATCGGCGTATGCTTCGAGCGCCCGGCAGATTTCATCAACATCAATACCCCGGAGACACTGCATGGAACGCCATGGCAATGAGGGGCTCCGCGTGGCGCGTGTCACGCCCGCAGAACTGAGTTCGTTCAAATCACTGCGCGATGAAGGCCTGCGCCTGCATCCCGAGGCCTTCGATGCCGACATCGAAGGCGAACAGGCCCGCCCGCCCGAAAGCTACATCGGCCGACTGGGCCTGTACGAGCCGCTTGGCGGCACCTTCCTGATCGGTGCCTGGCTGGGCCAGGAAATGGTCGGCATGATCGGCCTGGAGCGCCACAGCCTTCCCAAGCTGCGCCACAGCGCCGAGCTCAACAGCATGCTGGTCAAGCCGCGCCACTGCGGCAAGGGCATCGGCATGAGCTTGGTCAAGGAATGCCTGGCTCACGCCCGAAAGGCCGTGGGCCTGGAATTGATCACGCTGCGCGTGAGCACCGGCACCCCGGACGCCATCCGCCTCTACGAACGCGCGGGCTTCAAGGCCTGCGGCACCGTGCCGCACGCTGTGCGCCTGGTCGATGGCGCAGGCCAGGTCCGCTACAGCGACCGGCTCACGATGGCCCTGATCCTGTAAGGATCAAGCGCGGCCGGCTTCGATCCTCGTCAGGCCGACGCGTCGTGCACGCCGCGGTTGGCCAGCGCATCGGCCCGCTCGTTGCCCGGGTCTCCCGCATGGCCCTTCACCCAGCGCCAATCCACCTTGTGGCGTGACGCGGCTGCCTCCAGTTGCTGCCACAGCTCGGCGTTCTTTACGGGCTTGTTGTCGGCCGTCTTCCAGCCACGGCGCTTCCAGCCGTTGATCCATTCCGTGATGCCCTTGCGCACGTACTCGCTGTCCGTGTAGACGATGACATCGCACGGCTTCTTGAGCACACTCAGCGCCTGGATCACGGCTGTGAGTTCCATGCGGTTGTTGGTGGTGCCGTCTTCGCCGCCCCACATTTCCTTTTCGTGGGTGCCGCTCACCATCCACACGCCCCATCCACCCGGCCCCGGGTTGCCCTTGCAGGCCCCGTCCGTGTAGACCACCACCTTGGGCGATACCGCATCACTCATCACTTCGAATCCACTTGAGTGGCGGGTGCCTGCGCACCCACCGATTGAACATGGCGGTTGGCCACCACGGCCGGCGCCGCCTGCGGAGCCACCTTGGCCCGCTTGAGCTTGCCCACCAGGCGCATGCCACGCACGCGCTTGACCGCCACCACGAAATACACGGCACCCAGAACCGGCCACCAGCGCTCGCCGGCAGACTCCATCCACTGGAAGCGCGACCACCAGGTCTCGTTTCGCAGCATGGGCCGGTAGCAACCGAAGCTGCCGCCCTCCACCTCCAGGTCCAGCAGGCGCAACCAGTCGCGCAAGCGCCAGTAGGCGATGAACTCGCCCTGCGGCAGCACCATCGTGCGGCCCATGCCCCAATGCCCCATGCGCTGGCGCAGGCCCCACAGGCTGGCCGGATTGAATCCGGCGATCACCACACGGCCATCGGGCACCAGCACCCGCTCGACCTCGCGAAGCGTGTCGTGCGGGTCTCGAGCCAGCTCCAGTGCATGCGGCAGAACGACCAAATCCAGGCTGTTGCTCGGGAAAGGCAGCGATTCGAAATCGCAGCGCAGATGCACCCCGCTCATCGGCGGCAGCTCAGTGGGGTCTGGCACGATGATGTCCTGAGCGCGCTCCAGCACCAGCCCCGGGTCGGGCGCTTCAAGAGGAGGCGTCCAGCCCTGGTAGGCCGTGTCCAAGGCCAGCCAGCGATGCTGCATGCGGTTGGCACGCAGCGTCTCCATCTCCGGCAGCCCGAGCTGCAGGGCATGAAAGCCGAACACATCGGCCACCAATCGATCCATCTGAGCCTGCTCCCATTCGAGCAGGGCTCTGCCGGCCGGCAAAGCCAACCAGGGGTGCAACTCTATAATCGGATCGACTTTCGTCATGAAACTGCTTGCCCTGCCCGCCTTCACCGACAACTACATCTGGATGATCAGCGACGGCCGCCAGGCCCTCGTGGTCGACCCAGGTGACGCCACGCCTGTGCTGCAGGCCCTGCAAGACCATCAGCTGTCGCTGGCCGCCATTCTAGTGACCCATCGCCACCTCGATCACACGGGCGGCCTTGCTGCCTTGCGTCCGGTGTTGCAAGGCCCCGTCTACGGACCCCGGCACGAAGCGATCGACGGCCTCGACATCCCTGTCGGCGAGGGCGACCGCTTCGAAGCCCTGGACCTGCAGTTCGAGACATGGGACACGCCGGGCCACACCGCGGGCCATGTCAGTTACCTCGCGCTACCAGCCCAGGGTATGCCGTGGCCCCAGACACTGGTATTCTGTGGGGATACCTTGTTTTCTGCCGGATGCGGGCGCCTTTTCGATGGCACCGCAGCGCAGTTGCTGCACTCCCTGGATCGGCTGGCTGCTCTGCCAGCAGATACGTGGCTGTGCCCAACCCACGAATACACCGTGTCGAACCTGCGATTTGCCAGCGCTGCCGATCCCGGCAACCCGGATGTGGCCGAAGCTTTGAATCAAAGCCTGGCCCTGCGCGCGCGCGGCGAGTTCACGCTGCCCACCCAGGTGGGCCGTGAACGGCAGATCAACCCTTTCCTGCGCTACCGCCAGCCGACGGTGGTGGCGCAAGCCCTGAAGCAAGGCGCGCCCGACGCCTCCGCCCTGTCGGTCTTCACCACCTTGCGTCAGTGGAAGAACCATTACCCAGCATGAGCATCCTGCACACCCTCCCATCCCTGGGCCGAACGGCCTGCAACCTGCTCACTTTCTCCTCCTTCCTTCTCCTGACTGCCTGCAGTTCGATCGACCTGCCCTTCGCCCGGAACGATGCCGCCAGCACCCTGTCCGATGCACCGACCGCCAGCGGCAACGCCGAGCGCGCCTCCCGGCTGGCACTGGCCGGTACGGGCACGGACACCCCTCCAAGGGCCGTGGACGGCGCGCGCGCACCCAATGCCCCGTCTGTGATCACGCGCAGCCTGTCGCTTGATGCGATCAAGGGCAGCACCGCCGCGCAGGCCATCACTGATGAAGATGAGGCCAAAAACGCTGTTGGCCAGCCCACCGACGCGCTGCGCCCCGAGACCACCCTCAACCTCGACGACCGTGAGGCCGCCAAGGACCTGTGGGGCCGCGTGCGCCAGGGCTTCACCCTGCCCCCGCTCGAATCCGAACTGGTCGCCGACCATGAGCGCTGGTATGCCAGCCGCCCCGACTACGTCCAGCGCATGACCGACCGAGCCAACCGCTATCTCTTCCACGTGGTCGAAGAGGTCGAACGCCGGGGCATGCCCACCGAACTGGCCCTGCTGCCCTTCATCGAAAGTGCCTTCAACCCGCAGGCCCTGTCGTCTGCCCGCGCTTCGGGCATCTGGCAGTTCATGCCCGCAACAGGCAAGGATTTCGAACTCAAGCAGAACCTGTTCCGCGACGACCGTCGCGACGTGCTCGCGTCCACCCGCGCGGCGATGGACTACCTGCAGCGCCTGCACCGCATGTTCGGCGACTGGCACCTGGCCCTGGCCGCCTACAACTGGGGTGAAGGCAATGTGCAGCGCGCCATCGCGCGCAACACCAAGGCCGGCCTGCCCACGGATTACCTCAGCCTGAACATGCCGCCCGAAACGCGCAACTACGTGCCCAAGCTGCACGCGGTGCGCAACATCGTGGCCAACCCCGAAAGCCATGGCCTGGCGCTGAGCCCCATCGAGAACCACCCCTACTTCGTGAGTGTGCCCATCCAGCGCGACATGGACGTGACGCTGGCCGCCCGCCTGGCCCAGTTGACCCAGGCCGATTTCCAGGCCCTCAACCCCTCGATGAACAAGCCGGTGATCCTGGCGGCCGGCACGCCCCAGATCCTGCTGCCCTACGACAACGCCAGCAGTTTCATGCACAACCTGTCGCGCCACAAGGGAGCCCTGGCCACCTGGACGGCCTGGGTCGTGCCCAAGACCATGCGCCCTGGCGATGCCGCCAAGCGGCTGGGCATGAGCGAGAACGATCTGCGCGACATCAACCGCATCCCGCCGCGCATGCTGGTCAAGGCCGGCTCGACTTTGCTGGTGCCCCGCTCGCAGCACCGCGAGCAGGACGTCTCCGAAAGCGTGGCCGACAACGCCATGATGGCCCTGGCCCCTGATCTGCCCCCGATGCGCCGCATGACCGTCAAGGCCCGCAAGCGCGACACGGTGGCCAGCATCGCCCGCCGCTACAAGGTGAGCGAGGTCCAGGTGGCGCAGTGGAACAAGGTGCGTGTGGGTGCGAGCTTCAAGCGTGCTGAAGCCGTGGTCGTCTACGTGCCGGTCAAGGCCAAGGCGACACGTGCCACGGCAGCGCGTGACAGCGACGATGACCAGCCCAAGGGCAAGGCACGCGTGACCCTGGCATCCAAGGCTGGCGCCAAGGGCGTGCGTACACACAAGGGCACCAAGGTGGCATCGACCAAGTTGGCAGACAAGGGCAAGATCCGCCAGGTCGCCTCACGCAACAACCAGGGCAAGGCCCGTGTCGTGCCTGCGAGCCGCCAGCAACCCCGTGCGCGGGTGGTGGCTGCGAACCTCAACCCCTGAACCACGCGGGGCGCAGGCGGACCGCCTCAGCGGCGGTCCATCAATGCGTGGGCGATGGTGCCCAGATCCACGTATTCCAGCTCACTGCCCACCGGCACGCCACGCGCCAGGCGCGTCACGCGCACACCGCGCTGCCGGAGCTGCTCTGACAGCACATGGGCGGTCACCTCGCCTTCGGCTGTGAAGTTGGTGGCCAGTACCACCTCATCGACCACGCCATCGTTGGCACGCTCCAGCAAGCGCGTCACACCGATGTCGTGCATGCCCACGCCGTCCAGCGGACTCAAGGCCCCGGCCAACACGAAGTACAGGCCGCGGTAGCTACCGGTGCGCTCCAGCGCGGCCTGGTCGGCAGGCGTCTCGACCACGCACAGCATCCGCGCATCCCGGGTCGGGTCCAGGCAGGTGGCGCAAATGCGGTCGCGACTGAAGGTGTGGCAGCGCTCGCAATGCCCGATCTCATCGACAGCCTGCAGCAGCGACTGCGCCAGGCGCACGGCGCCATTGCGGTCATGCTGCAGCAGATGGAAAGCCATGCGCTGCGCCGATTTCTGGCCGATGCCAGGCAGCACGCGCAAGGCTTCGATCAACCGGTTGACGACGGGATCGGTCACAGCAATGCGGTTGTGGGCGCGATCAGAACGGGAACTTCATGCCGGGAGGCATGGGCATGCCTGCCGTCAGCTTTCCCATCTTCTCGGTCGACGTGGCTTCCGCCTTGCGAACGGCATCGTTGAAAGCCGCGGCCACCAGGTCTTCGAGCATGTCCTTGTCATCGGCCAGCAGGCTGGGGTCGATGGTCACGCGCTTAACATCGTTCTTGCAGGTCATCACGACCTTGACCAGGCCGGCACCGGATTGGCCTTCGACCTCGATCAGGGCCAGTTCATCCTGGGCCTTCTTGAGGTTGTCCTGCATTTGCTGGGCTTGTTTCATCAAGCCTGCCAATTGTCCTTTGAGCATGAAACGTCCTTTCGTTCTTCAGATGGCGTCATTGTCCGCCATGGCGGCGGCGGAGATGTCAGAGAGGGGCGATCGAACCGCTCACGATCCGGGCGCCGGGGTACTGGGCGAGCAGGGTGTTGACCAGCGGATCCTGCTGGATCAGGTGTTCTGCGGCGGCCTGCCGGCCTGCCCGGGCGGCCTGCTCGCGCAGCGCTGGCGTGTCCTTGGCCACACCAGCCTCCAGCTCAATGTTGGCCTCGTCGCCCAGCACCTTTCGCACGGCGGCGGTCAGGCGCTCACGCTGGGTGTCTCCGCGCAGGGTCTCGCGCTCGACGCGCAGGCGCCAGACCGACGCGCCGCCGCTTTCCTGCACGTCCACACACTCAGCCTGCATGGCGAGCTCGCGCACCAGGGCGGCCAGCAAGCCATCTTGCTGCATGCGCGCCACCAGGTCGGCCCAACGATCGCCCAGCGGCGTGGTCGGCACCACGGGCACCACCGTGCGTTGTCCTGCCTGCGGCGCGGCCGCCATGGCGGGTTCCGGTACTTCCGGAGCCAGCACAGGTTGGCGGGCGGGGGGCGCCTGCCTGGCGGCTGCAGCGATTGGTCGCGACTCTGCGGGGTGCTCAAAAGGCACTTCCCGCATGTAGGAGGGCTCGTCGTCAACCACAGGGATGTCGTCATCCCAGGGGGGCACCTGCTCCTGGCGCGGCGCCTGGGCCGCCGCCGGGGCGGGTGCGGGTGCGGGTGGCGACGATGGGGGAGGCGTGGCGGCGCGAGGCACCGTGGCCCTGTCGGGCGAGGTGACACCATCGGGAGTGGGCGCTCGAGGCGCTGCAGCCGGTGCCGGCGCCGATGTGGGCGCCTGGGCAGGCCTGGGCGCAGGCGCGACAGCCGCCTGGACAGGCGGCTGCTGCGGCGAGCTCCGCACGGCGGGCACCGTCGGCGCAACGGTGGCCACCGCTGCCTGGGCGCTCACGGCAACACCAGGCGCTTCACGCACCGCCACGGGCTGCACCGGGACTGAGGGCCCGGCCAGCTTTGCAGCCACCGGGCCTTCAGCTTTTGGGTGGTCGCGCTCCCTGTCACCGGCGGGCTTGAATGCCAGCCAGCGCAGCAACACCATCAACAGCCCGGCATGATCATCCGGCGCCAGGGCCAACTCAGCGCGGCCATGCAGGGCCAGGCTGTAGAACAGCTGGCATTCATCAGGTGCCAGCCGGCGTGACAGAGGCAGCCAGGGGGCCTTGTCAGGATCACTGTCGGCCAGCCCGGGCACGGTCTGCAGCACCGCGATGTTTTGCAGCGCTGCGGCCAGGTCGTCCAGCGTGCCCTGCGCCGACAGCCCCAGTCGCCTAAGGTTGTCTGCCGCGTCAATCAGCGCGGGGCCATCGCCATCGACCACGGCGTCCAGGATGGTGAACAGGTGCTGGCGATCCACGGACCCCAGCATCTGCCGCACCACGGCTTCGTCCAGACGACCGGCACCGTAGGCGATGGCCTGGTCGGTCAGCGACAGGCCATCGCGCATCGAGCCCCGCGCGGCACGCGCCAGCAGGTGCAGCGCGCCGGGCTCGAAAGGCACGGCCTCTTGCGTCAGCACCTGCTCGAGGTGCTCCTGCACGGTCTGCATCGCCATCGGGCGCAGGTTGAATTGCAGGCAGCGCGACAGGACGGTAACCGGCACCTTCTGAGGGTCGGTCGTGGCCAGCACGAACTTCAGGTAATCCGGCGGTTCTTCCAGCGTCTTGAGCATCGCGTTGAACGCAGTGTTCGAGAGCATGTGCACTTCGTCGATCATGTAGACCTTGAAGCGCCCCACCACCGGTTTGTAGACTGCCTGATCGAGCAGCTGCGAGATCTCTTCGACCCCGCGGTTGGACGCGGCGTCCATCTCGACATAGTCGACGAAGCGCCCGGAATCGATGTCGCGGCACGGCTGGCACTGCCCACAAGGCGTGGCGGTGATGCCGCCCTGCCCGTCCGGGCCCGTGCAATTGAGTGATTTGGCCAGGATGCGCGACACAGTCGTCTTGCCCACCCCACGTGTGCCGGTGAAGAGATAGGCGTGGTGCAGCCTTTGCTGGGTGAGTGCATTGGCCAGGGCCTGGACCACATGGCCCTGGCCCACCATGGCCTCGAAACTGAGAGGGCGGTACTTGCGCGCCAGAACCGTCGATGTCATGGGCGGATTGTAGAGGGGCTCAAGGGCTCTGAACCCTTCCCCATATTCATGGGACCGACCCACGACACTGACGGGTTTCAACCACGGAAATCACAAATTGCGATACAATTGGATACATTTGACCCTCAATCCAAGGACGAAGCATCGAAACCCGGTCTATGAATTGCCTCTGTGCGGACCTACAATCCGCCTGCGTCAAACACACGTTTAACATAAGTCAAACGCGCACCGAGACATGCTCTGAGGTGTGGTGGGCCAACAGCCAGACGCGCGAAGACCAGAATATTGTTCACACCCGAACCTATTCGTTAGCGTCGCCTTATTTTGCCCACCTTTGCTTTTAAAAAAGGCCAGCAGTCATGTCGTTCGATAGTTTGGGATTGGCCGAGCCAATTCTGAAAGCCATTTCGGAAGCGGGTTACGAAACCCCCACGCCCATTCAGTTGCAAGCCATTCCCCTCGTGCTCACCGGCACGGATTTGCTGGCCGGCGCACAAACCGGCACAGGCAAAACCGCGGGTTTTACCTTGCCTTTGCTGCACCTGATGTCCGGGACCGGCAAACCCCGCCCTCAAGAGCCACGTCGTGTGCGTGCCCTGATTCTGACCCCCACACGTGAACTGGCCGCCCAGGTTGAAGAAAGCGTGCGCACGTATTCCAAATACCTGCCGCTGCGATCCATGGTGATTTTCGGCGGCGTCGGCATGAATCCCCAGATCGACGCCTTGCGCCGTGGTGTGGATATTCTCGTGGCCACGCCAGGCCGCCTGCTCGACCACCATCAGCAAGGCACCCTGGATCTCAGCCATGTGGAATATTTCATCCTGGACGAAGCCGACCGCATGCTGGACATGGGCTTCATCCACGACATCCGCCGCGTGCTGGCCGTGTTGCCCCCCAAGAAGCAGAGCCTGCTGTTTTCGGCCACCTTCTCCGACGAGATCAAGGCCCTCGCCGAGCGGCTGCTCAACCAGCCCAAGACCATCGAGGTGGCCCGCCGCAACGCCACGGCCGACACGGTCGAACAAAGCGTGCACCCGGTTGACCGCGATCGCAAGAAGGAGCTCCTGGCCCACCTGATCACCTCGAACAGGTGGTCACAAGTGCTGGTGTTCACGCGCATGAAGCACGGCGCCAACCGCCTGGTCGAGTTCCTGCAGAAGCAGGACATCACCGCCATGGCCATCCACGGCAACAAGAGCCAGAGCGCACGCACGCGCGCCCTGTCCGAGTTCAAGACGGGTGAGCTTCAGGTGCTGGTGGCCACGGACATCGCCGCGCGCGGCATCGACATCGACCAACTGCCGCATGTCGTCAATTTCGAACTGCCCAATGTGCCCGAGGACTACGTGCACCGCATCGGCCGCACCGGCCGCGCCGGCTCCGAAGGCCGCGCCATCTCGCTGGTGTGCGTTGACGAAGAAGGCTTCCTGTCCGACATCGAGCGCCTGATCAAACGCCCCATTCCGCGCGAGATCGTGAAGGGCTTCGAGCCTGATCCCAACGCCAAGCCAGAACCCATCCAACTGGGCCGACGCGTGCTGCACGGCGGCTCGGGCAAGCCCGGTGGTGACCGGGCGGGTGCCTCTGGCGGTCAAGGGCAACCCCGCCAAGGCGGCCGGCCGGGCGGCAGCCGTGCACCGCAAGGCAGCGGTGGCGCACGCCGTGGCTCTGGCAACGGCGATCGGGGCCGTTTCCGCTGACAGAAGTAAACAAAACAAAACCCGGCCTAGGCCGGGTTTTTTACTGCAGGCGGACGCTCGATCCGCCAAGCCGCATCGATCAGTTCGAAGCTGCGGCGGATGCAGCTGATGCCGCCTTCTTGGCCTTCTTGGCAGCCTTCTTGGCCTTCTTGGCGTGAGCCGAAGCGGCTTCGGAAGCGGCTGGGGCGGCCGAAGGAGCGGTCGTGGCTTCAGCGGCGAAAGCGCCAACAGCGAACATGGAAGCAATCAGAGCGGCGGTCAGCTTTTTCATGGACAAGACTCCAGGGTGTTGAAGTGAAGGGTTGCTTGGTCAGGCTCGCTTATGCAGGCCTGTGCAATGACAACGCGGGCTGTTTTGCCATGGTTGACACACCGTCGGCACCTATTTTCAATATGACTGGAACCTGAATAGCGACCGCCCCGCGATTCAATCAAAACGGCCTTGCCGCATCCATTTGGTGGCCACCCACTTCTCACCCTGAACCACCGGCGCACCGCCATGCAGGGTCTTGGTGGCCGCCATGGGCTGGCTGTAGCTGAAGAACACGGCATGCCCCTCGATCGGATGCACCGTGAGGCCTGCGTCCGGGAACACGGTGGCACCGCCCTGCTCGGGTGTGTTGAGGTACATCACAACGGTACCCACACGCTGGCCGCCGCGCCGAAGCACCGCCGCCGTGCCAGGCTGGGCCGGATCGAAATAATCGAAATGGGGTTTGTACTCGGCCCCCGGGCCGTAGCGCAGCACCTGGAGCCCTTCACCGTTCTCGATCGGCCAGTTGAGCAAAGCCGCCAACCGGGCTTCGATGCGGGCCACCAGTTCGTTCTCGCCTCGGGTGAAAAACATGCCCTCGCTGGTGCGCGCGGCGTTGACTTCGCTGCCCCCCGTGGCATGCACCACGGTCTCGGATCGGGCCAGGCGATCACCGGCCAGGGCCCTCAGCTCAGCGCACTCCTGCGCCGACAGCAGATCGGCAAACACCACCAGCCCAGGGTGTTCCTGGCTGAGCACCACCCTGACGGTGCGGTCGACCGCCCAGATTTCGTGCCCTGCACCCGGCGCCAGCGCCGGCAAGGGGGTAATGCTCAGGTGAGCAGCCGCCTGGGCGGCTGCCTGCACGTCGGTGCCCGAAGGCTGCACACGGCCGCTCATCACCTCTTCCAGGGCGGCCAGCGCAATGCCCTCCTGCCAGCCACTGGCCTTCATGGCCTGCAGCACGGCATCAGCGCCATGGCCAGCATGGACCTGCGCTGCGATCCACTGGCGCAAGTCGTCGGTGATGACCTGGGCCGCCTCGCTCATGCGCCCTCCAGCTTGCGCCGGAACACCATGCGGTCTGGCTCGGAGGCCTCTGCCACGTGGGCATAGCCCTCGGATTTGAAGCTGCTCAGCGCCTTGAGTGTTGCCGCGCGCTTGAGGATGGCGTGGCGGGCCATGAGGCCCCTGGCACGCTTGGCGTGGAAACTGATCACCTTCCACTGGCCGTTCTTCCAATCCTCGAAAACGCAGTCGACCACCCGGGCGTTCAAGGCCTTGCGCTTGACAGCCTTGAAGTACTCCTGCGAAGCGAGGTTGACCACCAGATCATCCTTCTGCGCGGCCAGCACCTGGTTGAGGTGCTCGGCCAGCGTGTCCCCCCACCAGGCGTACAGATCCTTGCCTCTTGAATTTGGCAGCCTGGTGCCCATCTCCAGACGGTAAGGCTGCATGAGGTCCAGCGGACGCAGGATGCCGTACAGGCCGCTCAGGATGGCCACATGGTCCTGCGCCCAATCCAGGTCGGCCTGCTTGAGCGTGGCGGCCTGCAGGCCTTCGTAGACATCGCCATTGAAGGCCAGCACGGCCTGCTTGCTGTTGGCCCCGGTGAACTTGCGCGACCAGGCCCCATAACGCGCCACGTTGAGTTGCGACAGGGCCTCGCTGAGGTCCATCAACGAAGCGATCTGGGCTGGGGTGTAGGGCTTGAGCACCTCGATCAGCGCGGCCGATTGGTCCACGAACTGCGGAAGGGTGTGTCGATCGGTGACCGGCGGGGTTTCGTAGTCCAGGCTCTTGGCCGGGGAAAGCAGGATCAGCATGGGCCTTGGGGCGTCCCGCCACGCGGTGCGCCAGAAAAACGGAGAATCTTGGAAACCCCAAGCGTACCAGGGGTGCCCGGCCCTTCGGGCGCAAGCCTACAATCCGCACTCGCTTTCCTGGAGTATCCCCACATGGCTCTGTACCGCATCAAAGACAAGGCGCCCGAGGTGCACGCCAGCGCCTACGTGGCAGACTCCGCCGACGTGATCGGCCACGTGATATTGGAGGAAGGTGCCAGCGTGTGGTCGCACGTGGCCATCCGCGGCGACAACGAGACCATCCGCGTCGGCACGCGCTCGAACGTACAGGAAGGCTCGGTGCTGCACACCGATATCGGCTTTCCCCTGACGATCGGCCAGGACGTGACGATCGGCCATCAGGTGATGCTGCACGGGTGCACCATCGGCGATGGTGCCCTGGTCGGCATCCAGGCCGTGGTCCTCAACGGCGCCGTGATCGGCAAGGGCTGCCTGGTGGCGGCCGGCGCGCTGGTCACCGAGGGCAAGGTGTTCGAAGACGGCATGCTGATCATGGGCTCGCCTGCCAAGGCCGTGCGCCCTTTGACGGACGCTGACCGCATGCGCATGCAGATCGGCACGGCCCTTTACGTGCAGAAGGCCGCAGAGTACAAAACGGACATGGTCCGCGTGGATTGAGAACATGAGCGACGAACTGCATAAATTCCTGTTCGAAGGCCTGCCCGTGCGCGGCATGCTGGTGCGCCTGACCGACAGCTGGCGCGAAGTGCTTCGCCGCCGCGAAGGCGGCGAGCCCTTTGCGCCACCGGTGCGCCAGTTGCTGGGCGAGATGGCAGCGGCCGGCGTGCTGATGCAGGCCAACATCAAGTTCAATGGCGCGGTGATCCTGCAGATCATGGGCGATGGCCCCGTGAAGCTGGCGGTGGCCGAAGTGCAACCCAACCTGGGCTTTCGCACCACGGCCAAGGTGGTGGGCGAAGTACCGGCCACCGACAACGGCCACCTGCCCCTGGAGGTGCTGGTGAACGTGGGCGGCAAGGGCCGCTGCGCGATCACGCTGGACCCACTCGATCGCCAGCCCGGCCAGCAGCCCTACCAGGGCGTGGTGCCCCTGCACGGTGACCAGCGAGAGCCTCTGCAGGCACTCAGCCAGGTGCTGGAGCACTACATGCTGCAATCGGAACAGCTCGACACCAAGCTGATCCTGGCCGCAGATGATGACATCGCGGCCGGCCTGCTGATCCAGCGCTTGCCTATCCAGGGCGAAGGCAATCTGGGCGGCAGCCGCAACGAGGACGAGATCGGCCTGAGCGAGCACTACAACCGCATCGCGCACCTGGCCTCCACCCTCACCCGCGAAGAGCTGCTGAACCTGGATGTCGACACCATCCTGCGCCGACTGTTCTGGGAAGAAGACATCCGCCGCTTCGAGCCCCTGATCGGGCAGACGGGGCCGCATTTCTCCTGCACCTGCTCACGCGAGCGCGTCGCGGGCATGCTGCGCAACCTGGGCCGCGAAGAGATCGACTCCATCGTCGCCGAACAGGGCCAGGTGGACATCGGCTGCGAATTCTGCGGCCTGCATTACCACTTCGACCCGGTGGATGTGGGCGAGTTGTTCACCGACGACGCGGACCACGCCCCCGGCTCTACCCGGCTTCAGTAGGGCCTGACCCGTTCGCTCATTCGCCTGATCAGATCAGCGGGCCACCCAGGTTCTGCTGCTCGTCCAGCAGGCGAGTCGTGCTGGCATGCAGCACCGGGGCATCGTCCGTCGATGGCGTGGCGCCCTGGCCGCCAGGCCCTTCCCCATGCGCCTTGGAGCTTGCGGCAGCACCGGCCAGCGTGGCCTGCGCCGCATCTGGCGATGCGGCGAACAGATCGGTCGACGGGCCGGCCAGCACATCGGCCGTGTCCACCCGGTGCTTGCTGAACCACACGTCGGTCATCTCGTGCTGCTGGCCGTTGCTGGTCTCGTAGCTCGAGACCAGGCCCAGCAGGTTGCCGTTGTCCATCTCTGTACCACGCACGGCATCGAGGTTCAGCGCGGTGATGCCCAGTTCGTCCAGCGACTTGAGCTCTCCCGAGTCGGCGATGCCGTTCTGGTTCGCATCCACCCATACCTGCAGATCTTTCCAGTGCGCATCGGCCTGCGAGATCCGGCCATCGTGGTTCGCATCCAGCTCCGCCAGGGCATTGAAGCCATCACCGGCCCGTGCGCCCGAGGCCAGACGCGTGGCCGCCCCGAACAGCTCCGAGCCATCGTTGATCAGGCCGTCATGGTTGCGGTCCATCACCAGCAGGCCGTCCTGCGCCGAGGCCCAGCCCACCTGGCTGTTTCGCCCCGTGGCCGTGATGTCGAAGTGCACTCCATGGCTGGCCGCCACGGTCTGTACGCCGTCGAAGTTCAGGTCCAGCACGATGGGCGAGGTCGATTGCATCGCGTAGAACTGGTCGTTGCTCATGGCGTTGAGCTGGTCCATCGTGAACGCGCTGGACTGCGCCATGGACATGGCCGCCAGATCCGCCGTCTCGAAGGCCACGATCTGGGCCGTGGTGAAAGCCATGATCTGGTCGACAGTGAAGGCCTTGGCCTGCACCGCGGTCATGGCCACGATGTCTTCGGTGCTGATGGCGGCGATCTGATCCACCGTCAGGCCTTGCAGCGTGAAGTACTTCAACGACGAGAACTGGGCCGTGGACAGCGCCGCGATCACGTCGGTCGACAGCACTGCCACGCCTGCGGCGGAGAAGGCCGCGATGTCCCCCGTGTTCATGGCCGACACGTGATCGACCGTGAGCACCGCCATCTGCTCGGTGGTGAAGGCCGCCACCTGCGCCGTGCCCAGCGCCGCGATCTCGTGGCTGCCGAAGCCGCCGATCACGTCGGCGCTCAAACCCTTGATGCCCGAGGCCGACAGCGCGGTGAGCTGCGCGGTGTTCCACGCCGCCACCTGTTCCACGCCCAGGACATGCACCTGGCTGGAAGACAGCGCCTGCACATCGCGCGTCTCCATCGCAGCCAGTTGCTCAGCATTGAGCGTGGCCACCTGCGAGGTGCTGAGCCAGGCAAATTGTGCCGTGCTCAAGGCGATCACCTGGGCTGTGCCCAGCGAGGCGATGTCATCGAGCTCCAGCGCCGCGACCTGCCCTGAAGACAGCGCTGCGATCTGCGCCGTCCCGAAGGATGCGATCTGGTCAGCCCGCAGACCCGTGACCTGATCGGCTCCCAAAGCAGCGATCTGGGCCGTGCCCAGAACGCTGATCTGCTCGGCCGTCAGGCCCTCCAACTGGCTGACCGACAGCACCGCGATGGCCTGCGTACCGAGGACCGACAACTGACCTGAGCCCAGGTGAGCGATCTGGTCTTGAGTGAACGCGGCCACCTGCGCGGTGCCCAGCGCATGGATCTGGGCCGTGGTGAGGGCCTGTGTCTGCTCTACCCCCAGCACTGCGATCGCCGAGGTGCTCAAGGCGGCCAGCGCCGTGGTGTTGAGCGCGGCAAGGTCTTCCGTCTCGATCACCGTGATCTGCTCATTGGTGAACGCCTGCAACTGCGTACTGGAGAGCGACGCGAAATGCGTGGTGGTCAGCGCGATCACATCCTCGTACGACAGGGAGGCCACCTGCAGCGTGCTCAGGCCATTGATCTGTGCCGCGCTGAGCGACGCGATCTGTTCGGCATAGAGCGCATCGATCTGTTCAGTGCCCATGGCCCGCAGCATGCCCGTGCCCAGCACCGCCAGGTCTTCGGTCTGCAAGGCCATGATCTGATCAGGCGTGAGCGCGCGCACCTGATCGGAACTCAGTGCTGCGATCTGATCCGTGCTCAAGGCGATGATCTGATCGTGCGTGAGCGCGGCCACCTGGTCGGTGCCCAGGGCCCTCAGCGTGCTGGTGGTCAGCGCGGCCACATCCTGCGTCTCCATGACGGTGATCTGCTCGGTCGTCAATGCACGCGCCTGTGTGCTGCCCATGGCCGCGAACTGCGTGGTGTTCAAGGCCATCACGCTGTTGAACGACAGCGAGGCGATCTGGGCCGTGCTCAGGCCATTGACCTGCTCCGTGCCCAACGCCGCGATCTGGGCCGTGGTGAAGGCATCGAGCTGCTCAGCACTGAGCGTGCGCAACGTGGCCGTGCTCAAGGCGATCAGGTCGTCTGTTTCGATCGCGGCGATCTGCTCTGCCCGCAGGGCATGCACCTGGGTCGACCCCAGGGCGCCGATCTGCGCCGAGCCCAAGGCCACGATCTGCGCCTCGCTGAGCGCTGCGATCTGGTCACTGCCCAGCACGCGGATGGCCGCCGTGCTCAGTTGGGCCAGATCCTGGGTCTCAATGACGGCGACCTGTTCGGCCGTCAGGGCCTGGGCCTGGGTGCTGGACAGCGCCGCGAACTGCGCGGTGGTCATCGCCGCGATGCCATCGGCCGAGAGCACGGCCACCTGGGCACTGCCCAGGCCGTTCACCTGCACGGTGCTCAGCGCGGCGATCTGCGCCGTGCTCAGCGACACGATCTGCTCCAGGCTCATCTGCCGCAAGGTCGATGTGCTGAGCGCCCCCAGGTCCGCCGTCTCGATGGCGGCGACCTGCTCCAGCGTCAGCGACTTGACCTGGGTGGAAGTGAGCGCGCCAACCTGCGTCGAGGTCAGCGCGGCGATCTGTTCCAAGCTCATGCTGGAAAGCTGGCTCGTGCCCATCACGCGCAAGGCGGCCGTGGCCATGGCGGCCAGGTCTTCCGTTTCGATGGCCACCACCTGGTCTTCGCTCAGAGCGGCCACCTGGGTGGACGACAGACCAGCGAACTGCGCGGTGGTCAGTGCAGCAATGTCATCGGCGGCCAGCGCGGCCAGTTGCGCTGAGGTGAACGCATTGATCTGAGCCGTGGTCAGCGATGACAACTGGGCCGAACTGAGCGCATCGATCTGCTCCACGCTGAGTGCGCGCACGGTACCGGTGCTCAATACACGCAGGTCTTCGGTTTCGATGGCCGCGATCTGGGCCGAGCTGAGCGCCCCTACCTGGGTGCTGGACAGCGCAGAGAACTGGGTGGTGCTCAAGGCCACCACCTGGTCGGTGGTGAGCGACTGGACCTGGCTGGTGCTGAGTGAGCCGATCTGGCGGGTGGTCAGGGCATTGAACTGATCCGGTGTGAGGGCCGCGATCTGGGCCACGCTCAGCGCACGAACCGCGGCCGTCGACAGGGCCTGCAGATCCACGGTCTCCAGTGCCGTGAGTTGCGCCGTGCCGAGGGCCATCACCTGGTTGCTGGTGAGCGATGCGGCCTGCGCCGTGGTCAATGCCACCAACTGGGCATCATTCAACGCCTGGATGGCCTCGGTTCTCAGGGCCCGCACGACAGTGGTACCCAGCGCGGCCAGGTCCGTTGTCTCGATGGCCGAGATCTGGGTGGTGCTCAGGCCATTGAGCTGCGTGCTAGACAAGGCGGCCACCTGGGCGGTGCTGAGCGCGACGATGTCCGCTGTGCTCAGCGCGGCCAGTTGGGTGCTGCCCAGCGCCTTCAACTGGGTGGTGGTCAGGGCTGCCACCTGTTCGGTGCTCAGCGCCACGATCTGGGTGGTGCTCAGGCCCTTCAGGCTGCCCGTGGACCAGGCTGCCAGATCCGCCGTTTCCAGGTTGGCGATCTGCAGCATGCTCAGTGCCGCGATCTGGCTGCTGCCCAAAGCCGCCGCTTGCACGGTGCTCAAGGCATTGAGATCGGCCGTGGACCAGCCACCCACCTGGGTCGAGGTCAGTCCCACGATCTGACGCGTGCTCAGCGCGGCGATCTGCTCGCTGCTCAAGGCGTCGAGCTGCGCCACGCTCAGGCCACGGAGGGCAGCGCTGGACAGGGCCTGTACATCGCGTGTCTCGAAGGCGGCGATCTGGGCCGTGCTCAGGGCGGCCAACTGGTCGCTGCCCAGGGCGGCGGCCTGGGCCGTGCTCAAGGCCACGATCTGGTCCGTGCTCAGGGCCGCCATGGCCACCGTGCCCAGGCTGCGCAGCACCGCCGTGCCCATGGCATTGAAATCAGCCGCGTCCAGCACGGCGATCTGAGCCGAGGTCAAGGCATTGACCTGCACGCTCGACAGCGCAGCGAACTGCGCCGTCGTCATCGCCATCACGTCATCCGTGGCGATGGCCGCGATCTGGGCCGTGCCCATGGCCTTGATGTGCGCGGTGCTCAAGGCGGCCACCTGGCTGGTGGTCAAGGCCTCGATCTGGGCCGCTGTCAGGCCACGGAAGGCCGCGGTGTTGAGGGCACGCAGATCGACCGTTTCCAACTGCGCCACCTGCGCCGTGGTCAAGGCGCTCAGCTGTGTGCTGTCCAGCGAAGCGGCCTGCAAGGTGCTCAACGCGACGATGTCTTCGGTACTCAGGGCCGCCACCTGGACCGTGGTCAAAGCCTTGATCTGCACCGTGCCCATGGCCGCCACCTGCGACGAGGTCAACGCCTCGATCTGGGCCGTGCTCAGGCCGCGCAGTGTCGCAGTGCTGAGCGCGCGCACATCGGCCGTTTCCATCGCCGCGATCTGCGTTGTGCTCAGGCCCGAGGCCTGAGCGCTGGTCAGCGAGGCCACCTGCACGGTACTCAACGCCGCCACTTCGGCCGTGGTCAGCGCACGCAAGGCGTCACTGCCCCAACCCCGCAACGCGGCCGTCTGCAAGGCGGCCACATCCGCCGTCTCGAAGGCGGCGATCTGAGCCGTGCTGAAGGCGGCCAGTTGCGTGCTGGACAGCGCGACCACCTGCGAGGTCGTCAGTGCCGCGATGTCCTGCGTCTGCAGGGCTCGGATCTGCTCCGTGCTCAACGCCCGGATGTGGGCCGTGTTGAGCGCAGCCACCTGGGCTGTGCTCAAGGCCTCGATCTGGCTGGTGCTGAAGGCCTTCAGGGCGGTGGTGCCCAGCGAACGGATGTTGAGTGTCTCCAGTGCGGCCACCTGCTGGGTGACCAGGGCCGAGGCCTGGTTGCTGTTGAGTGTGGCCACCTGCTGCGAGGTCAGCGCGGCCACTTCCTGCGTGCCCAGCGCCGCCACCTGCTCCGTGGCCAGGCCCTTGACCTGCCCCGTCGTGAGTGCCGCCACCTGGCTGCTGCCCAGGGCGGCCACCTGCTGGGTGCCCAAGGCGCCCAAGGCCGTGCTGCTGACGCTGCGCAGATCGGCCGTTTCCAGCGCAGCGGCCTGTGTCGAACTCAGGCCCGACACCTGTGTGCTGCTCAAAGAGGCCGCCTGCGCGGTGGTCAAGGCCACGACGGCGCTGGTGCTCAAAGCCTGCACGCCCTCGGTGCCCAGCCCGCGCAAGGCGGATGTCTGCAGCGCGGCGACACTGTCCGTGCTCAAGGCGCTGACCTGAGAACTGGCCAGCGCCGCCACCTGCGTGCTGGTGAGTGCCGCCGCCTGGGTGGTGACCAGCGAGGCCACCTGCTCGGTCTTGAGCGCCTGCACCTGCACGGTCTCCAGGGCCTTGACCTGGGCGCTGCTCAGCGCCTGGATCTGCGTGGTGGCAAGCGCCTCGATCTGGGCCGTGCTCAGGCTCTTGAGAGAGGTGGTGTTGATCGCCCGTACATCGGCCGTTTCCATCTGCCCGATCTGCGCGGTGCTCAGCGCACCGACCTGGCTGGTGCTCAGCACCGCCACCTGGGTGGTGTTGAGCGCCCGCAGCTCTTCGCTCTCCAGCGAGGCGATCTGCGTGGATGTCAGCGCGCGGACCTGCGTGCTCGTGAGCACGTTGACCTGGCTGGTGGTCAGCGCCGCCAGTTGCGTTGCGCCCAGCGCCTGGATCTGCACGCTGTTGAACAGGCGGATGTCGGCGGTCTCGAAGGCCGCGAACTGGGCTGGTGTGAGCGACAGCAGCGCGGTGGTGCCGATCGATGTGATCTGGCTGGTCGACAAGGCGGCGATCTGCGCCGTGGAAAACACGGCCCAGTCGTCCGTCCCCAAAATGGAGATCGACTTCGCGGACAGCGAAGCGATCTGTGCGGTGGACAAACTGGTGATCAGCGACGCCATGGTTCTCGAAACCCTCAGGTGCCGTCAGACCAGTCGACGGCTTACCGTTCAGTATCGGCGGCGACTTGATGGGCTGAAACGAGGATTAGCAGGCCTTTGGCACGCTTATCGGTGATTCGATGCATGGGGTGTGAGATCCGCCCACCCCGGCCACCTCGTGTGCGTGCAAGGTATGCAGCAGGTGCTGCCAATGGGCATCGACCTGCCAGGGTGACTCGACCCGCAGGGTACCCCCATTGAAGGGATGCGTGAAGGCCAGTTCGAAAGCATGCAGCCACAGGCGCTGAAAGCCCAGCCGCTCGGCCCACCAGCGGTTGAGCGGCCCCTTGCCGTGCGTGGCATCGCCGATGATTGGGTGCGACAGGTGCTTGAGGTGGCGGCGGATCTGGTGACGCCTGCCGGTGAGCGGCCGCGCCTCCACCAGCGACACCCGCGTGGTCGCATGCCGTGGGTCCACCGCCTCAGGCAGCTCCAGCCTCATCAGGCAACGGAAGTCCGTCACGGCGGGCTGGGCCGGTGCATCGGCCGGTGCGTCATCGGGCTTGAGCGGGTGATCGACGCGCACCGCGTCAGGCACCCAGCCCCGCACCAAGGCAACGTAGCCCTTGTCCATCTGGCGCGCCTCGAAGGCCTGCGCCACCAGGCGTGCGGCCTCCGGATCCAGGGCCATCAGCAGCACCCCTGAGGTGCCCTTGTCCAGGCGATGCACCGGGTGCACACGCTGGCCCAGCTGATCACGCAGTGTCTGCACCACGAAGCGTGTTTCGTGGGCATCCAGGCCGGTGCGGTGTACGAGCCAGCCCGGTGGCTTGTGCACAGCGACTAGGCGATCGTCGCGCCACAGCACCGGCAGTTGCTCAGGCCCACTCACGGCGCGGCCCGTGGCAACCAGTGCTGTTCGCACTCACCGTCGTCGCAGTTTTCGCAAAACCACCGCCAGCGTGTACCCTGCCCCGCTTTGGCCTGCCTGGCCGGCGCGTCCAGCAGATGCTCCACCGCCTCCAGCGCCCGCTGCACCCGGGACACGCCCACGCCGGCCACCACGGCATAGGGCACACCCATGCGCTGCAAGGATTGGCGCACCAGGTTGTCGACGGGCAGCCGCACCTGTGGGCCATCGCGGATCAGGCCATCCTGCACCCAGGGCAGGTCCAGGGCCGTCAGCAAGGTCATGGCCGCCTGCGTGTGATCACGTTCGGCCTGGGCATACAGGCTGGTGTCCTGGAAGATCAGCTCACTGTAGACCGCGATCATCAAGGCCGTGGTGTCGGCCAACACCAGGCGATGGGACTGGGCGGCCTCGGCAATGCGCCTGGTCTGCTCCGCTGCGATGGCCGCCTGCTCATCGGCACGCGGCGTGCGGCCATGCAGGTCGCAGAAGTCCCGCAGTGCCTCGGTCACCACCGTGACCGACAGACCACGGGCTGACAGCACACGCATCAGTTCACGCACCAGCGTCGACTTGCCTGTGCTCTCGGCGCCCACGATGGCCACGATCTGGCCAGGGGATGACAAGCCTGCCATGCGCCTCACAGCCCCTGGGGCAAGGGGCCGCTGATGCCCTCTCCGTGGGCCTTGCGGTGCCACTGCCGCCAGCCCCAGAGCGCCAGCACGGCGAACACGCCATACAGGCCCACGGTGAGCCACAGCTCCTTGTGCGCGAACAGCATCATGCTGGCCAGGTTGACGGCCACCCAGCAGGGCCAGTTCTCCACCCACTTGCGCCCAAGCAGCCACTGACCTACCAGGCTGCCTGCGGTGGGCAGAGCATCCCAGTAAGGCACGTCCGAATCCGTGACATGGTCGAGCAGCAGGCCGATCAGGGGCCACAGCAGCAGGAACAGCAGCACCGCACGCCAGCGCCCCAGTGCTGGCAGGATGCGCACCCGCAGCCGGTGATCCTGCTCATCGGTGCCACGCACCCATTGCCACCAGCCCCAGGCTGCCAACGCCACGAAGACGAGTTGCAGCGAGGCTTCGCCATACAGCTTGCTGCGGGCGAAGAGCAGCCCATAGAGCACGGAGCTGATGATGGCCAGCGGCCAGCCCAGCGGGTTGACGCGCAGGTTGAAACCCACCATGGCCAGCGACAGCACGCAAGCCACGCCTTCAAGCCGACTCACGGGCACGCCCCAGGCAGTGAACCAGGTGGCAAGCCAAGGGTCCACCCAGGCCAAGGCATCGGCGATGGGCAAATCGGTGAACGGGATGCTCATGAAGCAGCAGCCATCAGGCTCAGGCAGTTGATCGGAGAAGACCCGGCTCAGCGGGCAGACGCGGTGATCTGCACGTAGATCTCGTCAGGCTTGACCATGCCCAGCTCGGTGCGGGCGATCTCTTCGGCCATGTCCAGGCCCTCCTGCAGATCGCGCACCTCGGCCGCCACCTGCTCGTTGCGGGCCTCGGCGGCCGCATTGCGCTCGTTCTGCTCCTGCAGGTGCGTGCGCAGGGACATGGCGCGCGGCACCCCGCCCTTGCCGAACCACAGTTCGGCATGGACCACGGCCAGAAGGGCCAGCAGAATCATGGTGACAGCGCGCATCCAGAAAGCTTAGCAGAGAACCTCAGGGCTGCACCGGCGCCTGCGCGGCCACCAGGCAGCTGTCCGCGGGCTCCAGCAAGGGAACGGACATCAGGTCACCGCGCAGGTTACGGATGAGAAGGCGTTCGCACGTCTGTGACAGCACCTCTGCGCGCTCCATCTTGCGCACACCGCCTTCAGGATAACGAACGGTTTTGTGCACCACGGCCTGGCCCACGGCCCCCGCCGCTTCCTGACGGGCCAGAGCCAGTGCGATATCCACAGACTCTGCCAACAGGCCCGCGCTTTCCCCCTTCAAGCGGGCCCCTTCAGCCTCGCCCCACCAGGCCGTGGGTGCGTCTGTCTTTGCCGGCAGGGAAACCACCTTGATGACGGCCTTGAAAGGCTCGGGGCGCCCGGGCGTCGCCACGGTCACTGCGTTCTCGAGCACAACGGCCCTGTGGTCTTGCGTCAACAGAAACTGGGGCGCACATTGGATCCACCGCCCGTGCCGGATCTCTGTCGGCATGGTTGCCAGCTTCTTGGGCCCGGGGGTACGGGCCTTGTTCAGGGCCTGCTGCATCAGGTCATGCTGCCTGAATCCGCCCAGGACGGACTCATAAGGCTGCAAGACACGGTTGGCGGCCTCCTGCAGTTGTGTCTTCTGGCTGTTCTTGGCGGATTCAACAAGGACACCGTGCGTCACGACCGCTGCGATGAGCCCGCCGATACCCCCCACGGCGGGATACAGCATGGCACCTGCGCCCAGCCCTGTCGTGTCGTGGTTGACGGCGCCTCGAAACGGAACAAGCGCGTTCTCTTCGGGCAGCACGAAACCCCACGACAGAGCTGCACTGGCCTGGGAGGCTTCGCTGGCAGCGGGCTCTGGCGCCAGTGCGGCCGGCGCCGCAGGCACCACGTCCTGCGCCCGGACTTGCCCGGACATCGCCAAACACACCCATGCCGCGCCAATGCCGGCCAGCAGCGAGTTCTTGTCCATGAGTTCCCCTGGATATGAATGGGGCACCCCACATGCCAGCGGGATGCCCGAAAACCGCCAGTGCTGCGGCGGCTTTGTTCCGTGCCTTACTTGAAAGGCGTCAGGAATGTTTCCTTGCCTTGTTCAAGCGCCTGGAAATAGGCATTGGTCACGCCAGGAAACTTGGGGGGCTCATCCCAATTGCCTTCTGCGCCTTTGATGACTGCCACAGGCAGGTACCACTCGTAGGTGTTGCTGCTGAGGTCCAGCAGATAGCCGGTGCCACGCAGCGCACCCTTGGGGTCGGTCGTCGGCACATAGGCCGAATACGCGCGTTCGACCCCCACATAGCTCACATTGATCACCAGCAGTTTGTCGATCTGGTATTTCTGCTTGAACGAAGAGTGATCCCTGGGAGCGGTGTTGGGCGCACTGCCAGAGGAGCGAGGAAGATCATCGACATTGATCTGCTCGGCGATCACCACGGCTGTGGCACCCTTCTTGGTGATGGCCTGGGCGATCTCCTGCTTCAGGGTGTCCAAGCCTTCTGGCGGCAATGTCCTGATGTGATCCGTCAACGAATTGTTCATCATGGACGCTGCGGCAAGGCACAGCAGGCATCCAGCGCCAGGAAAGCTCGTATCGACTTTGGGTACGGCTGTCATGGCCACCCCGATGCGCGTGCTGTTGCCGGAAAGGGTGGCGGGCTTGATGTCCACCGGCCCTTGTGGAACAGATGCACAACCCACAACCACAACTGTCGCCACCATCGTGGCCATTGCAAACACGAATCTCAAACCGACCTCCCAGCAGATTTCATTGAAACAGGACCACATTTTGGCTTACAAACTTAACAAAATGAAATGCTCATCCCCCTCACCTTCAGGATGTGGTGTCGACATGACGGATGCAGAGGGCCATGAAAAAGGCCCCGTCAAGGGGCCCTCATGCATTGCCAGCGCGCTGCTGCCGCAGCCCGCGACCAACGGAGATCAGCGCAGGTTGTAGAACGCGCTGCGGCCGGGGTACACGGCCACGTTGCCCAGATCTTCTTCGATGCGCAGTAGCTGGTTGTACTTGCTGATGCGGTCCGAGCGGCTCATGGAGCCGGTCTTGATCTGGCCGGCGTTGGTGCCCACGGCGATGTCGGCGATGGTGTTGTCTTCCGTCTCGCCCGAGCGGTGGCTGATCACGGCGGTGTAGCCCGCGCGCTTGGCCATTTCGATGGCGGCGAAGGTTTCCGACAGGGTGCCGATCTGGTTGATCTTGATCAGGATCGAGTTGGCGATACCCTTGTCGATGCCTTCCTTCAGGATCTTGGTGTTGGTGACGAACAGGTCGTCGCCCACCAACTGAACCTTCTTGCCCAGGCGCTCGGTCAGGTGCGCCCAGCCGGCCCAGTCGCCTTCGTGCATGCCGTCTTCGATGCTGATGATGGGGTACTTGTCGACCCAGGTGGCCAGCATGTCGGTCCACTGCTCACCGGTCAGGCTCAGGCCTTCGCCTTCGAGGTGGTACTTGCCGTCCTTGTAGAACTCGCTGGCGGCGCAGTCCAGGCCCAGGGCGATCTGCTCACCGGCGGTGAAGCCGGCCTTGTCGATGGCTTCCAGGATCAGCTGGATGGCCGCTTCATGGCTGGCCACGCTGGGGGCGAAACCACCCTCGTCGCCCACGGCGGTGCTCAGGCCCTTGTCGTGGATGATCTTCTTGAGGGCGTGGAACACCTCGGCGCCGTAGCGGATGGCCTCGCGGAAGGTGGGCGCGCCCACCGGCAGGATCATCAGCTCTTGCAGGTCGAGGTTGTTGTTGGCGTGCGCACCCCCGTTGATGACGTTCATCATCGGCACCGGCAGCTGCACGGCGCCCATGCCGCCGAAGTAGCGGTACAGGGGCAGGCCGGCTTCTTCAGCAGCAGCGCGGGCCACGGCCATGGACACGGCCAGCGTGGCGTTGGCGCCCAGGCGGCTCTTGTTCTCCGTGCCGTCCAGGTCGATCATCGTCTTGTCCAGGAAGGACTGCTCGGAAGCGTCCAGGCCCAGCACGGCTTCGGAGATCTCGGTGTTGATGTGCTCGACGGCCTTGAGCACGCCCTTGCCCAGGTAGCGGGACTTGTCGCCATCGCGCAGTTCGATCGCTTCGCGCGAGCCGGTGGAAGCGCCCGAGGGCACGGCAGCACGGCCCATGTGGCCGCTTTCCAGCAGCACGTCGCACTCGACGGTCGGGTTTCCGCGGCTGTCGATGATCTCGCGGCCGATGATGTCAACGATGGCGCTCATCTGTCTGAATCCTCAAGAAATGTTGAAAGTTATGGAGATGTGTGGAACTGCGGGAATCGTCAGGGCGTCAGGCCGAGAAGTTCGCTTCCAGGAAGCCGTTCTTCTTGGTGATGCGGTCCAGCTCGACCAGCGTTTCGAGCAGGGCCTTCATGTGCTTGAGCGGCACGGCATTGGGGCCGTCGCTCATGGCTTTGGAAGGATCAGGGTGCGTTTCCATGAACAGGCCCGAGATGCCCACGGCCACGGCCGCACGCGACAGCACGGGCACGAACTCGCGCTGCCCGCCCGAGCTGGTGCCCTGCCCGCCCGGCAGCTGCACCGAGTGCGTGGCGTCGAACACCACCGGGCCGGCCGTCTCGCGCATGATCGCCAGCGAGCGCATGTCCGATACCAGGTTGTTATAGCCGAAGCTGGCACCACGTTCGCAGGCCATGAACACGTCATCGGGCAGGCCCTTTTCGCGCGCGGCGGCACGGGCCTTGTCGATCACGTTCTTCATGTCGCCCGGGGCCAGGAATTGGCCCTTCTTGATGTTGGCGGGCTTGCCGGACTGGGCCACCGCACGGATGAAATCCGTCTGGCGGCACAGGAAGGCCGGCGTCTGCAGCACGTCAACCACCGAGGCCACCGTGGGGATCTCGGCCTCGGTGTGCACATCGGTCAGGATGGGCACGTTCAGCTCGCGCTTGACCTTGGCCAGGATCTCCAGCCCCTTGTCCATGCCGGGGCCACGGAACGAGGTGCCCGACGAGCGGTTGGCCTTGTCGTAGCTCGACTTGAAGATGAAGGGGATGCCCAGCGCGGAGGTGATCTCCTTGAGCGTGCCGGCCGTGTCCATCTGCAACTGCTCGGACTCGACCACGCAGGGGCCGGCGATCAGGAAGAAGGGCCGGTCCAGGCCGATGTCGAATCCGCAGAGTTTCATGGTGTGCTCCGGTCTCTGTGTGTCGGTCGTGCCGGGGCTCAGGCCTCGGCCTGGCCGGCGGCCTGGTGGTCCAGCGCGGCCTTGATGTAACCGATGAACAGCGGGTGGCCGTCCCAGGGGGTGGACTTGAACTCGGGGTGGAACTGAACGCCCACGTACCACGGATGCACCGTGCGCGGCAGCTCGACCATCTCGGTGAGCTTCTCGCGCTGGGTGATGGCCGAGATCACCAGGCCGGCCTGCTGCAGGCGGTCGAGGTAGTGCTCATTGGCCTCGTAGCGGTGGCGGTGGCGCTCGGTCACGACCGGGCCGTAGATCTCGTGGGCCAGCGTGCCGGCCTTGACGTCCGAGCTTTGCGCGCCCAGGCGCATGGTGCCACCCAGGTCGGAGCCTGCATCGCGCTTCTGCACGGTGCCGTCTGCATCGAGCCATTCGTCGATCAGGGCGATCACGGGGTGCGGCGTGGTGGCATCGAACTCAGTGCTGTTGGCACCGGCCAAGCCGGCCTTGTGGCGGGCGTACTCGATGGTGGCCACCTGCATGCCCAGGCAGATGCCCAGGTAGGGAATGCCGTGCTCGCGGGCGTACTGAGCCGCCACGATCTTGCCTTCCACGCCACGCTTGCCGAAGCCGCCGGGCACCAGGATGGCGTCGTACTGGCCGAGTTGCTCGGCCGTTTCGGGCGTGAGCGTTTCGGAGTCGACATACTCGATGTTGACGCGGGCATGGTTGTGGATGCCGGCGTGGCGCAGCGCCTCGTTGAGCGACTTGTACGAATCGGACAGGTCCGTGTACTTGCCGCACATGGCGATGGTGACGTCGCGCTTGGGGTTGGCCACCTCGTGCACCAGCGTGTCCCAGCGGCTCAGATCAGCCGGCTTGGTCTGCAGTTGCAGCTTGGTGCAGATCAGGTCATCGAGGTGTTGCTCGTGCAGCATGCGGGGCACCTTGTAGATGGTGTCCGCATCCCACACCGAGATCACGCCGGATTCGGCCACGTTGGTGAACAGCGAGATCTTCTCGCGTTCATCAGCGGGGATGGCACGGTCGGCCCGGCACAGCAGCGCGTCGGGCTGGATCCCGATCTCGCGCATCTTCTGCACCGTGTGCTGCGTGGGCTTGGTCTTGAGCTCGCCAGCGGCCGCGATGAAGGGCACGTAGGTCAGGTGCACGAAGGCCGTGCTGGCCGGCCCCGACTTCAGGCTCATCTGGCGCGCCGCTTCCAGGAAAGGCAGCGATTCGATGTCACCCACGGTACCGCCGATTTCGACGATGGCCACGTCGACGGCATCGGCCGTGCCGACACCGGCGCCACGACGCACGAAATCCTGGATCTCGTTGGTGATGTGGGGGATGACCTGAACGGTCTTGCCCAGGTAGTCGCCACGACGTTCCTTCTCAAGGACGCTCTTGTAGATCTGGCCGGTGGTGAAGTTGTTGGCCTTCTTCATCCGCGTGGTGATGAAGCGCTCGTAGTGGCCCAGGTCGAGGTCGGTTTCGGCGCCGTCGTCGGTGACGAACACCTCTCCGTGCTGGAACGGCGACATCGTGCCCGGATCCACGTTGATGTAGGGATCGAGCTTGATGAGGGTGACTTTGAGGCCACGCGATTCGAGAATAGCGGCCAGTGACGCGGCGGCGATGCCCTTGCCAAGCGAGGACACCACACCGCCCGTGACGAAGACAAACTTGGTCATTGCGCAAAAGCGCCCGCCGGAAATGCGGGCGCTGCGGTGGTAAAGCGGCATTATAGGCCTTCGGCACCCACCGGGTTGGCCGCGGCGGGCATGGAACGCGCGGGAAAACACGCTCCGCAGAAGTCTCTAGTGGTGGCGCCACTGCGGCTGATTAGACTTCTTTCATTATCCGACAACCGTTGTCGCCCATGAAAAAGCCACTGTCCCTGCGTGCCCTGCCCAAGATCGTTCCGTCTGCCGTGGTGGCGGGTTGGCTGCTGGCAGGCCTGGCATTGCCCAAGGGGGCCTGGGCGGTCACGCCCTCCAAAGTATCGCTGGATCAGTCAGTTCCGTCAGCCCAGGAGGCGCCAAGCACACGCGCAGACATGATGCGCACGTTCAAGGCACGATGCCCAGGTCGAGTAGAGCGCCTGCTCAGTGTGGCGCTGCCCAGCGAACGGCCGAATTTCAAAGCCATCGGCGACATCTGCACGTGTGCGGCCACGGCCATGGAGACATTGCCAGAAAGCGCAACTGCGGACTACACGGCGCAAGCCACCCAGGCCGCATTGGCTTGCAGCAAGCCCACCATCACCGCCCGCAATGAGCAACTTGCCCGCAAAGCGCTCGGCCCCTACCTGACAGCCCAGGGCCTTGACGCCAGCCAGGTCGGCCATTTCAGCCAATGCGCCGCCGACACGCATTGGCAACACACACTGGACAAGTCCCGGGAAGAGCAACGGCCCCCGGCACAGGCATGGTGGGCCACTTGCACCGAGCAAGTAGGCCGCAAGGGCCTGCCCCCGCCCGACAACCTGCGGGACTGAGCAGGCTCAGCCGCCCTGCTGGTGACCAGCCATCCCGGCGGTGAGGTAATCCTTGATCTTGTCAACGCGTGGGCCCACCTTGAGCACGGCGCTTTCCAGCGCTTCGGTGGTCAGGCCCAGGGCCGCGGCCCACTGCTTCAGCGAGGCCTTGTCATGGATGTCGACGGATTCCCTGGATTGGGCATCTTCGGCGGCATCCTGTATGGTTTGCGTGTCTGTGGACATGGCGGCACTCCTGTCAATGCGATAGCCACTGCACGGCAAGCAGCGTGCCCACAGGGCCAGGGCTCATCCCGCCCGCCGTTGCCCTGTCTCGTCGATCACCACCTCCCCATCTTCCTTGGTGAACGGACCTTGCTGGGCCGCAGGGAGGATGTCGAGCACCAGTTCTGAAGGACGGCACAGCCGGGTGCCCATCGGTGTCACCACCACGGGCCGGTTCATCAGGACGGGGTGCGCGGCCATGGCCTCGATCAGCACGGCATCCTGCACTGCAGGATCGTCCAGGCCAAGTTCAGCACAGAGAGGCTCCTTGGCTCGCAGCAGCTCACGGACCGAGGTGCCCATGGACGCCACCAAGGCACGCAAGGTCTCCTGGCTCGGCGGCGTCTGCAGGTACTCGATGACCTGGGGCTCGATCCCTGCATTGCGGATCATCGCCAAGGTGTTGCGCGACGTGCCGCAGCGGGGGTTGTGATAGATCGTGATGGTGGGGTCGAAAGTGGCCATGGTGGAACAGTTGAAGCGGCGATCAGTGCATCCAAAATCAAGGAGCGCGTGCCCATTCTTGCAGATGGCCTTTTGCCCCATCAAGCGTGACAACTTGATGTCAGAACAATGACCACCGCCATTTTTTTGCGAGTGGCTGTTGCAGCCCTCAAGCCGTCATCAAGGAGGCCGATGATGCCGGCGTCCCATCACAAGCAGTACCTCCATGTCCTTGCAAGCGCCCAAGGTCCACAGCACGCCCGACGTGGGCGACAGCGTGGCCAGCCTCCTGGCTCATCGATCGCTCCGCATGCATTTCCAGCCCATCGTGCGCCTGAGCGATGGCGCCCTGTTCGGCCATGAGGCCCTCGTGCGGGGCCCCGAGAACACACCCTTGCAATGGCCCGATGCGCTCTTTGCACAGGCTTACACGCAAGGCTTGAGCCTGCAACTCGAGGAAGCCTGTCTGCGCATCGCCGTTCGCAGCTGGACACCCACCCAATCACCGGGCAAGCTGTTCATCAACCTCAGTGCCGAGGCGTTGATGCACGTGCTGCGCTGCGAGTCGCTGCAGCGGCGCATCGCGGCACTGAGACGCTTCGGGCTGTCGCCCGCGGCCATCGCCATCGAGTTGACAGAGCATGAGCGCGTGGGGGATCTTCCCGCGCTGATCGAAGCGCTCAAGCCCCTGCGCGCGCACGGCGTACAGATCGCATTGGACGACTTCGGCGACGGCCGCTCCAGCCTGCGCCTGTGGTCCGAGCTGCAACCCGATTACGTCAAGATCGACAAGTACTTCGCGCGTGACGTGGCCCACCAGGCGGACAAAGTGCAGACCATGCGCGCCCTCACCCGCATCGCCGAAACCCTGGGCACCACCATGGTGGCCGAAGGGCTGGAAACGGCCGACGACGTCAAGGCCGTGCGGGATCTGGGCATCCAGCTGGGCCAGGGCTACTTCCTCGGACGGCCACAGGCGCTTCCCGCGCCCCAGGTGCTGGAGCAGGCCGGCGCCGTGTTCAGCCAGGGCGACATCGCCGTGCTGCCCCACCCTGCCCGCTCGACGCGCAGCGCCTTCACAGTCGAGCGCATCACGCTGCTGCAGGCCAGCCTGAGCGTCCACACGACGCATGATGAAGCCGAGCGCTGTTTCCGTGCCGACGAGAGTCTGCACAGCGTGGCCCTGCTGCAGGAGCAGCGGCCGGTCGGGCTGCTCAACCGCGACAAGTTCATGGACCGCTATGCCAAGCCTTTCTTCAAGGAGGTCTATGGGCGCCAGCCCTGTCTGCTGTTCGCCAACACCACACCCCTGGTGCTGGACAAGCACACCGGCATCGATGAGCTCACGGGGGTGCTCACCTCCGAAGACCAGCGCTACCTGACCGACGGATTCATCGTCACCGAGGCGGGGCACTACCTGGGCATTGGCACCGGCGAGAGCCTGGTCCGCTCGGTCACGGAGGTGCGCATCGAGGCCGCGCGCCACGCCAACCCGCTCACCTTCCTGCCGGGCAACATTCCCATCAGCGAGCACATTGCCCGCCTGTTGGCCAGCGGGCGTGATTTCGTGGCCTGCTACGGTGACCTGAACCACTTCAAGCCCTTCAACGACCACTACGGCTATTGGCGCGGCGACGAGGTCATCCGGCTGGCGGCGCGCACCTTCATTGGTTGCTGCGACGCACGCCGTGACTTCATCGGGCATGTAGGCGGCGACGACTTCGTCGTGCTGTTCCAGAGCGAAGACTGGTTCACGCGCTGCGAACGCACGGTGTGTGAGTTCAACGAGCGCGTGCGCGCCTTCTACGACCAGGTCGCCCTGGCGCGCGAAGGCATCGACAGCGAAGACCGCGAAGGCGTGCAGCGCTTCTTCCCGCTGACCACGCTGTCCATCGGCGCGCTGTGCGTGGCGCCGGGGCAGTTCAGCGAGCCTGACCAGGTGGCATCGGCCGCCGCGCAGGCCAAGCTGCGCGCCAAGCAAAAAGGGTGGGACGTGTACGTGCAAGGTGCCGCCCTGGTGGCGCCTGACTGAGCCTCGGCCGATAATGCCGCAAAGGGCTTTCAAGCCCACACGTCAGGAGCCCCATGCCACACCATCACACCGCCGAAGTGCTCTGGGAACGCGGCGACCAGCCCTTCACCGACAAGCGCTACAGCCGTGCCCATGTGCTGCGCTTCGATGGAGGCGTGGAGGTCGCTGGTTCGTCCTCGCCTCACGTGGTGGCACCGCCCATGTCCACCGAGGCCGCCGTGGACCCGGAAGAAATGTTCATCGCGGCCCTGTCGAGCTGCCACATGCTGTGGTTCCTCGCCATCGCCGCCAACCGCGGCTACCGGGTGGACCGCTACCACGACGCACCCACCGGCCTGCTGCGCGAGAACACCGAGGGCAAGATGGTGATGGCCACCGTCACGCTGCGCCCGGAGATCGCCTTCTCGGGCGAGCTTCAACCCGATGCCGATGCCTTGCATGATCTGCACCGGCTCGCGCATGAAGAATGCTTCCTGGCCAATTCGGTCAAGACCCTGGTGCTGGTCGAACCGCGCTGAACACTTCGGTCACAGGCTGCAGGTTCAACCACTCGCTCTCGGCCTCGGAGCCCGAGCCTTCGATCACGCCATGAAAGCGCCGGAAATCCGCCTTGAAGCGGTCCAGCGCCCCGTTGAGCCACAGCACGGTGGCCAGTACATTGAGGTGGTCCACCCGCTGCGCCACATCGCCCGGCTTCACGCCTGCGCCGTAGAACAAGGTGGGAATGCGGTGGGCCCCTGTCAGGTAGGGATCGCCCTGGCGGCGGTCGGTGCTGCCGTCTTCGTCGAACGTGACGATCAGCAGGCTGTTGTTTGCCCGGGCCCAGGCTGCATAGGGGCCGATGTGCTCGCGCAGCCAGTCATCAGCCACCTGCGCGGTGTTGCTGTGCGCATCGTGCTGCTCGTTGGGCACCACGATGGACACGTGGGGCAGGCTGTCGAACGCCAGAGGCTTGCCACCTGCATCCTGCGCAAAACCCCGGAAGGCCCGCTTGAGCACCGGATCGCGCGTCGGCGCGAAACCCAGGTTCACGCTCACCGGCATCACGTGATTCGCCAGATCGCCGTGGCGCCCGCGTGGGCTGGTGGGGGCGCGCTGGTCCGTCCAGTTGACGGCCGGGTTGTGCTTGCGGCGGTACAGGTCTGTGGCGGCATGGCTGTCGGCACAGGCGGCCACACGGTCGTCGGTGCCACAGTTCCAGCTGGGGTATGGCAGCGATTCGCTGAAGCTGGCAAAGCTGCGGCCGGACTGCATCAGCGCCGCGCCCAGATTGGGCGAGCACAGAGGCAGCCAATCCTCGGGCAGATTGGCATTGCCCACGCCGATCCGTGTCTGACGTGGGACCGGCAACCGCCCGCCATCGCGGTTGAACAGCGCCTGCCCGGTGTAGGGTGACCGGGCGTCTTCGAACCATGCCGGCAGCACACCCTGGTGATGGCCGGAAAACAGATACAGGTAATTGGGTTGGCTGGGCCGTGTGGGCCATTCGGAGCCGTAAGGCGTGCGTGTGAAATGCGCATTGGTGAACCGGGCCCCATCCTGGGCCAGTTGGTTCAGGAAACGCCAGTTGGCGATACCCGAGTACACCGGCGCATCACCACGCTTGAGCTGGGCCTCGGTGGCATCGAACGCCGACAGATTCTCAAGAATGACGATGACGATGTGGTCAGGGCGCCAGGAGGGCTGCCCCACGGGCGGATTCACCTTGGGTTTGCGCCGCGCGGCCAGGGCCGCCAGAGGCCCTGCGCCGAACAAGGTGGCGACCAGACGGGCGAGCAGCGAGCGCCGCGTCTGGCTGGCCGGTGTTGATCGGGGGGCGGGCTTGGGCATGGCGTCGCCAGCGTAGCAGGGCTTTCGCTTCCGGGGCTGAACCGAACGGTTCATGACGCCCCATGACCGCCTTATGGCAGCCAAGCCTGCAACAATTCCAAACCTTGCTTTCATTCAAAGCTCGCAGAATCAAGCCCTGAGGCGGCTGTATCAGCGCCCGCAGGAGACAAGCCTTGACGTGTATCAGCTGGCATTTCAGACGCCATCCCCCACTGGCCATCCTGGCCCTGTGTGCCCTGCTAGGCGCTTGCAGCACACCACCTGCCAGCAAACGCAGCGCCGAGTCCGAACAGTGCTATCGCCAGGGCGTGATGCGGACCTGCACCACCGCGCCGCCGTCTACCGCGGGCCAGATCGCCGCAGTGCACCGCCTGAGCCCCCCGCCGATGGACCGGGCACGCCTGCTCATCGTGCGCAACGACTGGACCGACGCCTCAGGCCATGCCACGCTTCGCCTGGACGGCAAGCTGTTGCAGGAGACCATCCCGTGCTCGGTGCTGGGGGTGGATGTCCGGCCCGGCCAACACCGCTTGCAGATAGACCCGGCCGGATCAAGCACGCCTGCATCGATTCAGATCGGCGCGGGCGAGCTCCAGGTGTGGCGTGCTCAGCGCACTCGAGAGGGAGAGCGCCGGCGCGGCTTCCTGCTCACGCCACTCGATGCAGGCGATGCACGCAGCCTGGTGCAGGAATGCCGCGTCCTGGGCCTGATCGATCGGTCAGTTCCTTGACGGCCGCGTTCCGTCACGCGGTGCGGGCCAACACGTCCAGCGCATGGCGCGCCAGCATGCCTTCTTCGTCCGTGGGCACCACCCATGCCGACGGTGTCTCCGCAGGATCACCCCGCGTGATGCAGGCGGCGCTGGCCGCGTTGCGTTCGGCATCGAGCTCCAAGCCCAGCCAGCGGCAGCCTTGCAGCACCTCGGCACGCGTGTCCACCCCATGCTCGCCGATGCCGGCCGTGAAGATGAGCGCATCGAGCCCACCGAGCACGGCGGCCATCGATCCGATCTCGCGCACGATGCGGTGCACGTAGATGTCGAGGGCCTGGCGCACCTGGGGCTCGGTGGCCCGGGCGCGCAGGGCACGCATGTCGTTCGAGACGCCCGACATGCCCAGCAGGCCGCTGTCGTGGTAGAGCATGTGCTCGACCTGCTCTGGCGACAGCCTCATCTCGCGCAGCAGGTGGAACACCACGCCCGGATCCAGCGCGCCACAGCGGGTGCCCATGGCCAGGCCATCCAGCGCCGAGAAGCCCATGGTCGAGGCCAGGCTGCGCCCGCCCTGCATGGCACACAGGCTGGCGCCATTGCCCAGGTGCGCCACGATCACCCGTGCGTTGGCGAGGCGCGGATGCACCTGCGGCAACACCGACGCGATGTACTCATAGGACAGGCCGTGAAAGCCGTAGCGGCGCACGCCGGCTTCGGTGATGGCCCGTGGCAGCGCAAACTGCTGCACCACCTCGCTCTGCCCCCGGTGGAAGGCCGTGTCGAAACAGGCGATCTGGGGCAGGTTCGGCAGCCGTGCGCGCATCGCTCGGATGGGTGCCAGGTTGTGGGGCTGGTGCAGTGGGGCCAGCGGACACAGCGCCTCCAGCTCGGTCAGGACAGCGTCATCGATCAACACAGGCGCTGCGTGTTTCAGCCCCCCGTGCACCACACGGTGGCTGCATGCCAGGAAGGCACGCCCCTGCAGGTGGGCATTCAACCAATCGTCGATCTGGTGCAAGGCCTGCTCGTGGTCTACGGTGACGCCTTCAGGCCATGCATGTTCGCCCACCGGTTCGCCATCGGATGACTTGACGGTGAAGCGCGCCGCACCGCCGATGCCTTCGACCTGCCCGCCGAAGCGCTCTTGCGGCGCCCCACCCGGCTCGACCTCGAACACCGAGAACTTGATGCTCGACGAGCCTGCATTGAGCACCAGCAGCAGGCCCTGCCGCGCATGGATCGAACCGCTCATCCGACCGCCTTGATCAGCTTGTCGCGCCCAGCCTGGGCCAGCATCGATGCCACCGCGCACGATGCCAGGCGAGCCGCCTCTGAATCTGCGCGGCTGGTCAGGATCACCGGCACCTTGGCCCCCAGCACGATGCCCGCCGAGTAGGCCCCTGCCAGGAAGGTCAGGCTCTTGGCCAGCATGTTGCCGGCATCCAGGTCAGGCACGATGAGCACATTGGCCTGCCCGGCGACCGTGGAGACGATGCCTTTGATGCGGGCGGCCTCCGGGTCGATGGCATTGTCCATGGCCAGCGGACCGTCAAGCTGCCCACCTGTGATCTGGCCCCGCTCAGCCATCTTGCACAGGGCTGCCGCGTCGATGGTGGAAGGCACCTTCGGGTTCACGATCTCCATCGACGACAGGATGGCCACGCGCACGGCGGGCAGGTGCAACGCGTGGGCCAGGTCGATCGCGTTCTGCACGATGTCGGCCTTTTCCTCCAGCGTGGGGGCGATGTTGATGGCCGCGTCCGAAATGATGAGCGGTTGGTCATGCCCCGGCACGTCCATCACGAAGCAGTGGCTGATGCGCCGCGAGGTGCGCAGGCCGCCTTCACGGCGAACCACGGCGCCCATCAGCTCATCGGTGTGCAGGCTGCCCTTCATCAGTGCATCGACCTCGCCCTTGAGCACCATGGCCACGGCGGCATCGGCGGCGGCATGGCTGTGAGGCGCGTCGATGATCAAGGTGCCCGCCAGGCTGCGACCGAGTTGTTCAGCAGCAGCTTCGATCTTCTGCCGGGGGCCGATCATCACCGGCGTGATCAGTCCCAGTTCGGCCGATTCAAGGGCAGCACCCAGGGAGACGTCGTTGCAGGGATGGACCACGGCCACACGCAGAGGCGGCAAGGTGCGGGCCCTGGCGATCAGGGCGTCGTAGTGCGGGTGCAGGGCGGGCACCGAGGGGGGTTGCTGCGTCAATATGGGCTCCAGGTTTGCGGACGCCGCGCGGCCTCGGCCGAGGCTCTGCGGTGCACGTCCCGTGAGGGGCAAATCATGCATGCCTCATCGCGGTGGATCAAGTATCTCGCATCGCGCCTTCAGGCATTCAAGACACCACCGGTCTCACTTCGGTCTCGGCTCCTTCAAGGCCTCGTCAGGCCTGACAAGTTGCCCCGCTCTCAACGCGAGCACCGCCCGGGCCACCGCCCTGGCGGCGTTGCGCACTTCTTCCTGAACATCAAGGTCGGCATCCAGCGTGTCATGGCTGGTGGCATACGGTTCGTAGTAGCCGATGAACCGGTCCAGGCGGCTGCGGTGTCCGGCATTCACCAGCCCCATCCACTCCAGCCAGTCCGACAATGAACGGCGCACACCTTCGATGCCCGCCACATCACCATGCACCACCACGCCGTAGGCACGGCCTGCCAGGTGCTTGGGGTAAGACCAGCCATCGAGCTCCATCGCCTTGGCCTCAAGGGCCTTCTTGCCATGGGTGCTGGTGGGGTCCGGATTGCCGCCATCGGCGCACACCAAACGATCGATCATGAGCTTGAGCGGGCTGGTGGCCTGGTACCAGTACACCGGTGTCAGCAACAGCACGCCGTGCGCTGACACCCACCGCTCATAGATCTCGTTCATCCAGTCGCCGGTCTGCCCCAGGCTGTGGTTGGGATAGCAGCTGCAGGGCCAATGGCACAAGGGCATCGCAGTCGATGCACAGCCTTTGCAGGGGTGGATGTGGCGGTCGTAATCGGAGGTCAGCAGGCTCAGGTCCAGCAGGTCGGTTTCGATGCCCGCCTGGTCCATCGCCTCCCGTGCGATCTTGGCAAGGCGGTAGGTCTTGGCGATCTCGCCGGGGCATGAACCATCGTTGCGGGCAGAGCAGGACACCAGCAGCACACGGGGCGGCGTATCGGGCCGTGCCCACCGCGCCTGCGCCGCCAACAGGCGCTGCCGTGCCTCGACCCACTCCACCGACAATTCGTAATCAGGGTCTGCGAACCCCTCCCCCGCCCGCTGCGTGATGGGGGCTTTGCGCCCCTCTTCGTAGGCTTGCCAGGCGATGGCTTCCAGCCGGTCCAGCGACGCCCGCTCGGCCTGAAAGGCCGGGTCGGTGAAACGCTGCATGAAGCGCTGGCGGAACACATCCCGGGAATGGTGGCCCGGTGCCTGGCCTTTGCGGGCGGTGGAGGGTGGCATGCGTTGATCAGAGGATCAGCGCGAGGATGATGATGATGGGCAGGGGTACACCCAGCAACCAGAGCAGCAGAGCAGGCATGGCGGTCTCCTTGGAAAATCAATGAATGAATGGATCGGTTGGCTCGACGAGGCGATCACAGATCGCGCCGGCGCCCACCGTAGGTCGCGAACCAGCTGGCCACGAAGGCGCCTGCCAGCAGCGAGATGAACATCCACAGCGAAGCGTGGGCCGTGGCCTGGGCGGCCTTGTCAGCGGCTTGCTTGGTGCGCTCGAAGGTATCGGTCACACGGCGCTCGGCCACCGGCTGGGTCAGGCCCGTGCGCTGCGCCACCACCTGGCCCAGGTAACGGACGTCCTCGTCCAGCAGCGCGCCTTCGCGCAAGCCTTTGGCGAAGATGCGGGCCGCTTCGGCATCAGGCGCCGGGGTGGCCACGATGACGGCGCCACGCGCAGGATCCGGGCGGAACAGGGTGTCGATGAAGTAGCCATCGGCCGCACGGCCTTGCGTGACCACAGGACGGTCTGCCGCCACCTGGGCGCCCTGGCCCAGGATCGCGCCGATGGTGCCCGTCAGCACGGCCGCGGTGGCCAGAGAAGCCACCGACCAGGCCAGGAAGCCATGGGCCGTGTCACGGAAGTAGGTTTCATCGGTGTGCAGCCCTGTCCACTTGGTGCGCAGCCGGCCGGCGAGATAGCCACCCAGGCCTGAGGCTGCCAATTGGGTCAGCGTCACCCACAGGATGGCCGTGACACCGAAGGTGGTGGCGGACACACCCGCCCCCGTCCACGGCGAAAACGCCGCCAGCCCAAGGCCGGTGCCCAGGATCAATAGGATCAGCGACAACGCTGCGGCGCCGGCGGCGCCGGCAAACACGGCGCCCCAGGACACGGCGCTCAGGGTAGCCAGGGACGTGGCCGGTGCCGTGGCATCGGTGGGCAGGACATGCGTGCTGTACGCTGGGTGGACGGGTGACGTCACGGTGCTCATGGGGCACTCCCGGTAAGTGGATGATTACGAGATGGTCAGCCAGCGCGCTCACCCCGTCTGTCAGCCAAGGCTGAGGGCCCTGTAGGGCAGTGCCTGTAGGTCTGCCCGCACTACACTGACGCATCTCGAGCCGCCACCTCCCCACCCCATGAGCATCGTCGTCTACTGGATGTCCCAAGGCCGCCCCTTCGTCGAGGCCTTCACCGATGAGCAGTTGTTGCCCGCCCTGGCCTTTGCCGAGGCGCGCCGCAAGGACAAGGACGCCAGTGGCCAAGCCCTGAACCACCATGTGGTGCTCAACTCAGAATTGGGTGACAACGTCGGCAAGCCCGGTGTGAGCGACGAGTTGCCCGTTGATTACAGCTGGACCAAGTCACACCGCGGCGGGCCGCCCGAATCGGGCAACCCGCCCAAGACGCTGGCTTGATCGTCGACAAGACTGTCCAGAAGGAAACACCCATGGCAGACCAGGCATCCGATGTCGTGCAGTTCTGGCGTGAGGCAGAACCTCACTGGTTCAGCCACGACGCGGGCTTCGACCGCCGGTTCAGTGAACGCTTCATGGCCTTGCACCAACGCGCCGCACAGGGCGAACTGGCCGACTGGGCCAGCACTGCAGAAGGGGCGCTCGCCTTGTTGATCCTGCTGGACCAGTTTCCGCGCAATGCCTTCCGGGGCAGTTCACGCATGTACGAGACCGATGCCAAGGCACGCGAGGTGGCGCGTGCCGCGCTGGCGGCCGGCCACCCCGACCGCATCGCGGCAGGCCTGCGCACCTTCTTCCACCTGCCCTTCTCACATTCGGAAGACCTGGCTGACCAGGATTTGGCCGTGAGCCTGCAAGCCCCGCTGGGCGGCGACGCGGCCCGGTTCGCACGCGGGCACCGCGACATCATCCAGCGCTTCGGCCGCTTCCCGCACCGCAACGCCCTGCTGGGCCGCACCACCACGCCAGACGAACAGGCCTTCCTGGATCAGGGCGGCTTCAGCGGTTGACCGCGGGCCGGCCATGCCCGGCCCGCCCGCTCACTCCCCCAGCTGCTCGCGCCGGTACAGGCGCGGCAGGAAGTACGGCAGCATCTGGAACTCGCGCAGCGCATGCGAGCCCAGGTCATTGAAGAAGTTGGTGTTGAGCACCAGCGCCAGGGCGGTGTTCACGAAGGTGCTGGTCAGCACCACCCCGTCGCCGCTGGGATTGGGCTTCCACTGGTGCACCAGCGAATTGCTCGGCAGCACGCTCTGCAGCAGCGAGAGGTTGGTGCGGGCGTAGAAGAAGCCCGGATCGGTGATGGCCACGGGCGGCAACGGCGCTGCATGCGGGTCTGCCCCCGCGATGGTGAGCGTCCAGGCGGACTTGCCCACGTACTCCTTGACCTTCTGCACCGCGCCGACGTCGTAGAGCATGTCCGGGCTGTTGGGCGGCACGGTCCACTCGAAATGCACGTGGTCCATCGGCTGCCACAGGCGGTACCGCTCGGTGTTGCCGATGTGGTCCCACCACCAGGACAGCATCTCGGGCGTGATGCCGCGGATCTCCTGCACGATGGTCAAAGTCACGTTGAGGTTCTTGTCCACCTTGCCGTAGCTGTAGTAGCCACGCGTCTTGAGCACACCGTTGAAGTAGCGCTCATTGAGTGCGTTCATCAGGTCGGGCTTCAAGCCACGCAGCGTGCGGCCCAGGTGGTTCACATAGGCCTGTGCCAGGGCTGGGTCGGCGGCGGCAGTGACATCGATGCGGAACTGGCTGTCGCCGTAGCCTTCGCCCACTGCGTTGTACTGCACCAGCACCGTGAAGGGCGGCTTGCCATCGATGGACACCTCCGCCGCCAGGAAGCTGTAGGGCTTGCTGCCCAGGAAGTTGTCGGAGGCCACGCGTCCCTGCTGCGTGGCCGGATCCAGGTAGCTGACAACCACCTTGTGCAGCGCACCGCCGAAGAAGGACGCGGCCTCATAACGGGCGCCTGCGGAGTAGCCCAGGTGCTGGGGTGTGGCTGGTGCCTGCAGCCAACGAAAACTGCGGTTCTCCAGATTGGCGCCCTTGAACAGCCGTTCGTCCGCGTTGTCCCAGAACCAGCTGTAGCCCTCGGGACGCACGTCCTTGACAGCGAAACTGCTTGAGGCAACCACCGACTGGGCCAGCGCAACGCCTGGCACGGCCACCCATGCAACCGCAAGCGGCAGCAGCCGGATCACCGTTGAAGCCAGAAGCTGGCACAGCCCGGTACGAGGCCGGGTGAGAGGATGATTGAACAGGAACGCCATGGCCGAGCCTTTCGCATGTTTATGATCTACGCCTGTAGAGTGGCGTGACTCTACATTTGTAGAGAATGCAAAAATACCTCGAAAACCCTTACCTGCGCCCTTCATGGAACAAGAACGCAAGACCCTCATCGCCGACGCGGCCATCTCCCTGCTGGGCAGCGTGGGCGCGCGCGGACTGACCCACCGGGCCGTGGATGCGCAGGCACGTATCCCCACAGGGTCGACATCGTTCTATTGCCGCTCGCGCCTGGACCTGCTTCGCCTGGCCCTGCAACGCCACGCTGAGCTGGATCTGGCGGATCTGGCACTCGATGCAGAGCGGATGCAAGATGCACAGTGGTCAACCCACCATCTGCTGGACCTGCTGGAGCACCGGATCGACGACTGGTTGTCAGCCCCCAAGCGCGGGCGGCTCGTGGCGCGTTTCGAGCTGTTCCTGCTGGCCTCACGAGAGCCGGAACTGGCCGCCATCCTCGACGCGCACAGGGCGCACTTCCTGCAGGTGGCGCTGGCTGCTTTACAGCGCGCCGGTGTGGCCCACGCAGAGGCGGTGGCGCCCCTGTTGGTGATGGCGATCGACGGGTTGCTGCTGGACCGGGTACGGGAGCACGGCCACGCGCGGCCGGCAACCCGACACCGAGACCTGCTTCAAAGGGTCATTGAGGGCTGAGCGAGGCGGGACGAAAGGCAAAGCCGCCGCGCTGTGGCGGGCTTCGCACACTCACTGATCCTGCATCGGCGCCGCCACGTCTGACCGTGGCTGGCGTGGCGTGCGGTAAAAGCGCGCGCCAATGTCCTCGCACAGGGCATCCAGCCCTGGGCCCCATCCCAGCACCTTGAGCAAGGCATAGCCCTCCAGCGAGGCATTCATCACCTCGCTGCCCACGGCCATCTCGGAATCCTCGGCCCGGCCCAGCAGACGGCGCAAGCGCGCCGTGCGCACGCGCAGTGCACCCAACTGCTCCAGACCGCGCTGGGCTTGCGCCACATCGAGCCCGGGCGGGACGATCTGCGGGTTTTGTGAGAGGACCGTCAAGGTGCGTCGACAGAAGTCTTCCGACTTCTCGGCCATCTTGGGCAGGGCACGGCGTTCCTGCAAGGACAGATGCGTCAACACGGCCAGTGAACTCTCCAACGCATCGAGGGCGGCGTCGACCTCTGCGTAGTCTTCATTGGAAAGTGAAATGCGGTTCTGTCCCATGGTGGCGCCCCTGAGCCTCAATCTGGTATTGCTGCGGGGTACCGTGATCACCGGCCCCCAAGGGCCACACCTTAACGGCGAATCCGCGCTCAGGCGCCCCCTCTGAAGGGGGAGAATCGTTTCGATTTGCTACCGTCGCTGGAGACGGAAGCGTCCGGGGCGTCAGAAAGTGATCTTCACAGAAGCGGCGCTCCGGTTTGCGGCCCCGTGGAACACGGCTTCGACGTTGTTGCCGTCCGGATCGAGCACGAAAGCGGCGTAATAGCCCGGGTGGTAGGGCCGCGGACCGGGGGCGCCGTTGTCCCGGCCGCCGTGGGCCAGCGCGGCCCGGTGGAACGCCTGCACCGTGGCTTCGTCACCAGCCTGGAATGCCAGATGGTGCCGCCCGGTCAGGTGACCTTGCGCCGCCACGCTGTCGGCAGTCGATACGAACAGCTCATCGGCCCAGAAGTAGCCATCGCCCGAACCACCGATCGGCACCCCAAGCACATCGAGGACAGCCCCGTAGAAGGCACGGCTGGCGTCAAGGTCACGCACCACCAGTTGAAGGTGGTCGATGAGGCGGCCTCGGTGCAGTTCCTGCGTTTCCATGCGGTGCTCCATTGGATGTCGATGTGAACATCGTAGGAAGCACAGGCAGACCATGGCAAGGCGATGGATAACCGGACAAAACCGCGGGGGACAGTCCAATTGGACCGTACCGATCCGCAGGCTGCGGCATCGTCAATACGCGCCTGCTTGGTGCAAGAATTTGTTCATCCGAGTGCCTGCCGTGAAGCCCGCGGCGGGCGCCCTCCCTCACTGCCCCAGCTGTCAAGGATGACTGCGATGAACCCCAAGGATGAAGACAGGATCAAGAGCGCGCTGTCAGGCGTCGACAACCTGCAGGACCAGCTCGGCAACATCGCCAAGCGGGGCCCCAACGCCGTCAAGGCCTGGGTGACACAGATCGCCGGTTCGACCGACAAGGATTTCAACAAGCGGCTCAAGGACGGCGTGGCCACGCCCCTGACCAAGCTGCTCAAGGATGTCAAATCCGTCACCAAGGACCTGGAGACGCTCTACAAGGAAGGCTCCGACGCAAAGAAGCTGTCCGCCTATGCCGATGCCAAGGCGTTTCGCACCAAGGCACTCGCCAAGCACCTGGCCTCCAGCAAGCAGTTCGAGCTGGACAGCCTGAAGATCACCATGAACCTGATGAATGTCATCCCCAAAGCCGGCGGCATGTACCCCGGCATGGGCGACACCAACGTGAAGGCCCTGGTGGGCTACATGGAGAACTTCTCGAAGTACTACAACGCCTTCAAGGTGGAACTGGGCAAGCTCTGAGGCAGCAACACCGCCCCCGCGTTGCCCGACTCAAAGCATCATCCCGCCCGACACTTCCACCCGCTGGCCGGTCATCCAGCCGTTGCCCTCGGACAGCAGCGCCGCCACGGCGCCCCCGATGTCGTCGGGCAGGCCCACCCGCCCCATGGCGGTGAGACCGGCGATCTGCGTGTTGAGCTGCTGGTTGTCACGCACCGCGCCGCCGCCGAAATCCGTTTCGATGGCGCCCGGGGCGATGGTGTTGACAGCGATGCGGCGCGCGCCCAGCTCCTTGGCCATGTAGCGCGTGAGCACCTCGATGCCACCCTTCATCGCAGCGTAGGCCGCATAGCCTGGCAGGCTGAAGCGCGCCAAACCACTGGAGGTGTTGACGATGCGGCCCCCATCGGCGATCAGGGGCAACAGCTTTTGCGTCAGGAAGAAAGTGCCCTTGAGGTGCACGTTGACGAGCTCGTCGAACTGCGCCTCGGTGGTGTCGGCAAAGGCCGCATGCACGCCCGTTCCGGCGTTGTTGACAAGGTAGTCGAAGTGCTCGCGTTGCCACTGGCTGGACAGCACGGCCTTGACGCGTTCGGCGAAGCCCTTGAAGCCAGCGCTGTCGCCCATGTCGAGCTGCAGGGCCACGCCCTGGCGGCCCAGCGCTTCGATCTCGCGCACGACAGCCAGGGCATCAGCCTCATGGCCCTTGTAGGTGAGGACCACGTCGGTGCCCTGTCGGGCCAGGTGCAGGGCCGTGTTGCGGCCGAGTCCGCGACTGCCGCCTGTGATCAAGGCGATGCGGGCAGGCGTGGTGACGGTGGCGTTGGAAGCGGTCATGGGGTTCTCCTGAAGGCTGAAGCCGTTGCGATGAAGAGACTGTAGGCAGCCATTGCCTTCGGATAAAGTGGCCTGAAACGGCCAGACTGTTCCTTTTCAAGGAACAATCAACCTCATGGACCTCGACACCCTGCGCATCTTCGTTCGCGTGGCAGAGCTGAGCAGCTTCACCCGCGCTGCCGAGCAACTGGGCATGGCCAAGGGCCGGGTGTCGGATGCGGTGACGCGGCTGGAGGCTGGCCTGGGCACGCGCCTGCTGCAGCGCACCACCCGCAGCGTGCGCCTGAGCCCTGACGGCGAACAGTTCATGGCGCGGGCCGCCGAGCTGCTGCGCGAAGCCGACGAGCTGCAGACGCTGTTCCAGCCTGCAGGCAGCGGCCTGAGGGGTCGCTTGCGCATCGACCTGCCCAACGGGCTGGCGCGCGATCTCGTCATTCCTCGTCTGCCTGAGTTCCTGGCCGCGCATCCTCAACTCGAGATCGGCATCAGCACGACAGATCGCCGCGTGGACCTGGTACGGGAGGGATTCGACTGCGTGCTGCGTATCGGCGCCCTGGTCGATTCGGACCTGGTGGTGCGCCGCCTGGGCGAACTGCCGCAAGTCAATGTGGCCAGCCCCGACTACCTGAAGCGGCACGGCACACCACGCTCCCTGGCCGATCTGGCCGCACACCGTGTGGTGCACTATGCTGACAAACTCGGCCTGCAGGGCGCGGCCTGGGACTACCTGGACAAGGGCGTGGCCAAACGCCTGCCGATGCGTTGCAACGTGGTCGTCAATGGCACCGATGCTTACCACGCCGCCTGCCTGGCCGGCCTGGGCATGATCCAGGCGCCCATGCTGGGCATGCAGCGGCACATCGATGCCGGTACGCTGCTGCAGGTGCTGCCCAAGCTGGCGGCGCCCCCGCTGCCAGTGTCATTGCTGTATGCCCATCGGCGCCATGTTCCCCTGCGCGTGCGGGCCATGCTGGACTGGGTCACCCAGGTGGTGTCGCCCCATGTGGCGCGCTGAACCCTTCTCCGAGGAGCAAAACCATGCACCCGACTTACGAGATGTTCGAGCAGGCCGCGCGGGCCGAAGGCTTCAGCGAGGTGGTCGAGCGGACATGGGCCCCTGGCCAGATCGTGGATTCGCATGGCCACCCCTTCGAAGCCCACGCGCTGGTCGTGAAGGCGAGATGTGGCTGACGGTCAACGGCGAGACACGCCATCTGGTGCCGGGCGACCGCTTCGTGCTGGCCGCCAACGAGCAGCACGAAGAACGGTATGGCCCGCAGGGCGCTGTCTACTGGGTCGCGCGCCGATGAGCAACCAGCCGCGCCGGGCGGTGAAGCGGGGTGCCTGAATGGGCAATCTACCGAGACCTACAACGAGGTGCAAGTTCTTTCAAGTTTTCCGGTTCTGAGCCGAAAAAACGTTGTGCTCCGCCGTCTCGGGCCATCGGACGGCAGGCAGGCCTGCGCGCCAAACACCCGGTGGCCCCAACCCCGGTGCTTGCACGCTCATGAAACTCCGCCTCAAACTCCCGCTCGCCTTTGCGGGCATGCTGCTGCTGGTCCTGGCCGCCGCGCTGTTCGGCATCCACCAGCTCAACCAATCGCTCCATTTGTACGGCACCGATGTTCAGACCCATGTCGCCCACGAGCGGGCCATGGCGAAGATCGAGAACCAGTTCAAGACCCAGGTGCAGGAGTGGAAAAACACCCTGATCCGTGGGCAGGACCCCGAACAGCTGAGCCGCTACTGGAAGGCCTTCCAGGACAGCGAGCGTGATGTGGCACAAAAGGCCACCACGCTCAACGGCCAATTGCCGCCCGGGCGCAGCAAGACCCTGATGGGCCAGTTCATCGAGGCGCACGCCAAGATGGGCCAATCCTACCGGGGGGCTTTCGAGCAGTTCAAGGCCAGCGGCTACCAGGCGTCGGTGGGCGACCAGGCCGTCAAGGGCATGGACCGTGAACCGAGCAAGTTCCTGGCGGAAGCAAGCCAGCGCATCGCGGCCGACAGCGCCGACATCGCAGAGCAAGCCACACGCGACGCCAGCCGTGCCACCGTGCTCAGCCTGGTGGTCATGCTGGTGGTGAGCGTGGTGGGCGTGGTCTTTGGCGTGGTGGTCAGCCGTGCCATCGTCAAGCCCATCGACCATGCGGTGGGCCTGTCTCGCGCCGTTGCTGAAGGCGACCTGACGCGCTCCATCCACGTGCAGGGGCGGGACGAGGTGGCAGAACTGCTGGGCGCTCTGCGCGAGATGCAGGGCAAGCTGTCCAGCATCGTGCGGGGCGTGCGCCAGAACGCCGAAAGCGTGGCCACGGCGAGTGTGGAGATCTCGCTGGGCAACAACGACCTGGCCAACCGCACCGAACAGCAGGCCAGCGCCCTGCAGGAAACGGCCGCCTCCATGGAAGAGATCAGCGCCACGGTCAAGCACAACGCCGAGAACGCCCGCGAAGCCGACACGCTGGCCAAAGGCGCCAGCGCCGTCGCGCTGAAGGGGGGTGAGGTGGTTGGCGAAGTGGTCGAAACCATGCGCGGCATCAATGACAGCTCGCGCCGCATCGTCGACATCATCAGCGTGATCGACGGCATCGCCTTTCAGACCAACATCCTGGCACTGAACGCCGCCGTGGAAGCTGCACGTGCAGGTGACCAGGGCCGCGGGTTTGCGGTGGTGGCCGGCGAGGTGCGCATCCTGGCGCAACGCAGTGCCACCGCAGCCCGTGAGATCAAGGCCCTGATCGGCACCAGCGTAGAGCGCGTGGAAGCCGGCAGCGCGCTGGTGGACCGTGCAGGGGCGACCATGAGCGAAGTGGTGACGGCCATCGAGCGCGTCACGCAGATCATGGGCGAGATCAGCAGCGCCAACACCGAACAAAGCACCGGCATGGCGCAGATCGGTGAGGCCGTGTCCCAGATGGACCGCACCACGCAGCAAAACGCCGCGCTGGTGGAAGAAGGGGCCGCGGCCGCAGAACAGCTCAAGAACCAGGCCCGCCAGTTGGTGGAGGCCGTGGCCGTGTTCAAGGTGGCCGCCGCCTGAGGCGGGCGACAGGCGCAGCGAGAACCAAGCGGTAGAAGCCTGAGGCCCGTTGCAGGCGCTCAGGCGCTGGCGGCAGAAGCCGCAGGCCCGCCCGTCAGGTCCCTGCTCGATACTGCCTGCCCCCGCTCCTCATCCACCACGGACACCCTGTCACGTCCGGCTGTCTTGGCCTTGTACAAGGCCTTGTCCGCCACCTTGAGCAGTTGATGGCGATCGGCAATCCGCCGAGGCCACAGGCTGGCGGCACCGATGCTCACGGTCACGTGCCTGGCCACGCGGGAATGCCGGTGCTCGACAGCGGCCTCGCGGACACGTTGGCACACGGCCTGCCCCAGGGCCTGCGCCTCTGCTGCCGTGCCTCCGGGCAGCAACAAGGCGAACTCCTCACCGCCCAGGCGGGCGACCAGGCAGGCGTGCCTTTTGGCCACCTCGCGCAGCACGCCGCCCAGACGCTGCAGGCAGCGGTCACCTTCGGGGTGGCCATAACCATCGTTGTAGAGCTTGAAAAAGTCCACGTCGACGATGAGCAACCCGACAGGGTGATGATCCTGGGCACCTTCGCGCCACAGTCGCAACAGATCGGTTTCGAACTGGCGGCGGTTGGGCAGACCGGTCAACGGGTCCTGCACCGACAGGCAACGCAGGCGCTCGGTGGTTTGGTGCAAGGCTTCGCTCTGCAGCCGGTCGATCTGCCCGAGCAGCCAGGTCCGCCTCGCGCCAAGCTCCAGCGAGTATGACAGGATCAGCGTGAACACCGTGATGTTGAAGATCTGCAGGACGCTTCGCGAATACACCATCTCCTGCATGGGCCCGACCGGCTTGAAGAACAGCACCACGGCCACCACCGTGATGACAGCTGGCACGCAGGTGTAGCGGAACGGCTGACGTGCGCCGACGCCCGAGAACATGGGCACCAGCACCAGGCAGATGATGTAGGCCAGGGTGGTCGTTTCCCGGCTTTGCGACAGGACGCAGGCAAACACGATGGCAACCAGCGACGTACCGCCACAGAACACCCCTTCGTACAACATCGGGGCCAGGCGCTTGCGTGAGTAGACGGGCCATGCCACCGCCACCAGGAAGGCGCTCAAACCGATCTGCGTCTGAAGCACCGTCGCGCTGATGTCGGGAAACATGTCCTGGCTGATGAACAGGTACAGGTTGTAGAGCACCATGCCGACCATGACCGTCAGGCCGAGCAGCTTGCGGCGATCATCGAGATCGTGCTTGCGGTAGCGGCGCTCCAGGTCACCATCGAAGCGCAGCCCCCACAAGCCTTTGTCGATGGCACGCAGGTAGGGGCTCTCGGCGGGCTCAGCAGGAGCACCTGCATCGACACCCACAGCGTCATCCGCGGGCTGCTCCAGCCGGGGCCGAGCTTCTGCGTCCACCGGCATCAGGACGATGCGGTCACGTCCTTCGTCCTTGGCCTGGTACAGGGCACGGTCTGCGGTGCCGAGCAAGGCCTGCGGCTGTGCGCCACCTGCCCCCGTGGCCAGCGCCACCCCGACACTGACCGTCACGTGGGGACCTGTGGCCGAGGCACCGTGCTCGATCGCCTCGGCTCGCACGGCTTCGCACAAGGCCTGCGCGACGGCACGGGCCCCGGGACCATGGCGGCCATGCAGCACCAGTGCGAACTCTTCCCCACCCAGCCTGGCTGCGGTGCCGCCATGGGCCTCCGCCACGCGGGCCAGCACATGGGCCACACGCACCAGGCAGGCATCACCCGCCGGGTGGCCGTAGGCATCGTTGTACCGCTTGAAGTGGTCTACATCCAGCATCAGCAGCGCCAGGGGCTCACCAGAGGCCGCGGCAGCCTGGCAGGCGGCCATCAGGTCGCCATCGAACTGCCGACGGTTGTACAGGCCGGTCAGTGGGTCGCGCACCGAAAGGTGGCGCAGACGCTCGGAGGCCGCCTGGAGGGCCCCCCGGTGCTGCTCCTGGAGCTTGCGCAGCACCCAGTTGCGACGCTCACGGTACTCCAGCGTGTAGCTGGCCACCACGGCATAGGCGTAGCTCAGCACCTGCAGCTTGATGATGCTGTCGATCACGGTTTGCTGCGCAGGTGTGTGGCCGCGCATGGCCAGCATGTAGCCCAGCAAGGTCACCAGCGCACACACCAGCGACCACGCGAAGCGAAGGCGGGCCGCGATGCACACGAACATCACCGGCCCGATCACCATGGCGCTTTGCGTGTAGGCGCCATCTGCCCGGCTGTTGCTGGCAGCCCAGATCATGATCAGGTTCAAACCCGTGGCGCACAGAAACACCACGCTTTCGAAATGCCAGACCCGGCGCCAGGCACGTGGCGTGATCATCACGGCAGCAACGCAAGCGACGAGCACACCCAGATAGGTGTCGACCAGGTGGAGCGAGCGCGAGGTGATGTCCGGCATGGCCAGGCGAGCCTGCGTCGTCCCGAACCAGATGCCCAGCATCCCCAACAGGCAGCAGATCAGCAGGAAACGCCGGCGCACCGCCAGGGTTTCCTCGTTGAACTGGGCCTCCAGGGCACGAGGAAACCACAGCCAGGGGTGGCCACGCACCGCAAGGTCTTCCAGTGAGCCTCGCACGGGCGGATGCGCCGCACCCTTGCGGGTCGGCAAAGGCGCATCGATCGAAGGCGGCAGCACAGAGCTGCCGCCTTCGCGGCGGGAGGGGGCATCCCGGTGGCGGCGATGGCCGGGATGGTCGACGGGTGCCGTCGAAAGCCTGGTTTGGTTCACAAAACGGTTTTCAGGACAAGGAACCGTGGTGCCGCTGACGCACATGCGTCACAGCTGCTGGATCGCCGCAGGTTCCAACAGGGTTATCGGCCAACGGTTGCAAATCAATAGGCCCCCGACGCTCATGCGCCGAGGGCCTGCAGATCTGGAACGAGGATGCCGTCAGTTCATCAGGCGAACGACTTGAGCACCGAATCGAGGATCACCTTGAGAGCGTGGTCGTGCCGTGTGATCGCGGGGATCGGCCGGTCCACCTTCAGCAACTGGTAAACGGCTGTTTGAGCCGCCCGCACCGAGTACTCGACGGTGAACACCACATCGCCGGGGATCTCGACGAACTGGCTGATGAAGGCCAGGTTTTTGGAGCTGGCAGGCACCGGCAAAGGGCGATCGCTTTCAGCGCGGGGCATGAACATGCTGGTGATGTAAGGCATGCGACAGGGGATGCACACGGCTCCGTCGAACACCTGGCGGTCGAAGTTCAGGTGGCCGCACAGCTCTTGCAGGATCTCGCCCCCGTCGCAGTCCGAGAGCGACTTGGCCACGAAGTCACCGATGCGGTCGGGTCGCAGGCCGTAACCCCAGAACACGAACTCACCTGGCGCCTGGCCGATGAAGTGCGGCTGGTGGTACAGCACCACCGACATCAGCCAGTTCGAATCCTTGAAGGTGACCAAGCCGCCGGTGCCCGCCTTGTTGCCAGAGAACGCTTCCATCGCATCGAAGAAGTCGGGCGTGTGGCAGGTGACGGTGAAGGAGGCCCAATAGCTTTCAGGGATGCTGGTGTTGAAGGCCGCCGGATTGCCGAAATCCGGGCGCAACCGGGCCAGCTTTTCCCAGAGCGCCCAGCCGCCGCTGTCTGCCTTGGTGTGGTGTGCCGGCGGCGTACTCATCGAGCCCGTGGTGGACGCATCGGTCATCGAGCCGTTCTGCAGAAAAACCAGGTCATCCTCGGCGATGGCCACCGTGCGGAGCGCCCCACCCTGCCGGAGATGCAGCGCCGTGACGCAGAGTTTCCCGCCAGCGTCGTCGCGTGTGTCGACATCGGTGACCTGGGTGCCATGCACGAAGTTCACGCCATGGCCTTCCAGCCAGCGCACCAGGGGCCGAACGATAGAGTCGTACTGGTTGTAGACCGTGCGCTTGACCCCGGCCAGGGTCTCGATGCGAGGGTACTCGTTCATGAAACGGTGCAGGTAACGCTTGAGCTCCACCGCGCTGTGCCAGGGCTGGAAGGCGAACGTGGTCTGCCACATGAACCAGAAGTTGCTCTGGAAGAACGGCGGCGACAACCAGTCGGTGATGCGGCTGGTGCCCAGCGTCTCTTCGCTGGCTTCGGACAGCTTGAGCAGCTCCAGGCGGTCGGCCATGCTGAAGCCCATGGTGCTCACATCCAGCTTGAACCGGTTGTGATCGACCAGGCGTGCACGTGAGTGGGCCACGTTCTTTTCGTTGAACTGCACGGTCTCGTCGTACACCGTCTGGCCCGCGTGCTCGATGGACGGTATGGTCTTGAGCAGATCCCACAGGCACTCATAGTGGTCGGTGGTGAGCATGCGGCCACCGCGCAGCGAATACCCACCGTCGGTCTTGGCCACCGCGTCCAGGCTGCCGCCCAGCAAGGGCAACTGCTCGTAGATGGTGATGTCACTGCCGGGCACACCGGCATCACGCACCATGAAGGCTGCGCCGGCCAGTGATCCGATACCGCCGCCCACGAAATACGCTTTCATTGTTCGCTCCTTGAGTGGGCCCGGTCAGGCCCTGACCGAGCATCTTCTGCCCGCGGGCCGGCTTGTCAACGCCCTGCGCATCCATGAAGGATTAGCCGGGACCTATTTCAAGACAGGCGTGCAGTGGCTTTTTCCCTGGGACACAATGGCTTCGACACCCCCAACGGAGCCCTGGATGAAGAAACTGCTGCCTTCGATTTGTTTGATCTGCGTCATGTCGATGAGCGCGCATGCACAGAAGGTCGGTGAGGTCGACACGGTGTTCAAGCTGCTGGGCCCGGACCACAAGATCGTGGTCGAGGCCTACGACGACCCCAAGGTCAAGGGCGTGTCCTGCTATGTGGCGCGCGCCCGCACGGGCGGCATCAAGGGCGCCATCGGCCTGGCCGAAGACAAGGCCGATGCCTCCATCGCCTGCAGGCAGGTGGGACCGATCAGCTTCAACGGCCCCATGAAGCAGCAGGAAGAGGTGTTCACCGAGCGCCTGTCCATCCTGTTCAAGCGACTGCGGGTGGTGCGCATGGTGGACCCGGCGCGCAATGTGCTGATCTACCTCAGCTACTCGGACAAGCTGATCGAAGGCTCGCCCAAGAACAGCGTGACCGTGGTGCCGGTTGACAAAGCCACGGCCATCCCCATCAAGTGAATCAGGACCACCTGAACTGAAGGGCATCACCATGAACCTCGTCTGTCCCGCCTGCCAGGCAACCAACCGAGTGCCGGACGAACGTCTGGGCGACGGGCCCGTGTGTGGGCGCTGCGGAGCGGACCTGACCCCATCCCATCCGGTGACCCTGACCGATGACAGCTTCCAGGCCTACATCAGCAAGACGGAGCAGCCCGTTCTGGTGGATTTCTGGGCCGAGTGGTGCGGCCCGTGCAAGATGATGGCGCCACACTTTGAACAGGCCGCCGGGCAGGAGCCGGGTGTGCGCTTCGCCAAGCTGGACACCGAGTCGGCGCCCCGAACGGCCGGCGCGCATGGCATCCGCAGCATCCCTACCCTGATCCTGTTCAAGGGGGGGCGTGAGGTGGCGCGCCAGAGTGGCGCCATGGGTGCGGCCGATCTTCGGCGCTGGCTGCAGACCGCCAACCGCTGAGCAAACGCCCCCGTGGTCGCATCAACCGCTGATGCGCGGCCTCACCTGGCCAAAATGCGCCTCGCCGAACAGGTGGCTGGCCACATCGCCTGGGAAGGCCCAGAACGGCGTGCGCTCGCTCGATGTGGCGCAGTTGGGGTAATCAGCATTGGCCGATGGCCCGGCCAGCGTCTTTTCGAGCACCATCGAGATGTACTGCTCGTTGCTGCCCTCCAGCGTGTTGCCATTGAGGATCACCTCGACACCCGTGGCATGTGCATACCGGCGCACGGCATTGATGCGTGAACTGAGCGGCGCGTACGAATCCACGCCCACGCCGTTCTCGCTGGTGACCCGGATTCCATCGGGCACACGCGCGGCCATCGAGTGGTTGCCCTCGGTGTGGCCCGGGGTGTGGATCAAGGCCAGGCCCGGGCCGAGGCTCAGGCTGCCATCAAAACACAGCACGCGGTCAGAAGCGATGCCGGCGATGCCTTGAGGGCAGTACCAGTCGGCCTGCACGGGCAGCAGGGCCTGGGTGGAGGCCCACTCTTGCCGGTGCACCAGCAGGCGGGCGTTCGGGAAGAAACCACGGCCGCCCTGCCCGCCCAGCCAGCGCCGCACGTCCTGCGTGTGGAGGTGGTCGTAGCTGATGTAATCGACCTGCTCCGGAGCGATGCCGCACTGGGCCAAGGCGCCCTCCACCGTGTTGTACTGCGGCGCCACGACACGGTTGAGGGCCGGCGGGATGCCACGCGCCAGTCGCTTGAAGAACGGCGTCTCGCGGTTGGCATCGTGGTCGGTGGGGGAGAGCATCAGCGTGCGCAACTCACCATCGTGATCCAGGTACTGCACCACGAACAGCCGGTTGAGCAGGTGCACCAGCGGGAACTTGAACACATGCTGTGCGAACACGCCCGTGAACGCGTAGTACGTGGGATACGGCGCGCGGATCAGGTCGAAGCTCCGGTAGAACAGCACCTCGGGCTCGGCCAGCATGCGCTCACGCAGGGCCTGGGCGCGGAGGCGCACCTCGCGCAGACGGTCTTGCGGACTGGCGGCATCGCGCGCACGATCAAAATCCGGCAGGGGACGCATGCCTGCCGGCAGCAGAGTCTGGGTGGTCGTGTGCATCATGTTCATCGTTCTTGTCGAGATCTTTCAGAAACCGGCCATGCGGGCCGTGACAAAGCGGTTGACGGCATCGGGCGACCACTTGCCCATCTGGTAGAACAGGCGTGTCTGCCAGCCCACAGGCGAATGCACGGGCATGCGCTGCGGGGCCCGGCAGGCCAAGCGCCACACGGTCCGGGCCACATCGTCCGCGCTCAGGCGCACGCCCAGGGTCTGCACCGTCTTCATCTTGCTGACCTCATCGGCCACCATCGCCGTGTTGACGAACAGGGGCAGCACATCGACCACGCGGATGCCATGGCGCTGCCATTCGATGTCCAGCGCCTCGGTGAAGCTGCGCACGGCCGCCTTGGTGGCCGAGTAGCTTGACAGCAAGGGCTGGCCATACAGGGCCGAGGCCGAACACATGTTGATCACCCGCGCACCCGGCGTGCGGCGCAGCCAGGGCAAGGCGGCATGGCAGCCGTTGAGCACGCCCTTGAGGTTGATGTCGATCAGGCGATGATGGCGCGTCAACTCCGCCTCCTCGAAAGGCGAGGTGACCGCCACGCCCGCGTTGTTGAAGAGCACATCCAGCCGCTCGCCCGCCGCATGCCAGAAGGCTTCGAGCGGCTTCGCCCAGTCTTCGCTGCGCGACACGTCCAGGCGTCCTGCCTGGCAGCGGGTTGGGCCCAGGTCCTGCGCCAAGGCCTGCACGGCGGCTTCATCCACGTCATACAGGCCAACGAACCAGCCGGCCATTGCAAAGCGATGAGCCACCGCACGCCCGATGCCGGCGGCTGCGCCCGTGATGAAGATGCTGCGCGTCAGAGGGCTGGGCGGCATGCCGGATCCTGTGGTGATGAGGACCGAAGCGTAAGCCGGCAGGGTCATCCCGTCTTGACCCGAGCATCCGAGGATTTGACAATTTCGTCCATGCCCGGCCTGCCCTCGTATTCGTCCACTGCATCACTGCCCCAACACGTGACCGAGCGCCTCCAAGCGCGCGACACGGTGCACGGCATGGTGCCGCTGACCCTGGTGCACGTGCTGGCCTTGCACCTGGAATCGCGTGGCGTGGCACCGGTTGAGGTGCTGGGCGCACCGCTGGCCAAACGCCTGGTCAGCCGCGATGAGCAACACTTCAGCCGCCTGCCGGCCGAGGACTACTGCCGCCTGTTGTTGCAGGCCGCAGAACGCCTGCAGGATCCCCTGCTCGGTCTGCACCTGGGGCAGGCCATCCAGCCGGCCCACCTGGGTGCCCTGGGCTATGTGCTGCTGGCCTGCGAGAACCTGGGCGCCGCACTGGCCCGCATCCATCGTTACCACCGGCTGGTCAATGACATCAACCCGATCGAGCCTCGTGTGATCGGCGAGCAACTGGAGCTGCGCTGGGGCGCGGCACACGGCCGCACTGGTGCGCTGTACGACGAATCCGGCATCACCGGCATCGTGCAGATCGGGCGTGACCTGTGCGGCCAGCGCCTGCAGGTCAGCGCACTTGACTTCATCAACCCGCCACCGCGGGATGCGCGGCCTTACGAGCGCTACTTCGGCTGCAAGGTGCGCTTCGGCCAGCCCGTCACGCGCCTGGTGCTGCCGCTGCACAGCCTGGCTGCGCCGCTGCGGCAGGCCGACCCCACCCTGCTGCGGCTGATGGAGCAGCAGGTGGACACTGCCATGGCCCAACTGCCCCAGGCCGGAGACCTGGGTGAGATGACGCGGCGTGTGATCGCTCACCTGGCCCCTCAAGGCCTGCCTGAGCTGGATCGCGTGGCGCAAGAGCTGCGCCTGTCACCCCGCGTGTTCTACCGGCGGCTGGCGGCACAGGGCCTGAACTTTCGGGATCTGCGGGAAGCCGCACTGAGGCAGGTGGCCGAGATGCACCTGCGTGATGAGCGCCTGACGCTGGCAGAGGTGGGTACGCTGCTGGGTTATTCGGAGCAGAGCGCGTTCTCGCGCGCGTTCCGGCGTTGGGCGGGCATGTCGCCGCTGGCGTGGCGTCAGCAGCAATCGCCATCGCCGCACGCCTGAAAAAGCCATCCCGGAAAGCAGAAACGGACCCCGAAGGGTCCGTTTTGCATATTTGGCGGAGTCGGAGGGATTCGAACCCTCGATGCAGGTTTTGCCCACATACTCCCTTAGCAGGGGAGCACCTTCGGCCTCTCGGTCACGACTCCAGCAACAGCTCAGGATTCTAGCCGAGAAATGATCTCTGGCCGTTGAGCTGTGCTCAAAACAACGCCTGAAAAGCGATCAGGCCTTCTGCTCGTCCAGGCCGAAGGCCTTGTGCAGTGCACGCACAGCCAGCTCCATGTACTTCTCGTCGATCACGACCGAGGTCTTGATCTCGCTGGTGGTGATCATCTGGATGTTGATGCCTTCATCAGACAGGGTCTTGAACATCGTGCTGGCGATGCCAGCGTGGCTGCGCATGCCGATGCCCACGATGCTGACCTTGCAGATCTTGGGGTCGCCCACGATCTCCTTGGCGCCCAGCGTAGGCTGCACATCCTTTTGCAGCAGATCCATCGTGCGCTGGAAATCATTGCGATGCACGGTGAACGAGAAGTCCGTCTTGCCATCGTGCGAGACGTTCTGGATGATCACGTCCACGTCGATGTTGGCATCGGCGACCTTGCCCACGATCTGGTAGGCAATGCCAGGGGTGTCGGGCACGCCGACCACGGTGATCTTGGCTTCGTCGCGGTTGAACGCGATGCCGGAAACAACGGCTTGTTCCATGTTTTCGTCTTCCTCAAAACTGATCAGGGTGCCCGACTTGGCTTCTTCGTCGAGATCGATGTCCCAGGGGGTGAAGCTCGACAGCACGCGCAGGGGCACGCGGTACTTGCCGGCGAACTCGACCGAGCGGATCTGCAGCACCTTCGAACCCAGGCTGGCCATCTCCAGCATCTCTTCGAAGCTGACGGTGTTCAGGCGGCGGGCTTCGGGCACCACGCGCGGGTCGGTGGTGTAGACACCATCGACGTCGGTGTAGATCAGGCACTCGTCGGCCTTCATGGCGGCTGCCACGGCCACGGCCGAGGTGTCGGAACCGCCACGGCCCAGCGTGGTGATGTGGCCTTCAGGGCTCACGCCCTGGAAGCCCGTGATCACCACCACCTTGCCGGCGGCCAGGTCGGCGCGCACGCGGACATCGTCGATGCTCTCAATGCGGGCCTTGGTGAAGGACGAATCCGTCTTGATGGGCACCTGCCAGCCGGCGTAGCTCACCGACTCCAGGCCTTCGGCCTGCAGGGCGATGGCCAGCAGGCCGGACGACACCTGCTCGCCGGTGGCGGCAATCATGTCGAGTTCGCGTGCGCTGGGGGTGCCGGAAAGCTCCTTGGCCAAGCCCAGCAGGCGGTTGGTCTCGCCGCTCATGGCCGAGGGAACGACCACGAGTTGATGACCCGCCCGCACCCACTTGGCCACGCGCTTGGCCACGTTGCGGATGCGCTCGGTAGAGCCCATCGACGTGCCGCCGTATTTGTGAACAATCAGTGCCATGTCAGAGACGTTGCTATGTTGGAAATGCTGCCGGCCGCGCAGTGCCTGCATGGCCAAACCTTAGATTTTAACCGGCAACCGCCCTGCCGACAGGCGGGATACCCGCGTGTTCAGATGGGTCGGGGATGATCGCGGGGCGCCAGGTCAACCGAACCTGGGTTTCACCCGGGCGCCCCCAGGCTCGCGCATCCATGCCCAGGCCGGGCACAAAGATCAATTGGCCCTGCGCCCAGAGCAGCGGCCCCTCTCGTGCCCAGGCAGGCACGGCCAGCATCTGGAACTGTTTCTTGAGCGATCGGGCAGGCCTGCCGGCGGCCATCTGGAAGCGCTCGCCTCCGCGACGCGGCGCCAGTTCGCAATCGTTCAGCCAGGACAGAGGCACACCTTCTGCAGCCACAGGCTCCACCATCAATTGACCCCAGCCTGCGGGCAACATCACCCGCCCGGCCGTCTCGATGTGCAGGCTGAGCGAATCGGGCTGATCAGCCCATGGTGAGAAAACCGACGGCACCGCGGCCCAAGGCCGCCAGGTCAGCAACCCGCGGTACAGCACCACCTCACCCTCCAGCCCAGGTTGGTTCGGGGCCAGGGCCCGCAGGCTCATGGGCCAGCGGCGTGCTGCGGCAGCACCCAGCGCCTCCACGTGCAGGCGCTGCACCCAGGAAGCGGGCAGCACGCGCCCCGTGGCCTGCCGGAACCAGCCGCGCAGCAGCTCGCGTCGCGGCCCCTCACCCCAGATCGACCAGGCCTGGACATCCAGGGCCAACCTGGCCGCCCCCGCCTCATCGCCCTGCCCTGCGGCCACGGCCCGGCTCACCTCTGGCAAGCGGATGGCCAGCCAGTCGTCCATGCAGGCCAGCACATCCGATTGGTGGGCGGCGGCCTGGGCCAGGGCCTGTTCGGCATCACCAAAGGCCTGCTGCAAGGCCGGCCAGACGGCGAGCCGCAAGCGGTTGCGGGCAAAGCGGTGGTCAACGTTGCTGTCGTCGTCCACGAAAGGCACGGCATGCAGCGCCACGTAGGCTTCGATGCGCTCGCGCGGCTGCCCCAGCCAGGGCCTGAGCCACGTGACACCATGGCGCTGCATGGCCCCTGCCATGCACGCCAGGCCGGCCACACCTGCGCCGCGCAGTGCCTGCAACACGAAGGTCTCTGCCTGGTCGCGGCGGTGGTGCGCCAGCAGCACGGCATCGCAACCGGCCTCTTGACACATCTGTGCCAAGGCCTGGTAGCGAGCTCCACGTGCCAGGGCTTCCACACTCTCGCCCACCCCCGGCGACAAGGCCAGGCGCCGTGATTGAAACGACACGGGCAAGCCTTCAAAGGCCCAGCGGGCGCACTGCTCGCGCACATGGTCCAGCCATGTGTCGGCCTGGGCGCTCAGGCCGTGGTGCACGTGCAGCGCCACCACCTCTGCCCCCAATGACGCGCCCTCGCGCACAGCGGCATGCAGCAACGCCATGGAATCACGCCCACCGCTGCAGGCCACGGCCAGGCGGCGGCCAGCGCTGCTCGAGGGCAGCGCCGCGGGCAGCTCAATGCTCGGTGGTGTCGTTGTAGCGGCCATAGGCCTGCAGGCGCTCGTAACGCTGTTGCAGCAGGTCCTTGACCTTCAGGTCACTGACCTGGCGCACGGCATCGTTCAAGGCGCGCTTGAGGTTGGCGCAGGCCTGCTTGTGGTCACGGTGGGCGCCACCCACGGGCTCGGAAATGATCTTGTCGATCAGGCCCAGCGCCTTCAGGCGGTGCGCCGTGATGCCCAGCGCCTCCGCGGCGTCGGGGGCCTTGTCGGATGTCTTCCACAAAATGGACGCGCAGCCTTCAGGCGAGATCACCGAATACACCGAGTACTGCAGCATCAGCACCTGGTCGGCCACGCTGATGGCCAGCGCGCCGCCCGAGCCACCTTCACCGATGATGGTGGTGATGATGGGCACCTCCAGCCGCGCCATCTCGAAGATGTTGCGACCAATGGCTTCGGATTGGTTGCGCTCTTCCGCGCCAATGCCGGGGTAGGCGCCAGGCGTGTCCACGAAGGTGAACACCGGCAGGCCGAACTTCTCGGCGGTCTGCATCAGGCGCAGGGCCTTGCGGTAGCCCTCGGGGCGCGACATGCCGAAGTTGCGCATGGCGCGCTCCTTGGTGTCGCGACCCTTCTGATGGCCCAGCACCATGCAGGGCTGGCCGTTGTAACGCGCCAGGCCCCCGACGATGGACAGGTCATCGGAGAAATGGCGGTCGCCATGCATCTCCTGGAAATCCGTGAACAGCTCGTTCACGTAGTCCAGCGTGTACGGGCGTTGTGGATGGCGGGCGATCTGCGTCACCTGCCATGGCGACAGGCTGGCGTAGATGTCCTTCGTGAGCTGTGTGCTCTTCTTGCTCAAGCGGTCGATTTCTTCAGAAATGTCGACAGCCGACTCGCTCTGCACGTAGCGCAGTTCTTCGATCTTGGTTTCCAGCTCGGCAATGGGTTGCTCGAACTCAAGAAAATGACGTTTGCTCATGGTGAATCATCCTGGCAGATCAGGCACCCGTGGGCAGCGGGTCGAGGCTGCGCCAAAGATACCAGGTGCCGACAGTGCGGTAAGGGGCCCAGGCGTCGGCGATCTCTCTCGCTTCGGCCCGCGACACCGGCTCGCCGCTGAAGTAGTTGATGCTGATGCCTTTGATCAAACCCAGGTCGTCCAGGGGCAATACATTGGCGCGCATCAGGTGAAAAATCAAGAACATTTCGGCGGTCCAGCGGCTGATGCCCCGGATCGCGACCAGTTCGTCGATGATGGCCTCGTCACCCATGTCCACCCATTGGTCGACGTGAACGCGCCCGTCAACGAAATGGCGGGCCAGATCCGACAGGTATTCCACCTTGCGGGCCGACAGCCCAACGCCACGCAGCTTGTCCGCCGGCACGGACACCAGGCTGGAGGCGGGCAGCAGGACGCTCACGCCATCGTTGGGCAGTTCCAGCAAGGCCAGCAGCTTGATCCATGCGGTCTGCGCGGCCTTGACAGACACCTGCTGCCCGACGATGGAACGCGCCAGCGTGGTGAAGGCATCCCGGCGGCTGTGCAGCCGGGCCAGGCCGAAGTCGGCGATCAGCTTGCGCATCACACGGTCGCGCTTGGACAGGTGCTTGCAGGCATCGTCCCAGAACGGCGGGGTGACCAGTGGCGCCGACACTGGGGTCGCCGCGCTGTCGGCGGCGGTTGATCGAGGGGCGGCGCTCATCAGGCTTTGACCCAGGTGGTGCCCTGAGGCGAGTCTTTCAGCACGATGCCCTTGGCGACCAGTTCATCGCGGATGCGATCGGCCTCGGCAAAATTGCGGGCCTTCTTGGCTTCGGCGCGTGCCACGATGGCAGCTTCGATGGCCTCAGCCTCGTCACCCGCTGCCATGCCGCCTTGCAGATAGGCCTTCGGCGACAACTGCAGCAAGCCCAGCACACCGCCCAGGGCCTTGAGCAAGGCGGCCGTTGCCGGCGAGCGGTCACGGTTGAGTTCTGCGGCCAGGTCGAACAGCACCGACACAGCGATCGGCGTGTTGATGTCCTCGTCCATCGCGGCCTTGAAGCGCGCGGCCTGCGGGTGGCTCCAGTCGATCTGATAGGGCCCATCTGGCGGGTTGACCGCATCGAGGGCCGTGTACAGGCGGCGCAGGCCCAGGCGGGCGTCGTCCAGCCCGGCATCGCTGTAGTTGAACGGGCCGCGGTACTGCACGCGCAGCATGAAGAAGCGCACCGTCTCGCCGTCGTAGCTCTTGAGCACGTCGCGGATGGTGAAGAAGTTGCCCAGCGACTTGGACATCTTCTCGTTGTCCACGTTCAGGAAGCCGTTGTGCATCCAGTAGTTCACAAAGCGCTTGCCGGTGGCGCCTTCGCTCTGGGCGATCTCGTTCTCGTGGTGCGGGAACTGCAGATCCAGGCCCCCACCATGGATGTCGAATTGCTCGCCCAGCAGCGAGCAGGCCATGGCCGAGCACTCGATGTGCCAGCCAGGGCGGCCTGCGCCGTAGTCGGAGTCGTACTTGGCATCCTGCGGCTCTTCGGGCTTGGCCGCCTTCCAGAGCACGAAGTCCAGCGGATCCTGCTTGCCATCGGCCGCGCGGGCGCCAGCCCCGTTGAGTTCGCGCTCGCCGGCGCGCAGCTGGTCCAGCGACTTGCCGGACAGCTTGCCGTAGCCCTCGAACTTGCGCACGGCATAGTTCACGTCGCCATTGCTCGCGCGGTAGGCCAGGCCCTTGGCTTCCAGCTGGCTGATCATGCCCAGCATCTGGGGCACGTACTGCGTGGCACGGGGCTCGTGCGTAGGCGGCTCGATGCCCAGGGCGCCGATGTCATCGTGCATGGCCTGGGTCATCTCGTCCGTCAACTGGCGGATGGTGATGCCGCGCTCGACCGCACGCTTGATGATCTTGTCATCGATGTCGGTGATGTTGCGCACGTACGTGACCTGAAGGCCTGAGGCGCGCAGCCAGCGCTGCACCACATCGAAGGCCATCATCATGCGGGCATGCCCCACGTGGCAGTAATCGTAGATCGTCATGCCGCACACGTACATCCGCACGTGACCGGGCTCCATCGGAGAAAACGACTCTAGCTGCCTGGACAGGCTGTTGAAAATGCGCAGACTCATGGGAAAAGCGGAAACCTCAGGCCGTGGATGCGCCGACGCAACGGTCAGGGCGATCCTGCGGGCCTTCTCAGGCTGAAAGCCAGGGAGCCCCCGGACCTGTATCTCTCAGTCGGGATTCAGGTCAGGACAGGCGCTCGGATACAATCGGGCGAGTATAGCCGGGGGACCTCGAACGAGGTGTGTGCGTCAGGGTGTTCATCAACCACAAAGACCACTTTGCGCTGGTATTCTCCGGGGCTACCTCTGATCCACCACCTTGAGATAAACAAGACCCATGCGAGTTGTTGCGCCCCATTTCGGAGCCCGCCTGACAGCGATGGCTGCCCAGTGCGTTGCCATCGCGATGCTGAGCCTGTCGAGCCAGGTCGTGCGTGCGGATGACGTGGCCGATGTCCAGAAGCTCCTGGCCGCCGGCAAGAACGCCGAAGCGCTGCAGAAGGCGGATCAGTTCCTGACCACGAAGCCCCGCGATCCGATGATGCGCTTCCTGCGCGGCATCAGCCTGTCGCAGGCCGGCCGCACCCCTGAAGCCATCACGACCTTCCAGAAGCTCACCGAAGACTTCCCCGAACTGCCCGAACCCTTCAACAACCTGGCCGTGCTCTACGCCCAGCAGGGCCAGTACGACAAGTCGCGCACGGCGCTTGAGATGGCCATCCGCACCAACCCCAGCTACGCCACCGCCTACGAGAACCTGGGCGATGTCTACGCCAAGCTGGCCAGCCAGGCCTACTCCAAGGCCCTGCAGATCGACACGCGCTCGGCCGTGGCTCCCAAGCTGGCCATGATCCGCGACCTGTTCCCGAAAGACCGTGGCTCTGCCGCCGTGGCCGCGCTGACCAACAACGCGCCGACCAAGCCCTCTGCCCCGGCCCCTGTCGCCGTACCCGCATCGCCCACGCCGGCCCCGGCCCCTGCTCCGGTGCCCGCACCCGCGCCAGCCCCCGTGCCGGCCCCGGCACCCGTTCCAGCGGCCAAACCCGCTCCGACGCCCGCCCCGGCACCTGCCGCAGAGGCCCGTGTCGATGCGCAAGAGCGTGATGTCGAAGCCGCCGTGCGCGACTGGGCTTCCGCCTGGAGCCGCAAGGACATGGACGATTACCTCGCGGCCTATGCCAAGGACTTCAACGGCGGCGGCAAGAACCGCAAGGCCTGGGAACAAGAGCGCCGCGACCGCATCGTCGGCAAGCGCAACATTTCCGTGAAGATTTCCGACCTGGATGTCAAGGTCACCGGCAACAAGGCCACGGCCAAGTTCCGTCAGGACTACAAGGCCGACAGCCTGAACATTTCCAGCGGAAAGCGTCTTGAACTGGTCCGCAATGGCGGCAACTGGGTCATCGTGAAGGAATCGTCGGGTTCGTGAGATGAAACGTTCGAGCAACCGCCGGCCGTTCAAGTTGTCGGCCGGGCGGGCTTTTGCACTGGTGGTTGGCGTGAGCGCGCCTCTCGCCATCTGGGCCGTGTCTTCGTTGATGTCGGCGGACTGGGCACAGGCCTACGCCGGCCGCAAACCGACGACCGAAGAGGCTCCGGTCACCGTGGCCCTCGCACACCAGGCCAGCCCCGAGACGGCCAAGCATGCGATCAGCCTCAAGCAGCTGGCACAGCACACGAACGATCCGTCCGCAGAAGGCCGCCTGCTGGAGATCTACCGCCTGGTGGGCTCTGGCGACGCCGCGCAGGCGCTCGAAAAAGCCCGCCTGCTGGTTCAAGATGTTCCCAATTTCCAGCTGGCCCAACTGGTCTACGGTGATCTGCTTACCGCCCGTGCGGGCCCGCTGCAGCAGATGGGCAACGCACCACAGGCCCTGGTGGGCAAGGCCCCCGAGCGCCTGGAGCAACTGCGCGTCGAGGCCAACCGCCGACTGCTGGCGCTGCAAGAGCGCCCGCCCGTGGGCGCCATCCCCACGCAGTTCGTCGACCTGCCGCCCACCACCAAGCACGCCATTGCGGTCGATGCCAGCCGCTCGCGGCTGTACGTGTTCGAAAACGGCCCCAACGGCCTGCAACTGGTGGCTGATCACTATGCCTCCATCGGCAAGCTGGGCCCCGAAAAAAGCACGCAGGGCGATCAGCGCACGCCCATTGGCGTGTACTACATCACCAGCCGCCTGGATGCCGCCCAGCTGACCGATTTCTACGGCGTGGGCGCCCTGCCCCTGAACTACCCCAACGAGTACGACCGCCGCATGGGCCGAACCGGCAGTGGCATCTGGCTGCACGGCGTGCCCAGCGAGAGCTACGCCCGCAGCCCGCAGAGCACCGATGGCTGCGTCGCCCTGGCCAACCCCGAGCTCAAGAGCATCATGGAACGGGTGCAGCCCCGCACCACGCCGGTGGTGATCGCCCGGTCGCTCGAATGGGTAGAGCCGCAGGCCCAGGAAACCCCGCGCCGCGACCTGCACAATCTGCTCGAAGGCTGGCGTGTGGCCCGGGCCAGCGGCGACATCAACCGCCTGATGGCCTTCTATTCGCCCCAGTTCGCCAGCGGCAACCGTGATCAGGCCCAATGGCGACAGCTGATGGAGCGCGAGGCCAGCAGCCAGAAGGGCCGCCAACTGCAGCTCAAGGACATGTCCATCCTGGCATGGCGTGACCGCAGCGATGTACTGGTCGTCACCTTCGGCGAGCTGAACGAGGGCGAGCGCACGGGCGCCATCAAGCGCCAGTACTGGGGCAAGGAAGGCGGCCTGTGGAAAATATTCTATGAAGGAGTGATCGGATGAAGAACACCACCACCCTGCTGAGCCGTGCCGCCATCGTGCTGGGCGGCCTGGTCCTGAGCGTTGCCGCCCAGGCCCAGAACGTGCGCCTGAGCACCAACCAGGGCGACATCGTTCTGCAGCTGGACGCCGCCAAGGCCCCCAAGACGGTCGAGAACTTCCTGGCCTACGTGAAGGCTGGTCACTACAACGGCACCATCTTCCACCGCGTGATCAGCGGCTTCATGGTGCAGGGCGGCGGCATGACCCCCGACATGAAGGAAAAGCCCACGCGTGCACCGATCCCGCTTGAAAGCCGCAACGGCCTGAACAACGTGCGCGGCACCGTGGCCATGGCCCGCACCATGGACCCCAATTCCGCCACGGCGCAGTTCTTCATCAACGTGACGGACAATGGCTTCCTGGATGCCGCCCGCTCGCAGGATGGCAACGGCTACGCCGTGTTCGGCAAGGTCGTCCAGGGCATGGACGTGGTCGAGAAGATCCGCAAGGTGCCCACGGGCCAGAAAGGCATGCACGGCGATGTGCCGCTGCAGCCCGTCATCATCAAACAAGCCACGCTGGAGAAATGAACCATGGCCAAGAACGTTGAACTGCACACCACTGCTGGCGTGATCCGCATCGAACTCGATGACGAGAAGGCCCCCGCCACCGTCGAGAACTTCCTGACCTACGTGCGTGACGGCCACTACGACGGCACCGTGTTCCACCGCGTGATCAAGGGCTTCATGATCCAGGGCGGCGGCTTCGAGCCGGGCCTCAAGCAAAAGCCCACCCGCGACCCGATCCAGAACGAAGCCAACAACGGCCTGAAGAACGACCGCTACACCCTGGCGATGGCCCGCACCAGCGCGCCCCATTCGGCCAGCGCCCAGTTCTTCATCAACGGCACCGACAACGACTTCCTGAACTTCAAGTCCGAGAGCCCCAGCGGCTGGGGCTATGCCGTGTTCGGCAAGGTCACTGAAGGCACCGAGGTGGTGGACCAGATCGAAAAGGTCAAGACCGGCAACCGCGGCGGCCACGGTGACGTGCCCCTGGAAGACGTGGTCATCACCAAGGCCGTCGAAGTCTGATGACACCAGGCGCCGGCGGCGTTCAGGCCTCCGGCGACGTGGCCATGAGCCCCGACACCGCACTGCCCTCCCTTCATGCACCGCCCTCGTGGCGGTGCATTGATTTCATCTCCGACCTGCACCTGCACGAGAGCCACCCTCGCACGTTCGAGGCGTTTCAGCGCTTTCTGCGGGGCACGCGGGCCGATGCCGTGTTCATCCTGGGCGATCTGTTCGAAGCCTGGGTGGGCGACGACATGCGGCACCAGCCGTTTGAGGCGGCCTGCACCGCCGAGCTGGCAGCGGCCGGCGCCCGGCTGGACCTGCACCTGATGGTGGGCAACCGCGATTTCCTGCTCGGCGCCGAGATGGCCCGCGCCTGCAACGCCAGTTTGCTGAGCGACCCGACCGTGCTGCAGGCCTTCGACCAACGCCATGTGTTGTCGCACGGCGATGCCTGGTGTCTGGACGACACCGCGTACCAGGCCTTCAGAGCCCAATCCCGCAGCGACGCCTGGCAAGCCCGCTTCCTGGCCCAGCCCCTGCCGGCACGCCTGGCCGCAGCCAAGGCCATGCGCGAGGCGAGCGAATCGCAAAAGCATGGCATGCGGCAGGAAGACTGGGCCGATCTGGCCCCCCAGGCCGTGGCCGATGCCCTGGTCGCAGCCGCAGCCGCCGTGCTGGTGCACGGGCACACCCATCGCCCGGCCAGCGAGCCGTTCGCGCGGCCCGGGGCGCAACGCCATGTGCTGTCCGACTGGGACCTGGACCACGCACCCTACCGTGCCCAGGTCATGCGCCTGAGCGCCAGCGGCTACCACCGCCTGTCCATCGACGAGGCGCTGGCGGCACCGACGGGGCAGGCATGAGCCTGCTCGACCACCTGGCCAGACACCTGCCGCTGAGCTGGCGCTCTGAATCAAGCATCCTGCGCCACCGCGCCATCCCCGATGCGCTGTGGGCACAGACCCTGGCGCACTACCCCTTCCTGGCCTGGCGCAGCCTTGAGCAGCAGCAACGCCTGCGCGCCCTCAGCACCCTGTTCCTGGCCCGCAAGCGGTTCGTGCCGGCCGGCGGCCTGGAGATCAGCGACGAGATGGCCGTGGCCATCGCCGCGCAGGCCTGCCTGCCCGTCCTGCGCCTGGGCCTGGGCGCCTATGCCCACATGGGCCACATCGTCGTGCACCCGGACCAGGTCGTCGCGCACCGCGAGGTGATGGACGAGGCCGGCGTGGTGCACCAGTACGACGAGGTCCTGGCCGGCGAGGCCATGCCCGATGGCCCCGTGATGCTGTCCTGGCACGACGTGCAGCAGGCGCGCAACCTGGAGCACGGCTACAACGTGGTCGTGCACGAGTTCGCCCACGCGCTGGACATGATCGGCGGCGAGCTCAATGGCACACCTCCACTGCCGGCAGACATCAGCAAGGCGCAATGGCAGGATGTGATGTGGCAAGGCTTCGACCGCCACAGCGAGGCCCTGGCCCGTGGCGAAGACACCTGGCTGGACCCCTACGCGGCCGAAGCCGGACTGGTCGAGTTCTTCCCGGTGGTCACCGAAGCCTTTTTCGTAGCCCCCTGGGCCTTGCGCGCAGATTTCGCCGACGTCTACGCCCTGCTTGCACGGTTCTTCGGCGAAGACCCGGCCGCGTTGATCGCCTCCGGAGGGACCACCCCCGAGCACCTAGATCGCAGGATATCGCCCGGCGCACTCAAGGCCTAGGATCCGTTGAACCGCCTGGGCGCCCGCTCAGGCACGATCATTCAAACGGAGCCTGCCCATGAAACACCTGCTGTCCATCGCCGCCCTGTCACTGGCCTTGTCGAGCGCGCATGCCGCCGTCTTCACCGACAACTTCGACGCCAACCCACTGGGCACCAACATCACACCCGCCGGCTGGGCCGTGAGCGCGGGCACGGTCGATGTCATCGGCCCCGGCTTCTACGACCTCATCCCGGGCAACGGCCGCTACATCGACCTGGATGGGTCGTCGTCGGCCGCTGGCGTGCTGAGCACCGCCCTTGCACTCACAGCCGGCACTCAGTACATCGCGAGTTTCGATCTGGGTGGCAACCATCGCAACGGCAACAGCGATGTGGTCCATGTGAGCTTCGGCAGCACCTTCGCCACGTACACCATCACCCCGTCCAGCGGGTTCACGACCTATTCGGTGCTGTTCACGGCGGCCACGACGGGCAATTACACCCTCAGCTTCGACGACCAGGGCGGCGATCAGATGGGCGCCCTGCTGGACAACGTCTCGGTGGCCGCGGTGCCTGAGCCTGCCAGCCTGGCACTGTTGCTGGGTGGCTTGGCAGCCGTGTCGTTGATGGCCCGTCGCCGCGCACGTTGACACATCCATTGCCCATGAAAAAGGCAGGCTCAAGGCCTGCCTTTTCGCTTGGGGACATCATCCCCCCGGCATGCTTACTCCGCGGTTGCGGCCTCGGCCTTGGGCTTGTCGCTGCGACGCGCCTGGATGTCCAGCTTGACCTCTTCTTCGCCCTTGGCGTTGGGGACCACGTCCACCGTGAGGCGGCCACCGTCGACCAGATCGCCGAAGAGCAGTTCGTCGGCCAAGGCACGACGGATCGTGTCCTGGATCAGGCGCTGCATCGGGCGGGCACCCATCAGCGGATCGAAGCCACGCTTGGCCAGGTAACGGCGCAGCGCATCGGTGAACGTGACATCCACCTTCTTCTCTGCCAGTTGGCCTTCGAGCTGCAGCAGGAACTTGTCGACCACGCGCAGGATGACTTCCTCGTCCAGCGGCTTGAAGCCCACGATGGCATCGAGACGGTTGCGGAACTCAGGCGTGAACATGCGCTTGATGTCACCCATCTCGTCACCCTGCTCTCGCGAGTTGGTGAAGCCGATGGTGGACTTCTGCAGTGTCTCGGCACCCGCGTTGGTCGTCATGATGATCATGACGTTGCGGAAATCAGCCTTGCGCCCGTTGTTGTCCGTCAAGGTGCCATGGTCCATCACCTGCAGCAGGATGTTGAACACATCCGGGTGCGCCTTTTCGATTTCATCGAGCAGCAGCACGGCGTGCGGCTTCTTGGTGATGGCCTCGGTCAACAGGCCGCCTTGGTCAAAGCCCACGTAGCCCGGAGGCGCACCGATCAGGCGGCTGACCGCATGGCGCTCCATGTACTCGGACATGTCGAAGCGGATCAGGTCGATGCCCAGCACATAGGCCAGTTGCTTGGCGACCTCGGTCTTGCCGACGCCGGTGGGACCGCTGAACAGGAAGGCGCCGATCGGCTTGTCTGGCTTGCCCAGGCCCGAGCGGGCCATCTTGATGGCGGCCGACAGGGCGTCGATGGCGTTGTCCTGGCCGAACACCACGCTCTTCAAATCACGATCGAGCGTCTTGAGCTTGCTACGGTCGTCACTGGACACGCTGGTGGCCGGCACGCGGGCGATCTTGGACACGATGTCCTCGACCTCGGCACGGGTGATGGTCTTCTTCTGCTTGCTCTTGGGCAGGATGCGCTGCGCGGCACCGGCTTCATCGATCACGTCGATGGCCTTGTCGGGCAGGTGGCGGTCATTGATGTACTTGGCCGACAGCTCAGCCGCCGCCTGCAGGGCGCCCAGCGCGTACTTCACGCTGTGGTGCTCTTCAAAGCGTGACTTGAGCCCCTTGAGGATCTCGATGGTCTGCTCGACGGACGGCTCGACCACCTCGACCTTCTGGAAACGCCGCGACAGGGCCGCGTCCTTCTCGAAGATGCCGCGGTACTCGGTGAAGGTGGTGGCGCCGATGCACTTGAGCTGGCCCGAGCTGAGCGCGGGCTTGAGCAGGTTGGATGCATCGAGCGTGCCGCCCGAAGCCGCGCCAGCGCCGATCAGGGTGTGGATCTCGTCGATGAACAGCACGGCATTGGGCTGCTCCTTCAACTGCTTGATCACAGCCTTCAGGCGCTGCTCAAAATCACCGCGGTATTTGGTACCGGCCAGCAGTGCGCCCATGTCGAGGGAATACACCTCGGCATCGGCCAGCACTTCGGGCACGTCGTTCTGCGTGATGCGCCAGGCCAGGCCCTCGGCGATGGCGGTCTTGCCCACGCCGGCCTCACCGACCAGCAGCGGGTTGTTCTTGCGACGGCGGCACAGCACCTGGATCACGCGCTCGACCTCGTGGTCACGGCCGATCAAGGGATCGATCTTGCCTTCGCGGGCGGCGACGTTGAGGTTCTGGGTGTAGAGCTCCAGCGGCGAGGCCTTGCTCTCGCCTTCGTCCTTCTCGCCCTCAGGCTGGTTGGACTCGGACGAAGACGCCTTGCCGGGCCCCTCAGGCGGATCGACCTTGCGGATGCCGTGGGCGATGAAGTTCACCACGTCCAGGCGAGTCACACCCTGCTGATGCAGGTAGTACACCGCGTGCGAATCCTTCTCGCCGAAGATGGCCACCAGCACGTTGGCGCCGGTGACTTCCTTCTTGCCGCTGCCGGAGGACTGCACATGCATGATGGCGCGCTGGATCACCCGCTGGAAACCCAGCGTGGGTTGCGTGTCCACCTCATCGGTGCCGCCCACCGTGGGCGTGTTGTCGCGAACGAACTGATCAAGGCTCTTGCGCAGTTCGTCAAGGTTGGCTGCGCAAGCCTTCAATACTTCCGACGCAGATGGATTGTCGATCAAGGCCAGCAGCAGGTGCTCCACGGTGATGAACTCGTGGCGCTGCTGTCGGGCCTCGACGAAGGCCATGTGCAAACTCACTTCCAACTCTTGCGCGATCATGCTGTCTCCAGAATGCACTGCAGGGGGTGCCCGGCTCGCCGGGCGGCGGCAAGAACGAGTTCGACCTTGGTGGCCGCGACGTCCTTGGTATAGACACCGCACACACCACGACCCTCGTGGTGGATTTTGAGCATGATCTGCGTGGCCGCCTCAATATCGTGACGGAACAGGTCTTGCAAGACGTAGACCACAAACTCCATCGGGGTGAAGTCGTCATTGAGCATCACGACCTGAAAGAGCTTGGGGGGTTCGAGTTGCAGCGCCTCTTTCTCAACCACAACCGAGTCGGCATTGTCATTGTCCGGAACCGCGGGCGGTTCGGACGAAGCATAGGGATGTAACGACCAGGTCATGAAATGATTCTAAGAGAGCATTCTGCGTCCTGCCCACTCATGTTGGAGTGACCTACCCGAAAACAAGGGGGTAAATTTCCCGGATCCGGCGTCCCTTTTCCATGGTTCAACGCGCTGGGATGAAGGGCCGTTTACGCAGCGGCGAAAAAACACCCCGGAAAGTGCCTCGCGAGGCTGCCGGGAAGTGGCCCGCCAACGAAGCGCACAGCTTTGCCGTCACTGCCGTGACGAATGCCCCATGCATGCGCCTAAACAGTTGATTTGTCACCCCCTAGAAACGACCTGCGCTCAGACAAGTTCTGTCACAACTGCGCCTTGACACCACTGTCCGCGATGCACAGAATTGGCTGAAATTCACAGGAGGACAGGTGATGGCCACAGGCACTGTCAAATGGTTCAACGACGCCAAAGGGTTTGGCTTCATCGAACCTGATGTAGGCGGGGGCGACGTGTTCGCCCACTTCTCCGCTATCCAGATGGATGGCTTTCGAACCTTGAAGCAAGGCTCCAAGGTCAGGTACGACCTGACCGTCGGTCCGAAGGGATCCTTGGCGCAAAACATTCAGCCGGTCTCGGTTGAGGATGCGCTCAATGAAACCGGCGACGCCATGGAAGACCTGCATTTCAGGGACGCCCACAGCGGTGCCGGAGGTCGTCCTCTGTCCCACTGACCTATCGTTCCACTCGTTGCACGGCGGAAGTTGCTCCAAAAGCCCGGCTTGTCCGGGCTTTTCTGCTTTCTGCAGCACGCTCAGGGCATTTCCGGCCAGCTTCAGCGAAGACCCTGCTTCTGTAGCGATTATCATCGTACAAATTCATTCCGCTTCCAGCAACCCACACGTCTGCTTTGCCATGGCTTACGACAGCACCAACATCTTCGCCAAAATCCTGCGCGGCGAGTTGCCTTGCATCTCCGTGTACGAAGACGAGGCCACGCTGGCCTTCATGGACATCATGCCGCAGGCCGATGGCCACGTGCTGGTGATCCCCAAGGAGGCTGGCGAGACCTTGATGGACCTGTCACCCGAGGCCGCATCGGCCGTGGTGCGCACCACCCAGAAGCTGGCCAGGGCGGTCAAGCAGGCCCTGAACGCCGAAGGCATCTTCGTGTGCCAGCTCAATGGCGCGGCCGCCGGGCAGACCGTGCCCCACTGCCATTTCCACATCATTCCGCGTTCGGGCGGGGATCCGATGCGCATCCACGCCAGCGCGCGTGCCGATGACGCCAAATTGCGCGGCTTTGCCGACGCCATCAAGCAGGCCCTGGCCTGATCTGGACTTCCCATGACCACCGCCCATGCACCTGCCTTTACTGACGCTTGTCGCCCTGCCCTTCCTGGGTAGCCTGATTGCAGCGTTGCTGCCTGCCAATGCCCGCAACGCCGAATCCAGCCTGGCGGGGGTGATCGCGCTGGTCTGCGCGGTGCAGGCAGCCTTGTATTTCCCTGAAATCGCCGCCGGCGGCGTGATCCGCCAGGAACTGGAGTGGCTGCCCTCGCTCGGGCTGAACTTCACGCTGCGCATGGACGGCTTCGCGTGGATGTTCTCCATGCTGGTGCTGGGCATCGGCGCGCTGGTGGTGCTGTACGCGCGCTACTACATGTCACCGGCCGATCCGGTGCCGCGCTTCTTTGCCTTCCTGCTGGCCTTCATGGGGGCCATGAGCGGCGTGGTGCTGTCGGGCAATCTGATCCAGATCGCGCTGTTCTGGGAACTGACCAGCCTGTTCTCGTTCCTGCTGATCGGCTACTGGCACCACCGCCGTGATGCCCGCCGCGGCGCGCGCATGGCGCTCACGGTGACGGGAGCCGGCGGCCTGTGCCTGATGGCGGGCCTGCTGGTGCTGGGCCACATCGTGGGCAGCTACGACCTGGACACCGTGCTGGCCGCAGGCGCGCAGGTGCGCTCGCACCCACTGTATGCCACGGCGCTGGTGCTGATCCTTCTGGGCGCCTTCAGCAAGAGCGCGCAGTTTCCATTTCACTTCTGGCTGCCGCATGCTATGGCCGCACCCACGCCGGTGTCGGCCTACCTGCACTCGGCCACCATGGTCAAGGCCGGGGTGTTTTTGCTGGCCCGACTGTGGCCGGTGCTGTCGGGCACGGACGAGTGGTTCTGGATCGTCACCGGCACCGGCTTGATCACACTGCTGCTGGGCGGATTCTGCGCCATCTTCCAGAACGACCTCAAAGGGGTGCTGGCCTATTCCACCATCTCGCACCTGGGGTTGATCACCACGCTGCTGGGGCTCAACAGCCCGATGGCCGCGGTGGCCGCCGTGTTCCACATCATCAACCACGCCACGTTCAAGGCCTCGCTGTTCATGGCGGTGGGCATCGTGGACCACGAGACCGGCACGCGTGACATGCAGCGCCTGAGCGGGCTACGGCGCTACATGCCGGTGACGGCCACACTCACCATGGTGGCGGGTGCCGCCATGGCGGGGGTGCCACTGCTCAATGGCTTCATCTCGAAGGAGATGTTCTTCTCCGAGGCCGTGTTCCTGACGGCGGAGCCCTGGTTCGACCAGTTGCTGCCCGCCGCCGCCGTGATCGCGGGGGTTTTCAGCGTGGCCTACTCGCTTCGCTTTACGGTGGATGTGTTCTTCGGCCCGAACACCTGCAGCGAATTACCGCGCCAGCCGCACGAGCCTCCCCATTGGATGCGGGTGCCGGTGGAGCTGCTGGTGCTGGCCTGCCTGGTGGTGGGCACGGTGCCGCAGTGGTCCATCAGCGCTGTTCTCAACAGCGCAGCCGCGCCGGTGGTAGGGGGCACACTGCCCGCCTTCGACCTGGCCGTGTGGCACGGCTTCAACGTGCCGCTGCAGATGAGCCTGGTGGCCATGCTGGGCGGCATCGCGCTGTACTGGGTGCTGCGCAAGCCGATCGCCAGCGGACGCATCCGGCAGACGCCGCTGTTCGGGCACCTCAATGGCAAGCGGCTGTTCCGAACCTTGATGGCCTTGTGCTCTGCAGGGGCGCGGCACGCGGTGCGCCTGCTGGGCACGCAACGCATGCAGCCCCAGATGGCCCTGCTGATGCTGGTGACCGTGCTCGCGGCCGTCCTGCCTTTCTGGCTGCGCGTGAACCCGCCCGGCGCCTGGTGGGTGGGCGATCGGCAGCCGCTGACCTTCTCGCCCACGTTCGCCCTGCTGTGGGCGGTCGGCATTGCCGCGGCGTTTGGGGCAGCGTGGCAGGCCAAGTACCACCGGCTCACCGCGCTGGCGCTGATGAGCGTGGCTGGCTTGGTCACCGTCATCACCTTCGCGTGGTTTTCTGCGCCCGATCTGGCGCTGACGCAGCTGTCGGTGGAGGCGGTCACCACCGTGCTGTTCATGCTGGGCCTGCGCTGGCTGCCCAAGCGGCTTGAAGAGCACGTGGACCGGCAGAGCCTGGCCAAACGGATCAAGGCGCGCGCGCGCCGCAGCCGCGATCTGCTGGTGGCCCTGGCGGCCGGCAGCGGCATGGCGGTGCTGTCCTACGCGATGATGACGCGGCCATTTCCGCAGAGCATCTCGCCCTTCTTCCTGGAGCGGGCGATCCCTGAGGGCGGTGGCGCCAATGTGGTGAACGTGATGCTGGTGGATTTCCGGGGCTTCGACACGCTGGGCGAGATCACCGTGCTGGGCACCGTGGCGCTCACGGTGTATGCGCTGCTGCGGCGCTTCCGGCCTGCGCCTGAAAGCGTGATCCTGCCGTCGCAGCAACAGGCGGTACCTGCCGACCTGAAGACCGACCTGGTCAACGCCCAGACGGCCGCGGACACGGCCCATGGCTACCTGCTGGTGCCGGCGGTGCTGATGCGCCTGCTGCTGCCCATCGCCGCGGTGATCGCGGTGTACTTCTTCATGCGCGGCCACAACGAGCCGGGTGGCGGCTTCGTGGCCGGACTGGTGCTGTCCACCGCCTTCATCGTGCAGTACATCGTGTCGGGCACGCAGTGGGTGGAGGCGCACATGCACCTGGCGCCGCAGCGCTGGATCGCGGCGGGCCTGCTGGTGGCATCTGCCACGGGGCTGGGCTCGCTGTGGTTTGGGTACCCCTTCCTCACCACGCACATGTTCCACCTGGATCTGCCCGTGCTGGGCAAGATCCACGTGGCCAGTGCGCTTTTCTATGACATCGGCGTGTTCACGCTGGTCGTGGGCTCGACCTTGCTGATCCTGACCGCGCTGGGCCACCAGTCGGTGCGGGGCCGCCGCCAGCCCGCCCGAGACACGGAAGGAGACCACTGATGGAGATCGTGCTGGCCGTTGCCATCGGCGCGCTCACCAGCTGCGGCGTCTGGCTGCTGCTGCGCCCGCGTACCTACCAGGTCATCATGGGCCTGTCGCTGCTGAGCTACGGCGTGAACCTGTTCATCTTCAGCATGGGCCGCCTGGCGGTCGACAGTGAACCGATGGTGTCGCCGGGCGTGCCCGCCACGCTGCTGCGTTATGCCGACCCGATGCCGCAGGCCCTGGTGCTGACGGCCATCGTGATCGGCTTTGCCATGACGGCGCTGTTCCTGGTGCTGCTGCTGGCGCAGCGGGGCTTCTTCGGCAACGACCATGTGGATGGCGTGGGGGACGCTGAATGAACGCATTGATCCACGCGTTCACGCAGGGGCTGATGCCTCACCTGCTGCTCGCGCCGATCCTGCTGCCCTTGCTCACGGCCTGCCTGCTGCTGCTGCTGGGTGACCGCCGCTACCGGCGCAAGGCCGGCCTGGGTGTGCTGGCCACGGTGGCCAACCTGGCCGTGGCCTGGCTGCTGCTGCGCTGGGTGCGCCAGGGTGATCAGCCCAGCGCCTACGGTGTGTACCTGCCATCGAACTGGGAAGTACCGTTCGGTATCGTGCTGGTGCTGGACCGCCTGTCGGCGCTGATGCTGCTGGTGACGGCCGTGGTGGCGCTGGCCGCCATGCTGTTCTCGATCGCCCGCTGGCACAAGGCCGGCGCGCACTTCCATGTGCTGGTGCAGATCCAGATCATGGGGATCAACGGCGCCTTCCTCACAGGCGATCTGTTCAACCTGTTCGTGTTCTTCGAGGTGATGCTGGCCGCGTCCTACGGCCTGCTGTTGCACGGATCAGGGCCATCGCGCGTGAAGTCAGGGCTTCATTACCTGGCGATCAACCTGGCCGCATCGTCGCTGTTCCTGGTAGGGGCCGCGCTGATCTATGGGGTGACTGGCACGCTGAACATGGCCGATCTGGCCGCCAAGATCCCGCAGGTGTACGCCAGCGACCGCCCCCTGCTGCATGCGGGCTGCGCCATCCTGGCCGTGGCCTTCCTGACCAAGGCGGCCATGTGGCCCTTGAACTTCTGGCTGGTGCCGGCTTACTCCGGCGCCGGCGCGCCATCGGCCGCCATGTTCGCCTTGCTGACCAAGGTGGGCATCTATGTGCTGCTGCGTCTGTCCACCCTGCTGTTCTCGCCAGCGGCGGGTGTGTCGGCGGGCTTTGGCAACAGCTGGCTGCTGTGGGGGGGCATCGGCACGCTGGTGTTCGGCGCGCTGGGCATGATGGCCTCGCAGAAGCCCACGCGCCTGATCGGCTTCGCAGTGATCGTGTCATCAGGCACCTTGATGGCGATGATCGGGCTGGCCCGCCCCGAGGTGACAGCCGGCGCGCTGTACTACCTGCCTGCATCGACCTTTGCCGTGGCCTGCTTCTTCTTGCTGGGCGAGCTGATGGACCGCTCTCGCAACCCCGAGCCCGAGGCGCAGCGTGCGCCCGAGGACGAAGAAGACCACCTGCCTTTTGCGCTGGCGGATCAGGAACTGCTGGACGAAGACACCAACCTTGACGAAGACGAAGAGGCCCTGATCGGGCGCCCCATCCCCGCGGCCACGGCCATGCTGGGCCTGGGCTTCATCACTTGCACGCTGCTGGTGGCGGGGCTGCCCCCCTTGTCGGGCTTCATCGGCAAGTTCGCGATGCTGTCGGCCTTGCTGGGCGATGGCGGGCGGGCCGTGCCCTGGCCCAACTGGGTGCTGATGGGCGTGGTGATCGCCTCGGGCCTGCTGGCCCTGGTGGCGCTGTCGCGTGTGGGCATCCGCTTTTTCTGGACACCGGTGGAGCGGGCCGCGCCCGTGGTGCGCGCCGTGGAGGCCCTGCCCATCGTGATCCTGATCACCATCTGCCTGGCGTTCACCGTGCGCGCCGAAGCACTGATGAACTACGCGCGCGCCACCGTGGCTTCGCTGTACAAGCCGGCGGCCTACATCAGTGCCGTGCTGTCTGCCCGGCCCCTGCCCACGCCCACCAATGCCGACCGCCTGCGGCAAAACGCACCGAGGGTCACGCCATGATGCTCGTCAAGCGCCTGTTCCCTGCCCCGCTGCTGTCCATTGCGTTGGCTGCGCTGTGGCTGGTGCTCAACCGCTCCTACACGCCGGGGGACTGGCTGCTGGCCATCGTGCTTGGGCTGGCCGCGCCCGCCCTGACCCGCAGCCTGCGGCCCACCCCGGTGGTCTTCCGCAAACCCTGGGTGGCCATCAAGCTGTTCTTCACCGTGGGCAGCGATGTGATCGGATCCAACGTGCGGGTGTTGCGCGGCACGCTGGCCAGTGGCGAAAAGCTGCCCACCGGCACGTTCATCGTGGTGCCGCTGGATCTGCACGATCCCAATGGCCTGGCCGTGCTGGCCGCGATCATGTGCGTCATCCCAGGCACGATCTGGTCAGAGATGGCACTGGACCGCAGCGCCCTGCTGGTACACGTGTTCGACCTTGAAGATGAAAAAGCAGAGATCGCGATGATCAAGTCGCGGTATGAGCGCCCCCTGATCGAGATTTTCCAGGCAGGAAGGAGCACCCCATGAGCGCCCTGCTCTTCAGCGCCATCGTGTTCACGATGGCCTGCTACATCCTGGCGATGTCACTGGCGCTGGTGCGCATGGTGCGTGGCCCTTCGGCCCAGGACCGCGTGCTGGCCATGGACCTGATCTGGACCATCGGCATGCTGGCCTTGCTGGTGCTGGCCATCCGCTACCGCAACGCGGTGTACTTCGAGGCGGCGCTGCTGATCGCGCTGTTCGGATTCGTCAGCTCGGCATCGATGGCGAAGTTCTTGCTGCGTGGCGAGGTGATCGAATGAACGGCACCGGCGTATCGTTGTGGATCGAGATCCCGGTGGCGGTGCTGCTGATGCTCAGCGGCGTGTTCACGCTGTCGGCCGCGATCGGGCTGGTGCGGTTCCGCACCTTCTTCCAGCGCATGCACCCGCCGGCACTGGCCTTCAGCTTTTCGGCCTGGTGCGTGACGCTGGCCTCGATCCTGTACTTCTCCGCCCAGGATCAGAAGCTGTCGCTGCATGCGTGGCTGATCATCATCTTTCTGTCGATCACGGTGCCCGTGACCACCATCCTGTTGGCGCGCACCGAGCTGTTCCGCAAGCGCACAGGGGGGCAGCGGGATCTGGTGCCGCCGGCCTTGAGCCGCATGATCGAATCGCCGAAAACAGAGCCAGAGGCCGAGCAATGATCTGAGTGTCGAGGCTTGGGCCTCGCGATGATGGGCGTGCCTCAGCGCAGCATCGCATAGCCCACCGTGATCGCCGCGACCAGGCCCACGGCATCGGCAAACAAGGCGCAGGCCAGTGCATGCCGCGCCTGCTTCACACCCACGCTGCCGAAGTACACGGCCATCACGTAGAACGTGGTTTCGGCCGAGCCCTGGATGACCGCAGACAGGCGCCCCGGGAACGAATCCACCCCATGCGTCTGCATGACGTCGATCATCAGCCCCCGCGCGCCGGCCCCCGACAGCACCCGCATCAGCCCCACCGGCAAGGCCGGCAGGAAATCGGTGTCCAGCCCGGCCCACGACACCGCTGCACCAATGCCGGACATCAAGGCATCCATGCAGCCCGCCGCGCGGAACACGCCGATGGCCACGAGGATGGCAATCAGGTAGGGCACGATCTGCACGGCCACGCCAAAGCCCTCCTTGGCGCCATCGATGAAGGCCTCGTAGACATTGATGCGTTTGATGGCCCCGGTCAGCAGGAAGAGCATCACGATCCCCATGATCACGGCCGCGCCCACGACCCCGGCGACGTGAGAGGCCTGATCGGCCGGCAAGCGGGCCATGGCCGTCACGACACCGGCCAGCAGCCCCCCGATGGCCAGCACTGGCAACAGAAAGCGCGCACGCCACAGCGGCAGGCGCTGGCACATGGCCACGGCCAGCACACCCGCCAGCAGCGAGATGAAGGTGACCAGCAAGGTGGGGATGAAGATGTCGGCCGCGTTGAAGCTGGCGCCCAGGCCCTGCTTGAGCGCCACGCTCTGGCGGATGGCGATCACGGACGTGGGGATCAGCGTGAGCCCGGCCGTGTTCATCACCACGAACATGATCTGGGCGTTGCTGGCCACCTCGGGCTGGCGCGTGTTGAGCGTCTGCAACTCGCGCATGGCTGTGAGGCCCAGAGGCGTGGCAGCGTTGTCCAGCCCCAGCAGGTTCGCCGAGATGTTCATCGTCATGGCGCCCTGGGCGGGATGCCCGGCCGGCACATCGGGGAACAGGCGCCGAAGCAGCGGCCCGCCCAGTCGCGCCAGCATCTCGATGACGCCAGCACGTTCGCCCACGCGCATCAGGCCAAGCCACAAGGCCATGACGCCGGCCAGGCCCAAGGAGATCTCAAAACCGGAGCGGGCGCCATCGAACAGCGCTGTCAGCAGCGCCTGGAACAGGCCTTCGGCCCCCAGCAGGGAGCGCACGAGCACGGTGACGAATGCCACCGTGAAAAAACCGATCCAGACCCAGTTCAACGCCATGGAAGACGATGGTAGAGGGTCTGTCGCCGGGGATGACGCGCCTCAGCAACGCCAACCCCTGATGCGGCGGTTATGGATCAGTCAAAGATGTCGCTGAGCCAGGACTTGCGGCGGTGGTTGCTGCCGTAGTGCTTCTTGTTGAAATCGGAATCTTCGAACTGGGGGCGGCCGCGGTAATCGGGGGGCGGCGCATGGCGTGCGGGCTGGGCGACCTGCTGCACGGGTGCTTCTGAGCGGGCGCCGAGCTGGATGAGCTTGTCGAGCTCACCACGGTCGAGCCAGACGCCGCGGCAACTGGGGCAGTAGTCGATCTCGACGCCCTGCCTGTCGGACATCAAGAGGGTGGCATCGGGGCAGACGGGACATTTCATGTTGGGTCTCCATACAGGTGGTGATCTCGGGAAGCATGATTCCTGAATGACGTGTGAACAGATTCCGAACAAGGAGTTCCGTTCGCGGGAAGGACGTCGGAAGAAAACGGGCAGGGCTAAACGCTGCGGCTATAGTGGTGTAACAGCATGTCTTGAAAATCTGTGAGGTTGGATGCAGGCTTTGAGGGTCATGGATGGACGCTCGTTGTCAGTTTTTGAGGCCTCTGCGAGTTCCAAAAAGTGGATACATATGGATTTCGCATCTATCCACAAATGGCTACATGCAGCCATTTCTTCCCAGATGTGGCAACGTGCCGTTGTCGTCTAAATTGCGTTAGGCTTTTCGAGAACACCAGCCATTA
>NZ_RSED01000029.1 GCF_003933735.1 Aquabacterium soli | reverse complement strand
GGGGATACGGGGGCAAGATCACGGCAGCTCAGAGCAGCACTTTCAGCGCCCGCGCAGCGCGCTCGCGCAGGGCTGTCTTGGCGCCGTTAGCAAAGCCAGGCGCCGTGTAGCAACGGCCAGAGGGATGTAGCAAAACCAGGAGCCAAGTGCCACATAAAAACGGCGGTACTAAGGTTTTTGCCTAAAATACGGGGCATGAAGCGCCGCGCAGTCATCCTTCCGAGTGCTCGGGAGCAGCTCGAAGAGTTGGGCCTGCGCCTGCGCTTGGCGAGAGAGCGGCGTGGCATCAGCCAGGTGCTCGCTGCAGAGCGGGTCGGGTGCAGCCGTGAGACGTTGCGCCGGCTTGAAGCCGGCGACCCGTCCGTCAGCCTCGGCACCGTGCTGCGAGTCCTACGCGTGCTGCAACTCGACGCCGACATCAACTCCCTTGCTGCGGACACAGACCTCATTGGCAAGCTCGACGACCTCGCCGCGCGCGGCATCCAGGTCGGCGGAGCGCGTAGGTCCCGCGCGTAGAAAAAGCCAGTTCGTGAAGTCGGACAGCCGGTGGTGCCCACATGACTCTTCTCTAACGTCGGCGAGCCTCACCACCCTACGCCTTGATTCCCACAGCTTCCCGACCCTCGCCGACACAGACCCACCCCTGCGCGGTGCTAGCCCCTCCTTCCCCCAGGCTTCACCAACCGCTCCGGCGCAGCTCCACACCCCTGATCCGGATAAGCCTGGTCCACCCCCTGCAGCGCAGCGCCAGCCCGCCTGGTAGGCGCTACAGGCCCCGCGGGCGCGACATAGTGCCACCGCCCCTGCGCGGCTCCTTGCAGGCCCGGTAAGGCCGTCCTGGGTCCTCGCAGGCGCAGATCCTGGTGCTCGCCCGGGAGGAGCTGCCCGATTCACTTTGCTATCAGGCTGAGCTTTACTTTGCTATTCCCACGACGGATCGAGCTAAGTGCCTGCCAGCACAGGCAAATTCCGACCGGCGTTGCAAATTACCGAGGCTCTTTTGAAGTGTGGACGTGCGCCTTGGTTCTTGTTTGAGCCCCGAGCCCGGCCCGCCGCTTCGCGAGACCACCCGCCGGGTGCTCTCACGCATCGGCTGCGGCTTGCGAGGCCTCCGAATTGAGGAGTTTCAGGTTCGGATTCGTTTGGCGCGAGGGGCGCTGTGCTGGGCGCGGGAACCCTTCGCCTGCTGTGCTGCCGGCACGCGCTCCATCGGCCACGGCAGGCCCCACTCCGCGGCGCGGGAACGCTCGCCTGCGGCCCTCCGAATGGCTCGGCCAAGTTGGGCTGTGAAGGTGTGGGGCCGCCCAGCGAGGCGGCCCACGGAGGCGAGGAGCAACTGCGTCACAGAGTGCGTGGATCGCCTCCGTCCTGGTGGGCCGTGGTCGCAGATTTGCAGGGGCTTACTGCTTCAGACGGACATTCAAATGCACGAATCCCGAGGCGTCTGTCGTTTCATTGAACTCGAGATATGGCTGCTTTCGAATGAGGTCACTTAGCTTTCTGAAGCCGTAATTGCGGGCGTCGAATGACGGGTTACTCTTGCCGATGAAGCCACCCACCGCAGACAGCGACGCCCACCCTGTATCGCGCAAGGTTTCCCGAATGGCGTGCGCCAGCAAGCCCTGAAGGGCGGGCACGTCCTGGACCTGTACCGAGGCTTGAGCCGTTGCTTCAGCGGCGGCTGGCCTGAGCACTTCGACGAAGATGAACTTGTCGCATGCAGCGATGAAAGCGTCGGGCGTCTTGCGTTCGCCGAAGCCGTAGACGACCTTGCCAGCTTCCCGCAGGCGTGTGGCCAGCCGCGTGAAATCGCTGTCGCTGGACACGAGGCAAAAGCCATCAACGTTGCCGCCGTAGAGCAGATCCATGGCGTCGATGATGCAGGCGCTATCCGTCGAGTTTTTGCCCTTCGTGTAGGCAAACTGCTGCATCGGTTGGATCGCATGGCGGTGGAGGTGCTCCTTCCAACCCACCAGGTTTTGCGTCGTCCAGTCACCGTAGGCGCGCTTTACAGTGGCGACACCGTACTTCGCGACCTCCTCGAGTAGTTCCTTCGTGATCGCCGCGCTGGCGTTGTCGGCGTCGACGAGTACAGCGAGTCGAAGTGCTTCCTGTGCCATTGTTCGTTCCCCCTGCCGTTAGCGTACTGCACGTTGGAGGTCGGGCGAGGGGCCGGCAGACTCCAAATTGCCGATGTGCGCCTCACCTATCTGTGCACCAAAGGTGGCGGTGCGGGCAGGGCGACAGTTTGCAGACCTGGGGTGGGAGGGGGGCGTCGGCATTGGGTAAGCCCAGCCCATGGAGCCCCGCGGCGCTTCGCGATTTGTTCGCGCGGCGAAGGGGCGGATTTCCCTAGGGAAATCGGGTGGCTCCTCCGCCGCTACGTGCAGGTTCAGATCGCTACCACGTCACCAACTCGTGTTCGGCGAACGCCGCAGGTTGGCTCGTCGACTGACGACAGTCTGCGGGTGGACGCCAAGCTCCTTGGCAATGTCGGCGCTGCCTTTTCCAAAATCGGCGATCATGGCCAGACCTTCAGCGGACAGCCTGAACCGTTTGTCGTGCTTGACGTCGAAGTCTCTTGGGCATGGCTGGCGGCCGGAGATAAAAAGGTGGAAAGGATTCAGGCAGGTCGGGTCGCCGCATGCGTGGCTCACGATGTCGTACTTGTCCAGTGGGCCGTTGAATAGGGTGTAGACCTTGCGGTGAGCGCCGACCACCTCACCGGACATGGCCGTCGCGCGCAGTTGCCGAAAACCATCATATGTTGGGTGGAGCCAGGCGCTACGGACGCACTTGCCCGGCGTGAAGTTGTCGAAGTTCATCGACAAACGGGATGCCTCCTTGCTAAGCACCAGGGGATGGGGCATGTGCACATGATGCCGTCCTGCCAGACGCGTTAGCCCGAACATGCCCCAGCGGGGATGGCTCCCCTGGTGAAGCAACTTGTCCCGCCGGTTCTCTGCATCTCCTCCAGCGTACAGATGGAAGGGGTTATGGCACGACGCGTTTCCGCAGCGGTGGAGGGCCATGTCTGTGCCTTCGAGTGGTCCGAGCAGAAGCATGACGGCCAAGCGATGAGCACACGTGGTGCCACTGAACTCCTTGGCCGTCAGGGACGTGTAGCCGCGTTGTGTCCGGCTCAGCCAGGTCGGCGCGAAGCAGAGCTCCGGGTGGAGGCCAATGAAGCTTGGTTGAAGGGGTTCTGATCCAGGAGGAATGGGATGGGTGGTGGGCATCGGTCGCTCCTTGGTTGAAGGAAATGCGCCGTCGCTGCTAAGCCGGTTGTTGCGTAGACGACGGCGCACTCGGTGCATGCTGTCTTCCCGCGCATGGGAAGAGAGGCATAACGCCCGCCTGTGCTTGAAGCGGCTGGCGAGCGTTAGCGTCGTGTCAGGCCGCAGCCTTGCGATAGGCGCGGAGGTCAACGACCTTCTGGTTGCTGTTACCTTCGATGGCAATCGTGATGGGAGCCGACATCAGTTCGGACATCGGCAGTTCTGCCTTCTCGGTCAGCCGCGTACGCCCGCGGTAAATAACCGCCTTGCCATACTTAAGGCCGCATTCAGAGAACGCAGCATCAAGACGCGTGGCCAAGCCGGTGGGCGTCAGGTGGGTATAGCGCAGCAGCATGCGGGGGTCACGATGGCCGCTGAACGCCTGCAGGTCCAAAAGTGAGAAGCCGCCCGGCGTTTGGCTGCCGGCTTCTGCCACCCGAGAGATGGCCTCGTGACGCAAGTCGTGGATGCGCAGGCGCTCACTGCCAAGAGTCTCGATGCCGGATGCCTCGCACATGCGCAGCCAAGCCTTGCGCAGGTAATCGACCGGAATCGGGAACACGTACTCGCCGGTTTGCGGAAGCTCCCGCAGCAGTGCCACCAGGTCGGCGCGCAGCGGCAAGGTCCTCGGGCGGCCGTTCTTGGTTTCAGGCAAGAATGCGGTTTGCCGGTCCAGGTCCACCTGGTTCCACTTGAGCTTGAGCGTCTCACTACGGCGCGCCGCCGTCATCAGTTGAAACTGGATGAAGGACGCAAACATTGGCACATGGCAGGTCTCGCTCGACACAATCTTCCGCGCCTCTGCCCTGGCCTTGAGGCGCTGATACTTGGTCGTTGACTGCTGGTCATCGAAGAGTTGTTGGCCAAGGGAGCGCTCAGTCCAAAGATGGTCTTCTTGGTGCGCTGCGGCCATCAGGCGAGCCTCTTCATCATCGCGCAGACGGCGGTCCCGTTCGTTGAAATACTTGGGGCGCTCTACGCCGGACATGGGGTCGATGTGGACGTGAATGCGCCAAGCGATCATCGCGGCGTTGCAGACGGCACGGAACACGTCGAGCTCTCGGTCGACAGTGGCGGGTTCGACGCACTGCAGCCGCTCGTCCATGTACTCACGAAAGTCCTCGGGCAAGAGGGCAGCGAAGCTCTTCTTAATGAAGACAGCAGCCTCGGACGGATGCGACATCCGACGGCCAGTGGGCTTCGGAATGCGAAGGCTGGGGTCCTGCGGGTTGGGGTGCGCAGCGTGGATGGCCGCCAAATCCTGTCGCTCATAGCCGGCGTCCTCGAGCCACATGTTGATTTGGTATCCGATGACTGCGAAGCCCTTCTTGCGAGGCGCCTCTTCCTTCAGGTATCGGATGAGCAGGTCGGCGAAGCTGGTCTGGTGTGCCTGGGTGTAGTCAACGAAGAGACCGGTGTACTGGTCGGCCTCGATGCGCTTTTGAATTGCCTCGGCTTCGGCGGCGGAAGTGGCAGTGAAGCTCTTGCGCTTGCCGTGCACGTAGTAGCGCACCATGTACGCCTCGTCGAGGAGGGCCACGAGCGGCTTGAGCTGCAGGCCACGCAGGCTCGCGCAGTAGCGCTGAGCAGCTTCGGCGTGATTGTGGGCAAAGAGACGGGTCAGGTCGTCGCGGTTCTTGACCTTGACCTGGATGCGGGAGCGGTTCTCGATATGAGCCATGATTGGAGTTCCAAAAGTTGCTGGAACTCCGTATAGGCAGATTGGGATGAGATGATTCGCCCGGTTTCGCGCGCATCAATCCGTCATCGCCACCGTTTACCCACTTATGGCACTTCTTGCAGACCAAGCGACTTAGGAAGTCGTTGATCTACAAGGCAAATCCTGGTCGGGGTGAGAGGATTCGAACCTCCGGCCTCTACGTCCCGAACGTAGCGCTCTACCAGGCTAAGCTACACCCCGTTCAGTGGCTGGCAGCTCAGGTCGAGCGCCGCACCGAATGAATCGACAATTGTAGCAGCGAATCCTTGTAGATCGACTCTGGCAGGCTGGCGATCAGCTGCTGTGCGTGTGCTGCCTGGGCCTCGGCGGCTTCACGCGTAGCGTCCAGCGCACCGGTGGCGCGCACCACCTCCACGATCTCGGGCATGCGCTCGACCTCGCCGTGCTCGATGGCATGGCGGATCATGTCGCGTTGCTCGGGCGTGCCGCGCTGCATGGCCAGCAGCAGGGGCAGGGTGGGCTTGCCTTCGCGCAGGTCGTCGCCGATGTTCTTGCCCAGCTCGGCGGTGCTGCCTTCGTAGTCCAGCAGATCGTCGATCAATTGGAAAGCACTGCCCACGGCGCGACCGAAGGCGGCGCAGGTGTCCTCAATGTCGGCCGGCGCGTCGGCCACCACGGCACCCAGGCGCGCGCTGGCCTCGAACAGCTTGCCGGTCTTGTATTCGATCACGCGCATGTAGTCGTCCACCGTGATGTCGGGGTCGTGCATGTTCATGAGCTGCAGCACCTCGCCCTCGGCGATGACATTGGTGGCGTCGGCCAGCACTTCCATCACCTTGTAGCGGCCGGTCGACACCATCATCTGGAAGGAGCGCGAGTACAGGAAATCGCCCACCAGCACGCTGGCGGCGTTGCCGAACATGGCGTTGGCCGTCTTGCGCCCGCGGCGCAACGATGATTCGTCGACCACGTCGTCGTGCAGCAGGGTAGAGGTGTGGATGAACTCCACCACGGCCGCCAGCTCATGGCGCTGGGTGCTGTCGCAGCCCAGCGCGCGGGCCACCAGCAGCAGCAGCAAGGGGCGCACGCGCTTGCCGCCCGCGTTGACGATGTAGTGCGAGATCTGGTTGACCAGGGCGACCTGCGAACTCAGCCGGCGATGGATGACCGCGTCGACCTCCGCCATCTCTGGCGCCATCAGGCTGCGGTAATCGACGGTGGTGGCGGTGGCGGAAGAAGACACTCAGCTATCCCAGGGAAAGATGGCAATGACGCGGCGGATTATAGGAAGCCCGCGAGGACCAGGCCGAAAGCCCCCCGATGATGGCATCCGGATGGGCAGTTTCCGCGACCAGAGAGACAATAGCTCGACAAGCTGCTCCGCCATCCGGACACCCACATACCGCCACCCGACGTATCCCAGCGCATGAACCACACTGCCGACCTGACAAGCCCGAACCCTTCGACCTTGGCTGCACCTGCCTCGTCGGTGTTGCGTCTGGCCGTGATCGGTGCCGGCCCAGCGGGTTTGGCCCTCGCACTGCAGGCCGCCCGTCTGCTGCCCGAGGCCTCGGTCACCGTGTTCGATGCCCGCTTGGCCGATCGTGATGTGTCCGGCGATCCGCGAACCCTTGCGCTGTCGCTGGGCAGCGTGCAGTTCCTGTCGCAACTGGGCGTGTGGGGTGGCATCGAGGCCACAGGCAAGGTGGCTGCCATCCACGAAGTGCATGTCTCGCAGCAGCAGCCCACCGTGCTGTGGCCTGGACGCGACCAGCCTCGGGTGGGCATCACCTCGCGAGAGCAGGGTGTGGCCCAGTTGGGCGCGGTGCTGAGCTACGGCACGTTGGTGGCACCCATGCAGGCGGCTTGGCAGGCGGCCGTGGCGGCGCACCCGGGGCGCCTGTCGATGCGCTTTGGCACACCGGTCAAGGGCCTCAAGCCGGTGGGCGGTGGGGTAGAGGTCGATGCCGACATCGCCGACGTGTTCGACCTGGCCGTGGTGGCCGAAGGCGGTGTCTTTGCTGACCAGCCCTCGCTGCGCTGGCCAGAGGGCCTGAGCCGTGACTATGAACAGACTGCCTGGGTGGGGCAGGTGCTGCTGGAGCCGGGCTCACCGGCCGGTGTGGCGTACGAGCGCTTCACACCCGCCGGGCCCGCGGCCTTGTTGCCCTTGCCCGATGGTGCCGTGACGGCCGAGGGCCCCATTGGCCGCCGTGCTGCCCTGGTGTGGTGCGTGCAGCGGGCCGACGACCCGGTGCAGGCGCTCGACCCGGTTCAACGCCTGGCCCTGCTCAATACCATCTTCCCGGAGCAGGTGGGGCGCATCCGCCAGGTGTCACCGCTCAAGGCCTTTCCGCTGGGGCTCAATGCCCACCGGCGCCTGGTGAGTGATGGGGTGGTGGCGCGCATTGGCAACGCGGCGCAGACGCTGCACCCGGTGGCGGGGCAGGGGCTGAACCTGGGGCTGCGTGATGTGCACGCCTTGCTGGAGGCCCTGCGCGAGGTGCTGCCTGGCCTGGTGGCCGATGCTGCAGACCGGTCGGTGCAGATCGGCCGTGCGCTGGGCCGCTTCGAACGGCGCCGCCAGCCTGACCGGCTGGCGCTCATCGCGGGCACGGATTTCCTGGCGCGCAGCTTCACGTATTCGGCGCCGGTGCTGGCGACCTTGCGAGGGCTGGGCCTGGGCTTGATGCAGATTGCAACGCCGGCGCGGCAGGGCTTGGCGCGCCTGATGATGTTCGGGCACCGCTGAGCGGCGGTGCGCTTGTCTGCAGTTCAGTAGGCGGCGTGGCCCGGGCTCTGGGTGCCGTAGGGCTGGCCAGGCGAAGGCATGTCGGCCAGGTGGGCCTGCACCCCGTACAGGGCCCAGGCCGTCATGGCGGCGAACAAAGTGTTCTGAAGCAGCTTGCGCATCACGTCTCCTTGTTCAGCTTGTCGAATCCATCGTAGGCAAGTGTGTCACGTTGCATCTGCCGAAAAACCCTCTGTCGTGGTGATTTCTCGACGGTTCAGGGTGTGAACTGTCGCGTTGGGTCAGGCCGGGGCTCGATCTCGAAGCTGGCATCGCAGCCGCTGCCGGCCGAGATCCATCGCGCCGCCCAGCGCCGCCACAACGCGCGCCACAGGCCGGGCCTTGCAGACCCTGCCATCAGCAAGCCGCAGCGGTAGCGCCCTTCGGCATCTGCCCACACCAGGGCTTTGCAAGCCCCGTGCCGCTTGCGGCTCACCAGCATGCCGACCGGGCAGGGCTCGGCCAGGCAGCACACGCCACAGCCGTTGCACGGCTGGCCCGTGGCGGGCTTGGCCGGTGCCTCGGGGTGAATGTGGATGACCTGGTGCATGAGCGCTTGTGGTTTGAGACAATGATGGGCATGAACACCGCCACCCAATCCCCTGAAAACACGGCCGAAGGCGTCGAGGCCCTGATGAACCGCCTGGGCCAGGCTGCGCGAGCCGCGGCCACCATGATGGCGGCATCTTCCACTGCGGCCCGCAACAATGCCTTGCTGGCGCTGGCGGCGCGCATCCGCTCAGAGGCCGACACGCTCAAGACGCGCAACGCCATCGACATCTACGCAGCCGAGTCCAACGGTCTGTCCGCGCCCATGGTGGACCGTCTGCGCCTGACCGACAAGGTCATCGAGACCATGGCCCAGAGCTGCGAGCAGGTGGCGGCCCTGCCAGACCCGGTTGGCGAGATGACCAATCTGCGCCGGCGCCCCACCGGCATCACCGTGGGCCAGATGCGTGTGCCCATCGGTGTGTTCGGCATGATCTTCGAAAGCCGGCCCAACGTCACCATCGAGGCGGCCTCGCTGGCCATCAAGAGCGGCAACGGTTGCGTGCTGCGCGGCGGCTCGGAGGCCATCGAATCGAACAAGGCGCTGTGGGCGCTGGTGCAAGCAGCCCTGGCCGATGCCGGCCTGCCCAAGGACGCGGTGCAACTGGTGCCCACCACCGACCGCGCCGCCGTGGGCCGCCTGATCGCCATGCCCGAGTACGTGGATGTGATCATCCCCCGCGGGGGCAAGGGCCTGATCGAGCGCATCAGCCAGGAGGCCAAGGTGCCGGTGATCAAGCACCTGGACGGCAACTGCCACACTTACGTCGATGCCGAGGTGGATCTGGACCTGGCCGTCAAGGTGACGGACAACGCCAAGACGCAGAAGTACAGCCCCTGCAATGCCACGGAATCTCTGCTGGTGCACGTGGCCCAGGCCGCAGCATTCTTGCCGCGCATTGGCAAGGTGTTCGCCGACAAAGGCGTGGAGATGCGCGCCGATGCCCGTGCCAAGGCCATCCTGGCCGACGTGCCCGGCGCTCAGGTGGTCGAGGCCACCGAGCAGGATTGGTACGAGGAGTACCTGGCCCCCGTGATCGCCGTGAAGGTGGTCGATTCGCTGGACGAGGCCATTGCCCACATCAACCGGTACGGCTCGCACCACACCGATGCGATCCTGACCACCAACCATCCCAACGGCATGCGCTTCATCCGCGAGGTCGATTCGGCCAGCGTGATGATCAACGCGTCCACGCGTTTCGCCGATGGTTTCGAGTACGGCCTGGGCGCCGAGATCGGCATCAGCACGGACAAGTTCCATGCGCGCGGCCCGGTGGGCCTGGAGGGGCTGACCTCGCTGAAGTTCGTGGTGCTGGGGCAGGGCGAGGTCCGCGGCTGAATGCGCGGCTGACCTGATGCTCGATCTCACGGCCGGCAATGTCGGCCTGATGTTGGCCGCGGCAGGCGCCGCTGGCGTGGTCGATGCCATCGTGGGCGGTGGTGGGTTGATCATGGTGCCTGCGCTGTTCGGGCTGTTCCCGCAGGCGCTGCCGGCCACCTTGCTGGGCACCAACAAGGCGGCGGCCGTGTGGGGCACGGCCTGGTCGGCCTGGCAGTTCTCGCGTCGGGTGCGCCTGCCCTCGCGCCGCCTGATGGGAGCCATGCTGGCCGCCTTGATCGGCTCTGCGCTCGGGGCCTGGTTGGCCACGCGCGTGCCGGCCGGTGCGTTTCGGGTGGCCTTGCCGCTGGTGCTGGGGGCGGTGTGGGTCTATACCCTGTGGCGCAAGGACCTGGGCCACACGCATGAACCCAATTGGGCGCCCCATGTCGAGGCCTGGTGGGCCACCTTGCTGGGGGCCACCGTGGGCCTGTACGACGGCTTGTTCGGGCCGGGCACGGGCAGCTTCTTCGTGTTCGCGCTGGTGCGCGGGCTGGGCTGGGATTTCCTGCACGCCAGTGCGGCGGCCAAGCGGCTGAACGTGGCCACCAACGTGGCCGCCCTGGCCTGGTTCATCCCGCATGGCCATGTGGCGTGGGCGCTGGCCCTGCCCATGGCCGTGGCCAATGTGCTGGGCAGCACGCTGGGCACGCGACTGGCCCTGCGCCACGGCTCGGGCTTCGTGCGCGTGGTGTTCCTGGTGGTGGTGGGCGTGCTGATCCTCAAGACGGCGTGGGACGCCTGGGGCTCTTGGGTTGTTTGAGCCGCCTCACTGCGCCGCAGCCGGCCCCTTGTAGGGCATCCAGCCAATGCCGTGCGCATGCAGGCTTTGCACGAACAGGTTGCCTCCCAGCTCGGTGGCCGCCGTGGTCTCGGGGTAGCCACCGGCCGGGTCCTGCAGGTCATCGACGATGCGGCCTTCTTCATCGAACGCGACGATGTGGCCATAGGCCTTGGGCACGGGCCACAGCACGCGCGGCAGGCGCAGCGTGAGCGAGCGGATCCACGGCTTGTCGGCGGCGATGTCGATGATCTTGCTGCGCGGCTTGGTCAGGCCCACCCAGATGCGGCCGTTCTCACCGCGCGTGAGGTTGTCGGGGAAGCCCGGCAGGTTGTCGATCAGCACCTTCGCGGCTCCCTGGTCGAAGGCGTTCTTGAGCGTGGGCACGTTGCTCATGCCTTCGGAAGAGCGGGCCACCGACAGGCGCGCCAGATCGATCTTGAGGATGCGGTACGAACCGGTCTCGGCCAGGAACAGGTGCTTGCCATCCCTGGAAAAGGCCAGGCCGTTGGGAAAGCACAGGCCGCTCAGGGCCACGCGTCCCCGGTTGGACACCGGATCGACCACCAGCACGCGGCCCGTGCAGCTGTGCTCCAGGATGTCGAGCACGCTGGCTTCCATGGTGCCACCGTCGGCCTTGGCGCTGAAGCGGCGTGAAGCGTCCGTCACCCAGATCGCGCCGCGGCTGTCCACGGCCACGCCGTCCGCATAGCGGATCGGGTCGTTCGGCATGGGCATGTCGACCGAATCGAGCAGGGTCTTGACGGAAGCCTTGCCTGTGGCCGCCGCGGCCAGCGAGATCGATTGCAGGCCGTTGAGGGCGTCGGCGATGTAGAGCGTCTGCCCGTCGGGCGATACATCGAGCCCCAGCGGGCGGCCGCCCGTGTTGGCCAGCACGGTGGGCTGGCCTTCAGGCGACATGCGCAGGATGTCGCCATTGCGCGTGGCGGTGTAGAGCTGGCCGGCGTGCGCCAGGATGTGTTCGGGGCCTTCCTGCTCGGCCGCCAGAGGCCACTGCTGCAGCCCGGCAAGGCGCTTGTTTGGGGCATGGACGCCGGTGTAGCTGGCGTCCATCGGGGCAGACCAAGACACCGGGTGCACGTTCAGGGGCCAGAAGAACAGGTAGGCCAGCACGGCGATCAGGGGTGTCAGCCAGGAAAAGACCAGGCGGCCGGCCAGGCGCAGCACGCCCCGTTGGCGTGTATGCGCTGATGTCATAGATTTTTTATATTGCATCTATTTTTCTAATTTGTTTGATCAATGGGGTCCGCTTGTCCACAATGAGAACCATTCTCACTGCATCCCAGAACAAGGAGTCGGACCATGGCTAAAACAGCAACCTTCGGCGTCATGCACCTGGTCACGTCCTTCACCGTCACCTACGCCTTGACGGGCAGCGTCAGCATCGCGGGCATCGTGACCTTTGTCGAACCGCTGGTCAACACGGTGATGCACTACTTCTTCGACAAGTATTGGGATCACCCGAAGGTGGAGGCGGCTCGTGGGGTGATCGCCCGAGTGAGGGGGCGTCGCGCCCAGGCCACGGAACAGAACCGTGATGAGCTCGGCCAACCGGCCTGATCACAGTCGGCGCGGCTTGTACGGCTTGAGCTGAGGCTCGGTGCCTGCTGCCACGGCCTTGGCCCGCGCCTGTTCACGCGCCATCGCCACCTGCTGGTTGCGCCGGCCGATCACACGGCGCTGCCACAGACGCTCGGCCCGCAGCGCGCGCCACAACCCCACGCGCCAGGCGTTCTGAAGCAGGAACTTGCCCGCAGCCACGCTGTCGGGCGAGCGGGTGGCGATCTCGCGGGCCAGTGCATGGGCCGCTGCCACCGGCTCATCGGCCAGGTGCGTGACCAATCCCAGGGCGTGCGCCTGGGTGCCATCGATCACGCGGCCGGTGAAGGTGAGTTCCTTGGCCACGTCCAGCGGCATCAGCTCGCGCAATGCAGCGATGCCGCCCATGTCGGGCACCAGGCCCCACTTGGCTTCGAGCAATGAGATCTGCGATTGGGGGTGCGCGAAGCGGATGTCTGCGCCCAGGGCCAGCTGGATGCCGGCGCCGAAACAGTTGCCGTGCACCGCGGCGATCACGGGCACGCCCAGCTGGCGCCAGCCCATGCTCCAGCGCTGGAACTGGTTGGTGAAGGGCCACAGCAGTTGCGTGGCCTTCCAGGCGGCCAGCGCCGGGCGGGCCAGCACGGCCTTGAAATCCAGGCCGGCGCAGAAGGAGGGGCCGTGGCCCACCAGGATCACGGCGCGCACCGAGCGGTCGCGCCTGAGCTGGCGCTGCGCTGCGATCATCGCGTCGATCATCGGGAAATCGACGCCGTTGTGCTTGTCGGCGCGGTTGAGCGTGACCGTGGCCACGCCTTGATTGATCACCACCAGGACACGGTCGTTCATGGTGGCGGCCGCGATTTACTTCTCGACGAAGGCGCGTTCGATCACGTAATCACCAGGCTCGCCCTGCGAGGGCGAGATGTGGAAGCCGCGGGCATCGAGGATCTTGCACAGATCGGTCAGCATGGACGGGCTGCCACACATCATGGCGCGGTCGGTGGCGGGGTTCAGCGGCGGCAGGCCGATGTCTTCGGCCATCTTGCCGTTCTCGATCAGGTCGGTCAGGCGGCCCTGGTTGCGGAACTCTTCGCGGGTGACCAGTGGGTAGTAGATCAGCTTGTCGCGTACCAGCTCGCCCAGCAGCTCGTGGTCGGGCAGGTCCTGGCTGATGAAGTCGTGGTAGGCCAGCTCGCTCTTGTAGCGCACGCCGTGCACCAGCACCACCTTGTCGAACTTCTCGTAGGTGTACGGATCCTGGATGATGCTCATGAAGGGCGCCAGGCCGGTGCCCGTGCCGAACAGGTACAGGTTCACGGCGGGCTTGAGGTCATCGACGACCAGGGTGCCCACGGCCTTGCGGCTGACCAGGATCTTGTCGCCTACCTGCAGGTGCTGCAGGCGCGAGGTGAGGGGGCCGTCCTGGACCTTGATGCTCAGGAACTCGAGGTTCTCTTCGTAATTGGCGCTGGCGATGGAATAGGCCCGCATCAGCGGCTTGCCATTGACCTCCAGGCCGATCATCACGAAGTGGCCGCTGGCAAAGCGCAGCGCAGGGTCGCGCGTCGTCTTGAAACTGAACAGCGTGTCGTTCCAGTGGTGGACGTGGGTGACGGTTTCGTGATTGAACGCGGCCATGTTGGCGATACCTCAGCTGAGCCTGACGAAAACCCTAGATTCTCGCTTAGAACGCGAACTATTCAAAATGCTGACCCCCTGCACCCCGTGATTTCGGGGCCTTTGACCGGCATAAGGTATGCTGAAATTCGAATAAGGGCCCCGCTCGCGGGCCCCAAGATGTTCCCCCAATGACCGATCCTGTTGCCCCTTCCGCCAGCACGCAGCCCGCGCAGCTGAGCGATCTTGACCCGCGCACCGCCCTGGTGGTGTTTTCCGGCGGGCAGGATTCCACGGCCTGCCTGGCCTGGGCCCTTGAGCGCTACGCCCATGTCGAGACGGTCGGTTTCGACTACGGCCAGAGGCACCGGGTGGAGCTGCATTGCCGCAGCCGCGTGCGCTCCGAGATCACGCGTGAGTTCCCGCAGTGGGCGCCCCGCCTGGGCAGCGACCACCTGCTGGATCTGCGCCTGCTGGGCCAGCTGTCCGACACCGCCCTGACCGAGACCCGCGCCATCACGATGCAGGCCAACGGCCTGCCCAACACATTCGTGCCTGGCCGCAACCTGCTGTTTCTGAATTTCGCGGCCTCGCTGGCCTACCGCCGGGGTGCCTCGGTGCTGGTGGGCGGCATGTGCGAGACGGATTACTCCGGCTACCCCGATTGCCGCGACAACACGCTCAAGGCCCTTCAGGTGGCCATCAGCCTGGGCATGGACACGCCCATGACCATCGAGACCCCGCTGATGTGGCTGACCAAGGCGCAGACCTGGGCCCTGTCTGCCGAGCTGGGCGGCGAGGCACTGACCTGGATCGTCAAGGAGCACACCCACACCTGCTACCTGGGCGACCGGAGCGTGCGGCATGCCTGGGGCTATGGCTGTGGCCAATGCCCGGCCTGCAAGCTGCGGCTTGAGGGCTATGAGGCCTGGGAGGCGTCACGCGCTGGGGCATGATGTCGGCACACCAACCGACACCGGAGCATTTGCCATGAGCCTGACGCAGATCATCACCCTGGCCGTGCTGGCCTTGCTGATCTTCTGGGCCGTGGGTGCCTACAACCGCCTGGTTCGGCTGCGCAATGCCATCACCAACGCATTTGCGCAGATCGATGTGCAGCTCAAGCGCCGCCATGACCTGATCCCCAACCTGGTGGATGTGGCCCGCAAGTACCTCGAGCACGAGCGCGAAACACTCGAGCGCGTGACCGCTGCGCGCAACCAGGCCATTGCCGCGGCCGATCTGGTGCGCGCCCGCCCCGGGCAGCCCGGCCCGGTCAAGAGCCTGGGGCTGGCCGAAGAGGTGCTGGCCTCGGCCATGCGGGGCTTCAATGCCGTGGTCGAGTCCTACCCTGAGCTCAAGGCCGACGAGACCCTGCAGCGCCTGAGCGAAGAGCTCACGCACACCGAGAACAAGGTGGCCTTCGCGCGCCAGCTGTTCAACGACGCCACGCTGGATTTCAACAACGCGGCGCAGCAGTTTCCGACCAATGCGGTGGCCGGCGTGTTCGGTTTCCGCGAGGCGCCCATGTTGCAGGCCACGACCAGTGACGCCGAGCGCTCGCCGGTCAAGGTCAGCCTTTAAGCAAGGCTGAGCCGTTCCCACCATGCGTTTCTGGCAGCAACAGGCACACGCCCGAGGCCAGACCCTGCGGTTGCTGCTGTCGTTCGCACTGCTGGTGGTCTTGCTGGTGGTGGCCGTCAACACCTTGCTGGCGGTGCTTTACCGCCTGGTGATTCCTTTTGGCACCGGCTGGCCGCTGCTGTTCTTCGAGACCAACACCGCCGTGGTGCTGATGTTCGTGCTGGGCGGTGCGTGGATGGAAGCCTGGCGCCTGCGTGATGGCGGCGGCGTGCGCGTGGCCCACTGGATGGGCGGAGTCGAAGTGCAGGACGATGGCGGTGCGCTCAAGCGCCGCCTGCTCAACGTGGTCGATGAGATGGCCCTGGCCTCGGGGCAGCCCTTGCCGCGCGTGTTCGTGCTGCCGCGCGAAGGGGCCATCAATGCGTTTGTGGCGGGCTGGTCGCCCGAGACCTCTGCCCTGTGCGTGACGCAGGGAGCGCTGGACCGTCTGAACCGCGCCGAGCTGCAAGGCTTGGTAGCGCATGAGTTCGGGCACCTGGCAGAGGGCGATGGCCGTCTGAGCATGCGCCTGCTGTCGCTGGTGTGGGGGCTGTCGCTGCTGTATGGCTGGGGGCGCCACCTGATGAGCCCCGATGCAAACGGCCGTGTGAACGCCTTGGCCTGGCTGGTGGGCGCAGTGCTGGCTGCCGTGGGCTGGCTGGGCTGGTTATGCGGCCGCCTGCTGCAGGCGGCCGTGTCGCGCCAGCGCGAGTTCCTGGCCGATGCCAAGGCGGTGCAGTTCACGCGTGCCAAGGATGGGCTGGGCCAGGTGTTGCGCAAGGTGCAGCATGAGCAGCAGACCCATGCCGACCGCCTGCACCACCCCAACGCGGACGCCCTGGCCTTTCTGTGGCTCAATGCGCCGGGCTGGGCTGCGCGGCTGGCCTCGCATCCGCCGCTGTCCGAGCGCATTCGCCGCATCTACGGCACCGCACGCTCACCGCTGGCCGTGGTCAAGGAGGCTGCGCCCAGCAGCCTGCCGGCAGAGCCCAGGCACGTGAGCCTGCCTCCTGGTGTGATGGCGGCTTCGGCCCCGCCCACCTTGCCGCCCAGCACCCAGCCTCCCATCACCGTGCCCGGAGGGCTGGGGCCACGTCTGCTGCCCGATGTCGATACCCAGGATGCGCTGGGCCGGCTGAGGCTGCTGGCCGGCCCCATGCAGCAGCGAATGGCCATCCTCGCGTTCATGATGCGGCCGGACAACGAGGCTGAGCAGCGCTTCTGGGCTCAGTCCACGCGTGATCTGCACGGCGCGGCGCGGATCCTGGCGGATGTGCAGGCCCTGCCGCCCATGTTCCGCGTGCCTGAGTTCGAGCGCATGCTGGCCCAGATGGCCTACGAGCCTGTCGCGCGGCGACGTGAGTTGGTGGTGGCCTGCCGTGAATTGCTGCGCGCCGACGGCAAGGTCTCGCCCCGCGACAGGTTGTGGTGGCTGGCCCTGCGCCATCGCATGGGTGAGGTCAACACCACCCAGGCCTTTATGCGGCCTGTGACGGGGCAGGGGCGTGATCTGACCCAGCTGCAAACCGACGAGCGCAGCCACGTGGCGACGTTCAGCGCTTATCTGGCGCGCATCCTGCCCGTGGCCGCAGAAGGACCGGAGCCCTCGGCCCAGGGCTTGGCTTGGTACCGCGCCGTGATGGCCCGATGCCATTTGCCCGGTGTGCCCTGGCCCCCTTTCATGCCGCCCGATGCGGATGCGCTGATGCATGCCCTGGCGGGCACGCAGGAGCTGTCATGGGTGATCCGGCCGCAGCTGGTGCGGGCCTGGGTGGAAGAGGCGCTGAACCACAGCCCTGCAGGCCTCATGAGCGCCGACACCGCCGATGCGCTGCGCCTGAGCGCCGGGCTGCTGGACACACCCTTGCCGCCCGCCCTGGCCGTGCATTACCCCAAGGCGACCTGAGGGTCAGGGCTGCTCGGCGGGGCTCACCGTGCCGCCGCCCACGCGGTTCAGCCTGGTCAAACCCAGCAGGCCGTTGCGAAGTTCGGCCGGGGCGTGCGGGCCGATGTACATGCGCAGGTAGATCTGGTAGGCCAGCTCGTTGTTGATGGCCATCGCGTCCATCGTGCCATCACCCGTGAGCTGCCTGCCGTTGTGCGTGGCCATCCAGCCGCGCCCGGGCACCCAGTCCAGGTTGACCACATCGCCCTTGGTCACGCGCTTGACGTTGGAGTAGGCAGCGCCGATCTGGCCGATCACGTCGATGAGCTTCTTGAACTCTTCGTCGGTGGCCACCTGCTTGAAATCGGCGATGAAGATGCGCGAGATGGTCGACGAGGTGAACTCGCGCAGGATGTTGAGCTGGATGCGGCGCAGGCCGTCCAGCTTCATGATGGCTTCGGGGGTGGTGCGCTTTTCGGGCAGGTACAGGGCCGTCACATCGGCCTTGAAGTAGCCGCGCTTGCGCAGGCCGATGCCGTTGAGCACCAGCTTCTTGCCATAGGCCGTGATGGTCTCGTCGATCTCGATGCCTTCGAGTTCGACGGCCGCCTTGACCTCGGGCGTCCACAGCATGAAGGCCGTGGCTGCCGTGCTGGTCACGAAGGCCCGCCGGGAGATCAGCAGGCGTTCGATGGCGTCAGCACCGGGGGCCGCATCGGGCCCGTTCAATGGATCCGACATGGGGCACCTCCCGGCTTACATGCCAAAGGGCTTGGAGATGGTCAGCCAGTAGGCTGTGCCTTCGCTGCGATTGCGCGAGGCGAACTCACGCAGCAGCTTGCCTTCGACCATCATCTCGCCGCCGTTCATGATCCAGGCCAGTGATGGACCGAGGGCGAACGTGCGCATGCGGCTGCCGTCTGCCGCATCGATGGAAGCCTGGGTCGCAGCATTGCCGCTGGAGTCATCAGAGATCTGCTGCACCACGTAACCCTGCAGGCCCAGGCGGAAGTCATCGGAGATGAACTTCATCAGCTGGAAGTCCAGGTTGAACATGTTGCCGCTCTTGTAGTCGGTGTCCTTGTTGCGCGTGTTGAAGGACAGCACCGCGCGGGCACCCACGTCCCAGCCATCGCCGATGTAGCCGTACTGCACCGAGGGGCGGAAGGTGTAGAAGTTGCCGTAGCCGGCGTTGATGCCGGAGTTCTTGTTGTAATCACCCGTCGGGATCACGATCGTGGGCGCGAAGGAGATGGCCTGGTTGTCGCCCAGCTCCCAATGCATGATGGGAGACATTTCGAGATCGCCCATGCCAGTGGCCTGGCCACGGCTGCCCGTGATCTGAGAGTTCACCGTGTTGCGGATGGTGTTGCCGGCTTCTGTGGCGCCCGTGGGGCCGATCACGGCACCCAGAACGCCCAGGTTGGCTGCCGACAGTGTTACGGGGTCTGCCGAGATCGAGGTCTGGCGGCGGACCATCGGCAGCATGGCAGTGAAGCCCAGGTTCGCGCCGAAGGCCTGGTTGGTGCTCAGGTAGGTGACACGGAACAAGGCTGCGTAGACATCAGCGCGGAAGTTGTTCACGTTGGTGTTGTACCCAACGCCCTGAAAGCCCGCGCCGGCCAGCGCTGCATTGGCGGCCGCCTGATTGGCCGGCGGGATGGGGAGGCGTGAGACGATGGAATCGCGGGAGGCCGTTCCGCTGATCGCGCCGACCTTGTCCCCGTTGTTATCCTTCAACTTGGTCGCATGGTAGTGAATCATCGCCACCTGCCCATACCAGCCCGGCACCAGCAGAGAGGTCATGTCGCTGCCGCCCACGCCTGGCGAATACCGTTGACCGCGGCCCTCTGCAGCCATGGCTGATGACGATGCCGCGACCACGGCGGCCGTTGCCAGCAACGTCAGGGACATCGTCTGCATGCGTGTGGACTTCGACTTCATGGGGTTCCTCTGAGATGGACGTGGATAAGGCGACATCGGCACATGGCGCACCGAATTGAAGCGAAACGTTAGTTTGCGCCCGTAATCCCATGGAAAACCATGGGAAACAGGTCACCCCAGGGATAGCCGGGGGAGGTTTTGTCGTGGCATTGCAACGAAGCGCCTCCGGTCTCGGCAGGTCAGGCGCAGTGTGGCGGTTTACTCGCCTTCGCCGAACTTGTCGTTGATCAGGGCCAGGATGGCCTTGGAGGCGTCTTCCTCTCGGTCGCCTTCGCATTCCAGTTCGATGGCCGTGCCCACGCCGGCGGCCAGCATCATCACGCCCATGATGCTCTTGGCGTTCACGCGGCGGTCGTTGCGGCTGAGGTGGACCTCGCAGGGGAAGCTGCTGGCCAGCTTGGTGAGCTTGGCCGATGCACGGGCGTGCAATCCCAGTTTATTGCTGATGGTGACGGTGGTCTTGATCATGGGTCGGATGGATGGCCTGGTTCTGAGGGCGGGTGGATGCGATCTGCATCACCCCCTGGGTGCCGCCCGCCAGTGCCCGCGTGATCAGGATTTCGAGGGGCTCATGGGCGTAGTTCATGGCGCGCCACAGCATGGGCACGTTGGCCCCCGTGACCACCTTGACCTTCACGCCATCGGCCAGCCGCAGCACCACATTGCACGGGGTGGCTCCGAACACGTCGGTCAGCACCAGGGCTTCATGGCGGGGGTCGGTGTCCTGGGCGCGGGCCAGCAGCACGCGTGCCTGGGCTTCGATCTCTTCGGGCGGCAGGTTGGGAGGCACGTCCAGTGTCTCGATGCGCTCCGCCGCCTCGGCAAAGGTGTGCCGCGCCGCCAACTTCAGTGCGGTGGCCAGCGGCGCGTGGGCGATGATCAGCAAACCAGGCATACCAATGGGATTATCGGCCTGTCAGCGCGGAAAGTTGAACCCCTGAACAAAGGCCTCAGCGGCGGGGTCGTCAACTAGCAACGCCCCGTCGGTATTGTTTTTCCAGACACTGGCCTGGAAAGCGGTCAGCCCGCGTGCAAAAGTCCACGTTGTCACCTGCACCGGCTCGACACGGGTGGTGGACACCGGCCGATGGCCTTGGAGCAGCCAGTGGCGTGAGGCCGCATGGGAGTCAGCCCCTTTGATACGTGTCGGCCCGAGGTCCTGTCGCTGCGCCTGCTGGTTCGGGCTGGGCGCCAGATTGCGCCACAAGGCCTGGTCCAGCGCCGGCAGGACCTGCGTGAGCCGCTGCGGCGTGCCGGCATCCAGGTGGCTCAGGGCCCAGGTCATGCCGCCAGCCTGGCAGGACAGCACATGCAGGTCCACCGCTTCGCCCTCCAGCCCAGGCATCACCAGCCGCCGAACGGCCGTGTCCACTTTGCAAGGGAACATGGTGACCAATCCCTGCGCGTCTGCCGGCTTGACCTCGCGCCAGTTCAGCGCAGGCGCACAGGCGGTCAGGCACAGCAGCAAGGCCCCGCCGAGGCAGAAAACAGGGGTTTCGGTCATGGTTGGAAGACGGTATGACGCCCAGGGATTTCACCCGCCCGTGGGATGGACAGCCCGGGTAAAAGCCGTAATATCACATGCAAACGATAGGGGTATTCAATGAACTATGTCACCTTGCCGACGTCGGCAGAGGGGCCTGCGGCATCGCAGGCATCGTCCGTGCCTCCCGAAGGCATGGTCGACGTCGCCACCTGGCAGCGTACCCAGGCCGATCTGATGCGTTTTCAAGAGCTGGTGGCCCAGGTGGGGCGCGAGCTGGCCGAGCCGCTCACGGCGGCGCTGGAGCGCGTGAATGCCCTGATGAGCACGGGCAGGATTGACCGCGCAGGCCTGAAATCGCTGCTGTCCGAAATGGACCGGGCTCGCCAGGCGGGCATCTGGTGCCAACAGATCTCGCGCTTGTCGTCCGGGCGTGCACGCCAATCGCATGAGCGCGTGCACCTGACCAACACCATTCAGAGCGTGCTGGCGCACCGTGCGCGCGAGCTGCAAGCCCGCGGCGTGCAGGTGGTGCAGGCCATGGCGCCGGTGGAGGTGCAGGTCGATGCGCCCATGCTGTTCTCGCTGCTCAATGGCCTGGTCGACTGGTGGCTGGCCTGTGCCCACGGCACCATCGATCTGCGGGTGGACATCAAGCCCTGGCCCGCCCATGGGCAGCTGGTTCTGCGCCTGCAGCACCGTCCGGCCGATCTGTCGGATGGCTTGAAGAATGGCGAGGTGCCGGGAGCTGTCAATGGCCTGACCTGGCACCTGATCGATCAGATCGCCCAGACCATGGGCCTGAAGGTGGAGCGCCAGGTCGACGCATCCACGCTCAACCTGGTGCTGGAGTTCCCACACACCATCAACCCCTTGCTGGCGCCTGATCCGGTGGATGAGCCCGAGCAGGAGGGCTTTGCCACCTCGCTCAACTCCAAGCCGCTGGCCGGCAGCCACATCCTGGTGGTGGCCGCGCGCCGGGATCTGCGCCTGCTGATCCGCGAGTCGGTCAAGTCGATGGGGCTGATCGTGGATTTCGTGTCCTCGGTGGGAGAGGCCACGCAGTTCTGCCGCGAGGCTCTGCCGCACGCCATCATCTTTGAATCGTCGCTGCGCGGACAGCGTTTCGATCAGTTGATCGCCAGCATCCGCCAGGAAGTGCCCGATTTCGTGATGGTCGAGGTACTGGAAGAAGGCAGTGCCTTCGACATCTCGTCCATCAGCCCGAACGGGGTGGCGCGTGTGGGCCGCGAGTCGGTGCTCACCTCGCTGCCGTCTGCCCTGGTGTATGAGCTGGCGCGTGTGATGTGATGATGGATCGTCAGGCCTTGAGCAGTTGCTCGATCAGCGCGTGCAAGGCCTTGAAATCCGGCTCGCCGATGTAGCGCTTGACCACCTGCCCCTTCTTGTCCACCACGAAGGTGGTGGGCGTGAGTTGCACCGGCCCGAAGGCGTTGGCGATGTCGCCGGTGTGGTCCATGGCCACGCGGAAGGGCAGTTGCCGGCTTTGCGCAAACTGCATCACGTAGGCGGGCGGGTCGTACTGCATGGCGATGGCCACGGTCTCAAGGCCCTGGGCCTTGTAGCGCTGGTGCGTGGCCACGATCTCGGGCATTTCCTTGACGCAGGTGGTGCAGCTGGTGGCCCAGAAGTTGATCAGCGCCACCTTGCCCTTGAAGTCGGTGAACCGGTGCTGGCTGCCATCGAGCTGCGTGAAAGACACGTCCGGTACACTGCCTTGGCCGGCGTCGGAACACCCCGTCAGCCCCCAGGCCAGGCCCGCAGCGGCGGTGGCCAGCAGCAATTGCCGGCGGTTGAGGGGGGCATCAATGGCTTGGCTCATGGTCGGCCTGTGGTTCCTTCTCCGAAGAGGTCAAGTATGCAGCGTCGTGTCGTATTGTCGTCGGTCGTGGCCGTGGGCACATGCTCTCTCGCCCCATGGGCGATGGCGGCGGTCGGGTTCAGTTCGGCCGAGGGCACCCAGGCCCTGCGCGCGGCGCTCGAGAAAGGTGCCCAGGCGGCCGTCAGCCAGTTGGGCCGGGTGGATGGATTCCTGGGCAACGACAAAGTTCGCATCCCCTTGCCTTCCGTGCTGGAGCAGGCCGCCCCACTGCTCAGGACGCTGGGCCGTGGCAAACAGCTCGAGGAGCTGCAGACGACCATGAACCGCGCGGCCGAGCAGGCCGTGCCGCTGGCCCTGCCGCTGCTGAGGTCGGCGATCCGCTCGATGTCGGTGTCCGATGCGAAGCAGATCCTGTCGGGCGGCGATACCTCGGTGACCGATTTTTTTGCCGGCAAGACGCGTGAGCCGCTGGCCGTGCAGTTTTTGCCCATCGTCAGCAAGACCACCGAGCGCCTGTCGCTGACCAAGCGCTACAACGACCTGGCCGGCAAGGCCGCCAGCATGGGCCTGATCAAGGGCGACCAGGCCAATGTGCAGCAGTACGTCACGGCCAAGGCGCTCGACGGGCTGTTCACCATGATCGGCGAGCAGGAGAAGCTGATCCGCCAGGATCCCGTGGGCACGGGCAGTGCCATCCTCAAGAAGGTGTTCGGCTCTCTTTGACATCACCCGCGCGGCCATTGGTTGGCGGCGCACCCGGCGTTCTGGGGGGAGGGTCTTCCGTGGCCAGGGCCGGCACGGTGGTGCGCGGCACGCGCTCGACCTGCGGGTCGGCCCAGGTGCCGGTGATGGTGAACTCGCGCGTGGTGGCCTCCACCACCGTCTTGCGCAACAGCACCTGCGCAATGAAGGTGCCCAGCCCTATGGCCGGGTTGATGGCTGCGTAGGCCAGCGAGGCGGTGCCTGCGTTCAGCTCGGGCACCACGAACACACGCAGGTTCTGTGTCTCGCCTGCCAGGTCGGCCTGGCCTTCCATCAGCACCAGGGCCTGCACACCGCGCATGCGCAGGTTGTGGGTCTGCGCCACGCCCTGGGTGATCTTGGCATCGCCCTCGATGTGGTCGAAGGCAAAGCCCGACTGGAACACATCGCGGAAATCGAGCGCCAGGCGGCGTGGCAGCGACTGCAGGCTGAGCACGCCCAGCAGCTTGGCCACGCCAGGTTCGGCCTTGAGGAACTGGCCTTCATTGATGGCCACGTTGATGTCTCCGTTCATCGAGGCGGCGTGCGGCTCCAGTGGTGAGCCCAGCCAGGCCACCTGGCCTGTCATGCGGCCCTTGCCGCCACGCAGGGTCTGCGGCATGCCCAGGCGGCCCAGCAGTGCGCCGGTATTGTTCAGATCCAGCGTGAAGTTGAAGGCGGCCCGGTGGCGGGGCTTGCCGGCCTTGCTGTCGGCCTGCTGGGCGCCAAGGGCGGCCCAGTTGCCGGTGGCGTTGAACTGCGCATCGGCGTTGCCCAGGCGGAACTTGGTCATGCGCCATTCGGGCAGCGGGGGAGTGCCCTGGTTGTTGCCGAGGCGGTTGACGGCATCCACCTCCAGCTTGCCCAAGGCCATCCCCCGCCATTCGAACTGGTCGATGACGATGTCCAGCGCCGGCACGCTGGCCGTGTCGCTGCCCAGCATGTTCTTGGCGGCTTGCTCTTCGAAGGCATCGGCCTCGGCTTCGGGTATCTGCAGGCGGCTCAGGCGGGCCACGATGCGGCTGTTGGTGCCGGCGGTGCCGCTGTCGGGCCGCACCTCGATCTGTCCGGCCAGTTGCTGCGCATCGATCTGTGCCCGCCATACGTCTGGGACGGGGTGGGCCACCGTGGCCGTGACATCCTTGAGGGTGCGCTGCCGCAGTTGCAGTGAACCCGTTTTGACCGTGAGCGTGTCGGGCAGGTAGCTGTCCAGCGGATCGTTGGCTGCGGTGCTGGCAGTGGTGTTGCCCGTGCCCGTGCCCGTGCCCGTGCCCGTGCCCGTGCCCGTGCTGGTGAAGCCCGTGGCTGGATCCGTCTTGAGCTGATTGACAAGCGCGAGCCAGGCATCCAGGTCCAGTTGAGGCAGCACCACCCGGGCGGCGATGCCTTCAGTGGGCATGGGCAGGGGAGGCGCGCTGTTGCCTTGCGTCAGGCTGGCCATGCCACGCAGCACGGTGGGCACGGCCTGACCGTTGAGGGCTCGCCGCAGCTCTGCTTTGGCGGTCACGGGGCCGGACAGGTCGAGCAGCAGCGCATCGGTCTTGCCCTCGGGGTCGTCCGAGCGGTGCACCAGCTTGAGCGGCCAGGCCGTGTCGGCGCGCTTGTTGAGCGGGGCGGGCAGATCAAGCTGCAGCCCTTGCAAGGTGCTTTCGACCTGCAGCTCGGGGCGGGCCGAGAAGGCTGTGGAAGACGCACTGGCCGTGCCGGCGGGGCGGGTGCGGTTCAGGGCGATCGACACGGTGACGGGGGTCTGGCCTGACATGCGGTGTGCCAGGCGAGCCAGCACAGGCCACTCGGCCGCACCGCGCATGCCTTCGGCGCTGATCATGCCGCTGGCCACGAAGCGGGGCACGCCCTGGGCATCGCGCGTGCCGCTGACCTGGATCTCCTGGCCCCACACCTTGGCGCGTCCGTCCACCTTGAGCGTGTCCTGTGTGAACTGGACGCGGCCCCGCACGCCGTGCATCCAGGGCGCCTGGGGTGACAGCCGCAGCGAGGTCTGATCCTGCTCTGCCATCAGCACATCGCCTTGCACGATGGTGTCGGCCACGTGATTCAGCGGGATGTCCAGCATCAGCCGCAGGCTGCCGCGCCCCATGCTCTGTGCATCGCCGAGCATCTGGCCCGTCCATTGGCCCACCGGCGACACGGCCATGTAGCGCAGCAGATCGGCCATGGGGCCGTGCCCTTCGCCCTGGATGCTGAGCTTGGGATGGTCGCTGGCCAGATCCTCGATGCGGCCGCTGACCTTGTGCAGGGCAAAGTTGCTGCTCCCTGTGCCGCCCATGCTGCCCAGCATGGCCGTGGCGTTTTCGATGCGCAGACGGTGACCTTCGAACAGCAGCGTGCCGTTGAGGTGGGTGAACGCGGGCCAGTAGGGGGCAGCGGCCACGGCGCCGGGTGGAGGTTTGTCGCTGGGCACATAGTCCAGCGTGGCGTCCTTCACGGGCACGGCGATGCGGAACTTGCCGCCCTGGTCGTCCTTGAACGGGAAGTGCCAGAGGTCTCCACGCACCTCGAAACTCACGTTCTCGCCCACCCCGCCCTTGACGGCGTCGCGCACGTAATGGCGTGCATCGGCATTGACCGCTGCGGGCAGGTAGCGCCACACGCGGATGCCCAGGGCCTGCTTGAGCGTGCCTTTCATGTCCAGGTGGCCTGGGTAGCGCCCGTCGTCACCGACGCCCGTGCCCTTGCCGGTGCGCCACGTGGCGCGCAGATCGCCCCGGGCGTCTTCGTTGACGAAGCTCGCTTTGGGTACCTCGACTGACACGGTCGGTGGCTGGCCGGTGGCACCAGGCGTGACGCGCCAGCTCACATCGGCCTGCAGCTGATCGAGAGGGATGCGGGGCTCTTCGAAGGCGCCGGGGAACTCGGCCCAGCCTTGCTTGATGGCCAGCGTGGCCTCACCACCGCCTTCGGTGGCCTTGAACTCCACATCGGCGTTCGCCAGTCCGGGGTGTTCTCGAGACGCCTGCCAACTGACGCCGCGCAACTGGCCCGTCGCCTTGTATTCCTTGGGCGCGTCTGCCGGGCCTTGCCAGCTGATGTCGAGCTGCTCGGCGATGCCTTTGGGGTCCCAGTCGTCCAGTTGCTGGCGCAGCGAGTCGGCCAGCGGCAGCCGGTCGGCCAGGCGGGCCAGCAGGGCCAGGTCAAGCCTGTCGGTTTGCAGGCTGCCTTGCTGTGTGCGTTTCCAGACCTCACCTTGCAACTCAGGCAGCAGGCCCTGGGGCGTGCCGGGCTTGGGGGCAGGGGCCGCGGCATGCTGCCATTGCAGTTTGGCCTGGCTGGCCGGCCACACCAGGCCATCGTCCATCTTGAAGCGCAGGCCTTGCCAGGCCAGTGTGGTCTGAGTGGGCTCGTGCAGGGCGGTCACCTGGCCAGCGATCTGCCTGAAGGCCAGCGGGGGCAGGTTGGCCGCCAGGCGCAGCGACACGGCCTGCACGTCGGCATCGATCATCACCTCGCGGGGCTGGCCTTGCTTCATCGTGGCCTTGACCGCCAGCTTGCCCCGGCCACCTTGCACATCGAAGGGCAGGGCGGCATGGCGTTTGAGAGTCTGCACATCCACATGCGGCAGGTTCACGGCCAACTGGCCAGACCAGTTGTGCCAATCGCTCGCACGCGTGGGCTGGCCGAACCAGCGCACCCACCAGGCAGGCTCGGGCTCTCCGGGCTGGCCCACCTGCCGCGTCCAGCGGGGTTGGGAGATGTCGGCGCTCACATCGAAGCGCTGGCCGAACGCCGTGGGCGGCGTGGCCGACAGGCGCCATTCGTTCATGCGGCGGGCCAGGCCCGGGCGGCTGCGAAGGCTCAGGTCTACCTGGGTCAGGCGCAGCGGTTCGGCCTTGATCAGCTCGTCCGTCCAGGTGATGCTGCCTTGCTCGATGCGGATCAGGCGCTGGCTCAGCAACCAGTCCGTGGCCTGGCTGCCTCCGGGGCCGGTACGGCGGGTGTCCAGCGTGAGGCCGGCAACGTGAAGCAAGCCCTGCGCATCGCGGCGCACATCCAGTTGCGGCTGGCTCAGCACCAGGCTGTCCACATGCAGCTCGCGGCGCCACAGCGAGGTGGGCCACAGGCTGCTGGGCGACAGCCGTACCGTGACGCGTGGCAGCCTCAAGGCGTCGCGCCCCTGGGTGTCAATGAACCGGATGTCCTCCAGTGTCAATTCGGGCCACCACCCATCCGCTTTGCCCGACACGCGGGCAATCCGCACGGGCACCCCCAGCGTCGATGTGGCCTGTTGTGCCAGCGGCTCACGCCACTGGTCGATTTTGGGCACAATTTGTGTAAGCAGGATCCACCAGGATGTCACTGCCAGGGCCACCAGGCCGGCTGACGCGATCAGGATCCACCGGAGCGCCCGTAGCCACTGCTTGCGCCGGGGCGCCTGGTCGGACCGTTCAACGGAGGTTTCGCGGTCAGCCGCGGGAATGTTATTGGTCATGGAACAGCGACATCATCGGTCAAGCCCGGACGCCGGCATGAAACGCAGGGCAAGGGCCATGCGGGTTACAGCCCGTCGGTTCGACAGCCGATAACCGTAGCACAGAGCTGTTGCTGTCTTATGCATCTAAGTAATGACCTTGTTACCGGTGACTCGCCCCAGGCGGGTCCGCACACCGGGCCCGTCCGTGCTGATCACGCCCGGTATGTGCAACGCATTCGTCGCCGCTACGAGGCCGAGCGCGTCATTTTCGCCTCGATCGAGCCCGGGGTTCCGCAAACGCCTTCCATACAGGCACTTATTGACCGTTTGATGGCCGATGGCCGCCCTTTGGTGTCGGCCCTGCGCGTCACTCGGCAGCTGGTGCTGGAGCGCCTGGCCACGCTGGACGTTGAGCAGCACGCGGTGCTGGGGGACATCACCTCGGCGATGACGCAGCTGGCCGAGGTGACGCTCGATCTGGCCCTGAAGGCCGCGCAGGCCGAGCAAGAGCTCAAGCATGGTGCCCCGCTGGATTCCCAGGGGCGCCGCATCGACCTCTGGGTGGTCGGCATGGGCAAGCTGGGCGGGCGTGAGCTCAATGTCTCGTCCGACATCGACCTGGTCTACGTGTACGAAGAAGATGGCCAGACCACGGGCGCAGACAATGGCCGTGGCGGCCTCGGTGGCCAGATCTCGGCGCACGAGTTCTTCAGCCAGGTGGCGCGCAGCCTGAGCATGATGATCGGTGACACCACCGAAGACGGCTTTGTGTTCAGGGTGGACCTGGCCCTGCGTCCCAACGGCAACTCCGGCCCGGCGGTCGTCAGCCTGTCGATGCTGGAGGATTACTTCCTGGTGCAGGGCCGCGAGTGGGAGCGGTTTGCCTGGCTGAAAAGCCGCGTCGTGGCGCCCCGTGAGGCCATGCCCAAGGGCGAGCGCCACGACCGGGCCCTGGCCCTGCGCGATGTGGTGATCCCTTTCGTGTTCCGCCGTTACCTGGATTACGGCATTTTCGAATCGCTGCGCCAGCTGCACCGCAAGATCCGCGACGAGGCGAACCGCCGTGCCGCTGGCCGCCCTGAGCGCGCCAACGATGTCAAGCTCTCGCGTGGCGGCATCCGCGAAATCGAGTTCACCGTGCAGTTGCTTCAGGTGGTGCGCGGTGGCCAGTTTCCTGAGATCCGCACCCGCTCCACGCTCAAGGCCCTGCAGCGCCTGGCCGCGCGCAACCTGATCCCGGCTGAAACCGCCCAGCGCCTGGCCAACAGCTACGTGCTGCTGCGCCGCATCGAACACCGCATCCAGTACCTCGAGGACCAGCAGACCCACCTGCTGCCCACCGATGACGCCGACCTGGCCTGGATCGCCGCCAGCCTGGGCCTGGAAGACAGCATCAGCGCCTGCGGCAGCAAGCCCGATGAGCGCAGCGGCCCTTGCGAGCTGATGGGCGCGCTGTGCCAGGTGCGCGAATTTGTCGCCACCGAGTTCGATGCCCTGCTGCACGATGGCCGGGCCCCGGCGGCCGGCAACTGCAAGCAAGGCACCTGCGGCGGCCCACCTGTGCCGGTGGACAGCGAGGATTTCCATGCCATGTTGCCCGCCGCCATCGGCGCGCGCGTGGTCAGTTTCTCCAAGCAGCCGCGCGTGGCCGTGCTGTCCGATGCCGCCAAGCTGCGCCTGGCCAAGCTGATCGGCCGGGCCACCCGGCTGGCGCTGGCACCGCCCGACACCCCAGGCGAGGGCCCGCTGGGCGAGGCCGCCGTGCTGCGCTTCATCGACTGGCTGAACCCGCTGCTGCGCCGCGACAGCTACCTGTCGATGCTGGCCGAGCGCCCCGAAGTGCTGCGCCGCCTGCTGCGCCTGCTGGGCCTGGCCCGCTGGTCCATGCGCTACCTGATGCTGCACCCCGGCGTGATCGACGAGTTGGCCGATCCCCGCCTGATGGAGGGCCGCTTCGACCGCCAGGCCTATTTGAAGGACCTGACCGAGCGTCACCGCGCCTGGGGGAGGGCCGGGCAGGCCGATGAAGAGTCCCTTCTCGACACCCTGCGCCGCGCCCACCATGCCGAGGTCTTTCGCACCCTTGTGCGCGACGTCGAAGGCCTGGTCACGGTGGAGCAAGTGGCCGATGACCTGTCCGCCCTGGCCGATGTCACGCTCGACATGGCCTTGCGCTGGGCCTGGGCCCACCTGCAACAACGTCCGGGCAAGCAAGGCGCCTGGGCGGTCGGCCACCAGCCGCACTTCGCCGTCATCGCCTACGGCAAGCTCGGTGGCAAGGAGCTGGGCTACGGCAGTGACCTGGACCTGGTCTTCCTGTACGACGACAGTCTGGACGATGCGCCCGATCCCGATGCGGGCCCCGACAGCCCCAGTCCGATTGACGCGTATCTGGCCTTCGCACGCAAGCTCGTCAGCTGGCTGACCCTGCGCACCTCGGCCGGCGAGCTGTTCGACATCGACACCGCCTTGCGGCCCAACGGGAACTCCGGGCTGCTGGTCACCTCTTTCCATTCTTTCGATGACTACCAGCGTCAACGCGGCAGCAACACCGCCTGGACCTGGGAGCACCAGGCCCTGACGCGGGCCCGCTGGTGCGCGGGCGAGCCGGCCCTGGCTGAGCGCTTCGAGGACACCCGCCGAGGCGTGCTGTCCACCCGGCGCGACTCGGCTGCCCTGCGCGGCGAGGTCGTCTCCATGCGAGACCGCCTGCGTGAAGCGCACCCGGCTGGTGCAGGCGAGTTCGACCTCAAGCACAGCCGCGGCGGCATGATCGATGTCGAGTTCGCCGTGCAGTACCTGGTGCTGGCGCGCAGCCATGAGCATCCCTGCCTGATGGACAACGTGGGCAACATCGCCTTGCTGCAGCGCGCCGAAGATGTCGGGCTGCTGCCCGAAGGCTTGGGCGCACGCGCCGGCCAGGCCTACCGCGCGCTGCGCCGCCTGCAGCACCGGGCCCGCCTGGATGAGGTGCCCACCAGGTTGTCCGGCGAGGCCTTGCAGGCTGTCGACACGCACCGTCAGGCCGTGATGGCCTTGTGGGCGCACGTGTTCCCCGGCCTGTGAGCGTTGCCCGCAGGGTGCGGGCAACGCACTGTTGTTGATGGGCAGCAGACTCCCCGCATTCACGGGGGGCTCTCCCTTGTCACATCTGAACGGCACACTGTCCCGCCTGTTTTTTGCGGGAATCCTCGGGGCTACCTGGCCCTAAAACGACTGAAATGCGCTTGGTGCAACACGTACACTCGACATTTCTGCCGTCAAAGGGATCACCCTCGGGAACCAGATCAGGGCAGCCCGATTCACACCAACGAATTCGCTGACCCAGTCTTCAACTTTTTGATCCACGTTCTATGCACTTCGACCTGTACAACAAGCAACGCTCGCTCACCATGCCCCGTCTGGCACTCATCCCGGTGCTGGTGGCTGCCGCCCTGCTGACAGCCTGCAGCAAGGGCGACAAGGAAGCCAAGGCCAGCCAGGCCGCGGCCAGCGTCAACGGGCAGGAAGTCACCGTTCACCAGATCAACCTCGTGCTGGAGCGTCAACCCGGTCTCAAGCCCGAGCAGGTCGATGCCGCCAGCCGCCAGGTGCTTGAAGGCCTGATCGACCAGGAAATTGCCGTCCAGAAGGCCGAAGAAGAAAAGATGGACCGCGATCCCAAGATCGTGCAGCTGCTGGATGCCCAGCGCCGCAACATCCTGGCGCGTGCCTACCTCGAGAAAACGTCGACCGCAGCCATCGGCTCGCCCACGCCTGACGAGGTCAAGAAGTACTTCGACGCCAAGCCGGGCCTGTTCAGCCAACGCCGCATCTACATGCTGCAAGAGTTCACTGTTCAAGGCACCGCTGAAGAAACCAAGGCCCTGCAAGCCAAGCTCGAGTCCGCCCCTGATGTACCGGCCTTTGCCCAGGCCCTCAAGGATTCCGGCCTCAAGTTCGGTGTGAACCAGGTCACCCAGCCTGCCGAATCCCTGCCGCTTAACCTGATCGACCGCATCGCTGCACTGAAGGATGGCCAGGCCCTGTACGAACAAGGCAACGGCGGCATGAAGGCTGTGCTGGTGGTCGCCAGCCGTCCGCAGCCGCTCACTTTCGACCAATCCAAGCCACTGATCGAGCGCTTCCTGACTGAAACCAAGCGCCAGGAATGGCTGCAAAAGCGCGTGAAGGAACTGCGTGCCGAAGCGAAGGTGGACTACATCGGCAAGTTTGCCGAGAAGCCCGCCAGCGGTGCCTCGGGCGCGTCGGCGCCGGCAGCAGCCACGCCTGCGCCTGCCGCCACACCGGCGCCGGCCGCTTCGCCTGCTTCGGGTCTGGATGCGGATGCGCTCAGCAAGGGTCTGTCTGGTCTGAAGTGACCAGCGCGTGAGCGCTTCCACTTGTCAGTAGTAACCAGGAAGGAGCCTTTCACTGTGGAAGGTTCCTTTCAGTTTGTGCGCCACCGGCCGATGGTGGAAGAAGGCATCTCCCTGGAGTACGTCGGATGACGTTTGATCAGTTTCTCAGAATCGTTTGGGCCAGGTGGAAACTGGTGGTGGGCATCTTCGTGCTCGTCCTGGTCGCCACCTTTGTCGTCGGGCTGATCATGCCCAAGACCTACAAGGCCACGGCCACGGTTGTCATCGATTCGCGTCCCGACCCCATCTCCACCACCATGGCTGCGCTGGGGGGCTCGCTGCCCAGCAGCATCCTGGCCACCCAGATCGACATCATCCAGAGCAGCCACGTGGCCGAACGCGTGGTGCGCATGCTGCGCCTGGGCGAAGTCGCTTCCATGCGTGCGCGTTGGGAGTCCGAGACCGACAGCCGTGGCAGTTACGAGGCTTGGCTGGGCAGCATCATCGCCAAGGGGCTTGAAGTGCGTCCCGCCCGCGAATCCAACGTGATCGAGATCCAGTACGAGGGCAGCGAGCCCGCCTTCGCGGCCACCGTGGCCACGGCCTTTGCGCAGGCCTACATTGAAACCACGGTCCAGATGCGCAACAGTCCTGCGCGGCAGTATTCCGACTACTTCGAAGAGCGTGCACGCCAGTCGCGGGCCAAGCTCGAGGCGGCACAGACCAAGCTGGCCGAAGCCCAACGCCAGCGCGGCATCGTGTCCACCGAAGAGCGCCTGGATGTCGAACTCTCCCGTCTGGCCGAGCTCTCCAACCAGGTCATCCAGCTTCGGGCCATCCAGGTCGAATCTGGCACACGCAGCAGCCAGGCCCGCCGCAGTCCCGATCAGATCAACGACGTGCTGGTCAATCCTCTGATCGGCGGCATCAAGTCCGATCTGTCCCGCCAGGAAGCCCGTCTGGAAGAACTCAACGCCCGTTACGGCGACAACCACCCGCTGGTGCAGGAGGCCAAGGCCAACCTGAATGCTCTGCAGGTGCGCTTGCGCAATGAAACCTCCAAGATCACGGCCAGCGTGGGCATCACGGACAACATCGCGTCCAACCGCCTGAGCGAGGCCACCAAAGCCTACGACGAGCAGCGCGCCAAGGTGCTGGCCATGAAGGACCAGCGCACCGAGCTGACGCTGCTGGAAACCGAAGTCATCAGTGCCCAGCGCATCTATGACGCCATCCAGGTGCGCCAGAGCCAGGCCAGCCTGGAAAGCAACACAGGTCAGGCTGGTGTGGTGCTGCTCAATCCGGCCACTGAACCTGCGAAGCACTCGTCTCCGCGCATGATGCTCAACATGGCGGTGGCCGCTGTGATGGGCGTGTTGCTGGGGCTCATGGCCGCCTTCGGTGTTGAACTCTTTGATCGCCGTGTGCGCAGCCCATTCGATCTGATCCAGACGCTCGATCTGCCCGTCATCGGCATCCTGCCGGATCCGAATGCCAGCAAGAAGCGTCTGTTCCGCAGCCTGCGCAAGGGCTCGGAGCCGCCGCAAGGCTCAGGCGGTCATGCCGTCGTCGTCAAACCAGTGGCATCGGCTTGAGGGCTTGTGGTCATGAATTCATTCCAGACGTCTTACCCTTCGTCCTTCGGGGCGCCCGAGGATCGCAAGGATCCCGCTTTCCGCGACACCGAGCAGGGCTCAGCCCCTGATCGATCCATCGGCGAGATCATCAGCCAGGCCAACAAGCTGTCGCCTGAGCAGATTGAACAGATCCTGAACTATCAGCGTGAGAACGGCGTCCGCTTCGGCGAAGCCGCCGTGCAACTGGGGCTGGCCAACAGCGACGACGTGCTGTGGGCCCTGGCCCAGCAGTTTCACTACCCCTATGCATCTGAGGGCCGCGGCGAGCTGAACTCAGAACTCGTGGTCGGCGCAAGGCCTTTCTCGGAGCAAGCGGAAACCTTCCGCACGATCCGCAGCCACCTGATCATGAAGATGTACAGCGGTGAGGGCCCACGCCACGCGCTGGCCGTGCTCAGCCCCAACTCCGGTGATGGCAAGACCTACTTTGCAGCCAACATCGCGGTCGCTTTTTCCCAACTGCCCGGACGCACCCTGCTGATCGATGCAGACATGCGCACGCCCCGCATGCACGAGCTGTTCAACCTTGAGCGTGGTGATGTCGGCCTGTCCAGCATCCTGTCCGGACGGGTCGCTTCCAAGGTGATCCAGTCGGTGCGTGAGTTGCCCAGCCTGTTCGTGTTGCCGGTGGGGGTCACCCCGCCCAACCCGCTTGAGCTTCTGGAGCGCCCCGCCTTTGGCTTGCTGATCCGTGAACTGCGCACCAAGTTCGACCGCATCATCGTGGACACGCCAGCGGCCTCTGTCGGCACCGATGGTGCCGTGACGGCTGCCAAGTGCGGTGCGGCCCTGGTGCTGGCGCGCCGCAACCGCACCGCCGTGCCCTCACTCGAGAGCCTGGTGCGCACGGTCGGGATGGGCGCCACACAGATCGTGGGCACCATCCTCAACGAGTACTGACGCCCTCTGGGCGACCGAAGTCGCTCACGGCCTCGTTCAGGCGGTTCACCACCGCCTGGTCCACCACCTGCCGTCCCTTCTCATCCACCCGTGTCATGCGGGTGAAGCTGCCCCCAGGGCGGCATTCGGGGTTGTTGTCCTCGTGGTCGAACGAGTACAGCGCCACCATCCACACGCCGTGCTCGCGGAAGGTGCTCAGGCTCTGGTAGAGGGCATCACCTGCCTCGCTCGACGGCATCTTGCCGAAGCTCAGCGGGTGGTATCGGGTGGGGCGGGTCACGCAACTCGACGCGCCAAACTCGGTCACGGCGATCGGCTTGCCCTGCACCCCATAGCGCTGGTTGATCTTGTGGAGCAGCTTCAAGGAATCGTCCAATTGTTCGGCCGCATATCCCCGGCCCTGGGTGTCCCTCCCCAGCCGGTTGTAGATGTGGGCGCCCACAGCATCGCAGCGTGCCAGGATCGATTCGCCCTTGCTGGTTCGTGCGCCGTACACAAAAGCTGCCTTCTCCGGGCTGTCGGCCTGCGGGCAGATCACCGGCACCTCTGGTGCCACCGCCTTGGTGCCGTCATGGACCAGTTGGCACAGATCAGCCAGATCGGCCTGCGTGCCAGAGAAAAAGTCAGGGCTGTTCGGCTCGTTCCAGCATTCCACCGCCAGCACCCGGCCCTTGTACCGGGCCACGGTGTCCTGCACCATGCGCTGGTATGCCGGGAACAAAGCACGTTGCGGCGGAGCGGCATTGCCGTTCTGGCCCATGGCCGATGGCTGATGCGGGGATTGGCTGGCCCAGCGCGGCGATCCGGAGAAGGTCAGCAGTAGCCGCCGCTGGCCAGGCCCCGCGTGGAAATCGGCCCAGCGGTCGATGCCTCGCCAGTCGTAGGTGCCGTCGCCGGTCCACCACTGGTTCAGGTAGGTCAGGTCATTGGACAGGCTGCGGGCGAACTGATAGCGCACTGTCAGCGGTCCGAAAGCTTTTTCGCTGGGCCCCGGGTAACGATGGAAGGCATGGCCGATGAACACGCCGGCCTGTGCCACCACCTTCAGGCTGCCCACCTGGCGTGCCGGTTCGCTGCCGACCGACAACATCACCGCGGAGGCGCCCTGCGCCCAGTCCTTGGGGATCCGAAGCTGCCACCACGACTGCAGTTGCCCGTCGTCATCGCGGATCAGCACCGGGCGCTCGGCGGGGTAGGACTGGCTTTGCCCCGAGGGCGATTGCAGCACCAAGGTGCCGTTGGCCGGGCCCGAAGCCTCGGGCCATGGAACGCTCAAGGGCAGCAACTGCCCCGCCGTGGCCGTCCAGGTGCGGTCGGTCGGCGCTGTCGCGGCGGCAACAGACGCGGGCTGGGCCTTTGCTGCAGCCTGGGCCGTGGCGCCCGAGTTGCTCCAGTTCACGGCAGCCAGGCGAATCTCGCCCTTGAAGCCCGGGGGGATGTTGTGCAACGACAGGCGCGGGCGCAAGCTGGCGGCAGTCTGGTCGCCCTGTTCGTACACCTGTCCGCTGGCCCACACGGCGCTCACGGGCTGACCATCGCCCAGCACGGCCTTGAACATGCCGCTGGCCGGAGACGTGTCACCCAGGTAGGCGTCGTTCGGCTTGTACAGCTGAAAGCCCAGACCCAACAGCACCGGCTCGCGGATGTTGTCCGAGGCGCTCATGCGTGCACCCAGCACATAGCGTTCGCCTGGCGTCACTGTGGTGGCCTTGGAAGCCAGGAACAGGTTGTAGTTGGTGGTCCGGCGTGACTGGCTGTCCACCGCGATCACCAGCACCAGTTGGCCATCCTGGCCGGGTTCGGTGCGGTAAGTCACCGTCAGGGGGCCTTCCACCCGGTTGTCGTCCATCAACTGGTGGAAGTAGCCCGACGGGGGCTGTGAAGGATCCGACACCGAGGCCACGGCGTGCACCATGTCTGCATCCATCCAGTGGGCAGACGATCGCTTGAGCATCACCAAGGTCGTGGCCGACAGCACCGCGACGCAGGCGCCGATCCACAACCATGCTTTCATGCGCATGAGCCTGTCTCCTCAGCGGTGGGGTTTGACCCTGTCCAGACCGTGGCCGATCGCGTCCGCGAGTCCGCGTGCGGCATTGTCAAAGGTGTACTCTGCCACCAGTTCACGGCTGCGTGCAGACATTCTGTCGTACAGGGCCTGGTCGCTCAGCAGTTGCGTGGCAGCGTCCACCCAGGCTTGCAGATCGCCCAACGGACGCACATAGCCGCTGTCGCCGTCCACCACCAGTTCACCGGCCACGCCGGCCGTGGGGGTCACCACGACCGGTACCCCCGAAGCGCAAGCCTCGTTGGCCACCACACCCCATGCGTCGCGCACCGTGGGAAACAGCAGCACGCGGGCCCGGGCGTACAGCCCAGGCAGCTCGGCCTGCTTGGCAAAGCCCGGAAACTCCACATGCAGCCTGGTGTAGCCCTTGGCCTCTTCGCGCAGGCTGTCGTCCAGTGGGCCGGAGCCCACCATCAGGATGGACACGGCTCGCCCCAGTCTGCGGGCCACGCCATCGGCCACTTGCAGTGCGAACGAGGGGCTCTTCTCGGCAATGAAACGGGCGCAGAAGATCAGGTCTGCCTTGGCGTGTTGCGGCACTGTGCCATGCCCATAAGCCGCGTTGTTGGCGCACAGGTGCGACTTGAACATGGCACTGCGCGGGGCACCATAGTGCTCGTACAACTGCAGGGTGGCTTCGCTGGGCCCCGCGAAGGTGTCGATGTGCGGGTACATCCAGCGCCGCAGCAGGCGGTGCCAGCGCGACAGGCGCAACTCCGTGCTGATCGTGCCGTCGATCAGCATTCCCAGCGCAGCGCCATGCATGCGGGCATACAGGAAGGCCAGGATGTTGGTGGGGTTGAACCCATTGAGGAACACCAGCTCGGGCCTGATCTCACGCAGTACCTTCCAAACATCGATGTTGAAATGGATGAAGGTGTCGCTGGATGCCACATAGCGTTCGCGCAGGTAGTGCGCCTTGAAGCGGATCGGGTCGAAATCCCAGGCCCGGTCAGGCTCACGCGCTGCGGAAAAGATGAAGTGCACATCCCAGGCGGGGTTGTCGCTGACCGCGTTGAATACCGGTACGCGGTAGGGCGGCGGGTTGTTGGTCACCAGAGCCACACGCCGGCGTGCAAGGGGCTGTGCAGGGGCAGAAGAACGATTCGTCATGATCAAGGCTCACGCCAGCGCGAACGAAGGTGCAGATAGACAATCACTGCGATCGTCGTCACGGCGAGCAGGTTGCCCCACGCCACCGCCAGAAGAGAGTGGGGGATCGCTATCATGGTGAAGGCCAGTTGCACCACGTACGCGATCATTGAGGTCAGCAGCCACATGCGCTGGCTTTCCAGGCAGAAGAACACCCGCTCGAACACGTAGTTGGCACTCGCAACCACTGCGGCCAACCCGTTGATCACGAACAGCCCGATCAGCATGTTCCGGTCGGCATGGTAGAGGTCGGCGATCCAGGGCGACATCACCACCACCGCCGCGCCCGTCAGCAGCGACACTCCCACGCATCGGCGCACCTGGTGTGCTGTTTCGCGTTTCAGGGCCGCATGGCCTTCGGCCGAAGCCGTGCCCAGCGCATGCACGATCCGGCCGCCCCAACTGTTGACAGGCAGCTGCATCATCACGGCCCATTGAAGGCCGATCGTGACCAGGCCCACACCCACATGGCCGTGGTGCTGCAACACCCAGTAGATGCAGCACAGCCAGTTGGTGGCGTTGTTGATGAAGGTCGATCCGATGCTCGGCAAGGCATGGGTGAAGCGCTGCCAGGCGTCCTGGCGATCGGCCACGGTATCGATGGCCGATGTGGCCGATGCACGCCGCATCACGTACAGCCACAGCAAGATGCCGGGGGCCGCCATCACCACCGCGGCCTGCACCAATGCACCGGCCAGGCCCCAGGTCTGGATCACCAGCCAGCAACTGGCAATGCCGGCCAGCATCACGGCTGCGACCAGCCAGGATGCCTGCCGAGAGCGGTTGGCACCATGCGCCAAACCCAGCATGAACTGAGACAGCAGTTGCCCCAGCGCCAAGGCGGCCACCACGGCATAGCCCAAGGCGGGTGGCAGCCCTGGGCTGCCCTGCCCATCCGTGCGTGAGAACAGGAACCACGGGCCCAGCACCACCAGCAGTGCGCAGCCCGACAGCACCCATGCATTGCCGGTCAATACCCGCCGCCACGACTGGGTGTCCGGCCGGCGCGTCACCATCAGGGTGGCGCTGTTGGCCATGGCCTGCGAGACGGGGGTGGTCAGGCTGGCGGCCGAAATGAGCAGGCTGGAGTACGCGCCCAGCGTGCCCATGCCTGAGGTCCGTGAGATCAGCAAGGTCACCACGAAGCTCAGAACCCGCGTCAGCAGGTTCGATCCCACCAGCCAAAGAGAAGGGCTGTGCCACAGCGCGATGGCCCTTGCCCGAAGCGCAGCCAAGGTCAGGCGCTCCGCAAGGGACTGTGGGCGGTGTACAGGCCGGACTTGTTGTGGCGCAGCGCCCTAGGCTTGTTGCGCAGCAGGTACACGGACGTGGCAACGCACAGGCCCAGGCACACAGCCGAAGGCGATGCCGTACCGGAGAAAACGCGCTCGACCAGGGACTGGATCCAGAACATCGTCATCACCTGGAATGCACACAGTGCCATGCCACTGTCATGCGCATCCAGCCCATGGTCCTTCACGCCCTTGCCCACATAGCGCCAAAGTCCGGCGGTCACTGCCACCAGCAGCATCACCAGCGGCACCGTGCCTACCAGCCCGACACTGATCAGGCTTTCAAGCACGAAGTTGTGTGCTGTGGCTGCGCTGTTGCCATATTGGTCGTAGAACACCTTGGGGATTTCAACCCGAACGCTGCCCAGTCCATAGCCGAACAGCGGTTTTTCCTTGATGAGGCCCCAACAGGCTTCCCAGATGCTGCTGCGCCCGGTCAGGGTGGTCAGTTCCTGCACGGAGCCGCTGCGCGAGAACAGATCGGCCACCAGGCCCATCACACTCTTGAGCAAGTCGGGCTGCAAGGCCACGGCCAGCGCCATCGTGCCCGCCATCAGGATCAGCAATACCCCGATGATGCTCATCTGGTTCACGATGAAGAAAGACAGCAGCAACGCCCCGGACAGCCCCAGCAGGCTTGCCCGGCTGTTCGTCAGGATCAGTGCCGCCGCCAGCGCCGCCCCGAAAAAGTAGTGCATCCATCGTTTGCCACGGGTTGGTGCCCACCGGGCCATCATGCGTGAGATCAGGAAGCCCACGGCCACCATCGGCCCCAGGCTGTTGGCCGACCCTGTGATGCCTCGAAGACGGAAAGACCCCGGGTCGGCCAGGTCTCGTGCGTACAGAGGGATGAACGCCAGCATGGCCAGAGACACCACCGCTGCGACCACGGTCGCGATGTAGATGTACATCCACAGTCGTTGCAGGCCTTCCCGATCTTCGGTGGAGGCCTTGGCCGCCACGAAGACGATCCCAAGCAAAGTCAGGCCGGATCCCAAGCCCAGCAGCACGGTGCTGGAGTACGTCGCGGACAAGCACGCATACCCGGCGTAGATGAAGAACAGTCCCAGTATCGGGTGTGCAAATACCTTGCGCAGGCCGTTGAACAGGCCGAACCCGAACAGGAATACACCGATCAGCCCTTTGACGACCGACTGGGCATCGGCGCCCCCGCCCTGCACCAAGCCCTGGCGCACGGTCATGTCGAGGGTGAAGAAGATCAGCGTCAGCAGCACCGCGCCCATTTGCTTCGGCGGGTTGATGACATACAGCATGCCTGTCACCAGCAACAGCCCGAACGACAGGAGCACCGCCGGGATCTGCACCAGGAACATGTGCTGGCCGCTGAACATCCAGAACAGGCTACCGAAAAACAGCACCACCGACATCAGCATCAGCAGGCCGATGATGGACACCGACCGGTGTTGGACGTGATGCACAGATGCGGTGGCCGTCATCACTCGTAGTGGTCGNACATGTGCTGGCCGCTGAACATCCAGAACAGGCTACCGAAAAACAGCACCACCGACATCAGCATCAGCAGGCCGATGATGGACACCGACCGGTGTTGGACGTGATGCACAGATGCGGTGGCCGTCATCACTCGTAGTGGTCGTAGGCCTTGAACCCGGCAATCTTGACCAGGCTGTCGCGCTTGGCAGAGGCGTAGTCGCTTTTCACCATCT
>NZ_RSED01000028.1 GCF_003933735.1 Aquabacterium soli | reverse complement strand
GAATCAGGGGGGCGTTTCAGCCGCAGGTGGCCCGGGTGTAGGCCGATGCCTGGTTCGCAGAGTACAACCCGGCCGTCAATGTCGTGCGCCGAGCGATGCAAACCAGAGCCGCTGTCTGTATCGTCGAGGATCGCGTAGGGCTCGCCGTGGTGATGCTCGCGCAGCCACGCATCGACCGCTTCGAGGCGAGTACCGCCAGGCTGCGGCGGAGCCGCCCAGGCTGGATGAAGAGGCGAAATTTCCCTGGGGAAATTTCCGACTGCGAGAAGGCGTTCGAAGCCCTCCTGATTCATGAAGCGTGTCCAGTTGCTCGTGATGACCACTCGCGCGCCTTGTTCGATGAGTTCCGAAAGCACCTGGATCGCGGGCGGATGCACCAGCCTGCTGCACATGTCGTCGTCCATCTGCGGCCGGTGCTTGTCAAAGTCGACAGTTCGGCGGAGGACGAGCACATCGTCGATGTCGGTGAAAAGGATCGCGTTCATGTAAACAATTTCGCCTTGGCGCGATTCACAACAGTGTCTAAGACGCCCTCAGGGGCGGGCGGCTGGCCGGCCGCTTTGTACGGCACAAACGCGATACTCACTTCAAGCTGTTCAGCTACACGTTCGTACTCGCCAATACTGACATCAACATCACCGGCCAAGACGCGCGCCATTGTGGCTCGCGACACGGATGCTCGAAAGGCGATCATGTCCGCCCGCCAGCTCGACGCCCGCAGGGCAGCGCGCAGTTGCTTCGACAGGTGCTTGTTACGCATCACCCTCGAAGATGGGTGTCGCACAACGCAGCCAGGTACCCGCCGACGTCGTGCACTACGCAGGGCGCTCCGCACTTTTGGCACGTCCGCTCTGATTGTTCGCAAGCGGTACGGATGAGTGCATGCACGCGGTCCATAGCATCTTCCACCGGCAGCGACTTGACATCGGCCAGCGAGCGCTCGACCAAGTAGAACCGGAGACCCGCGAACTTCTCTTTGATTTGCCGCACCTCGATCTTCTCGCAGCCCTGCGGGCCGAGCTCGGCCTCGATGCTTCGACATAGCTCATCGACAAGCGGGTACCAGCCAGCGGGCACGTAACTAGCGACTGCCGGCAGGCGGCCGCGAAACAGCACTGGATGTGTCGCGACGAGACGGTGCAACGCGGGGTCAATGGGGTCGCCGTCTTGATCGAAAAGCGGTGGGTTTGATGAGCTGGACATGCGTCATCGTACCCATCCGCGGCAGGCTTTGCAGCGACTTGGCACCGCGCAAGTTCTTGCCTATACGCTGCGGTATCTTCTTGGCCATGCTCACCTTCTCCACCCACAAACTGCGCGACTTGTTCCTCGCAGCAGGAGTACAGCCAACACAGTCACTGCTCGACCTGGCTCTGCCGGAAGTGCTACTCGGGGCGCTGCGGGTGTACTACACGCGAAGCATGGGCCCAGCGTTCAAGGCGCCTCCACCGGCGGGCGCCGAGCGCGATGCGGTTTGGTACATCGACGAGCGGCGGCTGACGGTCCTGGTGGGCAGGTTGAGTTGCCCGCTGGCGGAGCTGACCTACGAGGCTGCGGAGGACGCCCTTGACGACATCTACGAGATGGTTGATGAGCCTGAGCGCAGGCTCTTGCTTATCGCGTTCATGCAGGCTGTAGAGTTCGGGACAGAGCTCACGCGCGATGAGCTGCGCGAGCTGCGTGCCTACGCTGTAGCAGCGGGGATGTAGTCCTACCTAGCGACCGCCAGAAAATCGGCCAGTGCGTCCATCTTGTGCCACCAGAAGACGAACACATTCTGCGACTGCGCGGTGGCGACGTTGTCGGCTTTGAAAACGCCTCTAATGGCCGCGGCTGCAACAACGCTCGAGTGCCCAAACTCTCGATGCCAGTCACCTTAGAAGCGGGTCGCTGGCCTATACAGGGTGCAGGCGCCTTGCCTGTCTCCAAAGAGGACACAGATGTTCAATACAACCAAGTACGGGTATGCCTGCGGCTCTCGTGAAGCGATGCAGCAGCAGGCAGCCAGGAGCGTTGGGCCGAAGACCCCAGACCAGGCGGCCGAGCGACTGTCGGCAATACGGAGGATCGCGATGACAGCCGGCCGGCCAGTGTCGCCACGCAAACCGAATCAGGACTGACCGAACTTACGAAGCCCGCCGAGTGCGGGCTTCACTGTATGAAGCCGTGGGACTTCAATTCGGTTGCTGCCCGCGCGCGCAGTTCAGGGAGATTCAGCTGCCTGAGCTCTTCGGCCGCTAGGCCCACGGCAAGGTTGGAAGCCCCCGAACGCACGAGGCACAGGAGCAGCTGGCTGAGCAAGGCGGGCGACATCGCCGCAGTCGCCCCCAGGGCTTGACTTCAAAGCAAAGACGAATTGGAGGCGGCATCTGCAGACATCTTCCCATTAAGGATATCGTCCATTCGCCGGGTATCTACGTCGTCGTAGAAAGCTGCGGGTGGCGCAAGCAGCAAGGCTTTCGCTTGCTCCATGTCGCCCTCAAGCCATTGCGTCCATGAATGAGGTTCAATGTGGGCTTCGCCCCTCTTATCCTGCATGTCGAGCGGTAAGGGCTGGCCTGTCTCTCCGTCGCGCTCTGGCTTATGAAGGCGATTGAGCAACGGATGCTCATTGACGTTGAAAGTCAGCATCGCATAGTTCGGCACGATCTCGCCCGTGCTGGGGTCTGTCCATTCCGACCAAATGCCAGCCACCATCCATGGCAGCCCGTCGGCGCGCTTGAGCTGCCACCACACACATTTGCCCGACTCCCAGTTGGGCTCCTGAAGCCATTCCGCGGGGATCAGGCACCGCCGCCCCTGCTTCCACGCGTCCTTGAACGCCGGCAATTTGGCAACCGACTCGATGCGAGCATTGTTCTTGAGCATGGGCTCACGCCGAGGCTTGCCGCCTGGCTTGGCCGGTGGCCGCTCCTTGTACTCGATGCGCTCCTTTTGGCCAGGCCTGATCATTCCCCATTGGCCTTGTCGCACCTCAAGGCCACCTTTTCCGTCAGAGACGATGAAGACGCCGGTATCGAAAGGCCCGATGTTCAGCTTCTCTGGCCAGGACATGAGGCGAACACGCGCCATCTGCGCCCGCAGATACGCCACCAAATCGTCCTTGGGGGTAAGCCTATGCAGATTGCACATGTTCGGGCGCTGCGCGCTTTTGCATCACGGGAAACAAGTAACGGGCTCGACATCCGGCCACCGGATCTGATACTGTATATGCATACAGCAAAAAATCATGCAGACCGCCACCGCCCCCGCCTTGCAAATCGGCCTCCAGCATACGCTGGGGCGATTGCCTGCATCCGTCGAACGGGCGATGTGGCGGGGCTCGGAGCTTGGAAGCAGGCTCGACCCAGTCCAGCCTACCGGGTGGGATTCGTTGGATCAAGAGCTTCCAGGGGGCGGATGGCCGACCAGGTCCGTGACCGAGGTGCTCACGGCTCAGCCCGCCGTGCTCGAATGGAGACTGCTTGGACACGCCTTGAAGGTCATGACAAGCAAAGGCGCACAGGTGGTCGCCGTGGGCACCCCTCGCGCGCCTCATCTTCCAGGCTTGCTGCACGAGGGGCTGAGTGAGCGCCAGTTCATTTGGATCCAGGCCGATGCACCAGCGGAGCGGCTTTGGGTAACAGAGCAGTTGATCAAGTCCAACGCAGTGGGCGCTGTTTTGGCTTGGCTACCTCAGGCGCGCCAGGAACAGATCAGGCGCTTGCAGGTGTGTGCACAAGGCTTTGAAGGCCTGGCAATCCTGTTTCGCGCGAGCGCAGCGCGGCGTGAAGCGTCGGCTGCGCCACTGCGCCTCTCCGCGACGGTGGGGCTGGATTGGGAGTTGCAAGTCGAGGTTTTCAAGCGCCGAGGGCCGGCGCATGAAGGTCAGGTCTTGCTGCCCTCCATCCCAGGGGGCCTAAGTCCTGTCTTGACGCCACGGCTCATGAAGCCAAGTGTCCTGATCAACCGTGAGGCACCCGATGTTGTGGGCCGCCCTGCAGTTACCTCGCGACAGCGCGCAACGGCTTGATGAACAGCTTCACGGACTCTCGATCTGGGCGCTTCAATTCACGCCCCGGGTCGCTGTCTCCGCCGAAGCTGTTGTCATGGAGGTCGAAGCGAGCGTGCGCCTGTTCAAGGGAAGGCGAGCGCTGCGCGACCGCGTGGTGCAGGAAGCGCCTGACCTCGGGGTTGTCCAGGTAGCCTGGGCTCCCACTGCCATGGCCGCTGTGGCGCTGGCCAGGGCTGGCAAAGAGAACGGCGTGCGCCGCCCTCTGGCTGAGGTGCTCGATGGCCTGGCCTTCGGTGTGCTCGATGCCACGCAGCCGCATGCCACCACCCTCACGCAGCTAGGCTGCAGGACGCTGGGCGACATCCGTGCCCTTCCAAGAGGTGGCATCAGCCGGCGTTTTGGCAAGGACTTGTTGATCGCCTTGGACCAAGCCTATGGCTTGCGCCCTGAAGTGCACAAGTGGGTGGAACTGCCTGAGGCCTTCAAAGCCAGGCTGGAGTTGCCCCATCGCGTCGATACGGCCCCGGCCCTTCTCTTCGGTGCACGCCGCCTGGTGGTTCAAATGTGCGGTTGGCTGGCAGCCCGCCATGCTGGCACCACTGCATTCGCACTGCGGTGGTGTCACGACACCATGCGCTCGAAGGCCGCGGGCGAAGGCGGGGAGATCGTGATCCGCACTGCCGAGGCGATGCGCGAGGTCGAGCACTTGTGCAGGCTGCTTGCAGAGAACCTGGCGAAGGTTGAGTTGCTTGCTCCGGCCGGAGACCTGGAGGTCGAAGCGCTGGAAGTCCATGCACTTGAAGAGCGCAGTGCATCGTTGCTGCCTGACCAAGGCCAAGCCGGTGAATCTCTGGGCCTCGTGCTTGAACGAATAGCGGCTCGCTTGGGCGCACACAAGGTTTTGAGGCCCCATCTCTGTGACGACCACCGCATCGAATGGATGCAGCAGTGGCAGCCCGCACCGGAACGTATGGTGAAACGGTCACCCGCCAGCGGCGCCTTGCCCCAACCGACCTTTGTGTTCGATAAGCCGCTACGGCTGGCAGTGCGCAACCACCGACCGATGTATCAGGGCCCGCTTCAGCTGCTGACCGGGCCCCACCGTGTGGAAGGTGGCTGGTGGCACAGGGTTGGCACTGGCGACGATGAGCACGCCTGCACCGTGGTGCGCGACTACTGGCTGGCGCTCAGCGAGCACTGCGGCACGCTGTGGGTTTTCTCTGAGCGGCTGGCTCAGGAAGAAACGGCCTGGTACCTGCACGGGACCTTCGCATGACCGCTGCGCAGTCCATCATTCCGCCATACGCAGAGCTCAGGTGCGTGTCGAACTTCTCTTTCCTCAAGGGCGCGAGCTGGCCTGAAGAACTCGTCGAGCGGGCCAAGTCGCTTCGATACGCAGCCCTGGCGATCACCGATGAGTGCTCGTTGGCAGGTGTGGTGCGCGCCCATGTCGCAGCCAAGGAGCACAAGCTCAAACTGCTCATTGGCAGCCAGTTCTTCGTTCAGTGCGCCACGCCGTTCACCCTGGTTGTCCTGGCCTGCAATGCCGACGGGTACGCCAACCTGTGCCAGTTCATCACCAGGCTGCGCCGCGCATCTGCCAAAGGCACGTACCGGCTGCTCCTGGAAGACATCGACCCAGCTGACCTGGCCGACTGCGTTGTGCTGGCATCACCGGATCGGACCTCAACGCGCGAGCAGCTTCTCGTGCTCTCGCGCTGGCTGTTGACCAATTTCATTGGCCGTTGCTGGCTGGCCGTGGAGCTGCACAGGCACATCGACGATGAGATGTGGCTTCATAAGCTGCGGCAAGCCAGCGAACTCACCGCCATTCCCCTGGTGGCCAGCGGTGACGCTCACATGCATGTGCGTTCACGCAAGCCATTGCAGGACGTCTTGACCGCCGTGCGCGTGGGCCGGCCTCTGACCGAATGCGGGTTGGATTTGCAGCCTAACGCCGAGCGGCATTTGCGCACCAAGCTGCGCCTGTCTCAACGGTATCCGGCCGAACTCATGGCTGAGACCTTGCGGGTCAGCGAGCGATGCCATTTCAGCCTGGATGAGCTGGCCTATCAGTACCCGGCCGAGGTGGTCCCAGCGAACAAGACGCCAAGTGCCTACCTTCGACAGCTCACCTACGAAGGGGCCGGGCGACGTTGGCCAGGCGGCATGCCGGCCAAGGTACAGGCTCAGATCGAGCATGAGCTGGAACTCATCGCCGAAATGAAGTACGAGCACTACTTCCTCACGGTGGCCGACATCGTTCAGTTCGCCAGGTCACAGCACATCCTCTGCCAGGGACGGGGCAGCGCCGCCAACTCGGTGGTGTGCTACTGCATCGGGGTCACGGAGGTGGACCCTGCTCGCATGAGCGTGCTTTTCGAGCGCTTCATCTCCAAGGAGCGTGGCGAGCCGCCAGACATCGACATCGACTTCGAGCACCAGCGCCGCGAAGAAGTCATCCAGTACCTGTACAACAAGTACGGCCGTGAACGCGCAGCGCTGACGGCAGTCGTCATCTCCTATCGGCCGCGCTCGGCCATCAGGGATGTGGGCAAGGCCCTTGGCTTCGATGCGGACATCATAGACGCCATGGCCAAGAACATGATGTGGTGGGACAGGTCGATGGCCGCGGTTCGCCTCGCCGAGGCGGGGTTGGACATCAATACGCTGGCAGCCCAGCAATTGCTGCAGCTCACCGAGCAGTTGCTGGGATTCCCCCGCCACCTGTCCCAGCATCCTGGCGGTTTTGTCCTCACTAAGGGGCCGCTGAGCCACATGGTGCCCATCGAGAACGCTGCGATGGAGGACCGCACCATCATCCAGTGGGACAAGGACGACATCGACGCTCTTGGGCTGCTGAAAGTAGACGTGCTGGCCCTTGGCATGCTGTCTGCCATCCGGCGATGCCTGGAACTGGTGGGCGAGCGCAAGGGCCATGTCTTCGAAATGCAGGACATTCCGGCAGAGGACCCCAAGACCTACGACATGATCTGCAAGGCCGACACGGTCGGCGTCTTCCAGATCGAGTCACGCGCGCAGATGTCGATGCTTCCGAGGCACCGGCCCCGCACCTTCTATGACCTGGTCATCCAGGTCGCCATCGTGCGCCCCGGCCCGATTCAGGGCGGCTCTGTCCACCCATACCTTGAGCGAAGGCAGGGTAAGACGCCGGTGTCCTACCCTTCAGAGGCTCTGAAAGAGGCCTTGGGCCGCACGATGGGTGTGCCGATCTTCCAGGAGCAAGTGATGCAGATCGCAATCATCGCGGCCGGGTTCACGCCGGGTGAGGCCGATGGGCTGCGGCGCGCCATGGCGGCCTGGAAGCGCAAGGGTGGCCTGCACAAGTATTACGACCGGCTCGTCAAGGGCATGATCGAGCGCGGCTACACGGACGAGTTCGCTGAGGGCATCTACAAGCAGATCCACGGCTTCAGCGAATACGGCTTCCCTGAAAGCCATGCGGCCTCTTTCGCTCTGCTGGTCTACGCCTCCTGTTGGCTGAAGTGCCACCATCCGGCCGAGTTCTTGACGGCTATGCTGAACAGCCAGCCTCTCGGCTTTTACTCTCCCAGCCAGCTTGTGCAGGATGCCCGGCGCCATGACATCGAGGTGCGACCTCCTGATGTGCTCTACAGCAGCTGGGACAGCACCCTTGAAGGCGTATCCGAACCGCCAGCCGTGCGCCTCGGGCTGCGGCTTGTCTGCGGGCTGAAAGAAGCGTCCGTGGTTCGAATCATTCAAGCGAGAAGCAGCATGCCCTTCGATTGCGCGGAAGACCTGGCGCGCCGGGCGGATCTTGACCGTGGCGACATGCGCCTGCTGGCCGGCGCCGACGCTCTGCTGAGCTTGAGCGGCCACCGTCGCCAGCAGGTCTGGGAAGCCTCTGCCTTGGCCAGGCCGCCTCAGTTGCTGAAAGACGCTGCGGTCGATGAAGACTTCCTCGAACTACCTGCGGCCATGGAAGGCGAAGAGGTGGTGCACGACTACTCGACCATCGGGCTGACCTTGCGAAGCCACCCGATGGCCTTGCTTCGCCCGCAGCTGGCCCAGCGCAAGCTCTTGAGTGCCCGAGACTTGGAGGACGCCCCGAGCGGTCGCATTGTTCGATACGCTGGAATCGTCACCATCCGGCAGCAGCCCGACACCGCCAACGGCACCATCTTCATCTCTTTGGAAGACGAGACAGGGGTTGTCCAGGCCATTGTTTGGCGCCGGCTGCGTGAACGCCAGCGCAAGGAAGTGCTGCATGCGCGACTGATGGCTGTTTATGGCACTTGGCAGCGCGAAGGGGACGTCAAGAACCTGATCGCAGGCCATCTTGAGGACTTGACTCACTTGCTCGGAGACCTCGAAACATCTTCGAGAGACTTTCATTGATTCCAGCACCAGACACGGAATTCAGATCCATTGCAGGCTATGTGAAGATTACATGCCATGCCTTCGCGATTCAGCCTTACTGGTCGTTCAACGCTGACGCCGCAGCTTCGCCAAACTAACTGTGTCGTACGTTCGCGACGCTTTGTTCGAATCCGTATAACCAAGAATTTGCCGTTTGCCACCCGCCTGGAGCTGCTTCTGCTCAGCTTGCTTTTTCCGATCCTCCTCGAGCTGGGCCGCCACTTCGGAGACGGTGACCGGCTGCAAGTCGATTTGTGCCGCTCAACGCTCCACCGCGCGCCGACACCTGGCTTTGACGTAGTAGGTTAGAAGCGCAGTAGATTCGGCTTTGCCACAGCCCGCTATTGCCGCGACAGAGAAAAGGAGGACGGCACGGACGTGGCCTCTACTGATCGAGGGAGATTCGACGCGCTCGTCGCGCGGTGATGGATGGACCTCGTGTTGGTTCTATACGGTGTGCAGGCGCTGTGCCTGGCTCTCAAGAGGAAACGCGATGGACACGACCCCAAGTCACTTCGGCTACGCATCTGACGCACGCAGCGCAATGAAAGAACAATGTGCTCGCAGTTCGGCGTCGCCCCCGGCAGAGCTGGCTGCCAGGGAGCTGCACGCTCGGCGTCTTGCTCTTCTCGCTGGCCGGCCCGTGGAAAACAAGCAGCAAGGGCAGGCCTAGGCCAATCTCTCCAAGCCCGCCACGCGCGGGCTTTTTCATGCCTGGGCTCAGTGCAGGGGGCAGGTCACAGTGGGTATCAACACGAGACGTTCGAATCTACGGTCAGCACTACCAAGCTGACCTTGGGCTCAGCGGCACCTCCATTCCGAAGGTCATTCGTACACGGTGCTGCAGCAGATGGGGTGCTGCCGCTATATCAGCGGGACGAGTGCAAACAGCACGGAAAAGCACTTTTACGATCAACGATAAGCACTATCACATCCTTTGCAAGCACTTTTACCATCGGAGAGAGCACTTTTACAATCAAGTTTGCCGGCAAAGTGGCTGTGGAGGTTGAGTTTTTCAACGACGGGGCGCCCTAATCCTAGAACCTATTGCCTTCCCCCCATCTATAGAAGACTTACCGCAAGGAGCCCACCCGTTTACACCCTCGGGTGCGGAAGCAAGCTGAAGCGCAGAAGTCCATCGCGAGCCTACGGCTCGCGACTTGGTGGCCCGCAGGTCTCACGCTGCAGCACTCAAGTCTTGCGCTTCTCTGAAGCGCCCCGCGGCTTTGCTCGAGACACTCGCCAGACCCATGTCCCTCTCGCGCCCTGGACAGCTTGAACTTTCCAGCCTTCTAGCGCACCGACAGCAGCCACTGCTTGCGCGAGCAGCCGGCGCCGATGTTTGCGAATCGCATCGGTATCCGCTTCGTCGGCTCCCCAGATCATGTGCTCCATGTCGCCTTGTGTGAACTCGCGCGAGGTACCTTCGTTAACGTTGGAAAGCCGGAAGTGGAGCAGGCGAGCAACGTCTGCCCGCAGCTCCCTCGCCTCTACCATGTCGACCTTCAGATACTGCTTGCCGTTGGAACCCGCACCCAGCGCACCCATCAATTCAGCGCAAAAGCTGACTCGAAATCCCTGCCTGGTATCGCAGGATCGGTCAGCGCTTACCAACGGTTCGCCTCCATCAGCTCGGTCGCTGGCAGTGACACGCACACTGGCCAGTCGCTGCAATGACTTCTGCAACTGTTCGCTGCGGCGGCCGCTGGTGGACCGTGGTTCAACAGTTTCACCGGCCTTAGAGCGGACACCGCATGCTCGCACCAGCTCCTGCCATCCACCTTTCAGCACTGCCAAGTCTGCAGATCCAGCAGCAAGGCGCCCCATGCCGGCGGCAGTAGCCATGGACATAAGCCCTTGCAGAACACGCAGATCGCTGACACCGAGCTGTTCTGGGCCGCTAAAGCTCACTGTTCGCTTCAGCTTCTGGTAAACAAAGGTCACCTGGAGCGCCGAGCCCTCCCCGGGCCCCCGGCGCTTTCGCTTATCAAGGCTGACGAATAACCCGGGAGCAAGCACGGTAGCCCGGTCGAAGCGAGCAACAAAAGGAGTCAGGGTACTAAGCGGAGGTGACGGCATGGCTTCACGGAGCCTATGGCAACTACTTATGAGGGCGGCTGAGCGGGGACAGTCGGTCAATGTGCCTTGAACGGTTCTGGCAGCTTCGCCGGAAAAGCTCGCGCGCAGAGCGTCTTCTCCGCCGGAACCAGATATTGGGCTCAGCGCCGTACAGAATTGTGAGCGTTCAGTCCTCCCCACACAGCTGACTTTGCTGCTTGACGGCGTCTCGCTCTCTCGAGACGCCGCCCCATTCCCCACCGACCAAACCAGGGCAGACGGTCAGTTGACCGTCTGCAGCACATCATCGAAGGACCTCGCCACCAAGTAGCGCGCCGGGTTCTCACCAGTCGCCAGCGCAGCGAAGTGCGCGCGCCCGCACTCGATCTTGGCCCACTCCTTGTCACGCAGATCGTCGGCAAACAGGCTGCTCTTGGTCTCCACCACGAAGTACAGGCGTTGCACGCCGTCCTTCTGCAGCAGCACGGCCCAGTCTGGGTTGTAGTTGCCTAGCGGGGTGGGCACCTTAAACCAGTTGGGCAGCTTGGCGTACAGCACTACGTCCTGGTTGAACTCCAGCGCCTGGGCAAAGTCACGCTCGGTGGCAGAGTCGTAGACCACATGCTCGTGGATGGACTTGGCCGTTTCTTCAAGCATGCTCTTCAAGTAACCGGTCAGCTCCTGCTGCTCGAACAGCTCCTGGGCGTAGACCTGCTGGTCACCCAGCTTCTGGTACTTGATGCCGTCGACCAGCGCGAGGCGCTTGCAGCGGTTGATCTGCTCGGCCGTCTGCTCGATGAACTGCTGCGGATTGCGGCGGAAGTCATCCAAGCGCCCCGACTCGGTCAGGATGGTGACCAGGCTGCGGCGCGTCAGTTGGGTGCGGTCCTGCAGGTCCGTCAACAGGTCTGGCAGCTCGATGTCCGACTCGTCCAGCCCGACGGTGTAAGCGCCGTCCTTTTGCTCCTTGGTCTCGACCCCCGCCTTGCCGATGGCAATGTCGGCCTTCCGCCATTGCAGGCGCGCCTTGGGCATTGGCGGCGCATCACGCAACGCCTTCGTGCAGTCTTGAAGCAGCTTCGCGTTGTCGAACTGAACCCGGTAGGTGGTCTTGTGCTTGATGCGGTCCCACAAGGCCTTGAACTCCTCGCCCAGCGTGATCGCCTTGCCATCTGCGCCCTTGCGCAGCGCCACCGTCTTGCGCTCGTCCGCGTTCTTCACCTCCAGGCGACCGCTCACCTTTCGCAGCAGCTCCAGCACCTGTGTTCGCTGTGCGGCGAACGCATCGGGCAATGCGAGCGTGCCGTCCTTCAGAGCTTGCCTCAGCGAGTCCTGCACCTTGCCCTTGGCGTCGATGTGGCCAGCAGCCTTCAAGTGTTCCCACAACAGCTTGGACTGTTCTACCCCGAGGGCCATCACCTGCCCGTCAGCGCCGACCACCGGAATGCCGGCGAACTGATGTGGCTCGACGATGCCGAAGCGGATGCCCGTGTCGGCCTCGATTTCCTTCTGCAGGTTCTCCGCGAAGGCCTCGTACGACTCGGTCGCTATGACGGTCAGGCGGTTGACGTCGAAGCCGCGCACTCGCTCCCCGGCCTGGTTCACGCACAGGCGTAAGCCGCGGCCAATGGTCTGGCGCCGTTCACGCTCGGAGCCCATCTCGCGCAGGGCGCAAATTTGGAACACGTTGGGGTTGTCCCAGCCTTCCTTGAGGGCCGAGTGGGAGAAGATGAACTTCAACGGCGTGGCGAAGTCCAAAAGCCGCTCCTTCTCCTTCATGATGAGGTTGTAAGCCCGCTCGGCGTTCTCGCGGCCAGCGGCGTTGTTGTCCGCGGTCTCCGTCCAGCCGCCCTTCTTGTCGATGGAGAAATAGCCGTTGTGCACCTCCTCGGCTGCCGTCGTCAGGTCCACCTCAGCGAACAGGCTCTGGTAGCTAGGCAGCTTGGCCGCGCGGCGGTACTCTTCCTCGCAGATGCGCGCGTAGTCGCCCTTCACCGCCTGGCCTTGTGCATCGAGTTTGCGGTAGCGATCCACCGACTCGATGAAGAACAGCGACAGCACCTTGATGCCCTTGGGTCGCAACAGCTTTTCCTTCTCCAGGTGTTCGCGGATCGTGCGGCGAATCATCTCGCGCTGCACGGCCAACTCGTCCACGCCGCCGTGCGCCTGGCCGATGGTCAGGGACACCTCACCACCGGGGTAGCGCAACTCGACGAACTCGAAGCCCTTGGCCGTGTTGATTTCACCGACGCGGTAGTCGGCATAGATCGCGCGCCCGGTGACCTGCTGCAGGTCGTCGCCGTCGCTGACGGACTCCTCCCGCAGCTTCGGCCCCGCCGCCTCTTGCACATGCAGTTCCAGCTGCGCGCTGATGCGGCCGCGCTTGTTGGTGACGCCTACCAGCCGCACGTAGGGCTTGTTAAAGGCGTCCTCCACGGTAGCAGCTGCCACCTCGATCTGCTTGACCAACTTGCGCTCGTAGGCATCAACTGCGTCCAGCCGGAACACCATGTGGTGCTTGTCGGCATGAGTGGCCGAGTAACGCAAGGTGCACAGTGGGTTCATCGCATCCAGCGCGGTCTTGCCCGCACCGCTCAGGCCGCCGTCTACGCTCTGCGGTTCGTCGACGATGACGATGGGGTGCGTGGCCCGGATCAAGTCGATGGGTTTCTCCCCACCGGTCTTCTCGCTGTCCTTGTAGAGGTTGTTGACGTCCTTCTTGTTGATGGCTCCGACCGTCACTACCATCACCTGGATGGCCGAGCTGGTGGCGAAGTTCCGCACCTGCCCTAGCTTGGCCGAGTCGTACAGGAAGAAGTCCACGGGCACGCCGGCGTATAGGGCCTTGAAGTGCTCCTCGGTGATCTGCAGCGACTTGTAGACCCCCTCCTTGATGGCGACCGAGGGCACGACGATGACGAACTTGGTGAAACCGTAGCGCTTGTTCAGCTCGAAGATCGTGCGGAGGTAGACATAGGTCTTCCCTGTGCCAGTCTCCATCTCGACAGTGAAATCGCCAGAGGCCAGCGTGCCGGCTGGCGCCAGGCCGTTGCGCATTTGGACGTCCTGCAGATTCTTCAGCAACTGGTCATCGAGCAGGGTCAGGCGGTTGCCCACGCCCAGGTCGGTTTCGGCTACACCCAAGGTGAGCTGTTGTTCAGGCAGGCGCATCGTGACAGTGAACTCCGTCCGGCAGACCTCCTGACCTCGGAACAAGTCGCAGACCGACTCGATGGCCTGCTTCTGGTAATCCAGATCGGGCTCGAAATGCAGCTTCATGTCTTGGTCATTTCTAAGCTTTGCCTCAATCGAGGCGAAGAAAACATATAAATCAACAACTTAGCGCCGCCCTCTTTGCTAGACGGCTTTTTTGCACGGCGCAGCTTGTCGAGCGTAGAGATGCTCCAAAAGGGCTTGTGAAGGGGCAGCACTGCCAATCTTGGGCCCGCATCAAATCTAGCGACCGCTCCGAAAACGAAAAGAAATCAATAAAATCAACCACTTAGCAGAAGTTCGTTAGCTAATCAGCCGCCATGACACCTGGTTAGCTTTCCTCCGTGCTGCCCTCAGCCGGCCCTGGCAACCAAGTCGCTGTGGCCTTGGGGCCCACCCTGTGAATCAGTCCGCTGCGGCGCATTGCCTGAAGAAGGTTCCGCACCTTGCTGGCCTTCTGGGTTGAATCCAGCACGTCCGGCAGCTTGCTCAACAACAGGTCATCCAGCTCCTTGCGGGTGGCACTTCCGTACTTCGCCAGGTAGTCCGTCACCAGCGTTCGGTAGTACCCCTCGTCCAGCCCGCGATTGCGGATGTAGGCGGCCTTCTGGTTGGTCCAGTCAGCGACCTTCGCCGACACGTACAGGTTTGGCGAGCGCCCCTCGATCAGCTTCATCGTCCGGAGCTCCTGCACCTCGGCGGCCTGCAATGCCTTCTTCTTCTGCACGCGGTCCAAGAGAAGCACATCCCGAAGCGGAAGGTCCGTCCGCTTCATCAGCAACTGGCTGTACTTGACATCCAGCACCTGGCCAGGGATCGTCACCTCCACCCGGGGGTAACCACGCTCAGTCGTGTCCAGCACATAGTCCGGCAGAGGGAAGAAGCGGTCCCGCTGGGTCTGGAACATGCGGCGAATTCCGCTACCCACTTGGTCGATCATGCGCAGGCGGATCATGGCGTCGATGAGCCACTGGTTCCGGTAGTGCTCAGGCGGAGACTGGTGCTCGATCATCCACTCAACGCTCGGAGGAATGAATTGCCCCAGGTTCGAGAACACCAGTCGATCCGGGTGCTCCACCACGTTGACCTTCCCGCCAAGCCGGTAGTCCTGATGAGCAATGCAGTTGTGCAAGGCCTCACGGATCACCCAACTGTCGTAACGCTGGATAGCCGTCGGGAACAGGGTGCCATCCGGCATGTGTTCCACAGTCACGTTGCGAATGTGACCGAAAAGGCGGTCCGTAGAAAGCAACAGCGGCATACCGAAATGCTGCGAGGACTCCGTCCGGTTCTGGGCATCACGCAGCACCCAGCTCAGCTTCGCATCAGCAGGCGACAGGAAATGCGCCGACTCATCCCTGCCCAGAAGCAGCAGCGCTGCGCGCGTGACGCGCCCCGCCTTGGTCACACGCGCCTTGTTCAACAGCGTCGGTACATCCCAGCCCTGCGCCTCTGCCTTGATGCGCTCATGCTTGGACGAATCGGGTTCGGCCTTGAGCAGGTACTCGACAAAACGCCCCCGGGCAGCATCGACTGCGGTCGGATCAAGGTCATCGAGCGTCGCATCAGGAACCAGTTCTCCTGTCCAGTCCGTCTGCTGCCCGAGCAGGCCCCAGATGCGGAGCTCCTTGTCCGGGTGCTCGCTCAGCTTGGTCTTGTGGCTGTCCACACGGATGTAGCGCACCCCCTCAAATGCCAGCGGCGCAGAGCGCGGCGCCTGGATCGCCATCACCACCACGCGGCCACTCGGATGCTGCACTTCGTGGAACTCAAAATCCGGGCGCGGCAGTGTCTTCTGCGTCAACCACATGACCAGCGGCTGGTTTCCTTCACCCTTGGCCGCGAAGGGATCGAACGTCGTTCCCTTGACCTCATGCGTCACGTTGTCCACGCCCCAAACCAGCCAGGCTTGGTCATGGCGTGCCAGCACGGCCGAGTTGCCGAGGGCCGAGAGGTACTGGCCGATGTCTGCCGGCACGTCCCAGTTGAACTTGAACTCGAAGGTGCCACCCTCTCGCGGCTCGGCCCGCAGTCGGTCCACCAGGGCAATCAACGTGGACTGATCCATGGTCAGAGGCTCCGCACGTTCTGGATGCCGTGCTGCTGTAGGATGGCTGCCATGTTGGTCTTGGCCACGTCGTCGCCGAAAGCGCTGTCGCGGAACACGCAGGTGGTGTCGCCGGCCGGCGCGAGTTGCTGGTACCACTGAACGATGCCTTCGGCCAGCGTTTCCACCTCGGCGGTAGTGATGCTTTCGGCCAGGCAGGCCAGCAGCACGCCAGCGCCCACCGCATAGACGGACTTGCCAGCGATCATCTGCTGCTGGATGGGGACGCAGAGGTCAAGGCCGAGCTTGAGTAAAAGTTCGTACAGGAGGTCTTGCTCAGTGCGATCTGGCTGCAGATGCTCTTGATGGTCGAGGAGGGACTGCCCCAGCTCTGTCGCCTTCGGCATCCATGCACGGATGTTTGACTCGTCGAGCTTGAAAACGCGAAAACCGGCATCGACCTGCGCGGCCGGGTAGTCTGCCTTCACCTTCGATCTTGCACGCCGCAGGCGTTCTTTGGAAATGTCAGCGATGGTTTGGTAGCCGACGCGCGTCACAGGCTCCGGAAGTTGAACCAAGATGAATCGGAGCGCAGAGTCATCGCCAGCCGCATTGCACTCCATCGCAGCGTGACCGAAGGATGCCGATCCGCAAAAGAAGTCGAGGACGAGGTCATCGCTCCCGCAGAACAACTCGATTAATCTGCGCATAAGGCGAACGGGCTTCGGGGTATCGAACGGTGCATCGCCGTCGAACAACTCCTTCAGTTCTAGGGTCGCCTCCTTGTTATGTCCTGCAAAGCCGTAGTCCCACCATGTGTTCGGGGTGACGCCTCGCTCACTCTCAGCCAAAAAAGCCTTCAGCATCGGTCGAGCATCCTTGTTGACGCCCCACCAAATACGCCCGTCAGCCACCCACTTGTCGAACTGCTCTTTGTTGCAGCGCCAGTAGCGATTCGGTGGCGGGTCAAAGGAATTCCCCGTCGGGCCAGTGATGGTGAACATGCCAGCCGAATACGGCTTGCTGGCTGACAGGTCCTGAGCACGCCAGACACCTCGGGCATCTTTGTCCGGGTTCTTGTACGCAGCGAGCTGCTCCTCAGTTCGCTCAAGCGAGTTGACCTTCAGCGTCTCCTTGTTCTTCGCGTACACGACGATGAAGTCGTGCATGTCCGACAACCACTTCGCCGTCGCGTTAGAAACGTACCGCTTCTGCCACACGATGGTTGCGACATGGTTCTCCTCACCGAAGAGGTCGTCGCATACCTTGCGTAGATTGGCCTGCTCAACATCGTCAATCGAAACGCATAGCACGCCATCGTCCTGCAAGAGGTTCCTTGCCAACTTGAGGCGTGGGTAGAGCATGTTCAGCCAATCGGTATGGAATCGACCGCTGGCCTCCGTGTTGCTGCTGGTCTTCTGGCCCTCCTCCGTTTGGCCGGTCAGCTCGAGATAGTTTTGGATACTGTTCTGGAAGGAATCTGGGTAAACGAAGTCGTTGCCCGTGTTGTACGGCGGGTCGATGTAGATGAGCTTGACCTTGCCGGCGTAGCTCTTCTGCAACAGCTTCAGCACTTCGAGGTTGTCGCCCTCGATCATCAGGTTCTGCGTGCTGTCCCAGTCCACGCTCTCCTCGGGGCAGGGACGCAGCGTACCGGTGCTGGGCGTCAGGGCCAGTTGGCGCGCCCGGCGCTTGCCGTGCCAGTTCAGGCCGTACTTCTCGTCGACATCGGTGACCGTGGCATCGCCCACCAGGGCCTTGAGGACGTCCAGGTTGATGGCGCTGCCCTTGGGGCCTTCGGTGACAAGTTCGGGGAACAAGTCCTTGAGCTGGGCGATGGTGCCGGCCACCAGGTCGGCGGACTGGGCCTCGGGCGCGCCGGCGGCTATCTTTTGCATGTTCGATTTCGTCATGAATGTGTCTGTTCTTGTTGTGTCATAGGAGCCGGGCACGCACCGCAGCCAGCTCGACGTGCAGCCGCTGCAGGGCCAGGTTCTGGTCCACGCGCTTGGCGATCTGGCTTTCTTTGCCAGCCAGGGCCCGCAAGCGGGCGGCCTCCGCCTCCAGTCGCTGGTGTTCGATCAAGGCGATCCGCCGCATGGCGGCCTGGTCGGGTGTGGGGTCCGTACGGAAGTGCCCTGTCACTCGGGCTACCTGGGCGGCCAACAGGGTGTCCATCCAGCCTTGGTAGAGCGCCTTCAGGTCTTGCTGAGGCTGCTGCCCAAGCGCCAAGGCATCCAACAGCCCGTCCGGCACCTCGTCGCTGAGCTGAAAGCTCACAACATCACCGTCCAAGACCACTCGCCCCGCCTCGTTCTGTGCCGTGCGCTTGTGCGAGAGGCTCATGACTACCGTGTCCGGCGTCCTGACGATCAGCAGCACCGGGTAAGGCACGGCCCGATGCACGAGCTCGACCAGGCGCTGCAGCTGCGCCGGTTGGGCGTGGGTGGCGCGCACCGCCATGCTGAGCACGGCAAGCTCCAGATACTCCCGCACCTCGTCCCGCCAGAGCGGAATGGCAGCCGTCGCGGGCTTGATGGCGGCCAGCCAGTGAGCCTCTTCGATGCCGTCCGTGAGCAGGCGGCGGTCGGTGGCAGTGGCACCGCCGTGCTCTGCCAGCATCTTCTTGGGCACGCGCTGGTCCACCCGGCAACTTGCCGGAAGTGCAAGGGAATGGATCAGCGCATCGAGCAACATTACGCGGAACCAGCTGGGCGCGTCGCCTGCGTCCAGTCAGATGTGAAGTGATGACGCACAGGCACCAACTGCGCAGGCAGGCAAGCTTCGCAAGTCAGCCCAAGGTATGCGGCAGCGCGAGTCGTACCGACGTAGATGAACTTGTCGAACAACTCTGGATGTAGCTCTGCCAAACGATCAACCCCCAAGAAGAAGACCGCCTCAAACTCCAGCCCCTTGATGTGCTGGATGTCGAATACACGCACGCTACTTTCTTGGCCGACGATTTTTCCTTCCGTGCAGGCCGTTACGGGAATGTTGTGTTCACCGAGCAATGCCTCAAGCGCCTTCGCAGTGGTTTCGACGTCAACCTCGCTGTTGACGAAAATCGCGATAGACGGGAGCTGTCCTACAAACCGCTCGATGTCCGCAATGCGAGCCGCAAGCCACTCCATAGTGCTGAGCTGCGAGCTGTTCTCCAGCAGCACCGGAGATACCATGTCGTTATCGACCTCGGCAGGCAAGCTGACGCTTTGCGCTGTCCCACCCACAGTACGTATGATGTCGCGAGCGAGGTCGTTGAGCTGTCTGGACTGCCGGTAGGCCACCGTAACCTCACGGACCTCCAAACCTGGCAAGCTCCACGCAAGCGCTTCTGGCGTACGAGTGCCCCATGTTGTAAGTCGCTGATTGAAGTCGCCGCAGGCAAACACCGAGCGGGTTCGCGGGTGCGCCAGCGCATTCATGCAAGCGAGCTGAAGCGGGGAGAAGTCGGTGGCTTCGTCCACCAACACCTGATGCCGGTAGCAACCCATCACAGCCTTTAGAGGTGCCCACTGCGGGCTCTCGAGGGATCGCAGGATGGCCTGTCGGTCAAGCAACTCACTGCCGGCTTTCAGCGTGGCGAGCAAGATGACATCCAGCTCCAGCGGGTGCACGTCCCGCTGATCGAAGCCACTCGGTTGGTACCAAGCGCCCGCACCTTGTCGCTCACGCCGGAAAGTGCGATAGCGCTTTCCCACCCCGTCGATGTAGCGGCGAACAGGCGTTACAAAACGACGCGCGGCCGCCTGCAGTACCAACTTGTTTCCAATGTCGATGAGGTCGCTCTGCGGCAATACTCGATCACCCAGCCATTCGACGATCCTGCCGATACGGCTGACCTTGCTCAGCGCCCTTTTCGTGGCGGCGCTCCGCGACAACGCTCGAAGAGCCTGGTAATACTCGTTTGTAGCGGCCTGAACACCTACCTTGATGGATTGAACATCTTCCTCATCATCCGATTCAACATCGTCAGCTTCATCCACTTCGACCTGTTGCAAAGTCTCAAGGAATGCGGCGAACTCGGTGACGAAGTCTCGGTTTGTCTGCAGTTGTGCAACCAAGGCAGAGCGGAGTCGCTGTTCAATCTCATCCTTGAACCTAGCAACGAAAGCCTGAATCCTAGGTAGCTCAGCAGCGAAGCTGCTCAAGGTAGCGGGCCAGTGCTGGTGGTCGCTGAGCACGTTTGCCAAGCTCTCTCCCAACTCCCTGGCTTGCTGAATGCTGGATGGACGCAGCGCCTCGGCCGCCCCTATCAGTTCTTGCAGATATGCTCCCCGCTGCCAACCATCGAAGTCGGTGAACCACTCCTCTTGATTGGCGACTGTTCCGTCCTGCAAGCTAACCAGGCCAGGCTTTTGAACGAAAGTGCCACCTCCCGTCGCAGTTCTCAGAATGCCAAAAGTTTGACGGCACAGATCGCGCCGATGATCGTCCCATGTGCGGAGGTTCTGTTCCGACGCCGGCACGAGCTCACGATTGAAGGCTTCTTTCAGGTACTGCTTGAGAAGCTCGGTAGGCGTGAACATGAGCCAACTGCGCTCATGTGACAGACCTTGGGCCAAAGCCACTTCCTGCACCACACGCTGCTCGTCGTCATCGAGATAATGGACACCCAACTTCTGTCCCAAACGACGGATCAAGGTCGTGGTTTTGCCAGTTCCGGGTGGCCCCAGCAGTACCACTTTATGCGACAGTGGAAGCCGAAAGATTTCGTCCTGGAACTTGTCAAGAATCGGTTGGTCGCGCAGCCCCATTCGCGTAACGACGCTCCGGCGAATGCCTTCAACCATCGTCGCCTTCCTGGCCTCTGCAGAGAGAATCTGGTCGAGAAGGTCTTGCCCACTGTGCGTTGCCTGCTCCGCATGCAAGAGCGCCCGCATTGACTCGATGGTGACACTGGGCAGTTCTTCGCGTTGAACGATGGAAAACGCGTCCCATGCACCGTTAGCCTCAGTTGGGCGCAGGCCGGCCTTCGAGACAACGATCCACGTCTGCCCGTCGGGCGCAACGAACTCGTCGCCGACCGGGATGGATGCAAGACGCCCCCACTTAGTCAAGTAGCTGACGACTCCCCGCTCAGCCATCCCTTGGTCAGCTCGGCAGAAGAAGCGCGTGTGCAGCGTCCCGCCTTCGTCCTCAACAACGACCCGAGAAACAATCGGTTCCTTGCTCAGCCGTTCATATGCAGCCCGATTCTGCTGATTGACTTGCCCAAGGTTCCGCAGCGCAGCTTCGGAAACAGAGCCCGGCACCAACGTGTTTGCACTTGGCCCTCTCGGGTCTTGCAGCCACGCGCGTGCAGCCATCGCCACCTCTTGGAGCTTGTCCAAGACCTCTTGCGCTATGGGCGCCAAGGTGTTCTGTTCTACCTTGCTCAATCTCCCCTCCTATGTAGATTCCAGCTCTTCTGTTCTGGAAGCAGAACCATGAACGCCAGCACCTCGAAGTCGCTCGCACCAGCGAACTCGCCCTTCATGGCGTGCGTGCCGCCCGACGCGAACAGGCTGGCCACAGCACGCTCTTCAGCCTTGCCAACAACCGAGGCTATGGCCGCCGCCAATAGCTTCTGCGCATGGCGCATGTCCTCGCCTTGGCGGGTCTGCCGGTCGAAGCGGGCGCACGCGCCCTCGTCCGGCAACTCACGTCCGAGCGCCGCGCGCTTGAGCCGGTCCATGATGCGCTTGGCCTGTGGGTAAGGCAGCAAGACGGCGCCATCGTCGCCCACATGCACCAGGTAGACCGGTGCCAGCGGGTAGTCCGACGCCGCGCCCTTGGTCGCAGCCGCGCCCTCGGCCCGCAGACAGAAGACGACGCCAGGCGAAATGTCGGCGTCGATGGTGGACGTGACGGCATAGGTGCCAAGCGGCGCCTCTTCCAGCACGCCAGGGTGCTCCTTCAGGAACTCGGCCAGGTCGATGCGAAAGTCGGTCAGCGTCAGGTCAGTGATGGAGACGCCGCTGGAGAGGTCTTCGATGTCGATGACCGTGTCCTGCAGCTTCAGCAACTGCTTGCGCCGGTACTCCAGGTCGTTCATCGGATTGCCTGACTGCTGCTCGATCAGGTTCTCTTCGCCGGTAGCCGACACGTCCAGCAGCACCATGCGGCCGCTGACACGCTGCTCCAGGCCGATGTACTCCTCCAGCTCCATGTTGGGCCAGAAGTTGACGAGCTGGACGCTCTGGTTCGGCGAGCCGATGCGGTCCACGCGCCCGAAGCGCTGAATGATGCGCACCGGGTTCCAGTGAATGTCGTAGTTGATGAGCCAGTCGCAGTCCTGCAAGTTCTGGCCTTCGGAGATGCAATCGGTGGCAATCAGCAGGTCGATTTCGCCCTCTTCAGCCAGCTCGGCCGGGCGCTCCTTGGAGCGCGGGGCGAAGGCGGAAAGGATGCTGCTCATGCTCTTGCGCAAGCCGGGCAGCGTCGACTGGATGCCCGCTGATCCGGTCACCAGCCCAGCATCGAGCCCCAGCTTCTCCTTCGCCCACGGCGCCAACTGGGCGTAGAGGTACTGCGCCGTGTCGGAGAACGCGGTGAAGACGATGATCTTGCGGTTCGCTTTGCCCCCCACCACGTTGATGGGCTCGCGGCATTTGCGCTCAATCACTTCGCGCAGCTTGGCCAGCTTGGCATCGCGGGCCGCGTCCACCTGTTGGGCAGCCTGGAGCAGGTTGTCCAGCCGGTTGCGATCCTCGACGAGGTCCTGCTTCCAGCGGTGCAGGTCCACATCGCTGAGCAGCACCTTGACCTTACGGCCTACCAGCAACTGCTCGAAGACCGGATCGTCGATGTCGACGTCGGCAATATCCAGCTCTTCGACCTCGCCGGCATCCGAAGCATGCTCCTCGATCCGGGCCAGCGTGGTCTCTACATCCTTGAGTTGACGCTGGATGGTCAGCGCGAACGAGGAGACCGCGCTCTCCATGCGCTTCAGCACATTGACGCGCAGCAGGTGGATCAGACTCTCCTCACGGTCTGCCTGGCGGAAGATGCTCTCGCCACCGCGGATTTCGGTGCTGTACTTGGCGTCATACGCCGCTGCCTTGTGGGGCAGGACGTAGCGCATCGGCGCATAGGAGGCCAGGTTGAGCCGTCGAATCTCGAGGTTGATGTCGCGGATGGCCCGGAACTGACCTGCGGTATCGACATCGGCCTTGATGTTGATAGGCGCGCGACGCTCCGGGAAGCGCCCCGTCTCCTCAGTGCCGTAGTAGCGTTCGATGTGCCGGCGAGACCGCGCAATGGTCAGATGGTCCAGCAGGGTGAAGTAGTCGAAGCCCAGCATCTCGACCAGGCGGCCGGGGACACGCTCTTCCTCGGGCAACTCCAACCAGCGGTTGAACTGAATCTGGGCCTTGCGGGTCGTCTGCTCGATGCTCGCAATGCCGTGGTCTTGCAGGGCGGTGTCGTCCCCCTCGGTGGCGAAGGCGATCTGGTTGCGCAGGTCGGACAGGCGGTTGTTGACCGGCGTGGCCGACAGCATCAGCACCCGGGTCTTGACCCCCTCGCGGATGATCTTGCGCATCAGCCGGTGGTAGCGAGTCTCGGAACCTTGCTTGGGGGACTTCTTGTTGCGGAAGTTGTGCGACTCGTCGATGACGACCAAGTCGTAGTTGCCCCAGTTCACATGTGCCAGGTCGATGTCGCCGGACTGCCCCCCATCACGAGAGAGGTCGGTGTGGTTCAGGACGTCGTAGTTGAGCCGGTCGGCAGCCAGGATGTTGCGGCGGTCGTTGGCCTTGTAGAGCGTCCAGTTGTCGCGCAGACGCTTGGGCGCCAGCACCAGAACCCGGTCATTCCGCAGCTCGTGGTACTTGATGATGGCCAGCGCCTCGAAGGTCTTACCCAGCCCCACTGAGTCGGCAATGATGCAGCCGCCGAAGCGGGCCAGCTTGTCAATGGCGCCCACGACGCCGTCGCGCTGGAACTTGAAGAGCTTCTTCCAGATGACGGTGTTGCGGATGCCAGTGGCCGCCTTGACGATCCGGTCCTCGTCCAGCGCCTCGTCGCGATTGCCGAGCAGGTGATGCAGGATCAGCGCGTACACCTCGAAGGGTGCTCGGTGCGCCGCCATGCCCTTGAGAGCGTCGACCAGGCTCTGCGCCCCGTCAGGCTGGTGCCGCAGCGCACTCCATTGCTGGTCGAACCAGCGCGCCAGTGTGCGAGCCTCCTCCGGCGATTCCGAGGCCTGGATCAGGTTCAAGGGGTTGCCTGGAGCCAAGCCTAAGCCTTCGGAGCTGAGTGCAAACGAGCCCAGGACTACCTGCGCGGGCTCATCGCCGGCGCCGGTCAGCACTGCGGCGCCTTGCGGCACTCGGCCATGCGCGCGGCGCACCTCTGCCTTCTGCGTTAGCCATTGGGCGCACTGGTTCGCCAGCCATCGAGCTTGCAGGCGGTTCCGATGCGCGCGGTCACCCTCCCCGCCAAGCAGCTCCAACTGCTCGTTGTCAGCAGGCAGGACAAGTTGCACCTGTCCCAGCCCATTCAAGGCTTCGCGAAGCTCTGCGAAGGCATGCAGCGAAAACGAGGGCGTGACACAGCCCAGCCTGCTGCCTGACACCAAGTGCGGCAGCAGCAGGTCGATCACGCGGTCTGAGCCGCTGTTTTGCACCAGCTTCATGAACTCTCCCTCCTGTTTCTCAGCCCCCTAGCTGATCCCTGCACCAGGCTCAGGCTGGCTAGAAGCTGCCTGAGCGTCGATCCAACGGTCGATGTCCGCACGCTTGAAGCGCCAGGTCGTTCCCACCTTGAACCCAGGCAGCTTGCGGTCCACGGCCAGCCGGTAGACGGTGCGCTGGTTCACGCGCAGGTAGTCGGCGACTTCCTTCACGGTCATGACGCTGTCGGTCGCGGTGTTCATGGCAAAAAGAGGGGTACAGGGGGAGAAGCCAGTGTAAGGGAGTACAAGGCAGACCAACGCCGCACAATCCGCAGGGGCTGGTGTCAGCCTCTTGATTTCGGACGGCCGAAGATGCCGCCAGAGGACTCCGACTGCCCGAGTCGTCGCGCGCTTTCCCGGCGGTTGAGGCCTGGCCATCCATCCAGCGGCCGGCGTCGAGGTCCATTCAGAACCTGATCGCCTGCGCCGAGATCAGCGCGCCGGTGAGCGCGCTCAGCCAAATACGCGGCCGATGCCACCTGCTGCGAGAACAGGCAACGCAGAGCGGGCTGCAGCCCTGCATGCACTCAAGAGGCAGTGCCCGCCTCGATTTCAGCAAGTCGCTTGGCGTTCTGGTGACGCAACCGACCGTGCACAGCACCGGCTGCGGGTCGCTGCTTGAGCTTGATGTCGACAGGGGGCGCGCTGCGCGTGTCAGCTTTCGGGATGCGCAGGCGCTTGTCGAGCCAAGCGTAAAACACATCGGGATGCCAGAAGACCCTGTTGCCAATGCACGCCGGCGCCGGCATGCCTTCGTCCTCAATCCAGTTTTCGATGGTGCGGGTGGTCACACCGAAGAGGTTGGCGACATCCTCTTTGGCAAGCGGGGTGAAAGGAGCGTGGTGGTCCATCTGGGTTGGCGACGAGTTGCTGATCCACCGTATAGGCTCGCTTGGAGCATCATGATTTCAAGAAGGTCCCAGACGTTGCGAATCTCGGCCCGTTCAGAGTCCTTTTTTCGAGCCTGCCATCGCGCGCATTACTACCCAGGGCAATCCTGCGGCATGCGCCGCAGAGCTATCGGCAAGTGGTGCGACATGCGCTCCTGGCGACGTGTCTGGCTGCCCCTCGAGTTGACAGACGTATGAACGGCTGGCCTCGGCCCGTCCTTCAGCGCAGCAATCCGCGATCCACCGAGAGCGCAACGTCGGCGCGGATTCAGTGGGTAAACAGTCGCCACGGCACCTTTGTGAAGGCGCGCGAATCCGGGTGAAGACGGCAGGCCAAGAGCGCCAAGTCATTGATTTGCATAACCACTATACTGTCGGAGGAACACCCAAACCCGCACGGCCTGTGCATATTGGCTGGAGTCTTCTGGCTGATGCGCCTGTGAACACCGAATTCCTAAAACCTCGCCTGGTCGGCAAACGATTCGACGCACACTCGATACCCGTGGAGGTCCTGAAGGACTGGGCGGCGTTCGAGGGTCTTATCGTGGAAGTCGCGCGGTGGCTGTATCTAGAGCAGTTTCCCCGCCGCAAGCGGACGCCCAGAGGGTTCACGCAGAATTTCGCCCTTCACCTGACGCAGGTGGAGGCCGGCAGTGCCGTTCCGGTACTGGAGCGACCGCTGCCTCAGGGCAGCTTGATCCATGATGCATTCTCCGAGTGGTTCGACAAGGCCAGAGACCGCGTCCTGGACACTATCGACGCAGCCTCAAAAGGCCAGTCCGTCGATGACCTGCTGCCGAAGCCGCTACTAGCTTACTTTGACCAGTTCGGCCGCTTCCTGCGGGAAGACGAACGGGTCGAGTTCACGCGGGCGACCGCTGCGAACGATGTCGTCGTCTACGACAACCGGGTGCGCAAGACCCTGGTACTGAAGTCCGCCGCAGTGTATCGAACGGAAGAATCAGTTCGCGGGTCCATGTCTGAACTGAACCTGGAGAACAAGACCTTCACGCTCAAGCTCATCAGCGGTGAGAAGGTGATTGGCCATTTCAGTGACGAGCTGCGGGACGCAGCGCATAGCGCTCTCGGTGCCTACGGCGAGTCCTTGGTGATGGTCGAAGGCGCCATGGTCCGAGACCAATCTGACAATCGGAAGCGCATCGAGCAGGTGACGCGCATTGAGCCGCTGGACCCCCTCGACGTTCCCGCACGGCTGGAGAGCCTCGCACTGCTCCGCGATGGCTGGATGGAAGGGCAAAGCTTGCGTCCGGTGCCGTCTGGCCTTGTCTGGCTGTCTAAGGCTTGGGCAGAGGCATGGCCTGACGAGGTTGCGCTGCCTTACGCCTACCCCACCCCGGAAGGCGGCGTGCAGTTCGAGTGGAGCACTGCAGAGGCATCGTTGACGGCTGAGCTTGACTTGAACACCCACGTTGCCGAAGTGCTGGTATCGCGCACGTCCGATGGGGAGGTCATCGAAGAAGCTACCTTGCATCTCGATGCGGCTGACCGGTGGGAGGCTCTGGTTGGCCTAGTTCGGCGATACAGCAAAGCGCAAAACGGCACAGCATGACGAACGAACAGCACCTTTTGCACCGACAAGTGAATCCGTCGTGGGTGCAGGAAGGCCGGGTGAGCAGCCAAGCCTTCAATCCAACGCCTAAGGATTCGGGCCTGCTTTCGGTGTACGACGATGCCCTGATGAAGCCGGAAGCCAGCTTTCACCACTACACGACGACCCTGGGATTCAAGGCGGTCGGCACCGTGTCGGTAAGCGAGGACGAGGTCGGTGGCGTCGGTCTGAGCTGGCGCCCGGACCCCGAGCCCTTTCCCGCGCACGCTGTCATCGACTACACGACGCTTGGCTCGGCCAGCAAGGTAAAGGCCAAGGCACAGGCCTTGGCGGAGCGCGCCAGGGCGCGCGGCTGGACCTACGAACAGCCCTGAACGGGGAGCGCTGTAGGCCCGTCTGTAGTCGCAGGTAGCACCTCGCCGACAGGGGCAATCCTGCGGCCAAGCCCCACGGAGCCGGCAGCCACACAAGCGCGACATGCGCATCAGGCGACGTGCCTGGTTGGCGTTCGCGATGGCCGCCGCAGCGGCTGCGACTGCTGGCCTCAACCCTTCCTTCAGCGCAGCGATCCGCGACCCGTCAACAGCTCAGCGTCGATGCATATCCCAGTGGGTAAACAGTGGCTACGGTACCTTCGTGAAGGCACGCGAAACCGAGCGAAGACCGCAGGCCAACAGCGCTAAGTCATTGATTCACTTAGGCGCTATACTGACTGTGGAACACGTAGAAGCCCCATTTTTGGCAGCCAACCCGTTCGGGACGTAGAGGCCGGAGGTTCGAATCCTCTCACCCCGACCAGAATTTCCCTTTCAATCAAGGACAGCACAAGCCGCGTACACCGCGGCTTTTGTGTTTCTGGCGCCCCTTGATATCACAACCAGAGCGCACTAAAAGGCGCTCAAAAGGCGCTCAAAATCACTGTATATAAATACAGTTTTATGCCAGAATCTGCCCAAGTTTCGCCCCCGCACCACATCTTCTGGCAGAACAGGATGCTGACCAAATCCACCATGGCCATCACGGGCCTCACCCTCACCCTGATCGCAAGCAACGTCACGTGGGCGACGCATGCGTTCTACCAGGATGTGGCACTGCGGCATTGGCAGCAATCGGCAGACGACACGACTTCATTGTTGAATCAAGCGCTGTCGGTGCTGCCCGTCGCGGCAGACGAGGAAGCATCGCAGCATGAAGTCATCGCCGCGGCCCAGCGGGCAGGCGCGGCAACCGCGCCCTATGAGAAAGGTGGCTACATCTGGGTGGAAAGCCTGGGCATGAAGTTCAATGCCCAGGGTCGTCTCGTCAGTGTCGCCACCGGCGATCTAGATCAAGACACTGAACCAGCCCATGGCGAGGACATCCGCATGGAAAGCGGCACGGTGGCCTCGCGCACGGGCATGGCTCCCGGCTCGATGTAGGCGCCTTCAACCCAGCGCTTCAACCTCGGCTGGGGCGGCTTCCATCTCGTCCCGAAGCGCACCGCCCTGCTGGCCCATGGCTGCAGGCGGCCCCTTCAACTCGGCAAACACATCCCGGATCGAGCGGCGCGAGCGGTTCGTCCAGTCCTTGGGCAAGGTACCCAACATGGTGTCGAACATGCCTGAGGCGCTCAGCCGGGTGGGCTGCTTGAACGTGACCACGCCCGTCTCGCCATCGAAGGTGGCCACGCCAGCATCCACCAGCGCCTGCACCTTCTCTATCGTCTCCGGAAGCCTGTTCACGCCGATCCGGCTGTCCTTGTAAATCTCGATGGTCTTCGAACTGGCGGACACGACCCTGGCCTTCGCCTTGTCGAGCTTGCTGAACTTGGCAGCACGAGACAGCATGAACAGGCCCTCAGGGTTGAACTGGAACACATCGATGCCGGCGAACTCCAGCACGGCCCTGACCGGCGCCAGATACGCTGCCACCAGTTCACCAGGGCCCGCAGCATAAGGCTCGCGCAGGGCCTGGTTGGCCACATCGTACCGGCCAGCCTCACGTGCCCATTCGATGAACACCTGCTCGATCAACTGGGCGTGCTCTCGGTTCATCCACGTGCCGGCCGAGGTGAACACCAGCGCCACAGACCAAAATGGCTTGTCCTTGTCCTTGTCCGACGTATCGGCAACGTTCGGCGTGGCCCCCATGTGCCCTACAAACAAGAACCGTTGGTTCGGCGTGGCCTTCAGGAAATCGTCGGCCAGCAGCATGTAGACGCAGGCCGTGCCGAGCTTGTCACTTCCCGCCTTGCGCCACTTGAGGAACGCCTCCCGGCTCATCCGCCAGACACGTCCGTCCCATCCTGTTGCCGTGATCTCTCGAACACCCTCTTGGCCGGTGGCCTCTACTCGCACGCACTTCGTCATCGCGAGATTATCAGTTGACTTGCCAGGCGACCGGTGGCCCGCTTGCATTGTCTTCAAGACTCCGGCAGATCGGCATCCCCTGGCTCGACCTTGCGGACCTGGTCCAGGTGCAACCTGGCGGCGGCATTGTCCGGATCGATGGCGCTCGCCTTGGTGAGCAGGTGCCGGGCCACGTCGAACTGACCTTGCACCAGCCGAAGTCTGCCCAGACCAATGAGCGCATCCGGCGAATCCGGTTCCAACGCCAGCGCCCTCTCGAATGCGGCCGGCGCTTCGGCCAACTCCCCGGCATCCTGGTGCAAAGACCCAAGCACGGCCCAGGCATCCGCATGTTCAGGCAGGTGCCGAAGCAGCTCCCGGATCAGCGCGAAGGCTTCCGGAAAAGCCTTGGTCTCCATCAAGCTGCGGGCCAACCCCACCATCGCGTCAGGGTAGCCCGGACTCAGTTGAAGGGCCCGGCGCAAAATCCCTTCAGCTTCGGCGAAGCGCTGCTGCTTGAGCCGTGCCATGCCCAGGTTGCACAGCGCCTCAGGATATTGGGGCCGCCGCTGCAGCACCTGCTCCAACAACGGCGCGGCCTCATCGGGCCGATGAAGCTCGACCAGGACGGCGCCCAGGTTGGAGGCCGCCTCAAGGTAGTCGGGGTTGTGGTCAAGCGCCTGGCGGTACCAGGCTGCGGCCGCCTCACGGTCCTTGGCCCGCCGCGCAATGCTGCCGAGGTTGTTCAAGGAGCCCGGCGTGCGCGGCTCGATGGCCAGTGCGCGCTCATGGCAGGCCAGGGCCCTGCCATCATCACCAGCGTCAAAGTAGGCGATGCCCAGGTTGGAGTGGGCAGAGGCCATCGAAGGCGACAACGCCACCGCACGCTCGCCATGCCGGATCGCTTCCGGCAGACGTCCGAGCTGGCGGCTCATCTCTGCGATGTTGCTGTGAAAGACCGCCTCGTCGGGCGCCGCGGCGATGGCCCGTTGAATCACATCGACCGCCTTTGCGGGTTGCCCGGCCTGGTAGGCCAACAGGCCCAACAGATGCAAGGCATGGGCATGTTCAGGCTTGGCCTGCAGGATGGTCCGGATGACCCGTTCGGCGTCCTGCAGGCGCCCCGCGCTTTGCAGTTGAGCAGCTCGCTGCATGGCCTGGTCGATGCTCAAGGACTGCGACTGAGCCTGGGCATGCGGCACCTTCTGGCTGTTGGCGCTGAGGGCTTCTGGTTCCGAGGCAGGCAAGGCGTTCGCGCGGGGATTCGCAAGCCCTTCCAATGCCCGCGCCGCCAGATCGATCACGGGCGCCCAATCGCCAAACGTGGATTGTCTGAGGATGCGCATCTGCGGATACCAGGGGCTGTCTTCCCGCCCAGAAAGCCATCGCCACTCGTTGTCGAAACGGTCCAGCATCCAGACCGGCTTGCCCAGGCCGCCCGCCAGGTGGACCAGCGCCGAGTCCACGGAGATGATCAGGTCCAGCTCGGACACCAACGCGGCGGAGTCCGCGAAATCGCCGAGCTCATCCGTCCAGTCCAGCCAGGCCACGCCCTTGGGCACATCGGGGCGCACATCTTCCGGCGCCCACTTCTGAAGGCTGACCCAGGCCACCCGCCTGTCCGCCAGCAGCGGCAACAGCTGGCCCAACTTCAGGCTGCGCCGTGCATCACGGTGATGCTGGGGCCGCCCAGCCCACGCGAGGCCGACACGCAGCCTGTTGGGCGCGGCCGCCTCCAGACGCTCCTTCCAGTACAGGCGGGCCACCGAGGGGGCTCGCAGGTAGGGGACGTCGCTGGGAACGTTGTCGAGCCGGCAGCCGAACGCCTTGGGCAAGGACATCAGGGCGCACTGGACATCCCACCCCGCAGGCGCCGGCAGGCGGGTGAAGCTCACCACATCGTCACCGAACGACCAATCGACCAGGCGCCGGGTCGGGTCCGAGCAGGCAAAGCCCACCTTCCTGAAGCGCCTGGCCAACATGGGCAGGTAGCGCGTGAACTGGAACGTGTCGCCGAAACCCTGTTCCGTGATGACCAGGATGGAGCGCTGTTTGTCCTGGGCTGGTGCAGTGACAGACGCGCCCTCCCACACGGGCAGCGGGCACCCGGGCTTCTTGAGTTGTCCGGCCTGGTACTCCGCCGCCCCAGTCCACCTGGCCTCGTAGTTGGCCCAGCCGGCCTCGAACTGGCCCAGCTTGAGTTGCAACATGCCCAGGTTCAGACGGAACATGGCCAGCTCCGGCCCCAGCTCTACCGCCCGGGCAAAGTCAGCCAAGGCCTCTTCAAGGCGACCCAGGTCTTGCAGAACGAAGCCGCGGCTGTTGTACGCGCCTGCGAACGTCGGCTGAAGTGAGATCGCGCGGTTGAAGCTGGCCAGTGCCTGTTCGAACTGATCAGCCCTGTAATGGGCAATGCCTTCGATGTGAGCCGCCTCTGCTGGCGGGGGTGCGCTGGTCAGCTTGATCGAAGGCTGGAGGGCACCTCTTCCGGGCAGGCTGTCCATCGTGGCGCTCATGTCGCGTGATTGATCAGCAGACCTGGAATGCCAGGCCCGCATGCTTGGTCAAGCGCCCGATGTACCGCTCATCGAACATGGTTGCGGGCGTCCAGAAGCCGCCACCCCGGCCCACCTTGGCACCGTCTTGAACGTGGTCCAGCGCCAAACTCAAGGCTGCCTGGCCCAGCATCTTGCTGGTCGAGCCATAGCCCGGGTCACGGTCCCCCGTGACCTTCACCCGCAGGGTCTGCCCTTGGGCCGATCGCCCAAAGAACCGGATGTCGTAGCGGCCTGTCAACTGCTGCTGCGGGCTGGGCCCCTCACCGGGCTTGGGCAGCACGAATCGCTCCAGCAGGGCCCGCGTGGGCTTGAACACCACGCCCAGCATGAAACCACCCAGTCCGCCCACCACGGCCAGCGCGCCCAGCCGTCCCTTGGCACCGGTGCCCGTCAGCATGCCTTCGTTGTAGGTGAAGTCGGCGCCATACGCCATGCCTGAGAGCGCGTTGGAGCGGAACACCACGCGCTCATTGATGGCGGCCATCACGAAGGGCGCCACCCAGGCGTCGAAGTCCTGGTCGTACAGCGCGCTGCTGACAGGCTTCTGGCGAGAGGTGAAGCCATGCGCCTCAGGGCACAGCGAGTAGGGATTGCGCAGCTCCTTGCGCAAGGCCGGGTCCTTGGTGGCTTCGCTGACCAGGTTGACCATGCTGGCCACGGTGCCGCCCGAGGCCCCGCCCTTCATGCTGCGCACGCGCATCTTGACCTCGGTGGCAGGCACCTGCCACTGCTGGCGGAACTGCTGCTGCAGGAAGTACACCCCCATGTCCGATGGCACGGAGTCGAAGCCGCAACAGTGCACGATGCGCGCGCCCGACTGTTTCGCCGCCTCTTCGTACTTGGCGATCATCCGGCGTATCCACTGGGCTTCGCCGGTGAGGTCGCAATAGTCCACCCCGGTTTCCGCGCAGACCTTGACCAGAGGCTCGCCATACAGCGCATAGGGCCCCACGGTGGACACCACCACGCGCGTCTGGGCGCACATGGCGCGCAACTGGGCCTCATCAGAGGCATCGGCCACGATCACCGGCAGCGACTGGCCCACCGCCCCCAGAGACCGCTTGACTTCGTCGAGCTTGGCCGCCGAGCGGCCGGCGATGGCCCAGCGCACCGGCTCGCGCTGGTCCGCCAGGTACTCGGCCAGGTACTTCGTCAAGATCTGCCCGACAAAGCTGGTGGCGCCGAAGACGACGATGTCGAAGCTGGGAGCGGTCATGCGGTCCTCCTGGAAAGGTCAGTCCTTGAACACCGGCGTCTGCTTGGCCATGCTGGCCATCATCGCCGTGTTCAGGTCGTGCGACATCAGCATCGCGGCGTTCCAGGTGGCAATGTAGTTCAAGCCATCGGCCACCGTGTGGTCGCGGCTGTAGTTCAGCATCTCCTTGATGCCCCGCACGCTGAGCGGCGACTTGGCCGCCACCAGCTCGGCCATTTCGTGCACGCCGCTGAACAGGGCTTCCTTGGAGTCGAACACCTTGTTGACCAGGCCGATGGCCTGGGCCTCCTGCGCATCGACCTTGCGGCCCGTGAAGGCCAGTTCGCGCACCAAGCCCTGGTTGCCCACCAGCTTGGGCAGGCGCTGCAAGGTGCCCACATCGGCCACCATGCCGATGTCGATCTCCTTGACGGTGAAGTAGGCGTCTGCCGAGGCGTAGCGCATGTCGGTGCAGGTGATCAGGTCGATACCGCCGCCGACGCAACCGCCATGGATGGCGGCCAGCACGGGCTTGCGGCACTTCTCGAGGCTGGTGAGCGTGTCCTGCAGTTCCAGGATCAGGGCGCGCAGCTTCTCGCGGCTGCGGCCGCTGCAGTCGTCCTTGATGCGCTCCTGCAGGCCCAGCATCATGTTCAGGTCGATGCCGGACGTGAAATGCTTGCCCTCCCCGCGCAGCACCACGGCCCGCACCTCGGGTGTGGCATCGGCCCACTGCATGGCACTGCGGATGTCCTGCCACATCTGCCAGTTCATGGCGTTGGCCTTCTCTGGCCGGTTGAGGGTGAGCGTGGCCACGTGGCCGTCGAGCTGCGTGCGGATGGTCTCGAATTGCATGGGGTCTCCTGTCAGTCGATCAATGGGCGGAGGTCAAATGGCGCAGGCCACTTCCGTGCCCTGCTTGATGGCGCGCTTGGCATCCAGCTCGGCGGCCACATCGGCACCGCCGATCAGCGTTACCTTCTGGCCCGCGGCTTCCAGCGCGGCCTGCAGCGCGCGGAAAGGATCCTGCCCGGCACAGATGACCACGTTGTCCACGGGCAGCACCAGGTCCTTGCCGCCCACCTCGATGTGCAGGCCGGCATCGTCCACCTTGGTGTACGAGGCGCCCGCGATCATCTCGACGTTGCGGTTCTTCAGCGAGGTGCGGTGGATCCAGCCGGTGGTCTTGCCCAGGCCGTCGCCCACCTTGCTGGTCTTGCGCTGCAGCAGGAACACCTGGCGCGGAGGCTTGGGCAGGTGGGGCTGCTTGATGCCGCCCCGGTCGGCGTAGGTCGGGTCGATGCCCCACTCTTCATTGAACTTGGCCAGGTCGAGCGAGGGGCTCTCTCCTTCGTGCGTGAGGTACTCGNGGCTGCTTGATGCCGCCCCGGTCGGCGTAGGTCGGGTCGATGCCCCACTCTTCATTGAACTTGGCCAGGTCGAGCGAGGGGCTCTCTCCTTCGTGCGTGAGGTACTCGGCCACGTCGAAGCCGATGCCGCCGGCGCCGATCACGGCCACGGTCTTGCCCACGGGCTTCTTGTCGCGCAGCACGTCCAGGTAGCTCAGCACCTTGGGGTGGTCGATGCCGTCGATGGCCGGGGTGCGTGGGGCCACGCCCGTGGCCAGGATGACCTCGTCGAAGCCTTCCTGGATCAGAGCGTCGGCGGTGACGCGGGTGTTGAAGCGGGCCTGCACGCCCGAGGCCTTGATCTCGTTGCGGAAGTAGCGCAGGGTTTCGTAGAACTCTTCCTTGCCGGGGATCTGCTTGGCGATGTTGAACTGGCCGCCCACATCGGCATCGGCCTCGAACAGGGTCACGTCATGGCCACGCCGTGCTGCGGTGGTCGAGGCGGCCAGGCCGGCGGGGCCGGCCCCCACCACGGCCACGCGCTTTTTCGCGGTGGTGGGCTCGATCTTCAGGATGGTTTCGTGGCAGGCCCGCGGGTTGACCAGGCAGGAGGTGATCTTGCCGCTGAAGGTGTGGTCCAGGCAGGCCTGGTTGCAGCCGATGCAGGTGTTGATGGCGTCGGCCTGGCCAGCGGCGGCCTTGTTGACGAAATCCGGGTCGGCCAGGAAGGGGCGCGCCATCGACACCATGTCGGCATCGCCCTGGGCCAGCACCTGCTCGGCCACCTCGGGCGTGTTGATGCGGTTGGTGGTGATCAGCGGGATGCCGACCTTGCCCTTCATCTTGCGCGTCACCCAGGTGTAGGCCCCGCGTGGCACGCTGGTGGCAATGGTGGGGATGCGCGCCTCGTGCCAGCCGATGCCGGTGTTGATGATGGTGGCCCCCGCTGCCTCGATGGCCTGGGCCAGTTGCACCACCTCGTCGAACGACGAGCCGCCATCGACCAGGTCCAGCATGGACAGGCGGTAGATGATGATGAAGTCCGTGCCCACCCGCTCGCGCACGCGCTTGACGATCTCCACCGGGAAGCGCATGCGGTTCTCGTACGAGCCGCCCCATTCATCGGTGCGGTGGTTGGTGCGACTGGCCGTGAACTCGTTGATCAGGTAGCCCTCGGATCCCATCACCTCGACACCGTCGTAACCCGCCTTCTGGGCCATGGCCGCGCAATGGGCGTAGTCCTCCACCGTCTGCCACACCTCGGCGGTGGACAGCTCACGCGGGGTCGCGGGCGAGATCGGCGCCTTGACCGGGCTGGGCGCCACCAGGCCGGGGTGGTAGGCATAGCGCCCGAAGTGCAGGATCTGCATCGCGATCTTGCCGCCTGCGGCATGCACCGCATCGGTCACGATCCGGTGCTTGGCGGCCTCTTCTTCCGTGGCCAGGCGGGCGCCGCCCGGATAGGGCCGGCCATCGTCGTTGGGCGCGATGCCCCCGGTCACCATCAGCCCCACGCCGCCCCGGGCGCGTTCGGCGTAGAAAGCCGCCATGCGCTCGAAGCCGTCCTTGGCCTCTTCCAGGCCGACGTGCATCGAGCCCATCAGGACGCGGTTGCGCAAGGTGGTGAAACCCAGGTTCAGGGGCTCAAGCAAGTGGGGATAGGCGCTCATGGACAGGCTCGGCAAGAGAGATCTATGGGGGGGGACGGCGGACACCGGCGCATGACCATGCAACCAGTGGCACTGACGAGGATGCTAGGGCAAGATGCCCGACTATGCAACCAGTTGCGCAACCCATTGTCTTTGCGCCTGCATGGTGTAATCTGCGCGCATGTCTCTGCCCCATGCCCTCCTCACGGCGCTGGTCGAGCGGCCCAGCTCGGGCTCCGACCTGGCGGCGCGCTTCGACAAGACCATCGGCTATTTCTGGCGCGCCACGCACCAGCAGATCTACCGCGAACTGGCCCGGCTTGAAACCGCCGGGTGGATCGAGTCCCTGCCTGAAGAAACCACGCGTGGGCGCAAGCGCGCCTACAAGATCCTGCCCGCGGGCCGCAAGGAGCTCAAGCGCTGGACATCCCAGCAGGAAGACCCGCCCTTCCTGCGCGACGACCTGATGGTGCGGCTCTGGGCGGAGGCGGCCGTGGGCCCCACCAAGCTGGACCAGGAGATCGAGCGCCGGCTCGAACTGCACACCGAACGGCTCGAAACCTACCGCAAGTACGAGGCTCGCCACTACGCGGGCCAGGCTCCCTCCAGGGAGGTCGCCCTGAGGCGTCTGGTTCTGACCTGCGGCATCCGCTACGAGTCGTACTGGATCCAGGCGGCCACCGAGGCACTTCAGATCCTCCGGTCGTCCGACGACAAACCCGAAAAGTGAGTATTTCTGGACAACAGGCGCCGTTCAGGCACACGATGATGACGCGCGGATGTGCTCCTGCATCCCGGAAAATCAGACATGCCTCCAGCCCCGCGTCCCTCGTACGACACAGCGTCTTCGGCGCCCTTCCGGCTCCAGGATCTGCTCACGCGCGACCGGCTGTACCAGGCGGCGTTCGAGAGGGCCGGTGTGGGCATCGCCATCGTGTCGCTCGATGGCACCTGGGTCCGCATGAACCCGGCCCTGTGCGCCATCTTCGGCCGCTCGGCCGAAGAGCTCTCCTGCCTCACCTTCCAGGACATCACCCACCCGGATGACCTGGCGACAGACATGGCGCTGCTCGCCCAACTGATGGATGGGCAGTTCGAGCACTACACGCTGGAAAAGCGCTACATCCGCCCTGACGGCAGCATCGCGTGGGGCCACCTGACCACCACCCTGGTGCGCGACCAGCACGGCCAGCCCGAGAACATCGTGGCCATCGTGGAGGACATCACGGCGCGCCGTGCCCAGGAAGAGCACGAACGCCGTCTGTCGCAGGCCAACCAGACGCTCAGCGACCTCTACGACAATTCGCCCTGCGGTTACTACTCGCTGGACGCCGCCGGCCAGTTCGTGCAGATCAACGAGATGTCCCTCAGGCTGTTCGGTGCCACGCGCGAAGAACTCATCGGCCAGCGGGGCCCGCGGGATTTCTTCACAGAAGAAGGCCGGCAGCGTTTCTCCGACGCCTACCCCCTCTTCATGCAGCAAGGCTGCTTCGGGCCTGAAGAGTTCGACCTCATCGCCCACGATGGCCAGCGTCGACGCATCAGTGTCTCGGCCACGGCCCTGCATGGCGACGATGGCAGCTTCCTGCGCAGCCGCACCGTCATCTTCGATGTCACCGAGCTGCACCGCACCCGCATGGCACTGCAGGCCGTCAACCGTCAGCAGCACCTGATGCTGGACAACGAAATGGTCGCCATGGTGAAGCTGAAAAACCGGCGCATCACCTGGGCCAACAAGGCCCTTGAGCAGATGCTCGGCTACGCGCCGGGCGAACTGGAAGGCAAGACCACCCGCCAGATGTACCCACGCGACGACACCTACGACCGGCTGGGCACCGAGGCCTACGAGGCGCTCGCCGCCGGCCGGACCTACCGCACGCAGATCCAGCTGATCTCGCGCAGTGGGCAGCGCATCTGGGTGGACATGAGCGGCGCGCCACTCGACACCGCCACGGGCGAATCACTGTGGATGATGCTGGACATCTCTGCCATGAAGAAGTACCAGGCCGAGGTGGAAACCCTGGCCTTCCATGACGCGCTCACGGGCCTGCCCAACCGCATGCTGCTGATGGACCGCCTGGGCCTGGCGCTGGCCAGCGCCAGGCGCTCGGGCGAGCACATCGCCGTGTGTTTCGGTGACCTGAACGGCTTCAAGCAGGTGAACGACGTGCATGGCCACAACGCCGGCGACTTCCTGCTGCGAGAGGTGGGCAAACGGCTGCTGGGTTGTGTGCGCGAGCACGACACCGTGGCGCGGCTGGGGGGCGACGAGTTCATCATCGTGCTCACCCAACTGGCCACGCCCGACGAGGCGCATGAGGTGCTGGGCAGGGTCACCCAGGCCATCGCAGAGCCCTTCGTGCTGCCCGATGGTTCGTCGGCAACGGTGGGCATCAGTTTTGGCCTGGCACATGGCAACGAGCAGTCCGACGCGGCCACGCTCATCGAGCAGGCCGATGCGCAGATGTATGCGCAAAAGCACCATCGGCGCCCGGAACCTTCAGGTCTTTGAGCCTTGTGGGCTCACCTCAGCGGCGAAGCCCAGGGCGCGCGGGGCACGCGCGTCGGAGAGCCCGCGGCCGGCGGGGTGGCCTGGATGCGGGCCTGGATGGCCGCCCGCATCTGGTCCTCGGAGATCCCGCGCTCGAAAATCACCTGCACAGGCACCGAGGCCTGGTACTTCAGTTGCCCCATCGACTGGGCTGAAGACCAGAACTGCAAGGTCACCATGTAGGCGCCCACCGTGGGCACGGCACCGGCCGGTGCCGTGATCTTCCAGTCCAGATGCGCATGAAAGCGGCCCTGAGCCTTGGCGTCGTCGATCACAGCAGCCAGCGGGCCACTGATGCCGGCGGCACTGAAGCGCGTGCCGCCGGCATAGAAGGCGTACTGCTCGGCCCAGGTGGCGGGATCGGTGTCATGGCCGAACTCGACCTCCGGCGGGATGTTGCCGAACAACGCCACCTCCACGCCCTGGGGCGCCGGCCCCCAGCGCCCGGTGGCCGGGTTCCACCAGCGCAGGGTGCCCAACGCACGGAAGGAGATGATCTCGCCTGGCGTGAAGGTGCCTGCAAAGGCCTGAAACCCCGGGTCATCGGTCAGGTAGGGGCCGCCTTCCAGGTCGCCAAAATAGGCCGGATAGATCTTGTTGCCGGTTTCACCATCGATGGGCAGGAGGCCCGCCAAGTCCAGATCACCATGGAAGTCGGTGGTGATGCGCGCCCCCGCCACGGGGCCCGGCACGGTACGGAGTTCGACATCGAAGTGCACCGCGAGGGCCTGGGCAGAGCACAGGCCAATACATCCTGCCAGCAGCCGGGCGCGCATCGCCATCAGGTCCTCAAGCCTTGGCCGGGGCCTTGGCCTGGCGCTGGCGCCTGACCATGGCCACGGCCCCCAGGCCAGCCAGCGACATCAGCCAGGTGGAGGGCTCTGGAACCGGCATGGTGAGCGCATGCACAGCAGTTTCGAAATCGGCCTCGGACAATCCGCGGTTGAGCGCAATGTAGAAGGGGCTCGACGAGGCATAGCCATTGGCGCTCAGTTGCAACTGGATCAGGTAAGCACCGACGGCCGTGCGTCCCGATCCCACGGCGGTCAGGTCCAGGTGCTCATGGAGCTTGCCATTGGAGCCTGCCTGACCGATCAGGCCGGAGACGTCGCCTGTGATGCCGGATGCCGTCCAGAACGACTCTTCGCCCAGATTGCCGTTCACGCGCAGCGTGACGTTGGCAGGCACGGCAGAGGCCGACCAGGCGGTGCCGTTCCAGAAACTCAGCGTGCCCAGCGCGGTGTAGAAGATCTCGGCGCCAGCCGCCAGAGAGCCGACGGCGCTGTCATAGCCTGGGTCATCGGTGCTGTACAGGCCGCCAGCGAGATCTCCCAGGTTGCCTTCGAAGATGCCATAGCCATCGAGGCCGTGGGTGTGCCCTGCGCCCAGCGTCTGCAGGACGCCATGGGCAACGCCTATCTCGATGTCGCCATCGTGCAGCGGCTCGGCCCAGGCGGGCGCGCTGAAGGCGGTGACCAAGGCCAGCAGGCCGCCACCGATGACATTGGAAAGAGTGCTTGATCTCATGTTGGGTTGCTCCGAGTGTCGACTGTGTTGAAGTGGCGCACCCATGCACAGGGTCGCCATCGATCAAGACATCACGCCATCTTAGTTGATAATGATGTCTCATCATCATCTTATGGCAAAACATGCGACATGTCTTCACGAAGCGAGGGGCCAGCCTGCTGTGCATCACGCTCATGGCGGGTCAAAGTGCCCGCTCGCAAGATGCGACCGCGCCTGCCGGGAGCCCCATTTCGGGCGTGACGGCACTGCCCGATGTGTCGGTTCAGTCGACCAGAGAACAGGCCGTGGTTGACATGCAGGAGCCCACCTTCACACTGAAGGGCCCGATGTTGCGCAACCGGGCCGCCGCCACACTGGGCGCCACGTTGCAGGATGAGTTGGGGGTGGCGAATGCGAGCTTCGGCTCGAACGTGGGGCTGCCCGTGATCCGCGGCCTGGGCGGGTCACGCGTGCGCACCCTGGTGGGAGGCGCCGGTACCAACGATGCATCGAACATCAGCGCTGACCATGCCGTGATGGCCGAACCGCTGCTCGCAGACAGCATCACCGTGTGGAAAGGCCCGTCGGCCATCCGCTTCGGCGGTGGCGCCATGGGCGGCGCAGTCGAGATCGAAGATGGCCGCATACCGATGACGCTGCCCCGGCGCACCCAGTTCCGCGGTGATCTGCGCGGCGGCACCGAAGGGCGCAGCGCCGTGGTCAAGATCGATGGTCGATGGCCGGGCAGCGTGGCTTGGCACATCGATGTGCACGGGCGTGAGCAGTTCACCACGAAGGTGCCAGGCTGGGCCCAGGACGAAGCGGCCATCACGCAGCAGTTTGCCCTGCCTCCTACCCGCAACACCTGGGGCCGCGTACTTAATACCGATGCGCGCAGCAGCGGTGGTGCCGTCGGGGCCAGTTGGCTGGGCGAGACGGGCTGGCTGGGCCTGTCGCTGTCGACCTTGCAGCAGAACTACGGCATTCCGCCCGGAGGACACTCGCACAGCCATGGAGCAGACACCAGCACCGCCGCGGCCGATGAGCGCGTGCGGATCGATGCCCAACAGCAGCGGCTGGACCTTCGCGGCGAGCTGGAGCTGTCAAGCGAGGTTCTCAAGAAAATCAAGTGGCGCTCGGCGCACACCGACTACCGCCATGACGAGCTTGAGGGCGGACAGGCGGCCACCACCTTCCGCAACAAGGTCAACGAGTTCAAGGTAGAGCTTGAGCACACGCTAATGCAGGCTCTGCTGCCTTCGCCGCGCCATGGCCAGGCCACGGGCACCATCGGCATGCACGTCACGGAGCGGGCCTTCTCAGCACTCGGCCGGGAGGCTTTCGCACCACGGACCGCTGCCAGCCAGGCCGCGCTGTTCACCGTGCAGGGTTGGCGCCAAGGGCCATGGCAGTTCGACATCGGCGCCCGCATCGAGTACGTGAGCTACCGGCCTGCTGAATATGGTCTGTCTCGCGATGGCAGCGATGTCATCAAGCAGCCACCCGAGCGCCGGCTGCGCCCCGGCAGTTGGTCGGCTTCGGTGCGCCGGGACGTCGGCGAAGGCCATGTGACCCTCACGCGGTGGATGGTGAGCAGGGCACCCGATATCCAGGAGCTGTACGCCGACGGCCCCCACATGGCCACGCGCACCTACGACCTGGGCCGCGAGTCGATGGGCGTGGAGACCTTGCGAGGCTGGGACCTGGGCGTGTCGCAACCGCTGGGGGGCTTCACGGTGGAGGTCAACGCGTACCGTTACGCCAGCAGCAACTACATCTACCAGCGCAGCACCGGTCGCTTCTACAACACCGACAGCGGCGGGGTGCGCTTTGAATGCGCGCGCCTGGATCTGTGCCTGCCCGTGACTCAGTACGAGCAGGCGCCAGCCGAATTGCAAGGATACGAGCTGGAGCTCTCGCACCCCTGGCGTTGGGCCATCCGCGAAAGCCCCGCCCTGCACGGTCGGGTCGCGCTCACATCGGATGCGGTCCGCGGCAGGCTGACCAGCGGGGCAGCCCTGCCCCGCCTGCCGCCGCAGCGTTTCGGGCTGCGCCTGGAAGCGAACTGGCAGGCGACGATGGCCGAACTGCATGCTTTGAGAGGCATGCCCCAGCAACGCCCCGGCGATCAGGAAACCGCCACGGACGGCTGGTTCCAACTGCATGGATCGCTGCGGCACACCACACGGATGGCCGACGGGCAGCGTCTGAGCTGGTTCCTGCTGGCCCGCAACATCACCAACCAGCAGGTGCGCAACAGCACGTCGTTCCTGCGCAGCTATGCACCTGAACCAGGGCGCCTCGTCCAGCTGGGTGTGGAGGTCTCCCTGTGACACCCATCATGCGTTTCCGCGTCGGCCTGGCGGCCTGTGCGGCCCTCGCCTTTCTGGCCGCCTGCGGCGGCGGTGACGGTGGCGGCCAGACCAGGGTGATCGATGCCCAGGCGGGCGATGCAGATGCGCCGGCCTGCAGCGCCTGCGCACCAGGTGCCGTCACCGGCCTTGCCGCAATCGGTCAGCCGTTGGCAGGCGCCCGCGTGACGGTCTACGACGACACCGGCCCCCTGGCCAGCGCCATCACGGGCATGGACGGGCGTTTCCGAATCGATCTGCCTGGCCCATCTTCGGCAAAGCCGCTGTTGCTGCAACTGGTGACCACCGTGGCCGGTGAGCCCCTGATTCTGCACAACCTGCAAAGTGCCGAAGAGGCCCTGGCTGGCAAGCGTGCCCTGCACCTCACGCCCTTGACAGAGCTGATCGCCGCGGATGTGCTGGGCACCGCGCCCCAATCTGCCCTGGCCCGCCATGAGATCTCATGGCAGCGTGTGACGCGGCGGGCATTGCGCGATGCCGAAGCCAGGGTTCAATCCCTCGTGCAGCCTGTGCTGAACGCCACTGCAGTGCCTGACAACGTCGATCTGAGAAGCACTGCCTTCGACACCGACCAAGCCGGTCTGGATGCGGCCCTGTCCTTGATCCACGTCGAGCCAGCACAGGGCGGGTGGCAGGTGGCATGGAGGGCCGGGCCAGCCTCCAGCCGCTTCTTCGATCCGGTGTCTCCTGCAGCCAGCGCCTTGCCCGCATCGGCACGCCCCGCCAGCGATCTGCAGCAGGAACTGGCCACCACCACGGTGCAACTCCAGTCATTGCTGAGCGCCCTGAGCGCCGAGTACAGCGGCGCACTGCCTTCATCTGCCGAACTGGCCGCCTACCTGGCGCCAGACTTCCTGCACGCAGGACTGGATGCCGCAGCGTACGCCCGCGTGGTGCTGCAACGCCAGGATGCGCCAGACGATGGCGGGTACAGCCTGGTGGGTGCGCGCTTCTCTGACGTGCAGTTGCTCCAGCAGCCCGATGCCGACCACGCCTGGGTGCGCTTCCGCGTCCAGGCGCGGGGTGTGTTGGGATCACGAACCGAGTCCATGCGCATGATCAGGGATGCGTCCGGTTGGCGCCTTCAAGGCAATGGTGCGAAGGCTTCCGTCAAGGTTCGGCATGCGATCGTGCTGGGTCCCGGGCAGGCCACTCAGGACACCCTTCGCTCGGTGCACGGTGCCCACTGCGCCGGTGACGTGCGAGCCCAGCTCTCGGGGCAATGGTGCAGCACACCCGGTGGCTTGGCAGGCCTGCCCGGTGGCGGCGCGCTGGAGTTCGGGGATCCAGCCGAAATGGCATTCGGCACGCTGGGCGTCTACCGCTCAGCCATGGGCACACTGGCTGAGCAGCGCAGCGCGGCCGCCGTGCACAGCCGTCTTGTGGGCTCACCCAGTTCGACCTCTCGGCGATACCTGGTGTTCGAGGTGGACGCGCGGGAGATTTCACCCCATGTGGCCCGCGTGCGCGTTCGCGGCGGCGCACTGCCCAGTGGCGGGATCGATCTGGTCGCCCCAGGCTACACGGTCAACGGCCCTGCTGTCGAACACTGGACGCTGGCGACCGACGAAGACACCGGATGGGCCGGTCTGCCCTGGGGCTGGTGCCCCGACGACACCGAAGCAGCCGACTGCATGGCAGCCTGGTCAGGCATGCGCAGCGGCAGTTCACTGGTGTTCGAGCTGCTGGACACCCAGGGCGCGGTGATCGGCTCCGAGACAGCAGTGCTGCCACCCGAGCCACCGCGCCATGCGGCAGACCCAGGTGTCAGTGCATTCGCCCGCTTCGCCCTGGCGGCACAGCCCGCCAGCCAGCCCCTGATCGCCCGAGTGATGGCGGACAGCGGTGGTGCCTGGATCATCGACTGGCCATGGCGCACCGCCTCGGGCGTGCGGTGGCTCAGGGCAGACCTGAGCCTGCAACGCACGGACCTGGCCTCGGCCGGGGGGGCTGAAACGCTGCGGCGACGCGCCCACATCGACCCCGCCAGCCATGGCCGACTGGCGTGGACCCTGCCTGGCAGGCAAGGCTGGGGGGCTACGTGGCTGCACGCCCAGTTGACCGCGACGGACGAACTGGGGGTGCAACGCATCCACTTCATAGCGCCCAGCAACCCGCATTGAAGGCCGCCCGCCTCACGGGTTGGATGGCGCAGGCCAGACGGCCTTCGCGATGTCAGCCCGCCTTGCGGCGCCGGGCCACCACGCCCAGCGTGGCCAGGCCTGCGGCCATCATCGCCCAGGTGCCGGGCTCGGGCACGGCCGGTGCCACGGCGAAGTCGATGTAGAACGTGCCGCCATCCAGCACCGCCTGGTTGCTGCCCAGGTTCACCAGTGAGAACTGTGCGGTATAGGTGCCGGCGGCGGCCGTCGAGTCGACGTAGAAGGTGGGCAGGAAGCTCAGCGAATGGCCATCGCCCAGCACCGCCACGTTGGAGGTGTCGAACAAGTCCAGATCGCCCTGGGCCGCCACCTTCAGGCCGGCGGAGATCGATTCGAGCTTCAAGCCCACCAGCACGCCATCATAGGCCTGGCTCCAGCGCGCACCGCTCGACCCATACAGCGCGTCGGCCTGCTCTCCCAGGCCCGCCAATGACTGGATGGACGCCGCACCAAGATGCCCGTATTCGTGGTTCACACCGGCCGCCTGGACCGCGCTGACCAGCTTGCCTGCAAAGGCCCCGGTGCCGGCGGTGAGCGCCAGTGCCTGGTTGTCGGCATCGGTACGGGCATAGGTTTCGGGGATGCGGTTGTTCGTGTTTGTCGGGTCGATCACGGGAGCAGACACCGAGCCGCTGTAGCTGTAGGCACCGATGCCGTGAAAGTGGTCGCCGTGATCAAACAGCAGGGTCAGGCGTCCGGCGTTGGGATTGGCCAGCCCCGCGAACGTGCCCGAGGCCACCGTGGGCAGGCTGTCCACCCCAATGTAGAACCCGATGCCCTCACCCCAGCGGGCCCCCTCGGCCGCGTGAGCCTGCACGGTCAACGCAGCCAGCGCCGCCAGCGCCACGGTTCTTTTCATCATCTTCAAGATCATCTCCTGGTTGTGTGCCTGCGGAAGTGCATGCGCACGCCGTCTGAACGGTCACGGCATTCTGCAGGATATTCAAGATAATGAGAAGTCATTACCAATAATGACCAAGGAAGCATCGAATGTGTTCTGTGGATCCTTGCAGGAGGAGGCTAGGCGCTGGCCACGGCGCTGCGCTTGAGCGCGATGCATTCCTTGCACAGGCCGTACAGGGTCAACTCGTGCCGATGGACGCGAAAGCCTTTGGGGGCCAGGCCTTTGAGATCGCCTGGGCATTCGTGGACATCGAACACCCGACGGCAAGCATCGCACTGGAAGTGGTGGTGGTGGTGGTGCGCCCGGTGGGCTGGCTCGTAGCGAGGATTCTCGCCCGGCAGGGTCACCACCTCGATCTCGCCGGCGTCGAGCAGCAGCTTGATGTTTCGGTACACCGTGGCGATGCCGATGCCCGGAACGACCGCCTGTGCACCGTCGAGGATCTCCTGAGGAGACAAAGGGCGCTGGGCATCTTCGATGACGTTGCGCAAGGCTTCGCGCTGCCGGGTGGTACGTTCCATGGTCTTGGAATGTTATCGCATATCGATATTGGGAATCCATTAAGAAACCGCCCTCCTTCCGCCATGTGAATGTTCCCGCGTGAGGCGAAGCGTCTCAAGGGTGCTCAGATCCTCGAACACCAGGGTGTCGCGGTCCGTGATGAACCAGTTCAGGCGTGGCGTGAGGTTCTGCCCCTCGTAGCGGACGTCCCACCCGATCGTCACCCGGCGCGCCCGCACGGACTCTCCCGGCGGCGACGTCCAGGCCACCCATGCGGACCTCGGTGCCCCTGCTGCGGGAACCGCTCATCGTCACGCCGGGCACACGGCCGAGCACATCGGCCACGGACGTGTCGCCATACCGGTTGAGGTCGTCACGGGTGACCACGGTCTTGCTGGCGGTGGTGTCGCGTCGCTCATCTCTTTCGGTGCCTGAGCGCACCACCACCGCGTCGAGCTGGCCATGGCGCCTCACAAATCGGCAATCCGAATATGAATATGCCAAAGACTCGTGGACACATGGACATGCGGATAAATCGCATGGACAGCCCGCAGCATCCGCTTCAATGCAAGCCTGACATCAGCAGGAGGCAAGACGATGCAGATTCTGTCCAGACACCTGGTGGCCGCGTTCGGGGCCCTGGCCTGCACACTCGGAACGGCCCATGCGGCCGAACTCGACCCCCGCGCGGTGGAATTCAAGGCACCGAAAGACATCAAGTGGGTGCGCAATGCCGCGGGCACCAACGAGCAGGCCGTGCTGTTCGGCGATCCGACCAAGCCGGGGCCGTATGTGGTGCGCATCAAATGGCTGCCCGGCAACTTCAGCCGGCCGCATTTCCATGGCACCGACCGCTTCTTCGTGGTGCTTTCCGGCACCTGGTGGGTGGGCACCGGCGACAAGTTCGACCCGGACAACAACACCGTGCCCATCCCCGCCGGCAGCTACGTGATCCACAAGGGTGGCCAGGTGCACTACGACGGCGCCAAGGGCGAAGAAGCCATCATCCAGGTGTCGGGCATCGGCCCCGTGACCACCACGCAGGCAGCCAAGCCTCAGTGACGCTGTGACACGACGTCACACCAGCTAAACGGCGGGCCTTCTCCAGGCTTTTCTCTGGGCCCGATTGGCCCGGCTTTTCAGGCGTTCTGTAGGGCAAATTCC
>NZ_RSED01000027.1 GCF_003933735.1 Aquabacterium soli | reverse complement strand
CGGTTTGAGGGGATCAGATCACCAGAACAGTTGGTGCAGGTGCTGATCACTCAGTACGATTGTAGAACGCCCCTCGGATGGCATCGGGATGTGCCTGACTTTGAAACGATCGCTGGCGTCTCACTGGGCAACCCCGCGCTGCTGCGGTTCAGGCCTTACCCCCAACGAACGCTGCAGGCTTCAGCCGGAAGTGCCCCCACGCTCCATTTATAGATGGAGGGCGTCGCTCGTGGGGACTGGCAGCACAGCGTGCATCCGGTCACGGCCCCTCGTTGGTCCACCACGTTCAGGACACCTAGAGGGTGAATTTCAAGGTCCCCGCCTCCAAGAGGCAGCAGCTTAAGCAAAACGCTCAAAAATCACGAGCCTGGGATTGTTACGCCGCGTAACCTCAAGCTCAACCAGTGTGGAGCCGATGTGTGTCTGCCATTCTCAGGCCCCTCGCCCCCCATGAACAATTTCCTTAATCGATTGAAGCTGCGCACACGCCTGCTGTTGCTGGCCGGCGCCGGCCTAGGTACAGCCGCCTGCATCGCTGCATCGGCCCTGTACGGGCTGAACGGCCTGAGCGCCATGGAGATTTCTCTTGCCGAAGATGCGTTGCCCAGCCTCACCATCATCGGCGACATCAATGACGCCGTAGACAATCTGCGCATCTACCAGATGCAGGTCGTGCAGACACAGGGAAAAGCCGCGATCGACGGTTCATCGCCCGCGCTCGATACCCAACTGGCCGAACTGAAGAAGCACATAGCCGCTTACGACAGGCTCGTCGTCGGTGGCGACGAGCGGAAGCTCTTCGTGGCTATGCAAAGCGCCACCGAAAGGTTTCAAGCCATGGTTCGCGACACCGATGCGAAGGCTCGGTCGGGTGACCCTGCGAAGCTGGAAGCCGCGCTGGACATGAGCACCACGCAGGGGGGCGCTGCGTTCAAAAGCCTGGGCGACTCCATCGACGCGCTCATGGAGTTCAACAACTCAGCCGTCGCCCAGGTGCATGCACAGGCGAAAGAGACCGGCAGCTTCGCTCATGCGCTGCTGTGGGGCATCCTCTCCACGTCAGCATTGATCCTCGTCGTCATCGCGACCGTGCTCACCCGCCACCTCACCGGGCAGATCGGTGGCGAGCCCACGACAGCCATGGACGTGGCACGATCTGTAGCCCAAGGCGACCTGACCATCCATGTGCCAGTGCGCGACGGTGACACAGAAAGCCTGCTTTCATCGCTTGCCGCAATGCAAACCAGCCTGAGGGACGTGGTGGCCGACGTGCGCAGCAATGCCGAAAGCGTCGCCACTGCAAGCGCACAGATCGCGCAAGGCAATGCGGACCTGTCGATGCGCACCGAACAGCAAGCCAGCGAGCTCCAGCAGACAGCCTCGTCGATGGAAGAACTAGGTGCCACCGTTCAGCACAATGCAGCCAGCGCGGCCGAGGCGGACAGCCTGGCAGCCAACGCCACGGCCGTGGCTCGTCAAGGTGGTGAGGTCGTGGGGCGCGCGGTCGGCACCATGAAGGAGATCCACGAGAGTTCACGCCGCATCGCTGACATCATCGGTGTCATTGACGGCATCGCATTTCAGACGAACATCCTGGCATTGAACGCTGCCGTGGAAGCCGCCCGTGCCGGTGAACAGGGGCGTGGTTTTGCGGTCGTGGCTGCGGAGGTTCGCAGCCTCGCGCAGCGCAGCGCAGGTGCCGCCAAAGAAATCAAGTCGCTGATCAACAGCAGCGTGGAACACGTGGAGCAAGGCGCCTCGTTGGTGAATCACGCAGGCTCGACGATGTCCGAGATCGTGGCATCGATCGAACGTGTCAGCACTCTTGTGGCCGAAATCAGCACCGCGAACCGGGAGCAGAGTGGTGGCGTCCACCTCGTGGGTGATGCGATCACAAGGATGGACCAGGTCACCCAGCAGAATGCCGCGTTGGTCGAAGAAAGCGCGGCCGCGGCCGAAAGCCTCAAGGCACAGGCCAGCCGCCTCGTGCAGGCGGTGTCCGTCTTCCAGTTGCAGCCAGCCGGGGCCGCCACGTGAACTGGCGACCAAGGGCGCGTTCTATCGGCACCTTGCTGTTCGCCACGCTGATGGCCTCTACTGCACTCACTGCATTCGCCGGCCAGCCTCTGGCGACCGATGACGCTGACGTCAAGGCCTTGCATGAATGCGAATGGGAGACTGGCTGGACCCGGGCGCGTCAGCACGTGGCGCCGTCCTCCACGGCATGGACAACCCAGGTGGGGTGCGGCGTCGGTCTGGACACGGAGCTGGCTGTCGGCCTGGGCCGATCGAATGGAGGCGAGGGCGACCCGGCCACCCTGTGGGCCTTTGCCGGCAAGACGAGTCTTCGGCAGCGAGATGGCGCCGAGGCTGGATACGCCGTCGCCTGGGCTGTGCTCGCAGACAAGTCTCCTGATGTACCCCCCAAAGCGCATGGATGGCTGCTTGCCCTGGTGGCCAGCAAACAGCTTGCCGAAGGGTGGCTGGCGCACGCGAATCTTGGCATCAACCATGACCGGCCGTCACACAGCACAAGGCTCTCGTGGGCCTTGGCGCTGGAAAAGGCGCTGAGCAGCAAGGTGGATTTGACTGCCGAGACATTTGGCGTCGAGACCGACCAGCCCTCGGCCGCGCTCGGCTTGCGCTGGAGTGCTTGCAAGCATTTCGTGCTTGGTATTGCCGCCACAAGGCAGTTCGAGGGCCCGCGTGGAACAGTGACCGCCCTCACGGCAACGCTCGGCTTTTGAGACGCATCGGTTTTAGATCACGTCCTCATCCAGGTGTTGTTCAATCTGTGGTGGCCTACTGACTCAATCGCAGGCTTGAGGGGCGCGCAACGTGTCTCGTCCGCCAGCACTCATCGGCGCGAGCCACTTCTTCGAGCTGGCCGTGGCCGCCGCCATCAGCCTCTTTGGGATCCAGTCGCGGCCGCGTCGGCGACAGTCGTGGGTGTTCTGATTGAGGTCCGTTCATGTTGCCGGTCGTGCGTCGCAAACCAAAGCAAAGTTTGGTACCGAGAGATCCGCAGGCCCGTGATATCGGACACATCAAGATTCTCGTTGAGCGCGGCCACCCTGGTCCAGTCGTTCAAGCCTGATTGAATGCGCACTGGCGCTGATCCATCTGGCTTCTCACGGCGGCCACCTCACACACGCGCCGGCTGACCGCAGTGGTACCCTGATGAACCCCCAGGATATCCGAGCAACCGTGAAGATCAGAACCCGACTGTTATGGCTAGTGTTTGCGGCATGGCTGCCGTCCGCCATAGCCATCGGGCTCGTTGCCCGGTCGGAGTATGTGGAGCTGAAAAGTTCAGCGCTGCAGGATGTGCGGCGCCTGGCAGACGGTCTGAACAGCATCGTCGAGCGCGAACTGGACAAACGGTTCGTGATGGCCCGAACGCTCAGCGCTTCGACTGCGCTTCAACTCAACGACCTGGCCCGCTTCTACATTGAAGCCTCTCTCGCCACAAAAGGGATGGACAGTTGGGTTGCACTTTATCGTCCCGGGCGACAAGTGCTCAACACGCGGTTCCCTTATGACCCCCTGCTCGCGGTGCCTGTGCCAGAGCTTGCGCTATGGTTGACCAGTGGTGAGGCGTCCTACTTCGATCGCAGTGGTCCGCTTGTGAAGCAGCCTCTGATCGGCGTGATTGCCGCCCAGGCGATCACGCCGGTCGACTTCAACGTGGTCGTCGCTTTCGATCCTGCCGTATTGAACAGTGCAATTTCGAAGCTGTCTCCATCTCATGGCGCCATCGTGTCGATCGTGGACAAGGACCTGAAGGTGATGGCCAGGAGCAAGGATCATCATGCTTGGCTAGGGAGGGAGGCCACTGTCGACATGAAGCAAAGGGCCCTGGCCGGTAGGGATGGCTTCGAGCCCAGCATCACCTTGGACAAGGTGCCTGCGCTGACGTATTTGAGCTTGCCGAACCGTCACGGCTGGTACACGATCGTGGCGTTGCCTCAGGAGACGCTCGACCACGAAGCGCGTCATGCTGCGGTCAAGGCAATCGGCTTGGCGGCCACCCTTCTGGGACTGAGTTTGTTGCTGGCCCTCTACGTTGCACGCAGTGTCAGTGAGCCGCTCCTGGCGCTCGAAGAGGCGGCCGAAGAACTTGGGCAGGAACGGGTCCCCCAACTCCTGAAGACCGGCATCAGCGAGGCCGACAGGGTCGCTCGCGCTCTTCGGGACGCTGGTGTCCGCATCAAGGAATCAGCCGATGTCCTGGAGGCCAAGGTCAATGACGCCGTCGCCCGCACGGCCGAGGTGCAGCAAAGGCTGGCCGATGCGCAGAAGCGAGAGGCTTTGGGCCGGCTGGCCGGCGGTGTGGCGCATGACTTCAACAACCTGCTTCAGACAATCTCCGCGGCGCTCCACCTGATGGTCGCCACCACGCCGGAAGGGCCGCCTCGCAGGATGCTCGACGCCGCGACACGCGCCACAGGGAAAGCTGCCGACCTAGTGAAACAGATGCTCGCTTTCGGGCGAGCCCAGAAACTGCAACCTGCAGCCGTCAACATCAATGACTTTTTGCTGAAAGTGTGCGATCTGGCGGGCAAGGCGGCCGGAACGAACATCAACATCCATGCCAATGTGGCACCGGGCCTGCCCGCCGTGTTCGTTGACCCGAGCCAGCTGGAGCTCGCGCTGCTGAATCTGATCTTCAATGCGCGAGACGCGATGCAGGGGCGTGGGGAGATCAAGATCCATGCCTTCCTTGCCGTGAACGGATTGAGCAGCGCTTCGCCCGCTCAAAGCGCCTTTGTCCAGATCGACGTCAGCGACAACGGGCCAGGAATGGACGCATCGACCTTGCGAAAAGCGTTCGATCCGTATTTCACAACGAAGCCCGTGGGCTCCGGGTCCGGGCTGGGCCTGGCCCAGGTCTTATCGTTCGCCAGGCAATCTGGTGGCGATGCACACATCGTCAGCGAACAGGGGCGGGGCACCAACGTCCAATTGATCCTGCCGTCGACAACAGCGGTGCCAACTGCCAGCGCAAGCGCCAGCACAGGAGCGGTGGCAGCGGGACGGCCGCTGCGCGTGCTGATGGTGGAGGACGACAGCCTGGTGGCCTCGGTGGTCCTGTCGGCCATCGAGGGGATGGGACACTGCGCAACCCACTGCCTCAATGCGGAAAAGGCCAAGGAACTCATCACGCAAGGTGAGCGATTCGACGTCGTCTTCAGCGATGTGGTGATGCCTGGCGCGATCACCGGATTCGATCTGGCCGAATGGTGCCAGACGCTTCAGCCGCCCATTCCGGTCGTCCTGGCGACGGGTTACAGCGCTCAGTCTCCCGAGACCGACGTGGTGGTGCTGCGCAAGCCCTATGACCTCAACGACCTCGCTCGTGCATTGCAGCAGGCCGCGGGAGCCGATATCACCCCTGCATTAAAGGGGTGAGCTTCCTCAAAAGAGGGAAATTCGTTATCCTCGCGAGCTATTTTGAGAGTTCGGGTTAACCCGCAAATTGGACAATGCTGGGAGAGCGGACTGTCCACTTCGCGGTGTTCCAGCCCACTCACGCTCCGTCCACACCTTCGTGCTGGGAGCAATAGCCGCCTTCCATGCAGTTCAGTGCGGCCAAGACCGGCGCGGCAGTTCGGCCCGCTTGCGATGGCACAGGCTCGCGCGCAGCCTGGCCGGGGAGTAGGTGCGCGCTTGGCGAATGGCATCCATGTCGTGCGCCAGGGTACCCACCGAAGTCATGTCTTATCCGCTTGCTGACCACAGCGCCATGGGCAAGGCGCATGGACTGCCGTTTGTCCTCACTGCCATCATCACCTCGCTCGTCCTGTCTCTGTCCAGTCTTCACTATGGGTTCACGCGCAACGGAACACAAGCCAGGTCGGTGGCCACCATGTTGGTGGAGTCAATCGGCGCGAAGGGGCAAGCGATGCCGGCAGAGAACCTGCGCGCCATGCAGCGCAACTTCGAGAACTTGTTATCGGTCGAAGCCTGCTACGAACGCCAGTGTCAGCAGCTGTCTCGCGCACCGAGCGTCACCCCGGCGCTGCAATGGCTCGGCGACTCGGCGAGCTGCGCATCGGCATCGTCTAACAGCGGCCCGGCCCGAACAGCCCACGTTTGCCTCTCTGCCGCAGACGTCTACCAGGACCTGGCGCGAGACCTGTCCATCCTGCTGACCGCGCAGTTGGTTGGCTTTCTGCTGTGGGAGGCCTCGACGCGCGGGCACCGCAGAAAGGCCGTGCGGTGGCGAGAGGAAGTCACGCGTGCCGCCACCACCGACCCCCTGACCGGCCTGTTCAACCGAAGTGCCTTCACGAGCGCGCTGCAATTGGCCTGCCTGCGCACAGATGCATGCGGTTGGCTGCTCTTCATCGATTTGAACGGCTTCAAGCAGATCAATGACCAGTACGGACATGCGGCGGGCGATCAGGTCATCGAGGTCATAGGCAACCGCCTTGCGGCCGCTTTCAACGGTTTCGCCAGCGTGGCCCGGCTGGGCGGCGATGAGTTCAGCATTCTCGTGACCTGCAGGCAGAGCAAGAGGACTGTTGACGAACTCTTTGCCTTGGCCAGCGGTGCCTTCGCAAGGCCTGTGCTGTACGACGGCATGGCATTCGACATCTCCGCCAGCGTCGGCGCGGCCTCCATCGACAGCGCCATCACGGCGACCGAGATCCAGCGGCGTGCCGATGTGGCCATGTACGCGGCAAAGCGGCATGAAGGCACGGCCTGCGCTGTGTTCGACAAGTCGCATGACGATGCGGTTCGTGCCGACTACGAACTTCGCAAGGACCTGCTCAAGGCCATCGAGCGCAAGGACATCGACGTCGTCTACCAGCCTTGCTTCGACAGCAATGGCGAGCCCGTGGCCGCGGAGGCCCTCGCCCGGTGGCAGCATCCCAGGCTCGGCGCGATCAGCCCTGAAGTGTTCATCAGACTGGCGGAAGAGGCGGGCGTCATCCGCAGGCTAGGGCAGCAGGTGCTTGAGAAGGCGTGCACGGACCTGGTCAAACTTCGCCGCCATGGCTTGATGCTGCGCTACATCGCGGTCAACGTGTCGCCGCAGGAGCTGGAAGAGCCCGATCTTGTCGAAGGCATCAAGCGCGTGATTCGGGCAAAAGGCCTTGAGCCCCATGACCTGGAACTCGAAGTGACCGAATCCAGCGTGATGTCCTCCCGGGAAAAGCGCAGCGAGGAGCAGCTTCGAACCCTGTCCGAGGCGGGATTTTCCATCGCGATTGACGACTTCGGAACCGGTTACTCGTCCTTGGCCCGCCTGCAGACCTTGCCGGCGACCAAACTGAAGCTGGACCGCTCCTTCATCAGTTCATTGGACACAGCCAACGGACAGATGCTGGTCGAGACCATGCTCGGTCTTGGCAACCGGCTGGGCATGGTGTGCGTGGCCGAGGGCGTAGAGAGCCGCGAACAGCTCGATTGGCTCCTGGCCCGTGGGTGCGAGCTGCTGCAGGGCTTCCTGCTCGGCAAGCCAATGTCGTTCGATGCTTTGGTGAAGCTTCCCTTGTACAAGCTCGAACAACCAGCCGAGCTGCAGGGCTGACCGCAGCCAGGCCGCAAGCCCTCCACCGGCCCGCGTCAGGCCGGTGCTAACCGTGATCCGGGAAGGCATGCATTCGCAGGTATGGCGCGGTCCGGCCATGCCGGGACTTGGCCACAAGCTCGGGAGCACCCTCCGCGACGATGCAGCCACCTTCGGCTCCTGCCCCGGGCCCTACATCGATCACCCAATCACTCTGGACCACCACGCTCATGTCGTGCTCGACCACCACCACGGTGTTCCCCGCATCTACAAGGCCATGAAGCTGCACCATCAGCCGTGCAACGTCTGCCGGGTGAAGACCCGTGGTGGGCTCGTCGAGCACGTACAGCGTGTCGCCTCGCTGCTGCCGCTGCAACTCGGTGGCCAGCTTGATACGCTGCGCCTCCCCGCCTGACAACTCCGTGGCGGGCTGCCCCAGCCTCAGATAGCCCAGCCCGATGTCCGCGAGCAGGGTGAGCGGCCTGCGCAAGCTGGGCTCGTCTTCGAAAAAGGCACGCGCTTCTTCGACAGTCATGTGCAGCACGTCCGCGATGGATTTTCCACGCAGCGACACCTTCAGCGTGTCTGCGTTGTAGCGCGCGCCATGGCAGATGGGGCAAGGCGCATAGACGCTGGGCATGAAAAGCAGCTCCACGCTCACGAAGCCTTCGCCTTCACAGGTGTCGCACCGGCCCTTGGCCACGTTGAAGCTGAAACGCCCGGCATCGAAGCGCTTCGCCCGGGCCTCAGGCGTGGCGGCGAAGAGGCGCCGGACATGATCGAAGAGTCCCGTGTATGTCGCGAGATTGGAGCGCGGCGTGCGGCCGATGGGTTTTTGATCAACCGTCACCAGCCGCTTGAGGTGCTCGGCACCGGCATGCAGATGGCCACCCGTGGGGACCACCATGTCGATGTCCGCTTCGTCGCCATCAGGTGCCGCCGCGGGCTCCTGCCCCAGGTGCTCGCCTACCAGCTCGACCAATGCCTGGCTGACCAGGCTCGACTTGCCTGAGCCCGACACGCCCGTGACTGCGGTGAAGGTACCCAAAGGAAAGCGCGCGTCGATGCCGCGCAGGTTGTTGCGTTCGATGCCGCGCAATTCGAGCCAGCCTTTCGGTGCGCGCAGGGTGCGACTCGCGGCTTCGGGAGGGGCGAACAGGGCCTTGGCCGTCTGCGACGCCGCCACCTCGCGCAGGCCTCGCGGTGGCCCGCTGTAGAGCACCTCGCCGCCCAGTTCGCCCGCCAATGGTCCGACGTCGATGATCCAGTCGGCTGCCCGCATCACCGCCAGATCATGTTCCACCACGAAGATCGAGTTGCCAGCACGCTTGAGTTGATCGAGCGCCTGCAACAGGGCCTCGTTGTCGGCGGGATGCAGGCCAGCCGAGGGCTCATCGAGTACGTAAACCACGCCGAAAAGATTGGAGCGGATCTGTGTGGCCAGGCGCAGGCGCTGCAGCTCGCCAGGCGACAGCGTGGGCGTGCTCCGGTCCAGCGACAAGTAGCCCAGGCCCAGGCCCTGCAAGGTGGCGATGCGCGAGCACACATCTTCGGCGATGCGCTGCGCGGCAATGCGCTTTTCTTCCGACAGATAGGGCGTGCGGCGCACATCCGACGAGGCGGTATGGGCCGAACCGCCTGCCGCCACGCGCCGGGCCGTGTCGGCCCGCGCAGCCTTGCGGCTGAGTGTCTGCGTGTCCTTTGTCGCCTCGAACTGGCCTTGCGCTGCGGGCGCCAAAAGCGCTGCCACGTGGTCGAGCGGCAGTTGCGACAGCGCGCCGATGTCCACGCCGGCAAACGTTACCGACAATGCCTCGCGCTTGAGCCGCCTGCCTTCGCACACGGGGCACGAGGTGCCCGCCATGTAGCGCGACACGCGCCTTTTCATCAAAGCGCTTTGCGTGGTGGCGAAGGTGTGCAGCACGTAGTTGCGCGCGCTGGTGAACGTGCCCATGTAGCTGGGCTCTGCCTTGCGGCGGAGCGCCGCACGCGTCTCTGCAGGGGTGAAGCCCGCGTACACCGGCACGGTGGGCGTCTCGTCGGTATAAAGAATCCAATCGCGGTCCTTGCGTGACAACTGGCGCCAAGGCTTGTCGACGTCGTAGCCCAAGGTGACCAGGATGTCGCGCAGGTTCTGCCCGTGCCAGGCGGGCGGCCATGAAGCGATGGCGCGCTCGCGAATGGTGAGCGAGTCGTCAGGCACCATCGTCGCTTCGGTGACCTCGTACACCCGACCCAGCCCATGGCAGTGCGGGCAGGCCCCCTGCGGCGTGTTGGGTGAGAAATCCTCGGCATACAGCATGGGCTGGCTGGGCGGGTAATGCCCGGCGCGGGAGTACAGCAAGCGCAGCAGGCTCGACAGCGTGGTGACGCTGCCCACCGACGAGCGCGTGCTGGGTGTGCCACGCTGCTGCTGCAGCGCCACGGCGGGCGGCAAGCCTTCGATGCTGTCCACGGCCGGCACGCCGACCTGATCGATCAGCCGCCGCGCATAGGGCGCCACCGACTCGAAGTAGCGGCGCTGAGCTTCCGCGTAGAGCGTACCGAAGGCCAAGGAGGATTTGCCCGAGCCCGATACGCCAGAAAACACTACCAGTGCATCGCGTGGGATGTCGACATCGACATCGCGGAGGTTGTGCTCACGGGCGCCTCGCACCCGGATGAATCGGTCTAGGACGGCAGCGTGGAGCTTAGTTCGTCTGGACATAGGCTTAGCGCGATGTGCTGCCTGCCATCCTGTCCATCCGCACAGGGCTTTGCTTGGGTCGCCAGACTGATTGCGTCATGAAAACAGCATAGCCTTGCGAGAGAGGGCCTACAGACCATGAGGCCGGCAAGTGGCCTAGCAGTTCGTCTTCGGCGTTCATGCTCTCGCTTGGCTAATGGCGCAGTACGCCACGGCAAGACTGATCGAACAGCACATCGCCATCCTCAGCGAAGGCCTTTTCCAGTTGCTCATTCATGCCATGCCCTCGACGTTGGAGAAGTGCCACCCGAACGGGGCGGCAAGCGCCATGGTTCACGATGTGCGCAATGGTGCTGCAGAACAAGGGGCTGAAACTTGCGCAACTTGGTGCTGAAGTCCACTGGCTTTACTGACGCTTGGCGTGTAAAGCGCGGGAGACGAGGCTGGCTCAGGCGCTGACAGTGCTGACTGGAAGTCGGTGGACGTCGTAGTCATCAGAGAAGTGAAAGTTGGGCGTCCGGTTTCAATCACTTCGAACCCATGGCGACGAAAAGAAAAAAGCCTTTGAAATCAAGGGATTAGTTCATATTCGGCGGGGAGGGCGGGAGTCCCGTTTCTCTCTCGAAAAATGTATCTTAGCCCTTGACGCACCAATGACTTGATGAGGCGCGGCAGTCGCCCGAAGCACTGAACTTGGACTTTGGATTGGATGTCCAAGGGGATATATGGCGTTAGAACCTCACAGCGCCTCTGCTGTGTTCAAGATTTTTGCCGGGCAGGTCAATGCGGCCGTCGCGCCGCGTGCACTTAGCCCAATGAGAGATGCCTGCATGCGATTGCGGGATCCAAAGCGGCTCCCCTTCTTTTAGGGGGCATCTGGGCCGCCAGACTCACACGAGTATAAAAAAGCCCCGCTATTGCGGGGCTTGGAATATCAGGCACCTTTCGGTGCTCCCTATGCTGGCAGCGCTCAGTGCGCAGCCTGATAAAGCGCCGCCCCAGCAACCATCGGATCACCCGTGCGCTCATAAGCCTCAACCCAGGCGTCGTAGTTGTGGATGGCCTCCTGCTGCCAAGGATGGAACCCAGGCTTGAAGTAGGCCAACAAGCTCCCCAGATGGCTGGAGATGATGCCCTTGTAACCGAACAGCCACCAGCGGCACTTGGCCATCATCCACATGCGCTTGCCGAACGAGAACCCGTCGTTCTTGAGCAGGCGGTTGGTGAAGCGAATGGTCAGGTAGCTCAGGAACAAGGTCACGTGGGCCATGGCCAGACAGCGCTTGAAGTAGCCCACCTTGGCCACCTGCTGCATCACGTCGTAGGCCACAGCCTTGTGTTCCATCTCTTCCACCGCATGCCAGGCCATCATGGCGCGCAGCTTGGGGTCGGCGTTGGCCATGGTCCGCTTCTCGACGAAGAAGATCTCGGCCAGCATGGCCGTGAAGTGCTCGAAGGCCGCCGTCAACGCCAGGTTGTATTCCTTCGAGAAGCGCTTGGTGTGCAGCTCGTTATTGGCGTTGATGAAATCCACGATGGCATCGATGTCCATGCCCTGCTCGCGCAGGCGCTGGTTGTACTTGGAGTGCACGATGCCGTGCTGGCCTTCCTGGCGGATGAAGGTCTTGATTTCTGCCAACAACTTCGGGTCGGTGGTCTGCTCGCGGAAGTTGCGCACGCACGAGATGAAGTAGCGCTCACCATCCGGAAATGCCGCCTGCAAGGCGTCGATCAGGCGCGATTTGTACGGGTTGTTCTCATACCACCAGCGGGGCAGCTCGCCGTCCAGGCCGAAATCGAGTTTCTCGCGGGCAACGAGTTCCTTGGCGTTGTGCAGGGCTTGTTGGCTCATGTCTGTCTCCTGTGACTGGCCTCTCGGAGCACCAGATTGATTTGGCTCCATCTTAGGAGCAAGCAGCGCGCCCGTGAGGCACCCTGGGCGACAAGGGGGCAGGCTGCGCGTCAAGGTGGCGTCAGGCCTTGTCCACAGAACGTGACAGCAACCGACTACATTTCCAGGTGGATCGACGAGCATCAACCATGAAACACATCCTCCTTGCCAGTCTTGCCATCCTCTGCACCGGCGTGCGTGCTGAAGACCCGGTCAAGCCCTCCGAGTTGCCGCTTTGGGAAATCGGCGTCGGGGGCGGTGGCATTTCGCAGCTGGCCTACCCCGGGGCGGATGAGCAGGTCAACAAGGCCGTGGCCTTGCCGTACGTGGTCTACCGCGGAAAGCGCTTGCGCTCGGATGCCGATGGGACAGGCCTGCGCGCCATCCGCACAGACGATTTCGAGCTCGACTTGTCACTCTCGGGCTCCCTCAGCTCCGGCAGCAAGCCGCTGAAGGCCCGCGAAGGCATGGACCGTCTGCCGACCCTGGTGGAGTTCGGCCCCGTGGCGCGGTGGTATCTGAACGGCCGCGAGGCGTCGCACCGCATCACCTTCGAGTTGCCCGTGCGCGGGGTGTTCGAGGTACGCGACCTTGGTCGCCATCGGGGCATGAGCCTCGAACCAGAGATCAGCCTTCATCATCGCGACCGAACGGGCTGGAGCTACGGCGTGGGCTTCAGCGCGCTGCTCGGTGACAGACGGCTTGGCGAAACCTACTACGAGGTGAAGCCGGAGGATGCCCTGGCAGACCGCCCAGCCTACGACGCCAGCAGCGGGCTGATCTCATGGCGGCTGAAAACATCGCTATCGCGCCAGTTGACGCCAGACATGCGTGTCTTTGGATTCCTTCGGCTGGAGAGCGTGGCTGGGGCGGCGAACGACGACAGCCCCCTGGTGCGGCGCACGAACGGGGCGAGCGTGGGGGTGGGGTTGATCTACACGCTGAAGCGGTCCGATGCACGCGCCGTGGACTGACACCGTTCAGTCCGGCAGAATTTCAGGCTGGCACCTTCTGCAGGGACAACTCGTCAGACGCCACGACACGGCACCTGATGTACTTGGTATGAGGAATACCGGTGTAGGGGTCCCGGTCCTTGATGTCCACGATCGAATTGACGAGCATGCCGACCGGCGTCAGCTTACCCGTCACCGGGTCGGGGTACTCCACCCCAAAGCCGTTCGGGATCTGAAGGTGGCCCATGGCGGTATTGGCATCGAACTTTGCGGGCCCCACCAAATGGCCCCGCCTGGTTTCCAGCCGAACCATGGCGCCGTCAGCCACCCCCAGCGAGGCTGCATCGCTGGGGTGCATCAGCACGGCACAATGCGGGCCCTTGCCCTTGCGCCACGCAGGGTCCCTGACAATGGTGTTGGCAGTCCAGCCCGTGCGCAACCCCCCGTTGAGCACGAAGGGATAGGACGGATCCTGCTGCGAAGGAGACGTCGCAGCGAGCTTCTGGATGTCGGCCACCCACTGTGCATGGTAGATCCTGGCCTTTCGGTCGGGATGACGGCAACCCACCTTGAAGTTGTCTTCGATGGGCAGCTCCCCGGCCAGGAAACCCTCCGGATGAGCCAGCAGTTCCTTGAAGACCAGTTCGCCCGCCGCGAAAGGGTTCTTGTGGCCGCGGGCCTCTGGCATGGCCCTGTTCAGGGCCTTCCGGTGCGTGAGCGCATAACCCTGGCAGAGCAGCCACAGCGGCGCCAGCGCCGGCGAAGGCAAGGTGGTGCCCAAGGTCTCGTACAACCAGGTCATGATGCGCCCGAGGATCGGGTAGAGGCCCCCGCCGCGCACGGCGGCCAGCGCGGACAGTGCGCCCAGGTAGACAGGCGCACCCAAAGGTGACCTTGCCTTCCTGGCGAGCAGGTGCAATACGCCGGGGGCTTTGGGGACGAGCCCCATGGCACGGGTGAGCCGGTAATAGATCTCCTGCTCGGGCAAGGCTTCCTGCGGCCCTTTCACCACGGGGGGCCGGAGCTGCGGCGTGAAGTGCAGGTGGGGAAACGTCGCATATTCCCACTTCTCATAGCCCACGGGCGCAGGCAGCACATAGTCGGCCACCCGCGCCGTTTCAGTCATCGCCACTTCAATCACCACCATCAGTTCGAGCTCTTCGAACGCGGCCTTCAAGGCCTTGGTATCGGCGTAGCTCACCAATGGGTTCGTGGAATCCACGATCAGCGCCCTGATGCGGTCGGGGTGCTTGTTCTGGATCTCTTCGGCCACCAGGTTGGGCGAAAACATCCCCACAGGCAGGATGAAGGGAATCGCACCGATGCCGGAGACCAGCGCCTTGGCCTGCTTCTCCAGATAGAGGCCTCTCGGCCCGAACTGCTGAACAAACAGATTGCCCTTCTCCCGCCCCGCGTTGCCCGTGATCAACAACATCACATTGATGAGGTAGGAGTTCAAGGTCGAGTTGACGGTGTGCTCCACGCCCAGATCCCAGGCGATGCACGCCGACGGGGCGGCAGCGAACTCCCTGGCGGTCAGGACAAGGTCGTCGTGGCTAACCCCGGCATACGCTGCCATCTTCCTGGGATCCACAGCCTTGAAGCCTTCAGCCAACTCCTCGAAGCCGTTGACCCGGCTTGCGATGTAGGCCTTGTCCTGCAGCCCTTCCTGAAGGATGGTGGCCACAAACCCCATCAGCAGATACGCATCGCCCCCCGGCTTCACGCGAATGTGGCGGTCTGCCTTCTTGGCCGTCTCCGAGACCCTCGGGTCGATCACCACGAGTTTTCGGCCGGCATCGGAGGCCAGCTTCCTGTATTCATCGACCGGCTTCAGCCCCCGGTTGCTGACAAGCGGGTTCGTGCCCATCACCAGCACGTAGTCAGACTTTGCCTCATCTGCCGGCAGGTAGATGTCCGGCCCCGCGCGGTACATGTGCCGCCACACCAGGGCGTGTTGCGTTTTCTCCTGGCCCAGCGCATTGAAGAAGATGGGAGAGTTGATGCTGAACATGAACGGCAAGGCGCCGAACGCATCCATGTGATTGCCCTGCCCGCCCAGACCGAACATGGCGATGGCACGCGGCGCGTGCTTCTTGCGGATGCCGTTGAGCTTCGCCGAAATTTCACTGATGGCCTGATCCCAGGAGATCCTCTGGTATTGCCCATCGGGCATGCGCTTGAGCGGGTGCTCCAGCCTTTGCGCGTGGTTGACGTAATTTGGAATGGCCTGCGCCTTGTTGCACATGTAGCCACCGGTGTTGGGGTTGCTCTCATCCCCCCTGATGGCCGTGATCACGTTGTCCTTGACATCGACCGTCAGGCTGCAATTGTGGGTGCAGAAGACACAGACGGTCGGCACGTCCTTCGCATTGGCCGGCACGCTGGCTGGACCGTTGATGATGGTTCTTGTCTCAGGCATAGGTGGCCTCTGCAGGATTCTCAAAAGGGCTTCAGGGCGCTGCCTTGCACGACAGCGTGGTGGATTCAGGGACCGGGGTCAGCAAGGCAGCCACCGAGCTGATCTCGCTGGCCTTTCGGCTTAGCCGCCAAAGCGATGGGGTCTGTCCCGTGGTGCGCTTGAAGGCGCGTGAGAATGCGGCCGCGTCGGCGAATCCGGCCAACTGCGCGATCTGGGCAATCGGCCTTTCCGTCTGCAGGAGCAGCATCTCGGCATATTCGACGCCCACCTCGCTGCGCAGCTGTGGCAGGGTTGTGCCCTCGCCCTTGATGCGCCGGCTCAAGGTTCGTGGCGACATGGCCAAGGCTTGCGCCAACCTGTCGGCGTCCAGCACCTGCTTCTGGACAAGGGCCGCATGCAGCAGTCTCCTGACTTCCTGCGTCAGGGGTTTCAGACCATGAGCGGCCACGCACTGTTGCTCCAGCGTGGCCTTCATCAACAAATGAGACGCCCGGCTGCGCGCGATCAGTGGAATGTCCAGCGCCTTCGCGGGCAGGACGAACTTGTTCTGACGTGCATTGAAGACAAACTTCAATCCGAAGGCTGCCTCGTAATCGGCCGGGTCGCCGGTGGGACCGTGCATGAGATGCACCGAGGCGCCATCGATCTTCTCGGTCAGGAAGGGCATGATCTTCAAAGGCGCAGTCACCACCGTTTCAGTGAAGAAATCGTTGACAGCGCCGAAGTCGTGCCGCCGCTCCACGATCGTGTGGACTTCGCCACCCAAGTCCTGGCGTCGCATGCCGAAGGCGGGCATGACCAATGGCGCGTAGGTCAGCGCGCCTTGCAGGGCTTCGCCCAGCGTCGCGGAGGTGATGGCCAGCATGCCGATCGGTCCGTGGGTCGTCAACGGAAAATGCTCCATGAACATGACCAAAGGGGGCCGGCCTGCCGGGCATATATTCAGGAAGTACGCCAATGCCAGCTGCAGCTGCTTGCCGTTGATGGTCTGCCACGGCATGAAGGGCGTTGGCAGGTCGATGCCGCAGTACCGGTACAGCGCTTGAAGATCGTGTCCACCTTCTCGGGCCAGGGACTCGCCGATCTCCAGGTACTGCACAGGAAACGTCAGATGTCTGAGGACGCGCTCGGATACCACGTTGCCACCTCCAGGGTATGGGGTAAGCCGGCCATCACGTGGTCAAAGGGCGATCCTGGAACACCTCGGACGCCTTGATGGGATCTCCCGTCTTCTCATAGGCTTGCACCCAGGCTTCGTAGCGATGCATCTCCTTGTGCTGCCAGGGATGGAAGCCGGGCTTGAAGTACGACAGGTAATAGCCCAGGACCGGCATGAACACGCCGCCCGGCTTGTACAGCCACCAGGCCCCTTTCAGCAGCATCTTGGCCCGTGCCCATGCACCAAAACCATCGGCCTTCAGCATCTGGTTCACACCCCACCAGTTGNGGCTTGAAGTACGACAGGTAATAGCCCAGGACCGGCATGAACACGCCGCCCGGCTTGTACAGCCACCAGGCCCCTTTCAGCAGCATCTTGGCCCGTGCCCATGCACCAAAACCATCGGCCTTCAGCATCTGGTTCACACCCCACCAGTTGCCGATGGGGTACTCGATGCTGAAATAGATCAGCCCTGCGATGCGCGTGAAGTAGTTCGCCTTCGCGACCTTGGTCAACACGTCGAAGGCCACGGCCTTGTGTTCGATCTCTTCAATCGAATGCCAGGCATAGATGGCGGCCATGCGCTGATCAGCGTTCTTGAATATGTCCGGGCGCTGGACAAAGGCGGTGCACATCATGGCCGTCATGTGTTCTGCAGCCGCCGTGTAGGACAGGTTGAACGCCTTGGACCAACGGTGGCTCTGCCATTTGAACTTGCGATCAAGAAAGCGCTCTGTCCAGCGCACCGCCATGCCCTGCTCGGCGAGCATGTCATTGAACTGAGCATGCACCATGCCGTGCTGTGCCTCCTGGCGAATGAAGTCCTTCACCTCTGCGGCCAGCTTCGGATCCTTGATGTCATCGCGGTAGGCCCGGACCGTGCTGATGAAATAGCGTTCACCGATCGGGAACGTCAAGGACATCGCGTCGAAGAAGCGTGTCTTGTACGGATCACCGCCATTCCAGAAGCGCGGCAATCCCTGGTCCAGCTTGAAGTCGAGCCGCTCACGGGGCTTGATCTCGACGCTTTCAAAGTCAGTGGTCATGGTGTGACGTCCTTGTGCTTCAACAACTTGATTACAGCGGCTTTCAATTGATCCTTGCCGCCAAGTTCATGCCGCATATGCCAATTGCATGAGAGGCGCATGAGATGAGAATGCTCGACGACCCGCGACTGGAGGGAGTGCTCATCAGCCGCCCGTGGCCGACATGAACCGCACGACCCGCTCCGGCCTTTCATGAAACTCGTGGCGTTCGGGCTTGTTGGCCACCGCCAGCCGGATCGCGTCCGCCAGATCGGCATCCGACGCACCGCTCCTCACCATCCGGCCCAGCGGCGTTGCGTCGTTGTGGCCAAGGCACGGGTAGAGCGTCCCGTCCACCCCCAGCCTCAGCCTGTTGCACGCGGCGCAGAAGTGCTGCGACATGGGCGTGATCACGCCCAGCATGGCGGAACTGCCCGGCACGCGCCAACTTTGCGCAGGGCCGGTCCGGACAGGTTCGGTGTGCGGGATGAGGTGATGCTTCTTGACAAGCCTTCTGGCCATCGCCGTCACGTCGACAGCGGTCTTTCCCAGATCCGCATGCCCGACCGGCATGGTTTCGATCAGGCGCAGCACCAGTCCATTCTTGACCGCGAACTGCAGCATGTCGTCGACCTCATCGTCATTGACACCGGCCTGCAGCACCATGTTGATCTTGACCATCCGAAAGCCCAGTTGCCGTGCCAGCTGGATGCCCGCCAGCACATCCTCCAGGCAGTCGCGGTGGGTGATCTCGTGGAATCTCTCCGGCGTCAATGTGTCCAGGCTGATGTTCAGCCGGTGCAACCCGGCGGCCTTCAAGGCATGGGCGTGAGCAACCAGGTGAGCGCCATTGGTCGAAAGCGACAGGTCTTCCAGGCCCGCCAGCGAGGACATGCTTCGGACCAGATCGGGCAGGTTCCGGCGCAGCAAGGGTTCTCCTCCGGTGAGCCGAACCTTGCTGATGCCCAGGCGGACGAACAGGCTCACGAGGCGACACATCTCCTGGTGGCTGAGCCAGGCGGCCGGCTCCTGAAACCCCTTGAACGCCTTCGGCATGCAGTAGCTGCAACGCATGTCACAGCGATCGGTCACGGACACGCGCAGGTAGTCGATGACGCGGCCAAAGCCATCCTTCAGCTGCGCCGCCCCGGCCCATGCACGAGCCCCTTGTTCAGGCCCCATGACGATCCAGCAGGTAGAGCTTGTCCTTCTGGTCCTTGAACCGGGCATGCTCCGGCAACGGGTCTTTTCTCTGGTTGATGACTGGCCACTGGCCTGCCGCGGCGATCTCTGCATTGAGCCCCAGGAAGTGTTCCTGGCCTGGTGGAAGGTCCTCCTCGGCATAGATGGCCTCCACCGGGCATTCAGGAACACACACCGCGCAATCGATGCAGCCGCTGGGATCAATGACCAGGAAGTTGGGGCCCTCCATGAAGCAGTCCACAGGGCATACGTCCACGCAGTCGGTGTATTTGCATTGAATGCAGGCGTCTGTCACGACAAAGGTCATTGATGTCTCCTCGGCTCAATGGGCATCCACGGGGGCACGCCACAACGCCGCCTCTTTACAAAATGGTCATTTAGTAAATGGATGCTATGTTACGATGCCCCCCTCTGTCAAGGATCCGCATGCGCTACTCGAAAAGCCACAAGGAAGACACACGCCGCAAACTGCTGGACAGCAGCCGTGCACTGGTCAAGAAGGGCGGGTTCGATTCCACGGGCGTGGAAGCCCTGATGTCCGCCATCGGCTTGACGCCGGGGGCGTTCTACAGTCACTTCCCCTCCAAGCAGGCCTTGTTGCAGGAGGTCATCCGGGAAGAGATGCAATACAGCCTGTCGATGCTCAAGCCGCAGCCGCTGGACGCGGGCTTGACCATGAGCCAACGCACCAAGGCCTACCTGAGCATCCCGCACGCGCAGCACCCGGAAGCTGGGTGCGTGCTCCCGGCCCTGGGCTCCGAATTGGCACGCATTCCGGCCGAGGTGAAATCCATCATCGAAGACGGGCTCAAGGAAATGCACGCCGTCTGGAATGAAGAGCTCGAGGATCAGGACGCCGCCTGGGCTGTGATCGCCCAATGCGTCGGTGCCGTCATCCTGGCTCGCTCGGTCAAGTCCGAGGCCACGCGCCGCGAAATCCTCCGGGCGAATCGCAAGCGGGTGGACGCGCTGCTCCAGTCAAAGCCAGGCAGTGACTGAGGGATCAGAAATCGCGGCCGACGCTCACCGTCAATAGCCAGGGATTCAGCTTGGCATCGAAAGACCGTGTGTACCTGCCCAGACTGGGCGACTGATTGTCACCACTGCGGGCGGCGGCAAGCTGGCCGGCAACCCCCGGCACCAGATTCTGTGTATTGAACTTCGTGCCGTTGATGATCTCGATCGCCGTGAGTGTGTTGGGGCCAATGTCACGTGCGGCCTGGACCAGCGCGGGGCTCAGCGCCGTGCGGCTCGGATCCGCGTCGGTCACCGCCTTGGCCTGGGTGCGCAACCAGATGTGGCCCAGCGTCGCATTCAATGTCCAACCATCGCCCATCTTGATGTCTGCACCCAGGAAGCTGGCCGGGCCGTAGGCGTTCTTGATGCTGATGCTGGTACGCCCGCCAGCGTAGTCCTCCAGCGATTTCGAAGCATTCGTGTCGAAGAACAGGAAGTAGTAACCGCCGATGCCAATGGAGGGCCGAAACCAGGCGTCCTTGTTCCCGGCGATGTACTTCGCATAGGCAATGGGCCCCAGGGCCTTGGTGGACAGCACCTTCCCAAGATTGACTGCATCACTTCCCTGGCCGCCAATCCTTCCAGCGCCTTGGGCAGACACATCAAAGGGTTGGCCAAGGACATACGCTTCGATGGCCCAGTGTCGATCATCGTCCAGGTAGCGCCCCATCGTGACCGTGAACCCACCGGCTTGCCTGGCTTTCACCGTCACGCCGTCAGGAATTCCCAGCCCTTGGTTTTCATAATCAGATGGATGATCCCTCGCCATGCTGCTGGACAACAGTTGAAGTGCCTGCGCGTACTGAGGATCGAGGCCCGGCGTGAATTCGTCCCCGTACTTGACGACCCTCTGCCCGAGTTCCGTGGCGTTGCCGTTCTTGTTGCTGGGCTTCAGGGTGGTGTACCCGATGCGCCAGTACATGTTTTGAGCAGGCTTCAGCTGCAACTCATCGGCTTTCTCCACGGAGGTCTGAGCGTATGTGCCGGCGGCGGCCCAGCAAGCGAATCCGAAGAACACCAGATCCCTGGGTATGCGCATCAGAGGCCCCCTTCCAATCCTTTGCGGGACTTGCGAGACCCGGCCCGGGCGAGGACCATGCCCAGGACGCCAACCATCCACAGCGCGCTGGTGGACGGCTCGGGAACCGCGCTGACAGGCTTCCTGAACCAGGGCACCACCGTGGTCTGGATCGTGCCGAAGTCGAGTTGCTTCAGGACGGGCACCATGAATGTCGGAACCTGCACCGCATCGGCGAACCGTTGAGCGCCTTCATCCGTGAAGTGCAGATTGCCCAGCCCCAGTTGGAAAGACACACCACCCTTCAAGTTGAACGTCAGGGGCTGCGTCACGGAGAATGTGAGCAGTGGCGCCCTGGTCGAGCCCATCGCTGTCACGACATCACCTGTCACGATTTTGCTGCCGAAGTCGATGGCCAGGTTCGCAAGGCTGACCTTCGACTGGTTGAGCGTGTTCAAGAAGTCCAGAGAAACACCGGCGACCTCGGCCTCCAGAATCGACAGAGAGGGGGGCAGAAGCTTGATGTCCAGCGTGGCCTCGGATACTGGGAGGTTGAAGACGCCGTCGCTGATGGCGCTCGCCTTGCCGCCAGGAGACACTTGGATCCCAGTGACGGCCAATGTCTGAAGCACAGTCGAGCTGAGCGTCATCGTCGCATTGGCATCCAGCCAGGAGGTGTTGAGTGTCAACGGCGAGGACCACGCGCTGGCATGAAACGTGGCAGCAGCGAGAACGCTGGCCGCAGCCGAGAAAAGGTATCGAACCATATGGCACCTCTAAAAAAAACGGCCGCAGGACGCGGCCGAAAAGAGTAGTGGAGTAACAGGAAAGTCAAAGAGCGATGGTCAACGGGTCAGCCGGCGGCGCCGGGCTTGCACCAGGGCGATCAGGCCCACGCCCATGCCCATGAGGGCGAAGGTGGACGGCTCCGGTACACTGGGTACGGCTGCGAACTGGCCGTTGAGCGCGATCGTGCCGAAGTTGATGCTCGGGAACAGCGCCTGCTGAATGAAGGTAGGAACACCCAGGGCATTGCCAAGTTCGGGGATGGCCGTGCCGGTCAGCTTCAGGTTCCCGATGGACGTGCTGACATTGCCGCCCGAGGCCAGGATGTTGGTGCTGCCTGCGGCTGTGCCAGTGAACAAGGCCAGCTTGGAAATCGTCTTGCCTTGATAAGAGCCGAAGTTGCTGGAGAACGAAGAGGTGACCACATCGGCGTATACCGTCACCGAGGCCGTATCGAGCGAGATGTTGCTCAACACCACCTGGGCACCTTTCGTCGTGGACGACGTCAGGGTGAAGCCGCCGAAGCCGGTCAACGACGTGACGTCGAAATTGCTGTTCCAGATCACCCGGGGATCATCGGACGTCATGGTGATCTTGGCGCCGTCGAATGTGGCGGGTGCCGTGGCAGTGACGCCGACGCCTGCGGTGTTGAGCGCCGCGAGCGAGTCGCTGGTGAAGGTCAGGACGGCTCCACCGTCCGTGAAGGTATAGCCAGGTCCTGAGGCCTGGGCGGCGCAACTGACCGCGGCAACTGCCGCGATCATCAGCGCCTTGAGCGGCTTGATGGTCATGTTTGATCCTCTTTCTTGAAGGTTGCTGATCGACGCCATGCCGTGTTGGAAACTGTGTTCCCTCCTGCATGCCGTCTGCTTCACATGGTGCCGACGGCGTGCACCTTGCGCATCGGGTCGATCTCGATCGCATGCATGCGATGCGCGCATGGCCGCTCAAGGCCTCACAACTGCCGCAGAGGCCAGCTCAGGCTCAGCCTGGCACCACGGCCATGTCCCGAGTCGACCTGCATCGACAGACCCATGTCCCTTGCTCTGGAAGCGATGTTGTGCATGCCCCGCCCCGCGTGCTCGGCGGCTGGAGCAAACCCGATGCCGTCATCACTGATGGCTATTCCGCAGACGTCATGCGCTGCATCCGAGAAGGTTCGGACGGTCACGTGGGTGGCCTTGGCATGCTTGACGATGTTCGCGAAGATTTCGTAGAGCATCCGCTGCAGGCTTGCGAGGTCTTCGGGCGTGAATCGCCTGTCCGATGCGAGGGGCGTCACAGCCCAGGTGAGCGTGATGCCCGCGCGTTGCCACCGATCCCTGAGCCGATACCTGATCTGCGCCAGAAGGTCGATCACGTCCTTCGCCACAGGGTCGAGCGCATCCATCGTCAGCCTCAACTGATCAAGGAGATCCTTGAGTTCGGCGACCAGGTCGGCCTTCCCGACGTCGTCGGCCTCCACATCCGACAGGATGTGGACCAGTTGCGAGCCCAGGCCATCGTGGAGATCCCGCGCAATGCGGGATCTCTCCCTGAAGGCGGCTTCCGTCTTGGCCTTCTCCTGCACTGCTGCGTGCAGGCGCTCGAGTTCCAGGCGCTGTCGATCAACCTCCACCTGCAAATCCACCTTGAAGCGTTCCTCGGCCACCAGGGCCCCGGACACGCGGATGTAGGTGGTCACCACCACGGACAGCAAGGCGCTGACGGAAGCGACGGGGGCCAGCCGAAGGAACTCATAGCTGGAAGGAGCGCTGGAGATGAAAGCGTGCCAATCGTCCAGAAGCGTGCAAGCGCTCACGCCCACGGCCGACAACAGGATCAGCGTGCGTTTCGCAGAGGGTGATTTCAGAACCTCCCAGGCCACGATGGCCGTCGGCCAAAGGCCCAGCACATGCGACATGCAGTACCAGAGCCACATGGCCTCTTGCCCCCCCGGCACCTCCAGGAACGAAGCGGCCACGGCCGGCAGCACCACCAGCAGCAGGACTTTGGAACCCGTTTGCCACAGCGGTGCCCGGCGATCGATGTATCGCAACAGCAAGAATCCCGACACCAGGAAGGCGGCCCCGGCACTGGCGTAGACCATGCTCTCGCCGGCCTGCGCAGGAAACCACCCTGCTCCCCAGAAGACCAAGGCTTCGCGAAGGCTCATGAGCAAGGTGATGCACGAGAACAGTCCGACGGCCCTGGATCGGAGGTGATAAGCGACCCACCCCGATCCCAGGCTCATGATCAAGGTGGCCGTGAAGACCGACAGGCCACCGCCCATCAGCAGGGCTTCTCTCGCCTCGTGACGAGATTCGAGCTCGGTCAATGATCCGTAGGCAATGGATGACAGTCCACTGGCGCGGCCGCCCTGTCCGGCGACGACGATGTGGACATGGCGTGGCCTTGCACGCTCGGGCGTGTGCGGCAGGCTGAGCAGCCACGGCTTGTCGGCGATGGTGTGGGCGCTGCCCATGCCTGCAATGAGCTGGTCGTCCAGCCAGATGGCCACCAACGTGCTGGCCCGTGGTATCCAGAGCCCCTGGGTCGTGGCGAGTGAAGAATCGCTGTGGGCATCTGCACCTGCCTGGTCCGGCAGAACGATGTGATACGTCCATGTGTCACTGCGGCCCGACATCCGCCACGGATCGGGCAGGCGCGCTGGAGATGCCACCCGTCTATCCATGGCGCGGCCCGGCCCCCAGGCCCCGGGCGTCACGTCGGCAGCACGGATCCACGTGATGCCCCGTGCTGCGGGCTGCCATGTCAATGGAAGCATCACGCCGCCGAGCACGACGCTCAGCCCGGCCAGGATCGCCAGAAGCGCCATGGCCCTGGCCATCGCCACGCTCATGACCGGTGCAGCCATCTCCTTTTCCTTGCCTCGTCGAGCGCGTCGATCCTGGAATGCACACCGAGCTTGCCGTAGATGCCCCGGATGTGGTGCCGGAACGTGTTGAGCGACATCTGGAGCAGCTCGGCCCCCTCCTCGTACGCATAGCCTTGACTCAGGCAATCCAGGACGGCCCTCTCCCGCGACGTCAAGTCGGCTGCGGGCGGGTGTTGCTCCGTTCTGTCATCCGGGTACCCGGCAGCTCCCTGACCGTGCGGCACGGACTGTTTGAACGAGGCCAGCAGGCGTGCAGCGATCCTGGGCGAGATGGGCGCCCCGCCCTCCATGGCGTTCCCGAGGTGTTCGAGCAGCGCTTCATCCCCGTCCCCCTTCTGTATGAAGCCCATCGCGCCCGCATGAAGCGCGCCGATGATGGCATCGTCGTCCGCGAAGATGGAGATGACCAGCACGTGTGTGCGCGCATGGGTGGCCAAGGCCTCGCGGATCACCGTCAGGCCGCTGCCATCGGGCAGGCCCAGGTCCACCAGCCAGATCTCCGGCCAGTCCGCCGCGGAGCAGCCAGCCATCCACTCCAAGGCGCCCTGGACCGAACCAGACTCGAACCACAGCTCGAACTGGTCGGTTTGTCCTATCGTCCTGGCGAACTTCTGGCGAATGGACAGGTCATCCTCGACCAGTCCGATCCGCATGCGACGAGGAGCCGCGGGCCTTCTCACTGTATGTCCAGTCATCGTTGTTGCGACGGCGCAGTGGTTCAGGGCAACCCGAATGTCCTTCTGATGCTTGCATCGACGGGGCTCGAAGGCATGAAGCGGCGCAGCTTTTGCAACAGCGAAGCCTGCCCGCTGGGCGCGATCCGCATGCGCCACGTGCCCAGAGCCGCGGCGATGATGGTTTTGGCCACCGTGGAAGGATCAGGCGCGCTGTCGAGCTGTCGGACCAGGGCATTGGAGACCAGCGCGCGCTCCAGGTCGTAACCGGGAATGGGCGACACCGCCCTGAGCGAATGGGCCTCCAGATTCGTCTTGGTGAAAGATGGCTGGACCAGGGTGACACGGATGCCGAATTGCCTCAGCTCATGGTCCAGGCTTTCGGAAAGGCCTTCAAGGGCATGCTTGGACGCCGCATACAGCCCCATGTAGGGCGCCGGAAGAAAGCCCAGCACGGAGCTGACGTTCACGATCCTTCCGTGGCGCTGGGCACGCATGTGCGGCAGCACAGCCTGGGCTGCGCGGATCACGCCGAACACGTTGGTATCGAAAACAGCTTGGGCCTCGTCCAAGGTGGTCTCCTCCACCGCGCCAAGCATGTTCACGCCCGCGTTGTTCACCAGCACATCGATGCGCCCGGCCTGGTCGACGATGGACTGGATGCAGCGCTGGACAGAGGCGTTGTCGCGCACATCCATGACGGTCAGTTCGACACCCGGTATGGGAGTTGTGCTGCCGAGGCTGCGCACCGTGCCGTAAACGCGGCATCCCCGTGCTGCAAAGGCTTCTGCGGCGATGCGGCCGATGCCCGAGGACACGCCCGTGATGACGACGACTTCTGAATACATGTCAAATCCTTCCCGGGAGCGGGTGTTGAGGCCTGATCTTGAACCAGATGGAGTACATGGCCGGCAAGAACACGAGGGTCAGAACAGTGCCTGCCAGGGTGCCCCCGATCAGCGTGTAGGCCAGCGTTCCCCAGAACACCGAATGCGTGAGGGGGATGAAGGCCAGGATCGCCGCCAGCGCGGTCAACACCACGGGCCGTGCCCGCTGCACCGTGGCCTCGACCAGCGCATCGAATGGCGCCAGCCCTGCCTGTTCGTTGTGATGGATCTGCCCGATCAATATCAGGGTGTTGCGCATCAGGATGCCCGACAAGGCGATCAGGCCGACCAGCGCATTGATGCCGAAGGGCTGCTGGAACATGATCAAGGTCGGCACCACGCCGATCAGGCCCAGCGGGCTGGTCAGGAAGACCATCACCATCGCCGAGATCGAGCGCACCTGCAGGATGATGATGAGCAGCATCATCGCGATCATGATCGGGAACAAGGGCAGCATCGCGGTGGTGGCCTTGGCGGATTCCTCGATGGAGCCAGCCTGCTCGATCCGGTAGCCCGCAGGGATCGTGTCGATGACAGGCTGCAGTTGCTTGAGCACGGCCGTGGACACGTCCGGCGGCTGCAGTCCTTCCGCGATGTCGCCGCGCACCGTGATCGTCGGCGTGCGGTCGCGCCGCCTCAGGATGGGGTCCTCCATGCGCACATCGACGGCGCCCACCTGCGACAGCGGAATGCGTTGCCCCGCCGCGCCCACCAGCGTCAAGTCGGCGATCTTCGCGGGGTCGAGACGGATGCCGCCAGCCGCGCGGCCGACCACCTGCACTGAGCGGATGTCCTCTCGCACTTCGGTGAGCGGCACGCCGCTCAACAGGAATTGCAGTTGCAAGGCCAGCGATTGGGTGCTCAGGCCCAGGGCCTGGGTGCGATCCTGGTCCAGCGTGAAGTGCAGCGTGGGCACACGCGCTCCCCAATCCGTGTTGACGGTGCGCATCATCGGGCTGGCGTGCATGATGGCCTCGACCTGTGCGGCGATTTCACGCAGCTTGCCCGGGTCCGGCCCCATGACGCGGTAGGCCACCGGAAACGGCGAAGGCGGGCCGAACACGATCTGGGTGACGCGTATGCGCGCCTCGGGCGCCAGGCCATCTGCTGCGGCCTGGCGCAGCCTGAACTTGAGCGCTTCGCGCTCCTTGTCGTCACCCGTGAGAACCACGATCTTGGCGAAGGACGGATCGGGCAGCTCCGGCGACATCGCCAGGAAGAAGCGCGGAGCGCCCTGGCCGATGTAGGCGGTCACGATCCGGGCTTCCTTCTGCTTGGCCAACCAGGCTTCGACCTTCGCAGCCGCGGCGCTGGTCTGCTCGATCGAGGTGCCGTAAGGCATCTGGATCTCGACCAGGACCTCCGGCCGGTCGGAGGTCGGGAAGAACTGTTTCTTCACCAGCCCCATGCCGACGATGGCGAGCACGAACAACCCCACGACTGCGCCGGCGACCAGCCACTTGCGGGCGATGACGCGGCCCAGCACGCGCCGGAAGCGGTTGTAGTGCCGTGTGTTGTAGATGGCCTGATGCCCACCCTCGACCCGCTGGATGTCGGGCAGCATCTTCACGCCCAGATACGGCGTGAACGCCACCGCCACCACCCACGATGCGATCAGGGCGATGCCGACGATCCACAACATGTTGCCGGTGTACTCGCCCGCCGTGGAGCGCGCGAACCCATTGGGCATGAAGCCGACCGCCGTGACCAGCGTGCCCGACAGCATGGGTGCCGCCGTGTGGCTCCAGGCGTAGGCAGATGCCGCGACACGGTCGTAGCCTTCCTCCATCTTCACGACCATCATCTCGATGGCGATGATGGCGTCGTCCACCAGCAGGCCCAGGGCCAGGATCAGCGAGCCGAGCGTGATGCGGTCGAAGTTCTTGCCCGTGGCCGCCATGATGACGAACACGGCCGCCAAGGTCAGCGGCACTGCCGCCGCCACGACGATGCCGACACGCCAGCCCATGCTCACGAAGCAGACCACCATCACCACGAGCAATGCCACGAAGAACTTGACCATGAACTCGTCCACCGCCGAGCGGATGTTGACGGCCTGGTCGGTCACTTTCGTCAGGGTCATGCCCAATGGCAGGCCTGCGTTGATCTTGCTGGTCTCCGCTTCAAGGGCCTTGCCGAGATCAAGCCCGTTCCAGTCGTCGCGCATCACGACGCCCAGCAGCAGGGCCGGTTCACCGTTGTTGCGGATGCGGAATGTGGCCGGATCTTCATAGCCCCGCTCGACCGTCGCCACGTCCGCGAGTTTCAGCGTGCGTCCTTGCGCCACGATCGGGGTCTGACGGATCTTCTCCAGCTTGTCGAACGCACCATCCACGCGGATGAAGACCTGCGGCCCCCTGGTCTCGATGGAGCCGGCGGGCGTCAGGACATTCTGGCTGTTGAGCGCGGCGAAGATCTCCTGAGGTGCGATGCCCAGCGAGGCCAGGCGGTCGTGGGCGAAGGACACGAAGATGCGTTCGGGCTGCTCCCCGATGATGTTGACCTTCTTCACGCCGGGCACATGCAGCAGCTGCTGGCGCAACGCCTCCGCGTCGCGCACCAGCAGGCGCTGCGGTTCGCCCTTGGCCTTGAGCGCAAAGAGCGCGAAGGTCACGTCGGCATATTCGTCGTTGACGATGGGCCCGATGACACCGCCAGGCAGCTTCCTGGCCTCGTCGGCCAGCTTCTTGCGGGCCTGGTAGAACTCTTCCTGAACTTGCGATGGAGGCGTGCTGTCGAGCAGCGACACCATGGTGAAGGCCAGGCCAGGGCGGGTGTAGGTTTCGGCGCGGTCATACCACCGCAGCTCCTGCAGACGCTTTTCCAGCGGCTCCGCCACCTGATCCTGCATCTCCTGTGCCGTTGCCCCTGGCCAGACTGTGACGACCGTCATCTGCTTGATCGTGAATGGCGGGTCTTCAGCGCGCCCCAGCTGCAGGAAAGCAAGAATGCCCGCAGCCGAGATCAGGAAGATCAGGAACAGCGTGATGGACCGCTCGCGCACGGCGAGCGCAGACAGGTTGAATCGGGCCTCGCTCACGGACGCGCTCCTGGCGTCGTGGCAGCGGCCGTGCGCGTGCCTACACGCACCTCTTCGCCATCACGCAGAAGGTGGGCACCCAGCGCGACAATCTGTTGGCCCGGCTTCAGTTCCCCGGTCACCTGTGCGCTGTCGTCTCCCAGACGCTGGAGCTGGACGGCGCGCCACGACACCTTCGCCGGCGCCCCGGTGATGAGCCATACACCCGGCCCCTTGCCGGCATCCGCGATGGCAGTGAGCGGCACCTGCAGGCCGCCGCTCACCAAGGCTTGCCCGCTGTCGATGCGGATGGTGACGGTGCTGCCCACCGCAGCGCTGGCCAGCTCACCTTCCAGCACATACCTGGCTTCGAAGGTCCGCGTCAGCCGATCCGCGGCGCCCGAGATCTGCCTCAGTCTGGCCCGAGCACCAGCGTCCTTGCCAAAAAGCGTGGCCTGCGCGAATGAGCCGATCGCGGGGCGCAACGTCTCGGGCAGTTGAACCACCGCTTCGCGCTGGCCGGCATGCGCCAGGCGCACGACGGGCTGGCCAGCGTTGACGACCTGCCCCGGCTCCGCGAGCGTCTCCATGACGACACCGTCGCCGTCGGCCAAGAGTTCCGTGTAGTGGCTGGCATTGCTGGCGACATCCGCCTGGGCCTGGGCCGCGCTGTACTGCGCCTTTGCCGCATCCGCCGCGGCCTTGGCCTGATCGTAGGCCGACGTGGAGATCGCACCGGTGCCTCGCAGGTCGCGGTAGCGTGCTTCATCCTCCGCGGTCTGCAGTGCCCGTGCTTTGGCCGCCGCCACCGCGCCTTCCTGCGCCAGCACGGCCAACTTCAGATCTGCCGCGTCGATGCGCATGAGCGGCTGGCCACGTTTGACCACCTGCCCGGCATCCACCAGCCGCTGCAGCACTTTGCCGGACACGCGAAACCCCAGGTCGCTCTGGACCCGCGCAGCCACGGTGCCCGTGAACGAGCGCTCGGCAGAGGCGGCCTCCGCCACGACAACCGCCCGCACCAGGGGCGCCTCGGTGCGCGGATCGGCAGGAGGCTTGTCGCCGCAGGCCGTCAATGCCAACGGCAGTGCGCACCAGGCCGTGAAGTTCGCGAAACACCGCCGCATGAAAGCCCCATCGATGAGTGGATCGAGCTTTCATTATGTTTACAGTGACCAAATTAGTCAATGGTCACAATGCATGATCATGGCGAAAGACTGCGCAACACCAAGTTGGAGAGGTGGGTGGGCGCCTGGTCCGAGTAGTTCATGCTGTGCTGCAGCAGCAGGGGATTGAGGTAGGGGTGCATCACCAGGCAGATCGACATGACCACCTCGTCCAGTGGCGTCTTGCGTTCGAAATCACCCGTTTGTCGCCCTTCCTGCACCACGTCCCGAAGCAGTTGCAGGATTTTCTGCTCGTAGACCAGCACCGAAGGCCACTTCTCTGTGGCGGATGTCGCCGCGATCTCGTACAGATTGCGGTCATCGTAGAACAGCGCCATACCGGCCTCGGTCATGGCCCTGAACATGGCCCGCAGCTTTTCAGGGGGCGTGCCGGCCCGGTTCACCGCCGTGCGGATCTCCGATTCGATGCTGAACAGGCAGTTGCTGCAGATCATCTCGCCGATGGCCTGCTTCGACTCGAAGAACTTGTAGATGTAGGCTTTCGAAAACCCGACGGCCTTGGCCAGGTCCGACACGGTGGTTTTCCCATAGCCATACCGGCTGAAGTGCTCGGTGGCCGCAGCGACGATCTGGTCACGCAGGTCATGCTCGGCCGGTCCACGGGTCGTGGTGGATGGGGTGCTTGTCTTCATGGGCACAGCTTACGCCAAGCCAAGGTGGCTTGAAAACCAGTGACCATTTGGTATTATGGTCACAAACCACCACCGACTGAAGGATGCCGACATGTTGCCCAGACACGCCCTCCCCGTTGCGCTCATGGTCGGCACCCTGGCCACCGGGTGTGCTGTCGGTCCGGATTACGTCCAACCCGACATGCCCCTGCCGCCACGCTACCAGGCGCAGGCCGCGTCGAACATGCCCGCTGAAGCGACCAGGGACATCGCCACCTGGTGGACCCGCTTCGGCGATCCTCAGCTGGCGCGCTTCGTGACCCTTGCCCTTGAGCAGAACCTCGATCTGGCGCAGGCCTACGCCCGGGTCACCCAGGCACGCGCCGGACTTGGCGCAACCCAAGCCGCACTGCAGCCCTCGGCCCATGTCACCGGGCAGGCCGCCAGGGCGTACCAGTCGGTCGAAACGCCTTTGGGACAGGTCCTGAACGGCAGACCCGGATTCGACCGGTACGGCAACAGCTACGAAACCAATCTCGGCGCAAGTTGGGAAGTGGATGTGTTCGGTGGCCTGCGCCGGGGACGGCAAGCCGCACTGGCCGACTACCAGGCATCTCAGGCCGGTGCAGACGCCACCCGCCTGGTCGTGGCCGCCCAGACGGCCGACATCTACATCGTCATCCGCGGTTTGCAAAGCCGTCTGGACATCACCCGACGGCAGGCCAAGGCGCAGCAGGATCTGCTCTCCACCATCAAGCTCTTGTACGACAAGGGACTGGCTGCCGAACTGCAGGTCCGGCAGGCGGAAGGCGCCCTGGCGCAGGTGGAGGCCGCCATCCCCGCCCTGGACATGGCACTGGACACGGCCATGAACGCACTGGACGTGATGCTCGGCTCGCCCCCTGGCACGCATCGGGTGGAACTGGCCGATGCCGGTGCCATCCCCTCGCCTCCGGCCATCGAGGGCACCGGCTCACCGGCCGACCTGCTCAAGCGTCGGCCCGACCTGATGGTGGCAGAGCGCCGGCTGGCCGCGTCAAACGCGCGCATCGGCGTGGCCATGGCCGAGTACTACCCCAAGCTCTCGCTGAGCGGCCTGATCGGCAGCGCGACCGTGGTCTCCGGCGGCAACCTGTACAGCAGCGGCGCAAGCCAGGCCGCCGGCATGCTGGGCCTTCGCTGGCGCCTGTTCGATTTTGGCCGGATCGACGCGCAGATCCAGCAGGCCAGAGGCCAGGAGGCCGAGCTGCTGGCCGCCTACCGGCTTGCAACACTGCGCGCCACGGAAGATGTCGAAAACGCCTTGTCGACACTGGTCAATCGCGAGGCGCAGGCCGCCGTGCTGACCAAGGGCGTGGCGTCCCTCGACCGGGCGCGAGGCGCCTCGTTCGCCGCGTATCAGAAGGGCGTGGTCAGCCTGATCGAAGTCCTGCAAGCCGACGACAACCTGCTCAGGGCCTCCGATGCGCGTGCCCAGGCCCAGGTTGAAGCCGCGCGTGCCGCCGTGGCCGCGTTCAGAGCGCTTGGCGGTGGCTGGCAGGCCACCCGGCTGGCGAGCAATTGACCATTGCCAAGCCTGAAGGAAACCTGTCGTGATCGGAGGGGCTCCGACCGTTCAGGCCATAGGCAGCATCACGCCATCACCATCGGATTGCCGCCGGGCAATGTCGCCAGCAGGCCGTGCCCCATCAACCGCGACGGTGTGGTGAAGCCCGGTGAGGCGCCCTTGTCCAGCAAGAACTGCGTGACAGCCAACGCGCCTGGCACCGTCAGGCTGTAGCCGTTGGCTGTGGTCACGCGGGCCGTCCTGCGCACGCCATGGGCGTTGATGGCTTCGCCCCAGACGTAGGCAGGCATGCGTGCACGCGAGGCTTCGTCAGGCCCCTTGACCACCATGGACACGACAGCGGCCAGGGCACGCTGCACGACAGCCAGCTTCATCACGGGGCGCATCCAGTTGCCCAGCTTCATGCCCAGGATCGAGGCCCGCGATGCGGGTACATACACCGTGATGTTGGGGATGCCGGTGGTGTGGAATGCCGTGGACACGTCGCCCCATGGAACGGCCACCGCCAGGCGTTCGCCCCGGCCAAAGTCAATGCGCCGCGTCTCATGGGCCAGTGGCACCTGCAGCAAGTGTCCGTTGCGTCGCACGCGGCCGCCTTGAGGCGCGCTTTCCAGCGTGGTCTTCATCGTGCCGGGCGACAGGCTGACGGTGGTGTCGAACCCCAGGCGCAGTTCGGTGGCATCGGGCAGTGCCTCTTTGAGTGCCGCCGCCACACAATCGGTGGGGATGACATCGAAGCCGACGCCAGGGCACAGCACCACGCCGGCCTCGCGCGCAGCACGGTCAGCACGGTGCAACTGCTCGAACACATCGATTTCGCCCGTGATGTCGAGGTAGTGCGCGCCGGCCTTGATGCAAGCTTGCGCCATGGGCTGGCTTGTCGCCGAAAAAGGCCCCGCGGTCAAAAGCACCAACCGAACGCCGCGAAGATGGGCCGCCACAGTGCCTGCGTCATCCAGGTCGAAGACGCAGCTCTGCAGCTTCAGAGCCTGGGCCAGCGCCTCGACCTTGACGCGGTTGCGTCCGGCCAGGATGGGTCGCATGCCCCGGGCCACCGCCTCCCGGGCGATGAGTTCACCCGTGTAGCCGTTGGCGCCGTAAATCATCCACGTCATGGTCGCCTGTCACTTGAAAGGGTTGAAGGCCTTGCCCAGACGATAACCGAGCCAGAGCGGGGTGGGCCGCATGATGGCGGCCAGCAGCTTGTTGACCCAACCGGGTACGCACACCGGCTTGCCTGCCATCACTGCGGCCAGGGCCTCCTTGACCACGGCATCGGGCTGCTGCCACAGGATGCCTGGCAGGTGGTTGGCGATGTTCCTCGTGCCCATGACATCGTGGAATTCACTGTGCGTGAAGCCCGGGCACAAGGCTGTCACGTGGACCCCGTGGGGCTTGAACTCCATGTCCAGTGACTGCGACAACACCAGCACGTACGACTTGATCGCCGAGTAAAGCAGGCTCTCACCCGGTGGTGACAAGGCCGCGAGCGAGGACACGTTGATGATGCGCCCCCAACGGCGCTCGATCATGCCTGGCGCGATGCGGTGCGTGAGCTCGGTCAACGCCGTCATCATGAGCTGCATCTCGCCCCCCACCTGCGACCAAGGGGTCTGTGCAAACTTGGTGTGCCCCGACAGCCCGGCGTTGTTGACAAGGAAGTCGATGTGCCAGCCCAGCTTGTCCAGGTGGGCCATCACGGTGGCCGAAGCATCCACCCGCGTCAGATCAACAGAGAGGACCTCACACTGCACCTGGTGGCGACCGGACAGCTCATCGGCCAGGCTCTGCAGCCGATCGCCGCGGCGGGCGACCAGTAAGAGATCGTGGCCTTGCGCGGCCAGTTGACGGGCAAACGTGGCGCCGATGCCGGCGGATGCGCCCGTGATCAGCGCTTTGCGGCGGGGTGTGCTCATGGTTTCCTGGTCTGGTGTTGGAGTGCGGGGATCTCTTGGCGAACATCGAATCCGCGCTTGGCGGTGCCGATGTCACCGGCATACGGTGCGACAGGGCCGCGCAGGACAAAGGGCAACGCCACCTGCCGCTGCCGAGCGGTGAAGCCCCATGTGCCGATCCCCAGGTACAGGCCAGGTGCCACCCGCCTGACCTCGTCCACCATGTGGATGGCCCCACACATTGACCGATAGGCTGCGTACACCAGGGTGTAAGCCGGGCGTGCGTCGTAGCGTGAAGGCGCGATCAGCGTTTGCATGGGATAGCGCTGAACCTTGCGCCCCAGGTGCGCGAAAGCGTTGTAGCCGCGCCCGGAATGCTCAAACACGGGCCTGAATGCCTTGCAAAGCCAGCGGCCCGGCATCAGCGGGTTGTTGACCGTCAGGTTGCCGATGATCTGAGCCAACGCGCCAGGTTGGGCGAGCAAAGCCGCGGCGAACTCGCCGTCCATCTCGCTCAGCTCTGGCGCGGGCAGCGTTGCAAACAAGGCCATCAACTCCTTGAAGCTCATGGCCTGAAGGGCCGCTTCAGTCAACGCTGGGGCAGAAAAAAGGGTGCTCGCCATGATCTTGAATGACATTCAACACACAAGAGTGTAGCATTTGTTGAATATCATTCAAGGCGCGACACAGACCTTGAGCCATGGCCCGAAACAAAAGAGAAGTCGATCACGACGTCAAACGTGGACAGATCGAGGATGCGGCCTGCAGGCTGTTCCTGGTCGATGGCTACGAGGCCACGTCCATGGCTGCCGTGGCCAAGGCGGCGGGTGTGGCGCCCAACACGCTGTACTGGTATTTCGCCAACAAGGATGATCTGCTGGTGGCCGTTCTGGACCGCCACGTCAACCAGGCGATCGCCCAGTTGGCCACCAAGCAGGACCAGCCGCTGTCAACCCAGTTGAAGTGGTTGCTGGTGGAGTTCCAACGCACCAGCAGGCTGGTGTCCACGGTTCATGCGCGCATGGACCGGTCCGACACGATCCGCGTTTGGCACGACCGCTTCCACGCCATGCTGGATCAGATGCTGGTCGATCGAATGGTGTCCAAAGGGATGTCGCGCGCCAAAGCGTCGGTCATGGCCACTGTGGGTACCTACGTCGTCGAAGGCCTGCTGTCCCATCCGCACACTTCGCAGCAGATGGACAAAGTGGTGCTATGGCTTGCGGGGAACGACCAGCTTTAGCCACAGGGAATGCGCCCTTTCAGACCAGCATCGATTGCTGGGCAAAGATGCCCGCCATCGCGCCCTGCGATGATGCCTGGGTGACCGAGGGCAAGAAGGGCGTGGCGAGGTCGCCAGCGGCGTAGATGCCGGGCACGCCGGTTTGCCGACGCTCGTCTACCTTGAGGACAATGCCGGCAGGCGTATCCACCGTATCGAGGCCAAGTGATTCATGCAGGCTCGCGGACGGCTTGTTGCGCGGATGGGCGAACAGGACGTCGACCGCGATATTGCGATGCGTATCGAGGTTGACGGTGGTGATATGGCCCTGGCGATGGGCGATCTCGACGATCCGGCCATTGACGACAGCGACGTTGCGGCGCGCCAGATCGGCCTGGACATCGGGAGGCATGTCGTGACCATTGGCAAAGACGGTCAGTTTGTCGGTCCAATGTTGGAACAGTCTGGCCTGATTGTGCGACTGAGGGCCGGACCAGACGAGGCCCCAATGCTGGCCGGCGGCTTCGAAGCCATCGCAATAGGGACAGGGCACGATGGACGTGCCCCAGCTTTCGGCAAAGCCCGGGACATCAGGCATCTGGTCGGTGACGCCATAGCTCAGGATCAGGCGGCGCGCCTGAAGGCTTTCGCCATCGTCAGTGAGGACGGAGAAATCGTCGATGCTGCCCGAGATGCTGTCGGCCCGGGCAACGACCAGCCTGATCGTGGGATAGCGCGCCAGCTGTTGCCGCGCCTCGGCCAGGATGTCCAGCGGGGGCTTGTGATCGTGGCCAAGCAGGCCATGCGAGTGGCCGGCGAAGCGATTGCGCGGCCGGCCGGTATCGAGGACGGTGACCTTGCGGCGGGCGCGGCCAAGCTGCAGGGCAGCGGCGAGGCCTGCAAAGCTGCCGCCGATGATGATGACGTCATCCATGGTGATGGCTCCGTGTGGTGGATGGAGTGAGGGTTCAGTCGCTGATCGTCTGTTGCGTCAGCAGGGCTTGTCGTGCTGGCCTAATTTAGTGTACCAACAAGTCCACTAATGTTATTGAGATATATTGAACTGTCAAGTCCAATAATTTTCGCTATGGCCTTTTCCACGACTCCGACCCCAAAGCCCCAACGCGGGCGGCCACGCGATCCCGAGCGCGGTAGGCGCATCCTGGAAGCAGCGCAAAGGCACTTCAACGAGCATGGCCTGGAGCGTGCCAATGTGGATGCCATCGCCGCGGAGGCCGGTGTGTCCAAGATGACCGTGTACAACAACTTCGGCTCCAAGGAGGCCCTGTTCCAGGCGGTCGTGCGCGACAGGACGGCGCCGGTGGTGGCTGGCGTGCCTGGCGCCGTGGCATTGGACCCGGCCCAGCCGGAGCAAGCGCTGCTGGCGATCGGCGCCCGGTTTCTCGCGCTTGCGCGCGGGGACGACGCACTGGGCGCGTTGCGCTCTGTCTACGGCGTCGCGGGGGCGCAGCCGGACATCTGCCGTGCGTTCTACAAGGATGGCCCGGAGCGCGTGAACGGCGAGCTGGCTGCCTACCTGCGCCGGGCTCACTCAGCGGGCACACTGAAGGTGCGGAACCCGCTTCAGGCAGCAGACCTGTTCCTGTCCATGTTCATGGGCTCCGGCCACATCCGCGGACTGCTGAAGCTGGAGATGCCGGAGTCCGCAGAAAACAGGGCCCTTCTGCGCGAGGCTGTGCGGGTGTTCATGGCGGCCTATGGCGCTTAGGCAGTGACTGAACCCTGCACCGTTTGCTGAATGACCACTGTCCTGTCGAAAAGCACCGCGCCGACGAGGCCTCGCTGTGGCCAGCTCAGTTACTGCAGGGCTGACAACCGATTCCAAAGGTAGAGTAAGCATCTCCCGCACGCCCGATCCAGACGACTCGAAAGTGTGTTTTCCGAGGAGGGTTGCGAAGAGATTCAGTGGGTCGTGCGCGCATCCAGCCCAGATTCATTCGCTATACGGTCTTCAGTGCCAAACACTCCATGCACGAAATCATTTGCCCTCACTGCAAGAAAGCATTCAAGATCGATGAAGCTGGCTATGCTGATATTCAGAAGCAGGTGCGCGACAGCGAGTTCGACAAGCTGCGCGAAGATTTAGAAAAAAAGTTGCACGAGCGGCTGCAACTGGCCGAGCAGGAGAAGCGCAACGCCATCGCGCTGGAACAAGCCAGGATGGCCGGTGAATTGACAAGCAGTGCTGCGAACAAGGATGCCGAAATCCAGGACCTGAAAAACCAGCTGGAGGCGACGGCCCTGGCCAGCCAGTTGGCCGTGACCCAGGCCCTGAGCGGGCTGGAAAAAGAGCGTGATGGGTTGCTCAACCAGCTGACCCAAGCTCAGCAGGAGCAGCAAAGCGCCGAACTGCTGGCCGCCGCGCGGCTGCAGGCCGAACTGGAGAAAACCGCTGCGGCCAAAGATGCGGAAATCCAGAGGCTCAAAGCCCAGTTGGACGGCGAAGCCGTGGTGCGCCAGTTGGCCGTGAACGACGCCGTCAGCGATGCGCAAAAGCAGCGCGACGATCTGGCGCAGCAACTGCGCCAGACCCAGCTTGAACAGAAAGCCCAGGCCGAACTGGCCCAGGCCCGGCTGGAAAGCGAGTTGCAAAAAAACGCTGCCAGCAAAGAGTTGGCGTTGCAGACCCTGAAATCTCAATTGGATGCCACGTCAGTTAGCCACCAATTGGCGATTACCGAGGCCGTGGGCAAGGTTCAGCAAGAACGGGACAAGTTCAAAAACCAACTGGACCGCGCCGCGCTGGAAAAGGAACTGGCCGAAAAATCGCTCAAGGACAAGTACGAAACCCAACTCAAGGATCGCGACGAAGCTATTGAGCGCCTGCGCGACATGAAGGCCAAGCTCTCGACCAAGATGGTGGGCGAGACACTGGAGCAGCACTGCGAAATCGAGTTCAACCGCATTCGCGCCAGCGCTTTTCCGCGCGCTTATTTCGAGAAGGACAACAACGCCAGCAGCGGCAGCAAGGGCGACTTCATCTTCCGTGAGAGCGACGACGCACGGACCGAGATCGTCTCGATCATGTTCGAGATGAAAAACGAGAACGACCAGACGGCCACCAAGAAAAAGAACGAAGACTTCTTCAAGGAACTGGACAAGGACCGAACGGACAAAGGCTGTGAATACGCGGTGCTGGTCTCTTTACTGGAGCCTGAGAACGAGCTCTACAACAGCGGCATTGTCGATGTCTCGCACCGCTACCCGAAGATGTACGTGGTGCGACCACAGTTCTTCATTCCCATGACCACGCTGCTGCGCAATGCGGCGATGAACTCGCTTCACTACAAATCCGAGCTGGCCCTGGTGAAAGCGCAGAACGTGGACATCACGCGCTTCGAGACCCAGCTGGAAGACTTCAAGACCTCGTTTGGCCGCAACTGGCGTCTTGCCTCCGAAGGTTTCGAGGAAGCTGTTAAGCGCATCGACGAAGCGATAAAGGACCTGGAGAAGACCAAAGATGCGCTCTACAAGTCGGCCAACAATCTGCGCCTGGCCAACGACAAGGCCGAAGATCTCACTGTCAAGAAGCTGACACGCGGCAACCCCACCATGGCTGCCAAGTTTGCTGAGCTGAAGACCGAAGGCCCCGCTGAGTCAGATTGACAGGGAGTCAAGGGCTGGCACAGTTCAGTTGCTGCCGCTCAGACACAGGCCATGACTCAGCTGTTCATTGCCAATAAAGTCGTAGACAGCTCCACCGGGTAAGCGAGACTGCGTTCCGGGTGGGCCATCGACGGTGAAGTCGTAGATAGCCCGGGACCTGCTGAATGGATTGAGGCCCGACCCGCATAGATGTCATAGACAAGCCAGCATCGCTAAGACTCGACGGTTGGGATCCAGCCCGGGGTGTGCATGTATTCATCTGCACCCCGGGTTGGTCAATATTCGATTGGCGCCAACTGGTCAGGCGAGGAAAGGATCGTGGAAACGGTAGACCCGCCCTCGCTCGTTCAACTCGCTCACGCGCTGCAGGCTCTCCACGTCTGAAGTGCTCTGACGCCTCAGGGTCGCGTACAGCAGATAGAACTCAGTCTCCAGATCGCCGGCAAATATCCCGGGGTCGTCGGACCCTAGGCACGTCATGATGGCCGGGTCGCCGGCTTCGACATGGCCGGGTACGCGCATCCAGCGCAATGCATGGTGCTCGTCGATGCAATAGTACTGACTGATTCGGACGTTGCTCGATGGCAAGGTCTCGATCAGCACGGACCGGTCGGCGACGGCCTGCATCAGCGCCTGCTGCAGCCGGAGGTAGGCGGGAGCATCGAGAAAGGCGGCTTCCTTAGAGATCCACTCGTCGGTTCGTTCCTGGATGCCTTCGTCGCTTAGCCACCGCCAGAGCAACTCGACCTGTCGCGGTTGCTCGTCCCGTGCGCGACGGACCACCGCGGCCTCTTCGCGCCAGAGATCGCTTAGGGGTTCACTGTCGGCGCCTTCCGGGTCGACTTTGTGGCGAAGAAGCGATTGCCGGCACAGACCACGGAGCGCCATCGCGCCTTCGAGATCGCGTGCTGGGATGGACTCGCGGAAGACCTGCCGGGCCGTGGCCTCCAACTCGCCCTGCAGGCGGTGCGCCGTGGCCTGCATGTCAGGCAGGTCGCGCAGCAGCTGCCAACCGGCCAGAACGCCGAACATCCATTCACCGCGAGTGAGGTTGAGCCTGTCGGGCATGCGATCGAGCCACAAGCTGGGTCGGATCCCCATGGCTGTCCCGTGCCCGATGCGATCGCCGTCCTTTAGGTCGAGCAGGGTCAAGGCCTCCCAGATGGCCGCGATGCCTGAAAGCAGATGCCGGAAGTCCTCACCGGCGTGGTAGCTGCGTCGCGTCAGGCCCGCCCGCTGGCAGACGCGATACACAGGAGCGAATACGTCGGCGGGAGCGTGCAGTTCGTTCGCGGCCGCATCGACGCCCCGAACCCAGGTCCGCAGCCGCGGCCAGGTCGACAGCGATCGCAGCAGCACGCCGGTCACTTGGCGCAGGCGCTTGTCCAGGGCATGGTGCCGGTAGGGGCCTGCACGGTGTCGCGGGATCGCCGACCAGGGTTGTTTGATGAAGTGGGCGACCAGGGTCAAGCGATGGAAGGCCCGGTCCGAGGTGGGTGGCTTCGCGAAGTAGCGCTCGAGTTCGGCCAACACGTCCGACAGCGTCCTTGGCTTGGGGTTGGCCGTCTGGCCTGCCGCACCGACCTCATGCAGGTAGCTGCAATAGCCGCCCAGGATCGAGCGCAAGAGCGTCTCTACCCCTTCCAACGAATCCTTGGGCGCGAATCGCCCCTCCAGGTAGCCGATCTTGCTGATGGTGGAACGGCCATGCATGGCGAGGAAGCGACTCTGGTAGTCCCTTTCCGCCGGCGCGCGAAGCTCTGTAAGGGTGAACTTCTGGAACTGGTCGAAGCCGTACTGCGACTCGCCCTGCACCAGGAGCCGGTAGTGCTCGTGCATCAGCAGCAGGTAGGCGTGCAGCATCCGGGACAGCGTCGCGCTAGGCCGTGCCTGCAGGGAGGCGAGCAGCCGGGACATCCAAACCAGCTCGTCGCCGATCTCGAGGCCTTGATGCCTGGGCAAGTTGGGCGTTTGCAAACCGACTGACCACTCAGATTCGTCCATCTCGTCCAAGTCGTGGCAGGAGACTGGAAATCGCGAGTTTGGGGCGATCCGATGCTCGCTCGCGGCCTTCAACCAGGCTCGCAGGCGGCCTGCGACCCGCAGGTGTCGGTAGAAGACATGGGGCGTCAGATAGGGATTGGCCTGCTCCACGAGGTCATGCAGGCGAGCCGAATTCGCTCCTCCGGTCCAGGCCTTGACGAACTCCTCGCTCTCAGCCCGCGGTTCGCCGAGAGCCCGAAGCCAACACACCTCGGCGTGGGTGCTTCCGTTCAGGTGCAGGTGTGTCTCGTGCAAGCCCTCGCGGTCGATGTAGGCGGAAACGGGGGGCTCGTCAGGGCGCAACATCGGCAGCACTTGCCACTGCCACGGGACTCGCGGTCGATCCCCCCTGTTGCGTTGGAGTTCGATGGCACGCATACCATCGCCCACGGACTCAGGTCGAGCCCACAAGTATGCTGCGGCGCGTACGGGAAGCGTGGACATACGGCTGGCCAACCCTTGCTGCCAAGCGCCGAGCTGATCGCGTCGTACCCAGGCTTCGCCGTGTCGCCATTCCAGGAACTCGTCGCGCAATTCGACCAGCAGGGCCAAGGGCAGGCTGGCCTGCCGAAATTGACATTGACTCAGCCGTTGCCACGCCGAGTCGAAGACGTGATCGGGGTAGCGAGCCGCCCAAGCCTGGAACGCCAGATAGACCGGCTTGCGGAGTTCCGACCACCCCACCCCCGACGTGAAGGGCGTCGACCAAGCGGTCTGGAGGACCCGGTGGTCCGACAGCGCCAGGATGGCCAGGAGGGAGCCGACAGAAGCGGCTTGGGCGTTCATAATTCGTCGTCGGCGACGCTCGCCACGGGCGCCGAGTTGTCTGTCGACGCGGAAGGCTTGGCAGTTGCTGGCCCCCCGGCGATTGAGATCTTCTTCATCTCGCGCGCGAGCGCCGCTGGGCGCAGCAGCAGCTTGATCGAATCCTTGTCAGTGCCGGCCGGGAACAGCCCGATGAGCGCGTTCGCGACATCGTCGGTCGACTCCAGAAGACCAAGAATCAGGGGGCAGGTCGCCACGATGGATGTCAGCGGCAACTCATCCCTGCGAAAGCTCATGCCCTTCAGCTTGTCGATGAAGACCTTTGTCGACACGCGCGGGTTCCGTCTATCCTGGACGGAGGGTGTTGGCGTTGCGGAGGGCTTCACCAGCAGATGATGTTCCGACTCTTCCACAAGGAATGCGTTGATCACGCACTGGGCGAAGATCTCCATGACGTCACAGAAGTCCGCATGTGGCCGCAAGTCGTCACAGGCGTTCTGGAGGCTGAAGAAGATGCGTGACCAGACCTTTCCCAAGGCGACAGCCGAGGGCGAAATGGCGTCCTTCAGCTTGATCGACTCTTCTCGCCACTCGGTCATCCTGCTCCAAAGGTCGCTTCGCTTCTCCAGATCCTCTTCCTTTGCAGCCCTGTATACGGCGGGGTCGGATCCTTCGTCGGAAGTGACGCTTCCTGCACGCGACCAGCTTGGCGCGGACACAGTCAATGCGGGATACACGCGGTCGAGGATCTTGTTCGATTCTTCCAGACCGGATGACAGCAGCTTCTCTATGATGCCCAGCAGGACGAAGATCGACGCATAGGTCCGCGTTCCCGAAGGGCTCGAGACATCAACCAATGCCAGAGCGAATACAGGGAATGGCGCTCTTTTGTCGCTCAGGGCGTTGCTAATCGCCGTTCTGGCTGCCATTTCGTTCGGGTTGTTGTGACGCCGCTTTCGATTCAGGCCGATCACCCCAGGAAGGACGACCCGGACCTTCGGGTTGATGCTGTAAGGCAGGGCGATCACGGCTGTCGCGCGTCTCCCCCAATCCAGGGCATCCTCTTTGCGCCCCATCCCGATGTAGTCCTTGAATCGACGCCGCCGCAAGTCCTCGGGAAGGCCTGGATCCATCTGACCCTCGGCCAGTGCGTACAGACTGACACTGCCGGGCCCGCGCAGCAGGTAGCGAAGCGTCGTCCCCGGCTGCAGGGCGCAGACCTTTGGCACTTCCGCTGCCAACGCCATGAAGCTCGATCGGATGTCTTGGTTCGCCGACATGGGCCGCAGATAGGGCGCCGTATCGAGATCGCCGTCCAGAAGCGACAGGTCGAATACAGCCTGCGTCAACACGTCCAATTCCTTGTCCGACAGGGCTTCCACGTCCAACGCGAACTTGTAGAGGCTGGTCAAGCCGAGGCTCTGCAGCGCACCTGCCAAGTCCTCGGTCAGTTCAGTCGACCAATCCGCATCCTCGAATTTCTCGTCCTTGCCGACCGAGAGGTGCTGTGAGCACTTAGACATGACCTGCAACACCGAACGTAAGGGCTGAGTCGCCAAGAACTCGACATACAGCGCAACGTCGCCGGCGGTCTTGACACGAAGCCCGCGCTTCACGATGGCAGCCAGCAGGTCCTGTACCTTCGGCGTGGCGCTGACCCAAGCCGAACTCGTGACACGACAGGTCGAATCTGTCCGCTCCATGAGGTGCCGAAGCGGCAGCAGTTGACTTCTTCGGCGAATTGGAAAGAGCTTCAGCAGGTACTGCTCTTCCAAGTGGTCGATCATGCGCAGGTACTGCAAAGATCGATCGCCAGGCTTAGAGTTTCGCGTGAGGTCCAACGCGGCTTTGGGATCGTCCGCGACGGTCTTTGCGAAGTGCCGCCGCACGAGCAGCGAATAGAGCTCCATGTCGCCGGTGACCATGACCATCACCAGCGGCGCGTCCAGGTACTTCCGGATGCATTCCAGGATCGCGATGGCCTGCGATGCGTTCGTGTCTCCGTCGTCGAAGGCCCACATCAGCGCCTTCACGCCCAGGATGCGGCAGGCGATGGCGAACAGCTGATGAAGTCTCGCGCGCAGGCTCGCGCCGTCGCTCGCGCGTTCCAGCCCCCAGTCGAGGAATAGGTCCGGATCGTGGCCGTCGAGCGGGTGGTAGTCCCGGGCAAACAGGCTCAACCCGCCAGCGACGCTCTTAAAGGCCTGACGCCATTCGTCGCGAATGCGTTCGTCCTCGCCATGCCGTAGGCCCTTAAGCTCGCTGTCGACCCGCTTCTTGAGGCGTTGAAGTATCAACAGCAGCGGCACTTCACTTAGCTCAAGGCGACTGGGATCGATCAGCCCGATGAAGGCCATCCGGCCGCGGATAGCCTTGTCGTCCTCGAAGGCCTTCTTGACGGAGCCCATGAAGGTGGATTTACCAGCGCCGCGAGTACCGTCAAGGAATTGCGTCCACCCGCCGCCGGTCTGCTCGTCGCCCAAGGTCGAGCCCCCCGGATCGGGCAAGGCATCCAAATGTCGGATCACTTGGTCTCGAAGATGCGCGAACTGCCGGCGATGGACCAGTTGATCCTCTGGAAGCGCCAGGGCGCTGTCGCCATGGTCCAGGTGAATCAGGACGTCGGAGGTAGATGGCATGTCGTGGTTTTGAGGGGGAGGCGGGGTGATGTCCCAGGACGTGGTGAAAGTTCTTGAAGAAATACGCCCTGCGAGAGATGGGGTGGCCTTCGTGTAGCACCCGGATAAGGTTGAGGTGGAACCCAAGCAACTTCAGCCAAGGAGAAATCACTGCGACCGCCTCAACTATCGCATGTGAATCGCCCGTGAAGCGCCCCGAGTTTCGCGGAGGCCAGTTGGTTTAAGTCAGACGGTCGCGGCCTGATCAGCGCGTTGTTGATGGTAGTTTGCCTCTAACTCTGCGGGCGGGACATTGCCAAGTGGCCCCATCAATCAATGATGGTTGAACCAGGAGACCCATTCCAGCGTGGCCAGCTCGACAGCCTGCTTGGTCTTCCACGGTCCACGACGGTGGATGATTTCGGCCTTGTACAAGCCGTTGATGGTCTCGGCCAGTGCGTTGTCATAGCTGTCGCCCTTGGAACCCACGGAGGGCTCGATCCCGGCCTCGGCCAGCCGTCCGCTGTAGCGAATCGAGAGATATTGCGAGCCCCTGTCGGAATGGTGAATCAGGCCATCGTCCTCTGAGGGCTTGCGGTCGTACAGGGCCTGCTCCAGCGCATCAAGCACGAAGTCGGTGTGCATGGAACTGCTCTGGCGCCAATCTACGATGCGGCGGCTGAACACGTCAATGACGAAGGCCACGTAGACCCAGCCCTGCCAGGTCGAGACGTAGGTGAAGTCCGAGACCCACAGCTGATTGGGCCGATCAGCCCTGAACTGCCGGTTGACCCGATCAAGCGGACATGGCGCCTTGGGATCAGCGATGGTGGTGCGCTGCGCCTTGCCTCGGCGCACGCCCTGCAGGCCTTGCACGCGCATCAGCCGCTCGACGGTACAACGCGCCACGCTGACGCCCTCCCGATTGAGCTGAAGCCAGACCTTGTCTGCGCCATAGACCTGCAGGTTGGCGCGCCACACACGTTGGATCAGGGGGACCAGCTCCGCATCGCGCTGAGCACGTAGCGAGCGCAAGGCTGGTTGCCGCTGACGTGCGGCGTGCAGCCAATACGCTGATGGGGCGATCTGCAAGACATGGCAGATCGACTCGACCCCAAACTGCTTGCGGTGCTGGTCGACGAAGGCCTTCAGGACTTGATCCGGCGGTCGAGCTCCGCCTGGGCGAAAAACGCGCTGGCCAGCTTCAGGATCTCATTGGCCTTGCGCAGTTCACGTACCTCGCGCTCCAGGTCTTTGATGCGCTGGGCTTCGGCTGTCGAGACGCCGTCACGTTGTCCAGCATCGCCTCGTGCTGACGCACCCAGGTGTGAAGGGTCTGTGGGACACATCCGATCTTCTCGGCAATCGATTCGATGGCCGCCCATTGCGACGGGTACTCCGCCCGGTGCTCCTGCACCATGCGCACGGCGCGCTCGCGCACCTCAGGCGAAAACTTCGGGGACTTCTTCATGGCTCCATTCTCCAGGGTTGGAGCCTCCGCGAAACTCGGGGCGCTTCACTTCGGCGAAGCGACTGCTAGCCAAGAGCAGTGCACGGGGTATCGCAGAAAGAAATCTTCATCTCTGAGCAATGGTGTGCAGTTGCCTTTCATACACCAGTAGGCGTCATCTACCAGAATGTCGAAAACGCGAGCCAAATCAGAATTCTGTCCGCCTTCTTGTAATATTAGAAACATGGCCCACAGAGGCAAGACAAGTTCAACAGGGGGGCGACCATGGCTGGCCAGGGGAATCTGCAGGTAAGGAAGAACCGCGGCGCCAGGCATGCTCTGAGGAAGCTCGTTATGGCATGGGCTCGCGACAGCGTGACAGGACAGCCTCGCTACATCCTCGAAGTCGATGCAAACCACCGAGGAGCAAAGTGCGATTGCGAATGCCCCAGCTGCGGGGAGCCTCTAACCGCGGTCAATGCCGCAAAATCCGAGTTTGTTATTCGTCCTCACTTTCGGCATCCAGACGGTGTCGAACGAGATGAATGCCTCGTACTCACAGCCAGAGTTGCGGCCATGCGCCAGCTCATGGAAGACGGTTGGATTGACTTGCCGCTTCGCAGGCGTACAGCGAGCGCAACAGGGCTGACCGGCAGCTCATATGAGGCTTGGGTGGAACACCCTGCGATGCGGCACAAGGTCCACTATGCACAATTCGAGGACCCAACCCGAGCTATCCTTACCCTCGATGACGGCCGAGTGCTTCATGTACTTCTGACCGGAAAACCTGGGACCGACATCAGTACCTTGGGTCGAGATGGACTGCCCTTACCCACTATCTATCTGGACATCGAAACACCTGAGCTAGCCCACATGAGTCCAGAGGAGCTTCGGGCGAGGCTACAACTCCTACCCGACAGCATGCAGTGGTGCTCTCACTGGCAGGACACTGAACTCGATGCGCAGGCCTTGGCCCAGGCAACCGAGAAGGCTGTCCAACATTTCGATGCAGTCCCTGAAGGGCTCGTACTTCCGGAGGGCCTGAACCAGACGCAGCGCCGGGAGACCTTGCTTCACCTCGAGGTGAAACGCATCCTCGAAGAACAGTGCAGGCTCAAGGTCCCGGCGCTTGAAGCTACGGTAGTCGTGCCGACAACCAGGGGCCGCCACCTTGCCGACAGATGGTCGGCACCAGCCCAGCAGCTCGTCCTCGACAAGGTCTGGCTGGAACACCGATTCGGACGGCTGATTCCTGACGTCATCTGCCACGCACACTCGTCCGATGGAACGACCGTCTATGAGCCGTTGCTGATAGAGGTGACCGTCACCAACATCATCGACGAAGAGCGGCACGAGCGAATTCGAGCCGCCGGTCAAGCAGCTCTGGAAATCGACTTCAGCCGCACGGGAGGCCGGTTGACACGAGAAGAGCTCGTCACAGTCGTTGTCGAAGGGTTGGAGACCAAGTCTTGGCTCCACAACCCGATACTGGAGAACCATCGCGTGACGATGCTGGCGGCGCTCGAAGCCCGTGCATCAGTCATCGCAGAGCAAAACGCTCGGCGCGAGCGAGTCCTTGCCACACCGTTAGAAGACATCAGGCAGGAGTACTTGAACGCGGTTCTCGAGCTCAATGATGTGCGAGTGATGACCGATGATGATGGTCGCCAGCTCCCACACGCCATTCCTCTAGAGAGGGCTGCCAAGGAGCGTTTGGCCGATGCGGCGGACAAGCTGACCATCCATGGATATCCAGAAGCGACGGATGAGCGCCTGGTCGGACACACATCAATCCTCGCACGCATCCTGAGCTGCAAGCACAATCGTCCGGTGGGCTACAAGCTGGCAAACGTGGCAGGTGTACTGAACGCTGCACGGCAGACGAAAGGACGGAACCGGACTTTCCACTCTCTGGTGATGATTGCCTTCAGCGTCTATGAGCCCGACTTAAAGCCGAGTCAGCGCCAGTGGTACGACGTTTGGCGCCAGGAGGTTGTGGACGGCATCAGGGCCAATGAGCAGGACTTCATGCGGAACACCATCTTCGACCGTCTGCTATCGCTGCTGTTTCCCGAAATGGCCGAGGCTTTGGCCAAGCCATGGGGGAAACACGTCAATGACCTACGCTGGGATGATGGTGAGCAGATGTTCCGCAGGCCTTTCGATACGGAACTCAAGCCAGCGTTTTTCCTAGAACGCCAGCCCTTGGTCAGCAAACATGACGCCCCTCTCATCGATACCGCCCCTACCGACTATTGGCTAAAGGGCCGTGACCTGGAAGCTTGGAAACGAGCCAATCCTTCCCGAGCAGCAGCCTTCCCGGCTCCACAAAAAGACAGCGACCAATAGCCGAGTCCGGGCTGAGGTCACAAAACATCCATTGAGCACCTGACATGGCACTGTTCATCCTGAAGCCGATTCTTTGGAACACCAATGGCTACCGCAAGCCAGGAGGCGTAAAAACCGACCCGAAAAGCTTCCCAGGCATGTGGGGATTCGGGCATGAAGAATGGAACAACTCTCCGCGCCTGGCTTTCAAGGAGCGTGGCTTTTCCTACCGCGTCTTTCACACTGAGCGGCCTAAAAAGGCACCGCTTGCCGAAAATGCTGGCCAGACCTTCGTCTTCATGACCGCCACACACGATGGAGTCCAGCAGTTGGTTGGCGTCGCAGGAAACGCCAAGTTCCAGCTCGACAGGCAAGAGCGTCTCCGCATTGCGGACAGGCTGGATATCGACTCTCTAGCAGCCGGTGCCTGGGAGCTAGACAAGGTGCAAGCTCTTGGCTCTGACGGCTTCGAAGAAATCTGGGACACGAACCGTCACTGGATTCCGAACTGGGTATGTCCAGCCGAATACTACCTGTGGTTCGATAAGCCAGTCACTCTTGATGCGATGCAGCTGACGGGCAAAGCGGCACTGGCAAAGATGTTCTCTTCCCACATGACTGTCGAGCGCAAGTTCGCTGCCATGGTGATGAACATGGTGCCTGACGCACAGCGCTGTGAGGCCTGGGTTCGGCTCATGGATGCGATGGAGAGTGCACCTACGGAATTCATCGCCATCCCAGACATCGACGATGAACCAAGAGCGACAACGCGCATGGCGATGGACCAAGCGCGTATTGGACAGGGTGCGTACAGCGAACGTGTGATGCAAAAATGGGGACGTGCCTGCGCTGTCACTGGCCTGAAGTGCAAAGGACTCCTTCGAGCTTCGCACGTGAAGCCATGGAAGTCGAGCAACTCGTTCGAGCGTCTGGATGCGGACAATGGCCTCATGCTTGCGGCGCATTTGGACGCGCTTTTCGACCGAGGATTCATTTCGTTCGATGGCCAAGGACAGATGCTCATTTCTGAGCGGCTTCCCCTAGACGAGCGCGAGCACTTCGCTCTCCCGCAACCACTGCGTACACGACCCAACGCTAAGCTACGGTACTACCTGGAGTACCACCGAACAATGTCTTACTATCCGCCAGCTTGACGAAAGGCCGGCGAACAAAAAATGGTTGAAAGGCCCGACAGATGCCAGCTCACCAGTCCGTCTTTCTGCACAGCTCACGTGTCGGCTTCTTGGTCGGGCCCAGCTGCCCGGAGCGTCACAGCGGACACCGCGGCCACTCCGTGTGCTTCAGCTCATGTCCACATACTGTGGCCTAAATCGAGCCTGATGCGATGCCATGACTAGACGCTACGACGCCACCGCCGAGCCCAAATCCTTCAGCGTCGGGCCCTTGGCGTCTTCCTGTGGGTCAGCAGATACGCTCACGAGCCGGCCTTCATCGCTGAACCGCATACCAAGGCCTTGAACCCATATGTAGCCCCCCCTTCTCCACTGGCGCCATCGCGGCACCGGTTCGTTGGGCTGCGGCGATAACCTCCTCTTGCGTCGCCTCTTCATCTGCCGCCACCGGTAGAACCGCAAGTGCTTGATTCAGAAGCGTCGATGCGTCTCCTGCAGCCTGTTCAAGATGCGCCATCGTCGAACTCTGCTCGTGGGCGTGAAGCGCCCACGCCGCGTTCGTGGCAATCAGGACAGCGGCCAGGCCACCGAGGGCCAAACTAGTTTTTCTCGCCATTCTTCATCGGAAAGGATGCAGCTCTTGAGAGCACTCGATATCTGCATAATACTGGATACGCGTACAGCCATCAAGCACCATCGCCAAGCGCTTGAGCAAGACTAGACTACGCGCAGAACATCGGCGCAGAGGTAGAGCTTCATGGCCAAATTGACTGTCAACGCGGGTCACATACAAATCCGGTCAGCGACCACTCCGACCGGGAGCGGCATCCCTCGGAACGAGAGCACCGCGACCCATGTGGTGCTTCGCAACGAGTTGACAATTGCTGAAGGCACCGTTGGCTTTCATGTGGTTGTCAACGTACCAAGGCCGTTTGCCCAGGAGACCGATTCCGCTGAACTGCTTGCCATAGCGTGGGTGGCTCAGGAACTTCCGGTTTACCTGAGCTCTCATCCGTACTGGGATTTTTTCCAAGCGCGTGAAATCAATGTTGAGGCGCCTATCCAGACGCTGAACATAAACAAGCACAGGCCGTGCTCATTTGACATCGAGCCAGACCCCGGCCTGCTTCAGCGAACTCAGGAAATGCTCCAGTATCTTGAGCAAGTCAAAGCGCGTTTCGATGAGGCAAAAAGCAAGCTCTCTCGGTTTGCACTACACAACCAGCCACCTGGCTACCAGCACACACGCGGCGAAGCCTACGCGCACTTCAGAACCATCGAAGATATCCTGGATGCCGGTGCCGACATTGGAGCCTACCGTGCACAGGATGCTCGTTCGGCTCAGCGTGAGTACGACGAGCTGGCCAGCCGTGTCGATACCAAACGACCGGCTTATCGAATGGCAAGAGACTCGCTGCTGCGCTTTGTGCTACGAGTAGAGTTCCCCAGCACATGGCACGAAAGGCCGCGTGCGTAGTCATCAAGGTTCAGGATGCTTGAGCCCAAAGTTTGCAAACTGGTCGATAAAGGATTTCTCCGATGCCAAGAGCAATGCCCCGAGCGCCCAGCGGTGAGCGACGAGGCGCCATCGTGTCCCCAACCGGCAATCGGCGAGAGTTCACGATAGTGCGCGAGGCTAGCGTCAAGGATGGCCGATACAAAGAACTGGTTCTGCAGCGATTGCACTTTGATGATGGAGCGGTGCAACTGCGTTTCGGCTACTACGTGATTAGCAAGAAAAAAGGCTTTGAAGGTAAGCGCATCTGGGGCCGCAGCGCGCTGATGCTCGACCAGTCTCAGTTGGATGAGCTCCTACTGCAGGCGGCAGATTGGGCCAAATGAATTCGGCCACAAGCAGATACTCCGAACATGCTCAACAAAGACATCAACTCGCGTTTTGAAGACTGGCTCATTAGCCCACGAGAGACACTCGATTTCGAGGTTAAGCGATGGTTGGACATGACAGACGTCGAGTGCCAAGGCCTCGTCGCCAAGGCACTCATTGCGCTGGAGAACCATGGTGGCGGCTTTCTCCTGTTCGGTTATCTTGAAAACGAGGAAAAGGTTCTGATACCAGACGCTAAGCGTCCGGAGTCGCTTGAGCCGTACCTGACCGATGCGCTGAACGCCATACTGAAAAAGCGTGCCGAGCCAGTATTCCACGTCGAAACGACGGTGCAAAAGCATCCGGAGACAGGAGAGGAATTTCCACTGGTGCGCGTGGCAGGCAGGTCGAAGGTACCTGTTCGCTCAGATAGCGCCACCGCGCAGGGCGCCTTGAAGCAGCACGTCTACTACATTAGAGCTCCAGGCCCGGAAAGCCGCGGTCCATTGAACGGCTCCGAATGGGATGCTCTGCTGCGTCGGTCCGTTCAAAATCAGCGAGACGAAATCCTAGGCCTGCTTCGGTCGATGATGCCAGGTACTGGTGAGCTGATGCCCCACCAGAAAACTGATGAGCAAGACGTTCTCCATCAGTTCGCTCAAACCTGCACTGCTCGTTGGAAAGAGCTGAACGCCACCCTCCCTCCTGAACACCCAGCTAAGATTTCCCTGGGCTACTTTTCGTTTGCCGCCCGCATTTTGGGCACAGCCAAAAACAAGCCAGTCGCGGAAGTGATGCGCCGAAACGAAAGTGCTCGAAAGTACACCGGCTGGCCAACCTTCGTCTCGATGACATCGAAGGAAACCAAACCAGCCCTTGTAGATGGTGGACTGCAAGCATGGTTGGCGCACATCGTCTCGCCAGATGTCGGTCATGCAGACTTCTGGCGCATAGAGCCTGAAGGCAACTTCTTTCTACTGCGTGGCTATCAGGAGGATTCGAACGGCGATTTCGGCACCACCAGCCAAGCCGGTAAAGGTTTCGAAGCTTCATTGCCGGTGTGGCGCTTCGGCGAGTTTCTTCTGCGCGTAGTAGAACTCGGAGAGTTCATGTTCGAGCCAGATTTCGAAATCTTGGTGGAATGCACCTGGACAGGTTTGAAGGGGCGTAGCGTCTTCTCGCACAACATGCGCAGACACATCCGCTCCGGATTCACAACGGTCGCTGACGAGGCCACCATCCATGGTCGATTCAGCCACCAAGTAGCCCGCGACCTACTTCCAGAATCCGTGAAATCCGTTATTCAGCCGCTCTTCGAGCACTTTGACTTCATGCAGGCACCGGACGAGTTCTACACGGAGGAGCTAGGCGAGATGAAAAACAACCGCTTCTGAAGCAGGCACTGGTGGCTGGCTCCCCTTACAAGCTCGAACGGGCCTTCTCCAGCCTCACGTCGCCACCGCCGATGTCCGCCTCGTTGCGCCATCCAAGACAGCTATCCCGCAGGTTTCAGCCACTGCTACGGATGTGGCACCGCAAATCCCCATGGTCATAAGCTCAAAAGCTACATGGTTGACGGTCGGGTTGTGGCGACTTTCCTCGCCGACCCGAAGTACAGCGGTGGATTTCCTGACAGCGCTTACGGGGGACTGCTGGCTTCTTTGCTTGACCGCCATGGCATAGCGACGGCATCTGCCTTTGCGCGTCAGGAACAAGGTGCACAAGCGGATGAGGCACCCAGTCGCTTTGTAACGGGCTCACTGAAAGTCGACTTCAAACGCCCTACCCCGTTGGGGCCGAACTCCAACTGGAGGGCAAGCTTCGGTCTATTGAGGGACGTAAGGTGCAGGTGGACGTACAACTACTCGCCAACGGCCAGGTCTGCGTCACCGGTGAGCTCCTGGTCATTCAGCTCTGGGCATAACGTCCAAGCCTGTCCACATCTTTCGGGATAGGTGGCGTCCGATGAGACTGACGGTATCCGTGCGCCTATTGAGCTCGATGACACTGCTATGCCCGGAAACTCAAGCGCACTTAACCGCAGACCAAACCAGCTTCAATTTAGGCGTCAAAGACCGAGACTCTTGAGCCTGTTTGCCTGCTGCACATAGAAGGTCACCGGGTCAGGGGCGCCTTTGCCGACCAAACCGAAGAACTGGTTAACGCCATCAAAGTGATTCCAGGGGTAGTCATCGCGCAGCACGCGTCCCCAATGGGCGGCACACACTGGCACGAGGCCATCGCTAGGAACGCCCGCTTCTGAGAACAGAAGGTCAGAGGGGTCCCAGGTGTTCGTCTTCGCAACGTTGCCGGCGATGGAGTAGTAGCGCACGCCATTGCTTGCCAGCTCATTTCCTTGGCCACAGCTAGCGGTAGGCTTGCCAGCCGGCCACATCTCATTGAACGCGGCCGTGTTCGAGCTCCACACCTGCAAGGCCGCGGGGTCTTGTGGCAGCGAGCCGCTGCCCGACAGCCAATCAATGAGCTTGCCAGCACTTGAGAAAACGCCAGGATTGCTTGCCAGAAGCTTCACGATGCTGTCGGGATTCGCGCCATCAACCACATGGGGCGATTGAACTGAAGTAACGCTTGCAACCAGGTCAGGAGCTACTCCGGCAACGTAGCGCGCCGTGGGACCACCAAGGCTGTGGCCAACGAGATTGAACTTCTTGTATCCCTTTGCTGCTGCCCATTCCCGCAGCTGTTTGAGGAGTTGCTCACCTCGCACGTTGTTGTCGTTCACCGCGGAAACCTTGGCAACCAACACGACGGCACCGCTTTGCCGCAAAGCAGCGGGAATCTGATACCAGTAATCCAGGCCCAGGATAGTGTCCCACCCCATCAGGCCATGCACCAGCACGATGGGATGACGGGTACTTGCGTAACTTTTGTCTTGTGCTACTGGAGTGCCCGAATGAACTGTGCCAACACCAAAAGCCAAGCTTGCGGCTAGAACAGCAAGACCAGACCGAACTCTTGAGATGCGGCTCATGAAGTCCCTTGCGTATGGAGAACTGCGCTCGATTCTCTCGGCTTGAGGGAATGAGCCAATCGGGAGTAACGCCTAAGGACACTCAAATGCAGGCCTAGCTCACTTCCAGGCCGTTGGTGCAGTTGTACGCTCTATCCAAACATCCTTCGCTGCAAACCAAGCATCACGTCGGTTTGGCTTCGCATTTCGAGGTTCAGCACTGCCAGCTAGCCAAAGACTACGCAGCTCAGCGTCCGCCTGCTGAACCATTGGCTCCGCAAGTATGCGCTGGCATGCCTTGCGTAAGCCTCGCACAGAGTGATAAGGCTGCCACGCGAACTCCGCGTACCAGTCCACGTCCGGAGCGACCATCCGAAAGGCATCATCGCTGTAAGGCGCCGTCGAGACATCCGACTTGAGGAACAGCACCGCCCACGGCAAGTCAAACAATGCAGTGAGCAATTCACGTCGAAAGACGTCGCGCTCCTTGTTGGCAAAGGCGACGAAGGCTCGATTGAGGGACGCGAGACCATGCGTGTCATTCTTGCTGTGACGCAACGAGAGCTTGGCAGCCGAGTAGTCCTGCACCTCCAGCAGCAACAGGGGTAGCAAGAAGCGCATACCTTGGTTGTCCTCTGGATTTAACCTATAGACCTTCCTCGCAATCGCCAAGGATGACCGTACGTCGGTCCACAGGTAGTGGACCCGGCACTGCAGAGCTAGAAGCCGCAAATACACTCTGTTTGAAAGGTAAACCCAGGGAATGCGGCCAGCAAAGTCCTTGGGAATACAGCGGTGAGCTAGTCGAACATAGTCATTCACCATCTTCCTGGCGGCGGCATATTCGCCTGTCTTGAGTAGCAGCGAAGCCTTAACAAGGCCGCCTTCGAGGAAGCCTGGTTGCTCCCGTAAGACCTCATCAAGCCATCGTCCCGCATCTAGCTGTTGGGGCTTGGATTGCTCTGCGAAATCAAGTGTCTGCTCATCGAGCATCTCGGTAAGGGCCATGCATGCCGGGCTTCTGGAAAAGGCCCCTGGAGCCCGCCGCCTGCCACCAGCACTGACCTCATCAACCTGGAATCCATACAAGGGCTTGCTTGCCTCGAGCAAACGACGACCAACTACTTCATGCCAGGCGGCACTGCCAGACAATCCAGCACAGACAACATCCAATACGACCTCGGGCGCAGCACTAGTAAGACGAGCGACCTTCTCAGCAAACGCTTCAAGCTCACCTATGTGGGCCGGGGCCAGAGGAACCTCCTCCTGGTGCTCGACCAACAAGAAGTATGTTCCCGAGAGGCGCTCAAGCCAGCTACTGGGAGCTTGGGCATCATCATTGTTGTACCGGTTCAGCTCTCGGTTCAGTTCAAACCAGTCCTGAAATCCAGTGGCCTTTGAGAACGCTTCATACGCCGAGGACCGAGATACTGCGCAAGCCTTGGCAATCAGCTTTGAGGCGAACTTGATGCGCTCCTGCAAGCGCATAGACACCCCAGAGGGGTAGTGCATTAGCCAGAATCCGAGGTGCTCAGCGTCGAGCTGGGCGAGATGCGCCCTATAGCCATTAGTAAAAGACATGAAAACTCCTAGCAGTGTTGACGCCGACCGAAAAC
>NZ_RSED01000026.1 GCF_003933735.1 Aquabacterium soli | reverse complement strand
GCGCTGTGGGCCCCGTGTGCTCTTTTGGCGTCGAAGCGGCAGGGGTTGCCGCAACAAAGGAGCGAACCATGAGCCACGCACAGAACACCAATCCACTGACACGTCCCGTTCATCCGGGCAAAGCTGGTGATACGCGTACTGTGGTGATGAACCGTTGCAAGATCACCATGCGCCATGACGGCAAACAGTGGTGGAACATCAAGGTTGAGCCGGCCTGACGGCCGGTGATCGCCTGGCGCAGCGCGCCAGGCTTTCAGAGCGCGTTGCGAGACGGTAGGCGCCTGGCCCTGAACGGGCGGGCTGGTGTATCTCGCTGGGCTATCGCCCGGGCTCGGTGCGGCCTAGGGCCGCAGGGAGGGGAGGGGGGCTTGCTGTCTACCGAGAGTATCAGTCCGTGCTCGCAGTCAATGGCTGCGAGGGTTCTTTGAACCCTCTTGCGGCCTTCGGCCGTTGACACCATTGACTACTGCGCGCGGACCGATCCAGGGGCATCAGGCAATCCCGCCTGATACCCGAGCGCAACGATGACGACAGAGCACTTCGACCACTACATCCATCTTGGCAACGGCATCTTCCGGCCAGCAACCGCCGACCAAATCATCGCCACGGCCATGCGCGCCCTTGACGCCAAGATCATCCGCCATGGCTCCATCGCCTCGCCAGCGGATGCCAAGGCCCTGGCATGCCTGCGACTGGGGCAGCTCAAGCATGAAGTGTTCGCCGCGATCTTCGTTGATGCACAACACCGCATCATCGAGTTTGTCGAACTGTTCCGTGGCACGCTCACACAGACTTCCGTCTATCCGCGTGAAGTCGTCATTGAGGCACTTAACCGGCATGCTCATGGCCTGGTGATCGTGCACAACCACCCCTCAGGCTATCCGGAACCGTCACGCGCAGACGAGCTGCTGACCAGTACCCTCAAGAGCGCACTTGCGCTGGTGGACGTGCGATTGCTGGATCACTTGGTAGTCGCTGGTGGTCAGGTCGTCTCATTCGCTGAGCGCGGTCTGTTGTAGACGCTGCCGGCGTCGGCAGTTGAGGCTGGCAACCTCAACTGCCAAACAACCAGGCATGAGCGCCCATCAGGCCCAGCGTAAAGATGCTGCCCGTTAGCGCTGAGACGCTGGCCGTCATGATCCAGTCGCGGCGTGTGCGCTTGAGAACGGTGTCCGTCAATGCCTGCTGCAAGGCCAACGTAGCGGCTTTTTGCAATGTTGCCTGCTGCTGACCCACCAGGCTTTGCGCAGCGTGCTCCGTGGTCTTTAACACGATGCTGGCGGTCTCCACACGCAACTTTGCCACCATGTCGTCCACCTGAGCCTGGTAGGCTGCCGTGGCTTCGGTGATCGCAGTTGCTGTCTGCTTCGCGCTCTGATCCACCAGCTCGGCCCGGGCCAGCAGAACCTGCAGGTCGCCCAGCATTTCAGCGAGCAGCGCTTCACGGGCGTTGCTCGGCTTGGCACTCATTTCAGGCCCAGTGCAGTAAAGCAAGCATCGATCTCGGGCAGCACACCGTCTGCCAGCCGCTTGACGGCCAGCTTGTCAGCCAAGGCCACCTTGTCAGCCTGGCTGTCCGCCTTGGCAATCAGTGCTTTGTAGTCGGTCTTGTCGCCGGCCAGGTCCGTGATGCTTCGCCCATCATGCTTGACGCGCTGGTAGATCTCGTTGTCCGTCAGATGAGCCGCTGGGTTCAGCGTGGCCACCTTGTTGACCGAGAGGAAGCTGACCAAGGCCGAGAACTGCTTTTCTGGTGTGTCGCCATCTTCGACCCGGTTCAACACAATCTTGATCTTGGAGGCGGGGACGCCCATCTTCACCAGCTCATTCGCGGTGTTGGCCGTGTCCTTCTGTTGCTTGACATCCGGCACGGCCGGCACCACGAAGGCGTCAAAGTCTTCATGACTGCCCTTGAACTTGCGCATGAGGCCCAACAAGTCTTCTACGTTGCTGGCGCCAATGTCAACGATCAGGTTGTCACTGGCCAGCATGTACTGCTGCAGGTGTGCAAAGTCCTTCCCTCGCAGTGCATCGGCCTCCTGCTCATCGGCATTCGCCGATTCCACGGAGATGATCTCCGCGCCCTTGATACGCGGCGCCAAGACATGCCGCGCGATCGTGGTCTTACCTACGTTACCGCTGAAATTAATGATGGCTACTTTCATGCCGTCCTACCTTTGCCGTTTGAACAGTGGATTTGTGATGTGACTGTCAAAGTGGGTTCCCACATCGACAGCCGCGCCAGTTGAGCCCCCCAGTTCGGGAGCGACAGGCGCGGCCGGCTGCTGAGCCGGCGTCGATGCCAATTGTCGCCCCGAGCTGCGGCCAGGTGAGGGCGTGGCTTCAAGCCGCTTCACCTCCCGTTGGACCGTGCCCCACCCGACTTCCACGCCCGCGTCCTGCAGTGCTTCGTGGATCGCCCGGATGGTGTAGCCCTCAGCTCTCAAGCGCGAAATCTCACTGACATGGCGGCGCAACTTGCGGTTGGCGTGGCCTGGTGGGTCGCGTGGCTTTAGCTCCATACCCACATTCTAACCACATCCTCACCGGACCTCACCCATACCGTGTGTGTCCGAAAACCCGAGTTATACCCGGATAAAACCCACATCGCGGCAGCCCGAAACCGCCAAAACCGACAAGACAGCCTACAAAACCACATGAAGAGTATTAGCAGGATAGGCTAGCGCCGACGGATGTACTACAATCGAAACATGACGACAGACACCACACCTCCCGCATCCCGCGCTGACCGCCTGATGACCATTGACCTCGGCAAGCCTTTGAAAGCCGATTGGGTTAAGTGGTGCGCGGACCGTGGATTGGTCCCTGGCAAGGTCATGCGAGGCATGGTTGAAAGAGCCTTAGCAGAGGGCCTAGAACTGGCTGCAGGGCCCTCGGGCGAGAAGGTGAGGGTGGTGGTGCTTGACGAGCCGGATCGAGGCGCAAAGGTCGGCCGAGAGATCCAGCTGACGCCCTCCGAGAACAAGGCGGCTGAGGCTGCCGCAAAGGCAGAAGGCTATGGCTTCCAAGAGTGGGTGATCGCCGCCGTGCGCGCAGCCCTGGCCAACGCCCCCAGTTATGGCCAGGCCGAACTGGAGGCACTTACTCAAAGTAACGCTGCCATGGCTCAGGTAGCGGTCGAGCTGGCGGCGCTGCGCCGGCAGGAGCCGGATGCGCAGCTTGTGGCGAGGCTGGCGGACCTTGAGTCTGAAATCCGGCACCATGTTGAAACGGTGAGCGCGGCGATGGCGCAAGGGGCGAGGCGATGGCAACTGAAAGTCTGAGGGTAGGTCGGGCGTGGGATGACAACTTCCACGACTGGACCGACGATCTGCAACTCGGCCGGAAGGGCAAGAAGCCTGCGGCCTCGGGTGGCAAGCCTTCAAACTGGACCGGCAAGAAGGTGCGTACAAGTCAGCCAGGTGATTACCCTGGCCGTGGCAGCAAAGAGGACATCAGGGCGCGACTGGCGGGTATTGCACGTCGAAGTCGCCAGGTGATGGTCAAGATCACACCGGGCAAGAACCACAGCATGAAAGTGGTTCGTAAGCACCTGCAGTACATCGGCCAGGATGGCGAGGGGCAGGTGTTTGACCAGGATGGTAGAGAGTACAAGGGTAAGGACCAGGTGAATGACCTGGCCTGGATGTGGGAGCACGTAGGGCCCCAAATGCCTGCGGAGTCGGACAAGCGGCTCGCTTTCAACATCATGTTTTCGATGCCCGAAGGGACAGACGAGCGCGCTGTGTTTGCGTCGGTGAAGGCCACGGCTGAGGCTGAGTTTGCTGGGCATCAGTGGGTGATGGGGCAGCACTTTGATGAGCCCCAAGTTCATTGCCATGTGGCAGTCAAGGCCGAGAACATGGAAGGTGTTCGGCTTAACCCCCGCAAGGCTGATTTGAATCGGTGGCGCGAACGCTTTGCCCATGAGCTGCGACAGCGGGGCGTTGAGGCCGAGGCGACGAAGCGGGCCCAGCGCTTGCACCAGCAGCTCATCAAGAAGCCGTGGGCTGTTACTCGCCTAGAGGAACGTGGGGAGGCTACGAACCCACAGCCCAGCGAGATCAATGTCAAACGGGTGGAAAAATGGAAGAACTCGGAGAAGCAAGCAGCCAGCTCATATGACCGGATCATCGATGCGCTTCATCGTTCCAGCGATGCCGCCGACCGGATATTGGCGAAAGAGCTTGCAGATAGCCTGGTAGGAGAAAAGGTCCGAAAGACCCTCAACCAGGACAACAGAAGCAAACAGGATCTTGAAAGGACTTGACCATGAGTAACGACATCGCAGATCTGACAGCGTTTGAGCCGGGGGTGTTCATCCTGCTGAACGATGTGATGACAGGCGTACGGAAGCTGGCCCGGGTCACGGACGACGGCCAGGCCTACATCGATCTGGACAGTGAGGACTGCACCCCACTGCCCATCTACACCACCTTGCAGCCTGCGGAAGCGGGCAACATCCTCGGCTGGGGGTTGTACCTGGTCGACCATCATCCCGAGCTGCACCCTGCGTGGCGCACGCTGTGTGACCGGCTGGTGAACTCTGGCGAGGGTGTGCTGACCTACAACCGTGCCGCGCATTGGGCCTTTGTGAATCGCACCTTCGACTTCGACAAGGCGATCGCGGCGGGCAAAGCGGAGTCAGAGGCGGTAGCCGCCGGCCGCAAGGTGCTCGATGACATGGCCAGGAACGCGGGAGGCCAAGCATGAGCTTCGAGACGATGGAAGGTCAGCGCCGCGATGCGGCAGACTCGATCCTGACCAAGTTCGGCGCAGCCATCGAGAAGGCTGAGCAGAACGCAGCCTCCAAGACGACTGATCCCGGCATGCGCAAGCTGATGGCAGCACGCATCGCGCTGGAATACGCTGTCTTGGCAACAGCGCGCGAGAAGCAGGTGAATACCGAAATGGTGGCCACAGCCCTCAAGGGTGCAACGGTCGATCAGCAGGCGCACATGCTCAAGGAAGGAACCGCAGCGCTTGGCCGTGCCTACCGCATAGCACCTGAGGTTCTGGTGAATGCGTTCGCCGGCAAACTGGCTGACGTGGACATGCCGAAAGGCTTGGGCAGCACGCCAGAGATCGACAAAATGGTTGACTCCTGCCGGAACCTGGTCACAAGCATCGTGAAGGACGAGTATGCAACCCGTGGGCGCTTCGAGGGCGGAGGCAGCCGTACGGACAGTTTCATAGCCTTGAAGTCCGAAGGCATGGTCTCGCCGGCCAAGAATGAACTGGCAGCTCGGCTGGCGTTCATGGAAGCGACCATTGATGCAGCCGTGGGGAAGGGGGCGATTAACCAGGTGAACGCTGACATGCTCAAGGAGCGGATCGAGGCCCAGGTATTCCAGCCACGTCCGCCCCAATCGCTGGAGTTCAGCAAGGAGTTTGTCAGCTTCTTTGAACAGCGAGGCAAGGGCCTCAGGATCGAGGCAATGACGGAAGTTCGCGGTGTCACCCAGTCGCAGACGGTGCAGGACATCACGGCCAGATTGAAGGAAATGATGCCGGCGTTGTCGCGTGCACCGAGCGACCACCGAGCACACAAACCACTGGAGAGATAGCCATGATGGAGAACCGCACCCTGCACATCAATGACCGTGGCGACATCATCGGAACCAGCGAGCGCGCGTTGGGCCCAGTCATCGAGCAGAACAGCCCATTTCTGGTGTTTCGCCTTAGCTGGGTTGCCTATGCCCGTGAGGGAGTGGCCTTGCTGCTGCGACTTCTGGTTTGCTGCATCGGCTTCATGCTTGTGTCTGTAGCGCTTCAACGCTTCACCAAGATGGGAGATATGTCTTGGCTGACCGTGTTGGGTGCGCTTCTCGCTATCGTGTGGACGGCCTATTCGATCGCCTTCACCAACTCGGTTCGACTCTTCACTGATGATGCGGGCGTGTGGATGCAGTCAGGTGTGTTCCCGTGGGAAAAGGGTGTCACCGGAGTGCAGTGGCGAGATCTTGGCCAGGCGGGATACAACCAGGGTTTTGTCAGCTGGATCTTGCGCAGTTACGACGTGCAAGTTACCCATCGTTTCAGTACCACCACCGAGATGTATCTGCGCAACGTGCACCGCGGAAATCTTGCCGTGGAGCACATCAACCAGGTGATGGCTCAGTTGCAGGGCCGGGTGGTGCGATAGTAGCGCTTGCAGCGCACTATCAATCGCGCTGCGCCATCAACAAACGAGGGATCGAGTGATGAAGCGCGCGCTAGAAATTCTATTGCTGGCCACCGCTGCAGCGGTACTTACCGCCTGTGGCGGTGGCGGCAATGCCCCCGAGGTGAAAGTTCAATCTCGTCCAACGGCCACCAGCTACTGGACAATGGATGCGAACAACTACGTCAACGGTGGGAACACAGCCCAAACGACGAACTCGGGCACAGGCACGTTGGTTACCACGGTCGTGGTTAGCACAGCGACGCTCAACGGTGGAGATCAAAGCAACGGAGCCTACTCAGGCAGCTCGATCTCGTTCGTGTTCAAGGGCACGCCACCTGATGGGATCTACACACTGGTTCAAGACCAGGCGGCTTTCCTTGCTGCAGACCCATTGACTGCACCGATGCTTGTCACGGTGAACGTAGGTGTGGCCGTCACTACAGGCAGCTCGCAATACACAGCGCAATCCGGCACCATCCATGTCACACGGGGTTCGGATGCTGTCTACCACTTCACAACGGTGGCACCAGTGTTTGCGACAAAGACACTCGATGTCTCCGGCGGAGTGGCCGGGGCACCCAACGTGATGACGCTGAACATTGCCGATGCCTATTGAGGTTTTGGCCAGGTGAAAAAAAAACGCCCGATGATTTCGGGCGTTCAAGACACGTCGCTGTCATCACGGCGTGCCACCTGCTCAGGGAGGTTAAAGCAGGGTCTTGACCTCTCGGTCTGACCGTCAAATTATGACGGAGCCAATCAGCATTTGCCAGCCGCTTTGAGCAACGCGTTGCACGACTGTGACGAAGCAGCAGGCTTGGCAGCAGGCTTTGGCGATGAGGTCTTGCCGACCTCGCTGCAGATCGCATCAGACACAACGCGACCAGTGATCCCAAAACTTCCGGTGACATAGCACGCGTACTGCTTGCCTGTGGTTGTCTTCACCGTGTAGTCAGTGCGAACGCCACTGTCAGCGCGATCACTGATAGTGAAGCTCGATGCCGGAATGCCCAGCGCAAAGGCTGTGCGCTGCGTAATGTGATCGTGATCGACTGCGACGGAGGCGCAACCGGCGATGCTGCTGGCAGCAGCGACCAAGAGCGCGAAGCGGGGAATGAAAGTCATCTTTAACCTTAATTTGTAGTGATGGTGGTTGGGTATTCATCAAACGCGGAAGCTGTCGAGTGATGCACCTTGTGCAATTTCCCTTTGCAGCCACTTTGGCTTGAGGCCACGGCCTGTCCAGGCTTCCCCGGTGGATGGGTGTTTGAACTTGACGGGAGGCTTCTCGCGCGGTTCCTTGGCATCCACTCGGGGCTTCCGTAGGGCGCGCAATTCGAGATCGGCCACGGTCAGGCCATGCTCACGCATCTGGGCCTGAATTTGGGCAATGGCCGCTTTGCGGTCATCGCTGCGGAGGGCGCTGAGCTGCTTATCCAGCTCAGTCAACTGTTTTGCGACATTCGCCTTTTGTGCCAGTAAATCAGCAAGTGACACGGTTTTCCTTCCTGGTTAAGAAATCAAATGGTGCGGATGAAAGATGCAGCCTTAGCACCTTGTCTTACTGCGATGTTTGATGACTGGCCTGAACAAACGCATCTTCGGCAGCCCAAAAATGTTGCCGAGAAACGTAATTTGCTCCTTTAGCCTGCGCAACACTCGCGGCAACCCTGGAATTCTCCATCCAACTAGATGACTCCAACATTTTTATGAACTCACGCTCTTGGTTGCTTGCGGGTGCGACACCACTGAACCAAGCAACCAGGGCAATTGAACCGCACAACAACAAAAGCCCAAACAATACGTGAATGATGTTTGCCGATTTCTTCATTTTACGATCCTATTGGCACGATGATTGCCTAGACAAAATTTGTCACGGCAAAGAGTTTACATAATCCTTATTGTCGCAATTTACGGTAGTTGAGCAGGTGTTGCGTTTGAGGCCTCAAGCCTCCTAGCTGAACGGCCTTAAAAGCAGCGTTGAAGCGCAACACTACGAGCCTCAGTCATTCGCAACGCCATCATCAAGGCCGAGCGACGCAAAGTGTGCTGCTAACCCCGCGAATGCGCCAAGTCCCACGCCAAGAAATCCAGCATTTGGCCATTCCGTTAGCCCCGGGTTAAGCCAACAAGCCAACACTCCAACAATCAGAGCCGGCACAACGGCAATAATGAATACATGCTTTCTCTTCATCTTTTCTCCTGTGTTAGCTTGATCTACATGCTTAGAGCAGTAAAGAACATTGTTTAGTAAGGGCGCTCATCGTTGTCAATTTGCCTCAGCTCGCCTTCTAATATTATCTGTCCCAGGGATGCAAGCGGCCACCACCAACGGCATTAATCATCCAGGCCGCCAGCAAGATCAAAATGCCGAGCGAAAAATGCTGATCGCCAGGGATACCTGCCCACACAAAAAACGACACTGGTGCGAATCCGAGGGTTTGGCTAAGAGCTGAGCCGACGAGCAGGCCACCGAGTATGCAAAAGCCTTTTTTGATCAGATCAAACATGACCATGTCACTGCGCGCCAGAGCTTCGGCTGTCGGCTTCGGACGCGGACAGGACATTCACAATGGGAGGATGAGCTTTCCAAAACTCATCCATCGGCACGACGTCTTCCAGCAGCACGCGCCGACTCAGAATCTCAACCACAGCGACGCGGTGTTCGATCTTGTCCGGCAGTGCGTCCCCTACCAGAGCTGCCAAGGCCTCCGGTGTTGCTGTTCGCACGAAATGCTGAATCAGCGCCGGCACTTTGGTTGCCAATGCTTTTGCGAGCTGGTCGGCCTGGTCGTCCCAAAATGTACTCATCGCGGTTCTCCTGGTTGAAAAATTAAGCGGCTAAATCTGTTGGAAAATCGGTTAGCCGTGGGTTATCACATCAGCCGGCCTGCCAGCCCACCGCTCCCGATTGTGCTCGCGCCAGAGAGGGTCAATCTTTGCTGTTTCTTCATCCACAGCCTTAAAGATTGGGTCTGCGGCCCTCGGGGTTTCGAAGATCGTCGCTACTGCATCGACCACGCCTCGCCCGTATTTCTGTACTAGCAGCGCCGCCAGCCGTGGAGTCTCGGCCCCTCGCGCAACGTCTTTCGCGCGGTCACTGGCGTAGTCTTTCACTTGAGCCACCAGCAGTTCGACGGCCATTTGCTCATCCATTTACCAACCCCTTCATGCCGTTATGGCGTTTCGACCGTATTGCGTTCGACCAAATAAAAACCTTGGCGTGCCATGTTCGCGCGCTCATCGGAGGTCATCGCGGCCTTAGCCACTCTCCCATAAATTTCACCGCAGGCATTAGTGATCAAATATCCGCTGTCACCCATAAAACGCAACGTTTCTGCCAACTCTTCATCATCGCAACCAGCGGCGGGAATATACAAATGGGCTTGAAGTCCATTTTTAGCCAGTACGGCTATTGCTTCTTCCCGCCTTGCATCTGAAATCATGGGTGGGTAATTCCGTTCTTTCATCACCTGGTGTTCAATGAAGACGCCAAGGAATGCAATGGAAAGTCCGGCCGCCCAACCAGAGAGTGTTTCTCCATACAAGTAGATGAAGGCAAACGCAAGGAGCAGCGAAGATGTATTGATGAAGAAAGCCACCCAATATTTTCGGGTGAAGCGGTCCTGAGCGTTTCGCGGCTTTTTCATTGATGCTATCCGTGTGGGGGGTGTAATTAGGGCGCCCGTTCAGCGCCCTCGCCTAGTCAAAGGCTCAGACCTTGCCGCTGCGGTAGTCGAGGCCGCCAAGCACGATCCACAGCAGAGCCATGGCGATCAGCAATTGCGGACCGCTAAGGCCAACCTCTGCCAGCAGCACACCTAGCGCAATGCCGGGCAAAACAACACGCGCAAGGTGTGCAGAGAGCGTGTTTGTGAAGCAAGCGCCCAGAGCGGCCAAGACGGTGGCGAGGACGACACCGACCTTGGCTACTGTTGCCATCCACACAGGGACTGGCGGCATCGGCCCGCCCCCATCAAGGCGGTTGACGTCAAATGTCGAAAGTACCACAGGCGTCAGAGTGAGCAAAGCGATGACGAGCAAAGGGGCCAGCCAACGGCTATTGCGGTTGTAGTAGGACATATGACCTCGCTATTTAAAGTTGGTTTCAATCGAGAGTGAACGAAGTATCGGCACGGGTGTGCAAGAGAAAAATAGGGTAAATAATAATTATTGAGGAAAGGTAAGGTACTCGATACCTCCAGTGTGACTATTATTTAGATCAACGTGGCCATGTGTGCAAGGACGGCACTTGCAAAGGCCGGCGCTGATACTTTTGCTTCTTCGAGAGAGGCAAAGCCCCCCGTCTGGAACCCCAAATAGAGCAAGTCGAAACCGCCCTTATCATCGGTAATCGCCATTACCTCTTCACCAGCAAACAAGGCAGTCTGCATCGAGTCGTTACCGATCCATTTCTGCTGCTGACGCGCCATCTTAAGTTTTCCGCCCGCATGTAATTCAATCTTCATATCGCGCTCCATCCTGTTCACAATCCGCCAACTCTTGGCGGATCATTTCGTTTGAACCCGTAATGTTCTGCTGCGTATTCCCATGCCTCAATTTCTGTTTGAGCTAAAGGAATATCAAGCACCGTTGCGGCCAAAGGTGAATCGGCTAGAACGGTCACAAATCATCTGGATTTTTCTTCATCAGAAAGCAACTCGCCCGTCTCCCGAGCGTCATAGACATCGCCCACCTGATATACAGCAATGCCAGCTTCAATCATAAAGAGATCAATTTCTTTATCTAATACTTCTGACTGGCTTGACATTATTTCGCCTTGTGCTTGTCTAGACGATTGAGCATCGCGTCAGCATGTGTGGCGAGGGCGCAGTGAAGAAGCGCTAAAGGAACAACAGCCACTGTTGTGAAAATAAACATCCCAATGAGCCATACCCACCAAGCTACATGCCCCAAATCGCTATGCCAAATTGTAGGACACGCTAGTAGGCCTCCGACAAGCATGCCTAACCCAATGCGGTGTATTGCCAAGCAGCGGTCGCCAAATTGATCGACAGTCATGCTTTGATCTCCACTATTTTGACCTAGCTTAACTTAATTTCCGCCAACCCTCTGAGCAAAGCAGAAACTGCCCAATCCGGGCAAGGGCGCGAACTAGGTTTATCGGAATCTGCCAACCATGCACGAACTGTACGAACGGAACATGGACGTAGCGTGATTTTAGAAATTACCTCAGCACTCTGAGCTTGAGTTAATCCATGGTCAGTCAATAGTTGCTGATAGCGATCTCGGTTTGACATATAAACGGTACTGCGTGTGATTTTGCGTGTATTTGAATTTCTATAACCCCTTGGTTTCATCCATTTTATACAAGGGGCCAGTTTCATACACTTCATTAACTTGTGGTGTAGCAGGAATTTCAACCGTTTCAGGTTGATCCAGTCTATGTGCTGCATCACGCATTTGCTCGTAATCGCCAGCTAAGAACTTCCTCTTTGCAGCGACCCTTTGCCGGTATGAATCAATTTCCTGGTGCTTTTTGGACCAGCGAACTAAGTCTTGTGCCAAGCGGTCGGGCATATCGAGAAGACGATCGTGATCTTTTCGTATTGAGTTGGAGATTGTAGATGTGATTATGTACGGCATCACACCCGACAGAAAGCTAACCAAGGCAGTGCCAAATATGATCGCAATACCTGGAATATCAAAATCGACGTTCGCCCTATATAGGGCAGAATCTCGCCATACATAACTCCCTATCGGCCAAGAAACAACAAGAAGCAGAACCAAAGATAGGATGTTATAGAAGTTTGCACTCCTGTTTAGTCGCTTCCTGAGTTTGACAATCGTATTCTCGTCAGTCACATCGCCATTCATTTGAAAAAGAGAGCGTGTGTTAAAACTGAACATTTTGTATGGGTGATCTTCATTCACCTCATTTTTTGCGCCCGGTCTGCCCTTATCCCATTCGTTGAAGTGCTTTGATAAATCCTGAACGATGTGGATCATCAAAACCAAACCCAACATGAAGACGGCAAACTCGAAAGCGCCCAAATTTCCCAATTGCATTTTTACTCCCCGAGGTTTAAGATGCAACAATGATAGGCACAAGTGCCTAGCCTGTCAACTCATTTTTCTATTTGTCGCCCTACCTTAGTTTGCGCTTGTAATATTTGTTGAATCTTGGTGTATTTCGACATTGCACACTCGCCGTGATGGCGGCAGATCCAAACGCCTTCTTGAAAGTAATTAACTACGACAAATTCAGCCCCCTCCACTCCATCAGCCTGCGGAATGTAATCTTCATGGTTATCGACCATGCTTTTTATCTGCTCAAGCAATTGCATGCTTGGAATAAATGGGGGAAGCATGTCAGCCTCCCTTTGGGCTTGCCTTTTCAAGTCGAGCCAACCCGACCCATCCACGCGCGCCCTTGCATTCCCCCTCAAGGACGAGTACGCGCGCTGCGTTCAATCCCGTCATGCCATCGATGTTCATCTTAGTTTCCAGCACGCTAACGCGCTCGCCCTTCATCGGCTGGCAACTGGTGAGTTGCGCGCGTGACGGTGAGGCATCAGTGAGCAGCACCTGACTGTCAGATAGCGTTGCTTCGTATGACTGAGCCCTTGCCAAGCCAGGGATGGCGACGACGAGTGCTACCGTGATTGCTGCGCGGCGAATGGTCGGGTTCATTTTGAGTTCCTTCGATATGGTTGCAGGTACTGTGTATAGGGGTGGGATTTATCTACCCCACATTGGGTATTCACCGAGGCTGTCAGGGTCCGCCAGCATCCATTGGACGGCCCCGCCCAGGCTTGGCCAGGTCAACCATTCATGAGCATCCCCCATGGCGAGTGGGAACCACTTAACCAGGCCGATTGCCCTGCAGATCGTCCATCCGCCGTCCTTGAGCTTCTGAGGGTGGTAGGTGCCGATCACCAGATCATGGCCGCTTTGGCACATGGTGGGGGATAGCGGCAGCGCTAGAGGCTCCGACATAGCCCTCACCTCCCCTTGTGGTCTTTACGCCAGTCCCATGGCGGTATAGGGTGCGGATCGGCCCACAGGCCAAGACCAGATGCTTTTGCCTGTTGCTCATCGGCTATGAGCTGTCTGTCGTGGCTGTACTGTCGGTAGACCCACGCGTACCCGCGCTTGACCTGCTCGGCATTCACATTCAGGGTGCCCACCCGGACATCGACCACCGGCCTGCCGTACGGATCGATGGTGCGCCATGACAAGCTGACAACCTTCTTCGCGACGAGATCTCTTAGGGCTTGCTCTGAGCGGCGGCCGAATGGCTGGGCTTTCTCAGGAGCGTCGATCTCGGCCAAGCGCACACGGGTGCTTTTGCCACCTATTTCAACGTACATGGTGTCGCCATCAGCAACACCAGTCACGCGCCCGGTTGCATGCTGTTCGGCCGGCTCACCAGGCAAGGAAATCGACCAGGTGCGTCCCTGGCCAGGAAGTACCAACGCCGCCAATGCGGCCATCACGACGGTGCGTCTAATCATCATCAACCCCAGTTTCAATCCTTGCGGTTGTCACTTTTGGCGTCCCGCATATCGCGGGCGATGAACCCAGCGCATGCGCCGGCACCAAGGCCAATGATGCCCGTCAGAATCAAAACATCTGCCCAAGTGACGGCGTAGCCTTCTGCGTGGACTATAGCCACGCATAGTGCGATGGCTGGGATCAACGCGATGACAAGCACCTTTGTCCTCGTCTTCATATGTTCTCCAATAAATGAAGAAGGGCGCACACGGGGTGCGCCCTGGATGAATGATCAAGGTTTACCAGCCCCACCAATAGCCGGTCTTCTTGGGGCAATCCGCGCTGTTGAAGTAGTACCCGTTTGAATAGGTCTGGTAGTTGTTGTAGTTGTTGTAGCCATACCCGTAATCGAGGCTGTTGCAATACTCCGTGAAAGCCTTCTGGTATGTCGCGTAGTCAGTGTCGTAAGTAGTGTCGAGCGGCGCAGAGCCAGGCGTGCTGGTCAAAGCGGTGCGGGCCTTGTCTGTCCAGAAGGTGGAGGTGTTGCCAGCCATGTCCCAGTACACGGTAGACCAAGGCTGACCATCGACCAGAACCGTGATCTGACCCGGGTATCGGCAACCCTGGTAACCATAGTCACCGTAGTAGCGATACATGACCGGGCAGGCCTGTTCGCTGTTGACCCAGTTGTTCGCCGCGCTGTTGCCAGCCCCGCTCATCGAGCAGGAAGGGATGCCGTGCCCCTTTGCGATGTCCCTGAACACCTCTTTGACAGTGGGAACGCACAAGGGAATGCTCTTCCAAGGACCAGCGATGCAGAGAAGGAACTTGCAGCCGTCAGCGGCATAGACGGTTGTGTGCATAGCGAGGGTGGCAATGCCGGCCACGCATGCGGCCGAGACAGCGGCCAGGGTGTGCTTTCGTTTGAACATGAAAATCCTCTTCTGGTTGACGTTGTGATGGCTGGCCAGGATCAACGATCTCGGCTGTTGCGCTGAGCCTCTTGGCTCCGCTGCTGGGGCTTGGGCTCACGGTCGGCCGCGGGGCTTTGAGCTGTGGTCCGCTCAGCCTTCGGATCGAGTACCCCCAGCGATGGCTGGCGATCGTTCGCACGGTTGGCAAAGTCCGCCCTTGCGCGAGCTGTCACCTCTGACAACAGCTCGGACGTCCAAGCATTCAGATGAGAATCCTTGGCATGAGTCGCAACAACTGCCCCCTTGTCGTCCCGTGTGTGCGCTTGAACGGTCACGTCGCGACGGCCCACGTTCTGCAGCACGATCTCATCACCTGGCTTTCGGCCCTGCATGGCTTCGACCAGGCCCTTACCCCAGATCACCTGTTCGCCTGCCGGGGTCTTGAGGGTGACGTAGTAGCTGTCATCCTTCTTGTTGTCGAACTGGTAAGGGGCCTTGCCGTGGGCCACCAGCTCACCCACATAGACACGCTCGCCGCGCAGCTTGGCCTCAAGCTCACGCAGCGCAGCCTCGGTGAACTTGTCACCGAGATCCTGCGACTTCAAGAGGGTACGTGAATTGTCGATCACGGTTTTGTGATGAGCTGACATGGCGTCAGCATCGATGTGCTTGCGCGCCACCTGGGCAGGTGCCTCTGGTTGCGGTGTGGCGGCGCGCTGCTGTTCGCGCTCGATCACAGTGATCGTGTTGGAATCTGGCTGGCGGGCATCCTGCTTGGGCGCCGTCTTCTGGAGATCGGCCAGGATCTGCAGGTCGGCTTGGCGTGGCTCATAACCCTTGACCTTCAAACCATTCATGCTCAGCTCAAGCCAAGCATTGCGGCGGAAATCGTCGGTCCCGCTGACCGTGGCCTCACGCCAGTTCTTGGCCACAGCAACCTCCACCATGGCACGGATGATGGCCTTGTCCTCAAGCTCAGTGCTCAGTGACTTGCCTGCGTCACGGAATGCCACCTGCCCCTGCTGCTGCCCGGCCTTGAAGGTGAACTCAGTAGCCCCCTTGTCCAGCAGCCCGCGTTTCTCGTGGGAAACGACAAAGCGCGTCAACAGCGCTTCGCTCAACTCTGTCTCGATCACCGGGCGCTTGAGGACTCGCGCCCGTTGGGCCGCGATGTCCGGATCATCCGGGGCCGTGACACGTCCATCCAGTGGGGGCGCCTTGAGCGCTTGTTGCGCTTCGCGCAGTTGCTGCGTGGCCGTATCTGGGGACTTGGCTAGTTGTTCAACAACCTGTGCCGACTGTCGGGCACGGATGGCTGCCACGGCTGCCAAACCGGCAGCATCGATCAGTGTTTCCCGCGTCTTGTCGGCTGCGGCGTTGCGTTGATCGGCTGCGGCCTGACGCTGCTCGGCAGCAGCTCGCTCGGACGCTTCGCGCTCTACCCTCGCCCGTTCTTCGTTGATGGCCTTCGCTGCGTCAGCGATTACAGGCGATCGCTTCTTGAGTTCATCCGCGTACTCGGGCGATGCGCGCATGTGGCCAGCAATGGCATCAAGCGCCCCATCCCGCCGCACCTCTGAGCGAATGCGGCCAAAGTCAGCCGCATCGAGATCGGCCCATCGTCTGGCAGTGTCCGCCTCGATCACCAAAGTGGCCGCCGACCTGGTCGGTTCTGCCCGCATGGCTTCATTTGTCGCGGCAATCCGAAGATCCGCACGGGATTCGATGCTTGACCGTGCCCGCATCGCATCGCCCTGCCCTGCCTCCTTGTGCGCCGAGGCCTCGCTGATCTCGGCTCTGAGATCGAGCGTGGCCGGGGTCGGCGCGCGGGTGATGACGCCATCGCCATCAGGTGGCAGTTCACGGTCCTTGCCTTCGGTGATCTGGTTGCTCATGTTGGCTGCTCCTGGTTCAGTCGCTCACATGGCGACGGGGTTGGCGTTCAACTTCGGGTTGCGGATATCGATCTCAACGCGGCGGTTCAGAGACCGGCCTTGCTGAGTTCGGTTGTCGGCCATGAACCGCCCAGCCGTGAATGACTTGGTGGTGATCACAGCGGGCTCGGCCCCGTTGTTGATCAACCAGGTTCGCGCCTTCTGTGCGCGCTCGATCGCGATGAGCCGGTCAATCGGGTTCACCACATTGCTGTCGGTATAGCCGCGAACTTCGATGGCTTCGGCTCCCCGCACTTTGACGCGCAGGGCCTGCGCTGCTGCCTCGGAAGGTTCAAACTCTGTGCGAGCGAACGGATGGTTCACACGGATGAGCACCCCGAACTGCGTTGTCCGGTATGCATAGGCAGGCAACGGTGAAACCAGCTTCGACTGCTGCTGAGAAGGTGCAGCGGCCGGCAAAGTGGAAGCTGGTGCCACGGGTTTGGCGTTCGGTGCAGCGACAGGCGGCGCCGGCGGGCGCGGCGCCACCTGAGGCAGCAAAACAGCTTCACGCAGGACCGTGGACAACTCGTTGAGCTTTTGCTGGAGTGTGGCAACCTGAGCCTTGAGCAGGTTGTTCTCGGTCAGCATTTCGCGGTCTTGCGTGACCTGCTGCTGGAACGCCTGGACACGGGCGGGGTCATTGGCCGGCACTCGTGCACTGCCATCGGCCTCGGCGGGCTTGGGAACGGACGCGCAGCCACCGAGCTGCACGACGCTGCCCGCCAGGCAGAGAGACAAGCCAACCAGCTTAGCTGCATGTTCGATCTTCATTGAACCATCTCCATTTCGTTTGGGTTGACGGCAACCACCTCGGGCTGCGCGTTGTCTGTGGCCGCTTGGGTCCACTGCACATTTGTAAAAAGCCAATCGGCAACTGCCTGCACCTCTTGTGCAATCGGCTCGATCTTGTTGGTCACGACTGGCATCGTCTCCAGATTCACAGCCAGCCTGCTGGCCGGCACCTGCTCACCAGGCTCGGCCGGGCGAACACGCCCCTCTGACCTGGCAATAAAGGCGTCGATATCCAGGGCGGGAACCTTGACGGGCGGCAGGACGCGATCCTTGAAAGCGGGGTCGGCGTAGTACTTGATCTTGTCGCCGTAGATGGGCTTGCAGTTGTCGGCCATCACGATGACGCGATCGGGGCCCATTTCACGCAGTTCCTGCGGCAGCATCAGCGCCCTCTTCTGTTCGCTGATGTTCTCGCTGTTCGTGACCGAGCCACGACCTCGGGATGTGCCCTTGCTGGTACTGTTCAGCCCGTAGTAACCCAGGATTTCGCTGTACTCCTGCGCATCCTGCTGCTCTCGCGGGGCATAGATGATCTGAACCATGTGGTTGGTGGCCAGCGTACGCGTGCCTTCATCCCCATAGAGCTCTCTGTCCTTGAGCTGGCTGATCGACTGGGCGATCATCATCGAGCGCAAGCCGTAGCCGGCGATGTACCCGATTGACTTCACATACTTGTCCACCCGTCCAAGCGCGGGGAACTCATCCAGCAGCAGCAGCGCCAGGTACTTGAGCGAACGGTCCTTCTCTGGCAGTGTCTTCGTGTTCTGGTCGATGGCGATGCTGAAAAACAGGTTGATCAACAACGAGGCCTCGGCCAAACGGTTCGGTGGAATGACAACATAGATCGTCATCTTGCGGCGGCGAATGTCCCTGAGGTCGAAATCGTCGCGGCTGGTGGCCGCATCCACAGCTGGATTGGCAAAGGCCCCGAGGGGGGCGCTGAACGTCGAAAGAATGCTTGTGAGTGTGTTGTCGGAGTTGCTGACAAACTGACTCAAGGCATCCAGACAGTGCTTGCTCAAGGCCTGGCCGGTGGCGGCAACACCACTGTCAACCACGCCTTGCCAGAAGTCTTTCGGTCGCCCTCCCCCGTTTGACCGCCGAAGCACCTCACCGATCGTGAATTGGTAGCCTGACTCCAGGCAATAGAGGCTGACGGCGACAAACAGGTTGCGGGCCGCGTCATTCCAGAACTGGCCGTCGCCGTCACGCTTCGGATACAGCATGTAGCCGATGCTCTGCAACTCGCCCACCACAAAGCGAGGATCGCGGTTTACATAGGTGAGCGGATTGCTGCCATGGGTTTCAAAGTTCTCGTCGTAGGGCGCGAACTTGTAAACCTCCTGACCATGCTTGGCTCGAAAGCCGGATGTGGCATCAAAGTTTTCACCCTTGATGTCAACGACGATGACCGATTGATTCCAGTTGAGCAGGTTCGGGATGATTGTTCCGACACCCTTGCCACTGCGAGTCGGTGCGACCAGCATGACGAACTTGGCCTCGTTCATCATGAGGTACTTGTCCCCGAACTTCCCAAGGATCAGCCCCTCTTCGGCGAACAGATCAGCTTTGCTGACCTCACCAGCGGTTGCCCAGCGCGCATCACCGTGGAGGCTGCGCGACTTCCCGGCGGCAAAGAGGTACAGCAGCAGGGGCAACCCAAAGATGCCGAAGGCTGCAAAGCCCATCGAGCCCTGCAGCTTCTTCCGCTCTTTCTTGTCGTCCTTGTAGTCTGCCCAGTATTCCTGCCATGTCTCGGCCTGAACCTGGCGAGGGTCGGTCTTGTGCGCGATTAAAAACAGTCCGCCAGCGGCATAGCGTAGCGCCCAAGCACCACCACCCAGCCAGGCTGCGACAACCAGGGAAAGGGCCACGGTCTTGAACTTCATTCGAGGCCCCTTCCCTCACCCAAGGTACGATCACCGAAGCGTGCTCTTGCCTTGGCCCACGGATCGAAATAGACCTCATCGACAAAGCGTTCGTAGGCGATCTGCTTACCCTGCGTGTCATAGACAATCCTGCGCGTCATGTGGATCACGACATCGATCGTGAGTGTGTAGAGATGCTTGATCTCGTCGCGCGCCAGGGTGGCAGCTTCACCGTTTTCCTTGCACATGAACACGAAGCGTTCCGATCCCAGGGCGCAGCTTTCGGCATGCCAAGACGTGATCGACCCGCTGTGCCCCGTGGTCAGCAATTTGAGAAAGTCCCACGCTTCGGAACTGCGAAGCTCGGCCAGCAATGCACGATCGGGCGCCATCCGCATGAGCGAGCCGATCAGATCTGCCGGCGTCACCTTGGCGATCCCCATCGAGTTCTTGCTGTAAAGCAGATGAACCCGGTTGTGGTGCATGGGCAGCATCAGCTCGCGGACATCCTCAACCGTGATCAGACGCTCATGAAGCGGGATGTGTTGGCACATCGACTTCATGAGCGTGGTCTTGCCTGAGCCTGTGTCTCCGATGACGCCTGTGTTCTTCTTGGCCTGGATCGAGCGAATCAGGAAGCCGTGAAGATCACCAGCGGCCAGCATTTCGCACAGCTCGCGGTCTACAGGGTCCAAGATCTCCAATGCTGCCTTGAGGTTTTCAGGGCGTGCCCACACGAACTTAGAGAAGGCACCGGACTCCTGGTAGACGGTCAGAGGAATGATCTCTGACTTGGGAATCCGGATCGACATGCTGACCATGCCAGGCTCAACGGCCGGCGGCATCACCACCTGAATCCGCTCGCCATCAGGCATCGTGGCAGACAGCAATGGGCACTTGGCCCCCACTGATTGCTGTTGCGGCGAGTACACCGCAATGGCTTGGGCCATCGCATCCAACGCGGCAAAGTCAAGTGCAGGCTCCTGCACAGTGATATTGCCGGTTTCGAGCTGGATGATCAATTCGCCTGGCTTGTTGATCCAGATTTCAGTGGCCTGGTGCTCCAACAGGTGCTTTTTGATGGGGCGGAGATAACCGCGCACCACTGTGTCGCTGGCCAGGACTTCCCCGAAAACGTGCTCATCACTGAACCATTGCTCTGGGCCGCTGGTCACCCCCGAAGAGGCATGACCAGCGGCCTCGGCCTTTAGGCTGCCGGGGAAGTCGAGAACCTGGGTCATTTGGCAGCCACCTTTGCAGAACCCCCTCGGCCGGCCATTTGCAGGGCGTAAACCGATGAGAAATCCAGATCACGGGCAACGGTGATCGAAATGCGCTCACCCTCATTGATGGTCAAGCGTGGGCGCACCCTGATCGTTTGCTTGATGATTTCCTCGGCCAGGCCAGCCGACGCGTTGATCGTGTTCTGCCCTGTTGGCGTCGTCACGTTCACCGAGGTGCCATTCGCGTTGTTTTCCTTTTGCTGGTTGTTGATCACAGCAACCGTGATGTCTTTCACCAGAGAAACAAGGAACGCAGCCCCGATACGAGCCCCCCAGCGGTTGTCCAGGTGGCCAGGCAAACCGGAGGTGCCCAGGCGATCAGAACCAGGCGAGGACAGGTCGATATCAACGCCGTTCTTGGTCTTTGCACGAGTCCATGTGACAAACAGTCGCTCAAGGCCCAACTGATTGGTGACACCGTACTCCCCGGCCAGTTCGCTCCCGCGTTCAAGTAAGAGAACCTTGCCGTTGTCACCGTAGAGGTTGGTAGCCAGGACACACGTTGTAAACCCTGGCACCTCATCCATGATGCGGCCTGTCAAGATGCAGTCGGCCGTTCGGCCCTTCGGGAGCACCAGATTTTGGTCAGGAAACTGCCGAGCTATGGCCGTTGGAGTCGAGCTACTGTAGAGCGTGCTACCGATCGTTCCAGGCCTCGCCTGATCTGGTGGGGTGTTCAACGCGGCCCCCGGGTAAGGTGCTGGCGTGGCCCCAGTGGGCGGGCTGGATGGCGTTGAGGTGCTTGCCCCTTGACCGCCCATCAGACCCAAGCCCCGCAAGGAGTTGGCGAGCTGCTGTGTTTGCTCGATCTGCTTGGCTTGAAGCTGCTCGATGGTTGTAGGGGAACTGCTTGTATTGCCGCCCGAGGCGTTTACAGGACTAGCCTTAGGCGCAGCCCCTACAAACAGCGATCCGCCGAATCGGCTGGCGGGTTTGGCCTGCGCGTTCTGACCGCCTCCTGCCTGCGCTTGGGCCTGCCCCCCCGCTTCACCAGGTAGCGGCTTGCGCCCGCCTTGTGCCGAACCCTCCATCTGGGCGTCGATCGCAGGGACCGTGACAACATTCCCATCTTTGTCGACCGCCATGGCCTGGCCTTGTGGATTGACCATCACCTTACCGTCAGCGCCCCGTAGCGGGCGAAGGCCATCCTCACGGTGCTGGCCTGGTTGGACGCCACTTGCTGCAGCAACCTGAGAGGGTGGCGTTTGCCCGCTGTCAGCCCCCAGCTTTGGCTTGGGCAGCCCGCTGCCGGTCTTCTCAGGGTTGAATACCTGCGAGGTGTCCTCCGCTGACTTCGGCGCGGCGCTGGCCCGGAGGTGCGCCTTCTGTGTATTCAGCCAACTCTGACTCATCCAGGCCAGCAGGCCGACCAAGATCGAGCCGACCACGAGAAAGAACATGCCCTTGGCGAACTTGTTGTCAGACTTGCCCGTGCGGTTGACCGAGACGATGTTCTCGCTCGGCGGCAGGGTTTCTTGTGCGACCGGAGCATTCAACGCGGACGGATCATCCGGCTCGATGATGTTGTTGTTCACTTCAGTCACTTGGCACCGCCTTTCACTTCCCGCACCACGGCAGGCGAGACGGTGGAAGTGGGCGTCTCGATGCCCGTGCTGTCATAGGACTCGTTGAAGATGCCTACGACCGCCTCGCCAAGGCGAAGGGTGAACTTCTTCGCAGTCCGCTGGACAACAAGAAAATTGCCGTTCATGTGCCAGTTCACGCGCGTGGGCTGACCGTCGCTGCCTTCGGCAAAGACTGCAGGGATCTCCCGTGCACCGGGGTACTCAAAGTAGGTGAATCGACCATCGTCGAACACCATGGTCGGGTCAGCATCTTCGCCCTTGTCCAGCACCTGCTTGGTGTAGTTGCTGTTGCGTACCTGGATGCCTTCCGCTTGAAGGCGTTGCACAGGGGTCATCCCGTAGTCGGGATCGACAGACTGCGGCAGTGGACGAGACGCCGCGGCGTCTACCCGGCGCAGCAGGCCGTCCACGGCTGCGGCGCGATCGCCCTCTGTCATTACTGGCGCCAAAGACTTCGGCTTGGGATACTCGAATATGACGCGATAGAACGCAACTTCGCGTTTGGCAGACCTGGCATCAGGAAGACCGGCTCCCTCGGGGATGACCTTGAACTCGATGGAGTAATCGCGCTTGCTCGTAGTCAGCTCTAGGTTGTTGCGAACGGCATTGTCACGAGGGCGGACGACAATTTGATTCGTGCCCACGACAGCGCTGATGCACCATTCATCGGCCTCACGCTCACAGTCGCTGCTCAGCCCCACTGCCGGCAGCACGATGCGCTCGTCCTGCTCCAGCATGATTCGGGTGACAACCCCTCGTTGCACGTTCACCACCGTGACATTGTTCGGCTCGTAAGGCACGATCCTGATGCGGGAATCGTGGCTACTTGGCGTGGGAACCACTGCGGCCGATGCCGTGCCCACAAGTACGGCGAGCGCAGCCAGGGCCACGCTTGACTTGATGTTCGCTTTCATGCTCCACCTCCCTGCCCGGCCGCTTGCGCACGGGGCGTCACAGTCCCTTGAGATTCAACGTCCCGTCGATACGAGAACACTTGGTAACCCATGGGGTTGCGAATCAGTTCTGACTCAGAGGCATAGGCGTTCGGGTTGTAGCGAAAAGTCATGTTGGCGACAAACACGGTCGGGGCTTCCACGACATTTCCCTTAGAGACAGTAGTGCGCTCAAAGCGCACCACCATCTGCTGTGCGTTGGTCGGTGAAGGAGCAACGGACAGGATCTTGATTCGACGCTCGGTGAAGTCACCGAACAGCTTGTCAAGGCCCTTGTCACCAACGAACTGGGAGCCGTACTCGTTGAAGATGGCCGGATCGGTCATGGCCGCCACCGAGTCATAGTCATTGGCAACCAGATACCAGTTGTACTGCTCACGGGACACGACATAGCGACGCGCCCAATACTTGTTCAGCAACTCCTGGTTGCCGATCACTCGATTGTCAAACGCTTGAAGTACTTCGATGTTCCCCGTCTGAGCATCCTGCTTCACGAGGTACGGGACCGTACGCCGGAGCGGTGTCAGCATGGCCAACGCGATCAGTGCGACAACGAGGCACAAGCCCATCATCCCGGCGAACGTCCATGCCAGGTTGCGACTCTTAACCAGATCTGAGAGACGCGTGGCCTCCCAATCGGCGCCTTTTGAAAAGATACTCATACGGGTCTCTCTCGTGGGTTCAATACGCGAAGGTCCGGATGGGCTGCGAGCCACCCGTCTTGATGGCTTCGAAATACGCCTGGTCTTCTGCCAGCTTCTTGAGCGCTGCTGCTTGTCGTTGAGCCTCGATCGCAGCCATGGTCTGCGTCATCTGATTGCTCACGTTCGCCGCTTCCAGCACATTGCGGTTCACCATGTCCAAGGAATCCTTGGCATCGGTTGTTGTGTTGACACGAGTGGCGAGGGCCTGGAGTTGCGTGGCCCGGCTTTGTGTCGATGACAGGATCTGCTGAATCTTGCCCAGGGCATCGGCAGCAGATTTTCCCGAGGTGCCATTGGTCGGAGCATTGACGCCAAAAGCGCTCATGATCTGATTCAAGCTCTCCGTGCTGGTTGTGAGAGCCGTGGGGTTCAGCAAGAGCTGCGAGGCATCGCGCATGTCGGCGGGCAACACCGAACTGATCGTCGGATCATTCAAGATTGTGCCGAGGTTGCGGATGCCCTCCAGCTTCGAGGTCATGGTCTGGAGCTGGCTGATCTGCGCCTGCAGCTTGTTGATCTGGTCGATCATCTGCTGGGCCTGGTTGGTCCAGGAAATGACTTGCTGGATCTGCTGCGCAAGGTTCGCGCCATCGATCACGGGAATGCCGGCCTTCGCTGGCCCAGCAGCAAAAAGCGCCATCACCATCATGGCGGCGCTCAGAACGAACTTGCGAATTTTCATGACTCTCTCCTGTTGAAGTTCACCGAGCGCTAATGCGATTGGTGTTTTGCGAATAGCGGTTGTACGCAAAGCGCCCAACCGACCCAGCTCGGCCGGCCAGACGCCCCAGCCCCTGTGCGCCCGCAATGGCCCCTTGACCAACTGCGGAGATTGCAGCCCCTCCTGCTGACACGCCCATGCCGGTCAGCGTCGTGTTTGCCCTACGGGCGCGCTGCGATGCGCCTGAACTGCCACCGCCGCCACCTGCGGGGCTACCACGGCCCTGCGAAATGGAGTTGTTGGCTTGACGTGAGCCGCCCCCCGAAGAGCGCTGCAAATCGCGCAGGATGGAGCGGACACCACCGACCATGTTGTTCCCCATGTTCAATCCGCCGCCGAGGGCAGATGCCAGGTCAAACACCTTGTAGTAGAGGTAGATGATCAGCAGCGACATCGCTGCCTTCGAGCAGAACAACACGGCAAGAGACTTGGCGTATTCACTGATCGTGGCTGGGTCAGTTGCAGTCGGCACTACGGCCTGTATGTTTGTGAGGCCGAACAGGTTCGCAACAAACATCACCATCAACACAGCGAAGGCCATCCCAAGTATGGCGGTCATGACGTTCCCGATGAAGGTTTCAAAAAACCTCTGCATGAATGGGAAGGCCAGGCACAGCAGAAAGAACGGGCCAATGGCCATCAGCAGGATGAACACCGAGTTGGCGACGAGGTACATCGCCAAGGCGATCACACCGAAGATCGCGACTGCCGCAGACATCAGGGCGTATGCAACGAACATGAAGCCAAACATGGCCAGCGTGGACAACAGCCGCCCCAGTTCCGTCCATCCGATGTCGGCCAGGGTCGATGTGAACCAGTCCCACAACCTCGCCCACAAGTCCATGATCGGATTGATGAGGTTTGTCTCCAGGATGGTCGATACGGTGTTTGAACCAACAAACCCTTCTTTGACTGCGTCCAGCAGCTCTGCAAGCGAAGGCCATCCATAGAGCGCTATGACCCCGATAAAGAAGATTCGCCCCACCTTGGTGAAGATGTAGGTGAAGCCGTCCTCTGAACCGCCGAAAGCAACCTCATAGGCAATAAACATGATCCAAATACCAAAACCGACGATGAACGCCGGTCTGAACGTGTCAAGCAACCCCCCGCCAAATGCTGTGGCTACAGCGGTGAAGCCTGAGGTAACTGCCGTCTCGGTTTCTGCAAGAAAACCCATGGTGAACCTCAGTACTTGAAGTCGCGCACAGGACGGGCGCCGCCTTCTTTGATGCCCTTGCGAAACTCGCCCTCGGCTTGCTTCGCACTGGTCTGATCGGCCAACTCGGCCTCTTTGATTTCGCGAATGCGCGCCAGGTCATCAGCCCCCGTCCCTTGAGCTGCGCCCTTCTTGCATGCTGAACGTGCAGCTTGCCCCGCGCTCACGGCCTTGGCGCGCCCTGCAGCGCTCTCATCAGCAGGCTTGGGGTCTTCCAACTTGTCACAGTCAGCAGCGGTGATGACAGAGCCAGCGTTTCCCGTGGGAAACGCCTTTGCGTCAGGCTGGTCTTGCTTGCCGCAAGCCACCAGGACAAGCGACATGGCCAGGAGTGCGCAACCTTTGATGGTGTTCACTTTCAGCTTCATAACTCCCCCTCAAGCCATGGCGCGCATCAGCGCCTGTTTAGACGTGTGCTTTTGATGCTTCAAGCGCTCAAGGAACACAGGAGCCCACACCTCGGGATCGTCCGTCTTCAATTCCTTGCGCACTGCTTCGCAGAGTTCAACGCTTTCAGGCGTGCCGGTCAGGATCTCCAGCTCATCGGTGAAACCGTACAGGTCGAGCGAACAGACCGTGCTGCGCTCGCCTTGCTTGACCAGGAAACACCGGCTGTCAGGGGCAAGGTTCTTGATCGTGTCGAACTCGGTTTCAGTGAGCTTGAAGTTCTCCACATAGTCGGCATAGTCGGCGCCGGGGTTTGGCAGATAGATCTGCGTCACACACTGCTCACGGATGGTCGAGCCGATCGGGAAGCGGTTGGGATCAAGCTGGCTCGGGCTCTGCGTCACAAAGACGCCCAAGCCGTTGAGCTTGCGGATCGTGGTTTGCTTGTCGCGCGCAAACTCCACCAAGGCCTGGCTCTTTGCCGACACCATCTTGGCGAACTCTTCCATGACGTACACGAAGGGCTTGCCATCGATGAGCGAATTTGCCGCCTCAAGGATGTAAGCCAGGATGATCGGGCCGACCTCTTCATCCTCAAGGAACGCGGTGTAGTCGAAACCAAACAGGTTGCTGCCTGAGAAATCGGTCGTATCGACCGCGTTATCCAACACCCAGGCATTTGCACCCTGCCTGGTTTGGGTACGGCACCACTTCGCCAGGCGCTGCCCTACTTCGCTGTTTTCCCCCACGAGCTGCATGATGGCGCTGATCCGCCGCGCTTCTTTGGCAGGCAGAGAGAACACGCGACGAACAGAGGTGATGATCTGGTTTTCAACCTCAATAGGCAGCGCTTCGTTTGGTGAGCGGCGCGCACACTGCATCACCAACTGTTCAGTGAACTTGATGTTGCTTTCAGTGGGCGCCCACTGGAACGGATTGAAGCCCGTTGGCTGACCACGCTGGAGCTGACGATATCTGCCACCCAGCCGGCGGATCAGAATCTCCGCGCCACGATCCTTGTCGAAGAACAGGACACGCAACCCCAGCACCTTGAGCAGCAAGGTCACGAGGAAGCCCAGCAGCACCGATTTGCCAGTGCCGGTCATGCCGCAGATGAACGTGTTGCCCGGGTCTTTCTCCCCAAGACGGTTACGACCCAGCACCATCTGGTGCAGGTTGAGATAGAACGGTTGGCGTGCTGGAGTTTGCAGAACAGCGATGGCCTCGCCCCAGGGATTGCCGCCACGCTTGCCGAGGTCAAAGTTGTGCATCGGGGACATGCACGCAAAGTTGCGGGATGAGATCTTGGCCGACCTCGGACGCCAAGCCCAATTGCCAGGCAACTGAGCAAAATGCGCGCATTCGGGTATCACGTCTACCGTCGCGACCTTGTAGCCTACATCTTCTTGGAGCGCTGCCCGGGCGTTCGACATACCCTTGCGGACCTTGTCAATGGTCTGCCCCAGGATACCCAGGCTGTAGTGGTACTCACCCATGAAGACACGCCCGTTGCGCACATCTTCAAGAGCGTCATTCATCCCTTGGATTTGTTCATCGGAGCCCTCACCGCCACTGACCAGGCGCTTGCGCTGTAGGTCCAGGGCTTCCACACCATCACGCTTGTTCAAGAAGCTGAAACTCTGCGTTTCGATGAACTCATAGTCGCCATAGAACAGGCAGTTGTTCATGCCTGGCTCGGACATTTCGGGATAGTCGAGAAAGTCGAGGTAGCCGACAAAGCTGCGGCCATCCACCCGCTGAACCTGGACTACACCGTTTGTGTCCCCGGCAAACAGGCGGGCGTCACACAGGTAGTTGTAGATCGGCGCAGGGTCGATATCGACCGGCTCATAGTGACCAGTCAGCAGGAAGCGGTAGAACGACAGCATTTCCGACTGGTGGCGGACCTCTCCGCTCTTCAAGGTCCGGGGGTGGGATGTCAGCCGCTCACCACCGTACTTGCGCAAGCTGGCCTCAACCGAAGTCGTCAAAGCCGAGAACCGTTCCAGCACCTCGGCATCGAACTCGTTGAGGCTGTGTTCGTTGCGCGTTCTCAGCTTCTTCATCACGCCGCTGGCCGTCATCGTCGGCCGCAGCAGCAGTGTGAAATACAGCTCATTCTTGAGCATCGTCTGCTCGCCGAGCTTGTCGTAATACTTGTCATTGAGCTGTTGTGCAAAGTCGTTCGGGAACCGCCCCTTGAGGCGGTCCGTGAAACGCCTGCGCACACGGTGAACCCAAATGGCACACGGCTCGGAGATCTCCGAGCCGCGCACACCGTGCAGAAAGTTCACCAACTCGCGCTTGGCGCTTGCAATCTGATCGGCCGAGGCCGTTTCAAAAGGGATGCCGTGCAACCGCCAGGTTGCACAGACATCACCGTTTTCACGCAACTTGACAACATCTGGCGCGATGTGAACCCCCATCGGGATGTAATGCGCAACATGAACTTCGCCCTTTCCGAGGGCTTTGGACTCGTTGAGATCGCCTGACTTCTTGAAGAACATGGGGTTCACTTTCTGGGTGGGAGTGGCGAGAAGCTGACCGCTCCCCAAAACCTGCGCGTGGCCTTCTGCCGACCACGCATTCGCGCCTTGAGCATGAATTGCAAGAGACGGTGCTCATCGTTCGATCCCAACCGGCGGGCCCACAGGTATGCAGCCAGCCCCATCACCACGAACACCATGGCAACGGGCAGGCTGAAAAAGTAGAAGCTCAACACCGTGAGTTGGGCTGTCACCAGCCCGCCCAGGATGAAAGGAATCAACGGCACGCCAGCAATCGTGCTGGGTGCCGTGCAGCCCTTGTAGATGGGATCGAAGAAGTCTTCTTGCATGACGGGCTAACTGCTTAGCTGAACAGCCAGCCGACCAGCACGGGTGCCAGGCCTGCGACTGTTGTGCCGATCGCCGGACCTTGCATGTCCTTCATGGTCTTGCCATTGAATGCGATCGCGTAGCCGATCACAGACCATGCGATCACCAGGATGGCCACGCCCACACCCATCACGATGTTCTGCCAGCCGAGGGCCACGTTCGTGATACGGGTCTGAGCCGCAGCAGCACCACCCGTGCCGGTTGTTGTTCCAGTGCCAGTAGCGAAGGCCGGCTCGAACATCATCAGAGCCAGCAATGCGAAGAGAAAGCCGTACATCAGCAGGTTCTTGAGAAGCTTGGCGCGGCGCTGGTCGAAAAGGGGCGCGGCAGCCGTCATCGTTGCGTTCATGAGAGAGATCTCCAGTTCAGGTTTAAGGGCCCTTGCGGGCGGGGTTTCGCGCGGATGCGTCGAAATTTCTTGCGGCCGAGACAACACGTTGCACGTAGCCTTCGTTGAAGCCCGTGACGAAGTTGTTTGAGTAGTAGCAACTCAAGGCCTTGCGCAATGCCACTTGGGGGTCACCGCTCTTGCCTCCTGCGCGTACATAGCAGTTGGTCAAGATGCCGGATGCCGCGCGCAGGTTGGCGCATGCGTCAAAGACGGTCTCGTGATCGAGGTTGTATGCAGGCCAGTTCTTGACGTAGATCTGGACAATCCCGGCTGAGAAAAGCACTCCCTGCTTTTGCAGTGCCATCACAGTGCTGATGGCCTCAGAGAGGTTCGCGGGTTGCCGGCTAAGTCGGCCTTTGACCACACCGATAGCGTGAGGGTTGAGACTCGATTCGACGGTGGCCATTGCGCGAAGCGTGGACGGTTCCACGTTCGGGGCGCACCTCGTCGCGAGGGCATCGAAGTCCATCAACACCATAACCTCACCTAGCTTTAATGTGGTATCACTTTATTTATGGTTGATGATACCAGACATCCTGTCAAGATCCGACGAGATGTGACGTAAAGCCGGTCTAGCTATGAAACATGCTGTTACATCGGCGTTTATCCCTCTTTTGGGGGGTTTTTTTGCAGCATGGAAAATTACGGGAGAATGAAAAATCCCCTTAACGTGATACCACGATAAGGGGTTGGATTGCTGTACGCTTTGACAGCTAGGGTTTTTCTTCCCTGTCAGGGTCCACTGACGTGTTCAGCGGCTTGATGCGTTCTCGATACTGCAAATCGAACTCGATCAGCCGCTCGATGTACTCATTGCGTGAGCCCTCATAGGACAAGAGCATCTTGTTCAGACGATCTAGCGTGTCCTTTTCAAGTCGCAAAGTAAACCCCGGACGTATGGGGTTGTCGGTGCCAGGCCCGCGCCGCTTTTTGCGGGTCTTCTTAACTGTGTCTGCGCCGCTCATAGGAATCTGTGTATGCCCAAGTACCTGTTTGGTAACCACGTCTACTCGCCAGAGCATGAGAGCTGGCAGCGCATCCTGCAAAAGGGCTATGCAGCCAAGCTGCGGCCTATCTGTCAGTGCCTGGTGCAAGGCGAACGGCCTGCACTATACATTGCGCTTGCCCGGGGTCAGTACCTTCTCAAGCGGCTGCCGTATTCCGGGCCCCTTCATGCACCTCACTGTGAACACTACGAACCTCCGCCTGAGTTGTCCGGCCTCGGCCAGGTCAACGGCTCGGCAATCAGGGAAGAGCTGGAGACGCAGACCACGACCCTTGCCCTTGACTTCGCGCTAACCAAGGGCCGATCACGCCAGCCAGGCGCAGCGCCCGAAGTCGAGCACGAAAGCGTGCGCAGTGACGGCACAAAGCTCACGATGCGTGGCCTTCTCCACTTCCTGATGGATGAGGCCGGCCTGACAAGGTGGACCCCCGCCATGACGGGCAGGCGCTCGTGGTGGATTGTCCGGCGTGAACTCCTGAATGCCGCCAGTTCCAAGACCACGAAGGGCCAAGCGCTGCTCGACGTGTTGTTCATTCCAGAATCCTTTTCGACGGAGCGCGCCGACGAGATCCGCAATCGACAGCGAGAAGCGCTCTCCCGGCTCGCTGAGTCAACATCAGCCCGTATGGTCATGATTGCCGAGGTCAAGCAGCTCGCGGAAGAAGCTCGCTTCGGGAAGTCGATGGTGATCAAGCACATGCCCGATATCAAGCTGATGGTCACGGACGACATGCACAAGCACTTGCTCAAGCGGTTCGGCCATCAGCTGCAACTGTGGGGGCAGCTTGAGGGGTCCAAACTCATGATGATCGCCACGATCTCACGCTCGGCCCAAGGGCTCTACTCGCTCGAATCGGCTTGCTTGATGAACGTGAACGATCAATGGCTGCCATTCGAGTCGATGTTTGAATGGGAGCTGATGGCAAAGCTGCACACCAATCAGCGCAGGTTCACGCGGGGGCTCCGCTATAACTTACCCTCTGACAAGCCTTTGGCGTGCGCAGTGCTGCAAGATACAGGGGATCAATCTACCGCGATGTTTGTCGTGCCCCAAGGCCTTGAAGGTGAATACGACAAGGTGATGGACGAGCTGTCCACGCAAAGCAATATGCAAGCTTGGCAGTGGTCAACAGCCAATGATCCAATGCCGGACCTGCCTCAGCGGATGGTCGGGCAGCATGAACGGCCGTGATCGGGAACCGTCGTTTCCCACGGGAAACGGTTCAATGGGAAAGGCCATGGCGTCCCCCGGCTTTGCCGGGTCGGCGTCCTGCAGGTTCGCGCCTTCGCGCTCATCCCCTTNGGGAAAGGCCATGGCGTCCCCCGGCTTTGCCGGGTCGGCGTCCTGCAGGTTCGCGCCTTCGCGCTCATCCCCTTCGGGGACTGCCTGCGGCAGCCTTCCGTATGCCTGACGCCTCCGCTGCGGCCTGAGGCCTTCGCTGCGCGCTGCGCTTGCCCGTTTCCCACGGGAAACGCCATCCAGAAAGACAAGCGGGGCAAGCCCCGCATGGAACTGTGCGACGTGTAGAGCGTCGTCGCATGCTTTCGGGCGGGATACGGAGTTCGACCCGCTCAGGCGGGTCGAAGCCCTACCGGGCCGGCTCCTACCGCCCTCATGCCCCGTCCCCCGGACGGGGCACCGCTCGATGCTCCTATGAAGCGAACCAGTGGCGGGGAGACGATTGAATACAGTCTTGATGGTGGGGGGGCTCCGGCCGAAGGCGGGGCGGATGCGCGGCGGCAGACTCGCCACGGCCACGGCCACGGCCACGGCCACGGCCACGGCCACAAGACAGGGCGCATATATACCAATAGAACAGTTCCCATGGTATACTAACGCACGGGCAACAAAGAATGTTGCGCTGAGGATCATCAGGGATAGCAGCCCTGCCCTCTTACCTGCACTAGGACACCATGATGGCATCGGGCGTAGCCAGCACCCTGCTTTCCCAGGATCAAATTCAAGCCCTTCGGAGCATCTACGCCGGCCGCCTGGTGGCCGTTTGCTTCGGCGCGGGAGTCGATAGTACAGCGATGCTAGTTGCACTGCGCGCAGCGGGCATCCGCCCCGACGTGATCACCTTCGCCGACACAGGGGGCGAGAAGCCCGAAACCATGGCCCATCTCGATGCGATGAACCGCATCCTGCTGGGTTGGGGCTGGCCGGCCATCGATGTATGCCGCAAGGTTCCGATGGCGTCCACGGGCTACGCCGACCTTTTGGGCAACTGCCTCAAGAACGAAACATTGCCCTCGCTGGCCTTCGGAATGAAATCGTGCTCCATCAAGTGGAAGCAAGGGCCTCAAGACCAGTTTCTGAAGGGGGCGAAGCGTGGCCCCAGCACCAGGCCACCCCACCCTTTGTGGGAGCGGTCAATCCTGACGGGACAGAAGATCATGAAGCTGATCGGCTACGACTGCGGTCGGGCCGATGTGCGCCGCTCGAAAGCAATCAAACAGTCCGACTCAGATTTTGACTACTCATACCCCCTGCAGGTCATCGGCTGGAGCAGGCCGGATTGCGTGCAGGCCATCACCTCCGAACTTGGCGCGGCACTGGTGCCGGTCAAGTCTGCCTGCTTCTTCTGTCCGGCATCGAAGCACTGGGAGCTGTACTGGTTGGCGGCATACCACCCTGCCTTGCTTGAACAAGCCTTGAAGCTTGAGCGGACAGCCCTGACCGGGAGGCACAGCCGGTTTGATGCCGTCGAGTTCGGGGCAACTTGGGAGGCCATCGTTCGTGGCGCTGACAGGTTCCCCAGCACCACAACCACCGTGGGGCTGGGGCGCAGCTTTGCGTGGAACCAGTGGGCACGGGTTAACGACGTGGTGAACGGGGAGTTCGTTGTTCATCGATCGGCCGAAGCGGTGGCCCGGTTCGTTCTGATGTCGCAGTCGCTTCGGGATGCTGACAATGCCTTTGACTCACGCGGGGGCAAGGTCACCCAGATCCACAGCGTCACCAAGGCTCAGCAAATGGAGTTGACATGGTGAGCGCACGTCATCAACCGATCCCGACAGTTCGTGTCGGTGTGCCCCTGCCTGGTGGGCAGTTGGTGGCCGCAGCGCGCGACAAGGGTTATCCGGTGCTCTTCTCCGCCAACGCCTTTGCCCGGACCTGGCCGAGAGGACACGAGCGAGAAGGCTTTTTCAAAGGCTTCCGTCTGCCGGACCCCGCCCAGTTCGACGGGCTCGATGCGGCTTTAGATTCGGCCGGGTTCGTGGCGGCTGTGCGGTATGGCGACTATCGGTGGACCGTAGAGGACTACTTCGACCTGGTGCAGGCCTATCCCTGGGCCTGGTACGCCGCCATGGACTATTGCTGCGAACCCCAGATCGCACAAGACCGGCCGCTGCGGTTGCTGCGGATGGCTGCGACCGCTTACATGCTTGGTCAATGCCGCAAGGAGGCGTCTGACAGGCAGCTGCCTCCCCCCATGCCGGTGCTCCAGGGCTGGACACCGGATGAGTATGCAACGTGCGCTGCCTGGCTGCCCTTGATGGAGTGGCCTGACCTGGTGGGGCTAGGGTCAGTCTGCCGGCGCCCGGTTCACGGTGACACCGGCATCCTGGCTATTCTCGAAGCGGTTGACCAGGTGCTTCCCGCTCATGTTCGCCTGCACCTTTTCGGGGTTAAGAGCACGGCACTTGAGAGGCTGGCCAGCCATCACCGCGTGGCATCAGTTGATTCGATGGCCTGGGATGTTCAGGCCCGAGCCGAGCGCCGCACGGGCCGTGACATGGCGTTCCGGATCTCCCACATGGCGGCCTGGGCCGACCGACAGCGCAGTATTGCGGCCAGATCGCGCGCAGCCATGAGCGTTCAGACGATGCTCTTTGACCCGGCCGAGTTTGGTGGTTTCTCCAGCACCGATGAGCTGGTGATGGAGGCGGCTGCCTTGCAGTACGCAGATCTCGTTATGGGGGGCGATCTTGAGTACCGGGATGCTGTCCACTACTGCCATCAGGATGGCACCATTGCCCTGGCCATCGCCAGGCGCAACGGATTGAGCGCGGAGATGCTGGCCGAGTGTGACGACATGCTCGAAGGATTCGGCACAAGGATCTCAAATCTGCAAGAATCATGGGGCGCGGGGTGCACTGCCCTGCCCTCCCCCTTCGGACCTGAAAGGACATCCCATGCCACCGCTGCTGCATAAGATCAGCCCGACCGAGCCCGGCGCCGCCACCGGCCCGCTGGTGCTGGCCGATCGCGCCGCGTACAGCATCGCGGCTGAACAGGCCGAGGCTGTGTTTGCTCTGGAAGACATGGCCCCCAGCGCTCAGGACAAAGCCATCACCGCTGCCATCCTGGCCGGCAAGGTGTCGCCTGAACAGGCCCGCGAAGAGCTGCGCGAATACGTGATCGCCCACAAGAGCGTGGCCGGCTTCCTTGAATCCCGGAGCTGGGGGCGGTAAGCCCTGCAGCTCGATCACGCTCAATGTCATCCGCCCTGAGGGACGAGAACGGGGTATTTCGCAACAAGCTGGGGATCACTGATGCTCGCGAGCTCAAGGCGGCGGAATACAGCCTGACCTCGATGCGGATGGCCGAGCTGGAGGCAGGCCGGACCCCTCCCCTGCCCCAGTCCTTCGGCCTTGACAGGCTTCGCGCGATTCACGGCAACCTCTTCCAAGATGTCTACGAGTGGGCGGGCAAGCTGCGCACAACACCCTCGTCCAAAGCCGCTGAAAACGGACTGGTGTCAGTTTTCGAGAACCCGGACAAGCTTGTTTCGAGCTGGGACAAGTTGGCCGAACGGACACAAGCCTTTGCGGTGGCCACGGGCCTGACCGTCAAGCAAAAGCGCGAGGAACTCACGGGCATCTACATCGAGGCCAATCGCATCCACCCCTTCCCTGAGGGCAATGGACGCTCGCTGCAGACCTTCATGAAGCAGCTCGCCAGGGAGCAGGGCCTTGAACTTGACTTCACCAGGGCCACGGCGCGCGAATGGAACCAGGCCAGCGCTATCAGTGGCACCCATGGGCACCTGGTCGAGCGGCAGTATCTGATCCCAGAGCCCCCGGACGCTGGGCCCATCACCAAGATCATCGAGCAGATCGCCCGCCCTGCCCGCGCACTGGCATTCGAGAAGCTACCGGAGGCCGAGGCCTGCGCGAAGTTCCCCGAGCTGCGCACGGCCTACGATGGTCTGAGAGCTATCGAGAACCAGGTGAAGCAGCGTGAAGGCTATGGGCCAAAGCAGGTTGCCGATTACATGGAGCATGTCCGGGAGGCGTTCGTTAAGCGACTGGACGAGCCCAACCCGATCGAACGTGTGCGGCAGGTGTCACCAGGCCGCGAGCGCTGATCGTTTCCCACGGGAAACGTGAATCAGGCCAGATCCACCCCTCACCCCTTCAAGACCGTATTGAGATCGACCGCCGGGCGCTGTCCTCACCATAGGAGCATCGAGCGGTGGCCCGTCCGGGGGACGGGGCATGAGGGCGGTAGGAGCCGGCCCGGTAGGGCTTCGACCCGCCTGAGCGGGTCGAACTCCGTATCCCGCCCGAAAGCATGCGACGACGTTTGGCGGTGCCCTGCTCAGGCTCGAACAATCGGCATGTCCGCCCAACGCGTTGTGTATTGCGGTGTCAGCCGCTCTTGCTTCATCGACCACTCCGAGGGACGCCCGGTGCTGCCCGTGGTGGCCACATGAACGCAGCCTTTGCCATAGCGATTGTTGACTGCATCCACAGCCGTCATCAGGCGCGTTCGGTCGGGGCGTTCTTCCGGCTCTAGGTTCAGCTCGCCCTGCAGCAGCTTGTCGGCCTGGATCAGATCCAGCAGCATGACACCAGCTTTGGCGATCTGATGACCAGGCTCATAGATGGCCTGCAGACCCTTGACCGCAGCAGTCACAAGTTCCGATGTGTCAGCCGTAGGGCGCCGCAAAGGCACCACCATGCTGCGCGCATACCGAGGCCCTGGCCTGAATGGCGACGTGTGAGCGAATACGCGCACGGCGCCGGCCAAGCCCTGTTGCTTGCGCAACTTCTCGCCGGCCGTGCTGGCGTAGCTGCTCACGGCCTCGATCAAGGGGCGCAGCTCGCTGACCGTTTGTCCAAAACTACGGGTGCATGCAATTTCTTGTCTCGGTGAGGCCATGTCGTCCAGCTCGATGCAGGATTGCCCGCGCAGTTCGCGCACCGTGCGCTCAAGGGTGACACCCCAGCGGGCCCGGACGGTCGGCACATCGAGCTGCACCAGGTCCTGAACCGTATTGATTCCGCCGGCAGCAAGCTGCTCGCTGATCTTGGGCCCGACACCCCACACTTCACCCACGGGTGTGCGCGTGAAGATCGCCCGGAGTTCGGCGGGGGTCAGGCTGGCCAGGTTGCACACCTGTGCCAGGTGAGGGGGAAAGCTGCCTGGTTTGCGCTCGGCCGTCTTTGCGATGTGATTGGCGAGTTTGGCCAGGGTCTTGGTTTGCCCCATCCCGATGCAGCACGGGATGCCGACCCACTGCAGCACCCTGCTGCGCACCTTGTGAGCCCGGGCAACAAGGTCGCCGCGGATTCCCGTCATGTCGATGAAGCTTTCGTCTATCGAGTAGACCAACTGGCTAAAGCCCAAACCAGCCATGACCGTCATCATGCGGTCGCTCATGTCGCCGTAGAGGGCGAAGTTCGCGGACAAGGCTACAAGCCCGGCGTGTTCTTCGAGGTGCTTGATCTTGAACCAGGGATCGCCCATCTTGATGCCCAAGGCCTTGGCGGCCTCTGATCGCGCGATCGCACACCCATCATTGTTTGAGAGCACCACAACTGGACGGCCGGCCAGGCTGGGCCGGAACACGGTTTCAACTCCTGCAAAGAAGTTGTTGCCATCACAGAGCGCGATCAAGCTCATACGGGGAAGTGCCTGATGGCGTGGCGGACGACGCCCCAGACTTCGACGGTCTGGCCCTCGCGCGGCACGATGTCGGGATAGGTCGCATTGGCTGCCCGAAGGCGGAACCGGCCGTTTCGCATGTACAGGTACTTGACCGTGAACTCACCATCAACCACGGCCACCACGATGTGGCCGTGAACAGGTTTGACGGCCCGGTCCACCACCAGCACATCGCCGTCGAATATGTGCGCGTCCTTCATCGAGTCGCCCTTGACTCGCAGCAGGTAAGTTGCCTGCGGATGGACGATCAGCTCGGCCGTGAGGTCGATGCGCTTGGCGCCAAGATCTGCTGCAGGGCTCGGAAAGCCGGCCCATACATGATCACCCAGGAGCAGCAGATCTGCTGCCCGGGATGCGATCAGCAACGGCTGACCCTGCGCATTCGGCACACTGTACATACATACAGTATATGCCGCAACATCGGGCGCGGGTAGGGCAGGGGGGTTTAGAGCGTTCCTTGAGCGGCCAGCGCCGCGTCTGTGGCAATGGCGTCCGCCACGTCAAACACCTCTATGGGCTGCGGCTTGATCAACGCACGCGCGGCAGGCTCAGGTCCCTTGAGCCAGGCCTCCCAATCCTCGGGATCGACATGCACCAATGAGCGCTTGTCCTGGGCATTGTCAGGAAGCTTGTCATCATGGCGATGCAGGCGGCTAAGCAAGGGGTGGCCGTCGCAGTTGCATGTGATCATGGTGAAACTGGGGATGACCTCCCCCGTGTCGGGGTCGGCCCAGTCATCGGACCACAAGCCGGCCAAAAACCAAGGCTGGCCATCGGCGCGCTTGAGGTGCCACCAGATGTTTTTCTTGGTTTCCCAGTTGGGCTCTTGATACCACCGGGCAGGGATTAGGCAACGCCGGCCGGCCTTCCACACCTTGGCTGCATTGGTTGGCCGTTCAGTGCCATCCATGGCCTCGATGCGAGCATTGTTCGTATGCCGGGGCCTCTTGGCCCGGGGCTTCTTGCCGGGCTCGGGTTTGGGCTGGATGTAGTCGATCCGCTCAGGTTGCCCCGGGCGAATCAACCCCCATTGCCCCAAGCGCCCGTGTAGCGTGCCTTCGTGCGCCACCATGAACAGACCAGTCTGAAACGGGCCCACGGGACGAGCGTCAAACCCCGGCAGCTCAAGCTGTCGGTTCAGCAGGCCCAGGCTTTGCCGAAGCGCCAAGGCCTCTTCCATCTGGTAGAGATTGCACATGGGGGAACCATACACCAACCTCCCTGTTGCGTTGTCGCAATCCAAGACCGTTTCCCACGGGAAACGCTTTCCCTCTACAACTGTTCCCATGGTATAGTTACGCATCTGCCCGCTCGGGTAGACGCGGCCTCACCGATGATGCAGCGTCGGCGCCGGAAACACGCTTACTAGGACGAAAGCCATGGCTAAACCGAAAGCACTTCTCTTCGCGATCCAAAAGGGTGGGCAGGGGAAGTCCATGCTTAGCACCCACACCGCATTTCTGGCCGCTGAGCGCGGCAAGAAAGTGCTTGCCGCTGACCTGGACGGGCAGGGCACTTTCTCGCGCAACCTTGTTCCTGACGAGTTCGACCGAGACACGGCCCCATCACTCAGCCTGTTCACGGGTACGCAACGCGCCCCCATGCCAATCAGTCTTCCGTATCGCACCGACGGGACCATCAGTCTCATGAGCGGTGATCGCCGGCTGGTGCAGGTCGATGAGAACCCCAAGATTGCCGTTGAAACACTGCGCACCCGGCTGGACAAATGCGCAGCCGGCGCCGACCTGGTGGTACTCGATCCGCCTCCGACGCTCGGCAAGCGACTGCGCGCTGCGCTGATCGCCGCCGACTTTGTGGTGATGCCCTTCGTTCCGGCGCGTGAAAGCGTGGACGGCCTGGGTGATCTCATGGACACCATCGAAGAGGTCAAGCAGGAGTACAACCCAAACCTGAAAGTGATCGGGCTCCTGGCCAACATGGTCAACAGCCGCAGTGGCTTTGACCGCCGGATTCTCGATGACCTGCAGGCGGCGGCACCCGACATGCTCTTGCCGATGATGATCCATGACCGCACCAGCATTTCCGGGGCGATGGCGTCATCCCGACCCGTCTGGCAGGGCTCCCAAGGCGAGAGCCAGAAGAAAGCCGGCGCGGAGGTTCGCCAGGCCCTCAACCACATCCTCGACACCGTGTTCAAGAACTAAGGGGGAGCATCATGACTACCGCACTGAAAAGTTCCATCGCCCGCCTTGGCAATAAGCTGAACGATCTCAAGAAAGACGCTCAGTATTTGATGGTGGCCATCGATTTGTGCGATCGCTACTCGCGCCAGGTCCGAACCGTCTTTGCCGAAGGTCCGCTGCTTGAGCTGTCCGAGTCGATCAAGGTGAACGGCATCATTGAACCGCTGCTTGCCCGCCCCATCGGCAACGGCCGGTACGAGATCATTGCCGGTGAGCGCCGCATGCGTGCTGCCCGCATGGCTGGCTTGAAGGTTCTCCCGCTTCTGGTCAAGGATCTGGATGATGAGGCGGCATACAGGCTTCACCTGGCTGAGAACAACCACCGCGAAAACTTGAGCACGCTTGAGCTGGCAGTGAGCGTTCAACGCGATGTTGACGCGGCCAATGGCGTCCTAGAGAAGGTGGCCCAGCAGTACAACAAGACCAAATCTTGGATCTCCAAGATGCTCGCGATTGCCCGGGGTGGCGAAAGCATGGTCGAGCTGGTGGAAGAGGGCGTTACATCAGACCGTGCGGTTCTCTCGGCAGTGTCGTCCCTTGAACAGCGCTCACCAGAGAAGGCCAAGGCCTTGGCAGAACAGCTCAAAGCAGCCCCCCCCAAGGTCAATAAGCGTCACATCACCGAAGGCTTCATGAAGGCCGACAAGACGGAGCGCACGCAGCAAGCATCATCGGCTGGGAAAGGTGTCAGCGCAAGCAAAAGCAGCGGCACTAAGGCAAATGGCAAGGACCAGGCAACGGCAGCCGAACCCGCGTGGCGCACAAAGACCACGATCGAGAGAGGCAACACCGAGATCCTGATCGTGGTTGAGCTCTCGCCTCACTCTCGCTACGCATCTGAGTTTGCAGATCTCTCCAAGAAGTACGGCAAGGCCCGCTTGGTCATGTCCGAGCGGCACCCCGAGCAGGCATACGCCGTTGTTCAGTTCGGCAACACGGCATTGCATCGACGTGTCTACCAGGCTGACGAACTGCGGTTGCTGGCCGTCCAATAATCTTGAGAAAGGGTTAGGCCATGTGGATTCTGATTCTCACGTTAACCATCAATACCAGCACGGGTGCTGCCGCAAGCATCACACCAGTATCTGACTTCACCTCGGAAGCAAGCTGCAACGCTGCTGCAAAGGCTTGGCGAGATGGCATTAAGGATAGACAAGCGAACCCCGCCGCAGTATGTGTCTGCCGACATCAAGCGTGCACAAATACAGTGGTGCCAGTCAAATGACCAAAAACGATCAGCAGGATCTACGCCTTGTGCGAGTGTTCCCCGAAGACCTTGAAAAGGTGCTGGCCAGCTTGCCCCGTACAAGCGAGCGCACCAAGGATTGGTGCCGAGACTTCTTCGTGCGCGGGCTGAGCACTGTGGAGATCGGGCGAAGCTATGGCGTCGAGCCGCAGCACGTCGGCAACAAGGTGCGAGCGATCCGGGCGAAGCTGGCTGATCAAGCATCCCCGTTGAGCTATGTCGAGGTCACGCTGTCGGTCCCGATCGCGATCGCGCAGGAAATGCAAGCCCTGTACAGCGATGCCGAGGTGATGGCCTCGCGGGAGGTTGCAGAGGAAACCTTGCAGCCTATCCTCAAGGCCCTGGCCACGGCCAGGAAGAAGGCGAAAGAGGCACGATGAATACACGAAGATTCACCGCCACAAAGGTGAACGCCCGGATAGCAGCCGGGCGTTCTGTGCTCACTAGGACAGTGGTTTGCCGTGACGAATCACGACTGCACATTCGCATTTTAGGCGGCATTCAGGCCGAACACAAGCGAGCTGGACAGCCTGTGCCTGCCAACCATTACAAAACAGGGGTAGCAGGATGGTGAAGCAGTTTGATGAGAAGAAGTATCGACAGGAGCTGATCGACAGGGGAACTGACCCTGACGTAGCGACCGACATTGCGCACAAGACAGCAGAGAGTCATCGGGAGCAGCAACAACGAGAGAAAGAAGAACAGGACGCCATGGCCATGGCAAGGGCCACAGCGATCACTGATCCCTCGCAAGGCCTGGCCCAGGTCAACAACCTTGTGAGCCGGATCGATCCGCCCTCCGACGTCGCCCGCAGGCTCGCCAAGAAGGCCAAACCGGCCAAGCCCGCCAAGGCGCCGCAAGGCGCGCTTAAAAGCTCTGCAGGCGGATCTACCGGCCGCAAGGGTAAAAGCCTTCCGCCGCCGGCAGAGGAAGCCTTCGACAACCGCCAATTGGCGTTGTTTCAGTCGTTCCTGGCCAACGACGACAGCCAGCGAAACATCCTGTCCAACGCCGTTGATCTTTGGGACAGCATCCCTCGGTACTCGATCTCGCGCCGCAAGATGGACGAGCTGCGCGAACCAAACGGCTACCTGCCAATCCGTCAGGTTCCATTCCGCTATAAATCGATTGATATGACAGCTGTGATCCGCCCTGCGCGGATCGAAGTCAAGGGCGAGCCGGGCAAGACGATCGAGTATTACCCCAGCGCCCGCGAGGAACTGATCGAGCAAGCGCTGCGGCACATGGCCAGCGAGCGCGGCGCGGGCGGATTCTTCGAGGGCTCGCCGCTGCGCAGTGGCGTGTATTTCACGCTCTATGGCCTTCGCAAGGAGCTGGCCCAGCATGGTCACTCGATGACGCATCAAGATCTGGCTGAGGGCCTTGATGTTTTATCCCTCGCGCCAATCGAGATCCAGACTGATGGAATTGACGAGCTTAGGGTAGGGCGGTTTGGCCGATCCACATTCCTTGTCAACCTGGCCGGCGTGAAGAAGGAAGATCTTGAGCGAAATCCGCACGCCCGGTGGTATTGCGAGTTTCATCCCTTCGTCACCGCCAGTTTCGAGTCAGTGGGTTATCGGCAGTTCAACTACGACCGCTGGATGAAGGGGCGTTCACAGTTGGCTCGCTGGCTGATCAGCCAACTGGTGCTCAAGTACACACAGGCAGCGATGGGCAACACCTTCGTCATGAAGTACTCCACGATCAAGCGTGACAGCGGTTTGCTCGATGGCTACAAGCAGGAGCGCCAGGCCGTGGCCGCGCTGGACGACACCTGGGACGAACTGAAACAGCTCGGCGTGCTGCTGAGCATCCGCAAGGATGAGGAACGTGGCGCCAGGTCCAAGCTGGTGGACGTGAGCTATGTCTTGCATCCATCACGCGCCTTTGCAAGCGAACAGCGCGCGGCCAACAAGCGAAGTCTGGACGCCCGTGGGGAGCTGAGCCCGTCGCAGCAAGACACCCTCTTGTAACGGGTTGTTTAGGTGACGGGTCAAGCCGGTATTTGCCGCTGATCCCTCGCCTATCCCAGAGGAGAGCGCCCTGGCCAGGTTGTTTGGGTGACAGGATGAGCTGTTTTTCAGGCTGTTCCAGTGACAGTTGCCAGGTTGTTGAACTGACGGGGCGATATCTGCCGGGTTGTTTGGGTGACACCTGGCCAAAACCGTCGGGTTGTTTGGGTGACGGGTTCTCGGCAAATCAGGCTGTTTGGGTGACGGGACGGCGGGTTTTCAGGTTGTTTGGGTGACGGGTTTTCACAGTGCGGGCAATCGTCGGGTTGCTGGGCTGACAGGTCGTGCCCCCGCCTCAGGCTGTTTAGGTGACAGGTCGGGTTGCCTGGGTGACGGTTTCCACGCCTAAGTTCTTGTCAGGCAAGACCTTTCCCCCCTTGTATCCTTCTTACCCCTCTTTCTTACCCTTCTCTTAACCGCGTAGGGACGGCTAAAACCGATTGCGCGTGGGGTAGAAAAAAGTGCGGCCCTGCGGGCCGTGTCATGGCAGCCTGCGCAACCCTTCGGGCCGCTGGTCTGCTGGTGGCGCAAAGCGCCCATAAGTGACCCCGCCATGCGGGGTTGATCAAGCCCCCAAGGGCTTTGCCCTCGACCTCGGCTTAGGCCGATCTCTCACCCAACACCAGACAACCGAAAGTGCCCCCCAAAAGGGGGGCGAACAAAGCCAACCCCCCAACCAATGTCAGAGCCCGCGTAAGCGGGCTCCAACCAGTTCGCGGGGGCCGCAGGCCCCCCTGTCCATCTGCGGCTACGCCTTCGATGCGAACTCGACCCCCCTGGGGCAGGGCAAGCCCTTCCCCCGCCAAAGGCGGCACCCCCCACCCAATCCTGTCTTGAAAGGAGGGGGGGGCGATCAGTGGCAAAGCGCGGCATGGGCTGCCGGAAAGGGGCTACAGGCAACGATCTCACGGCCCCCAGGGGGTAGAGCACCCTGGGCTGGCAAATCGCTCTGGCTGGCTGGAATAGGAAATGACGAATTCCAGCTCATGCGAGGGCACTTGACCAGGACGTGGCCACGACCCGAAAGAGCGGCCGCCACGTTACCGCACGTTGCAAAAATAAGTGTTCCAATGGAACAGTTCCCATGGTACACTAGAGGCCTGACGCAAGGGGAATCGGAGATAGCAGCTCCCCCTTTGCTTCCCAAGCATCACTAGGAGCAGACCATGAAAAAAGGGCGGGCGTTTCCCGTGGGAAAAGAGGTGTCGCATGACTGATCGTCGCGCCATCCACCTCAAGCGGACCAGCTTTGCGGGCATCAAGTCCACGCTGGTGTTCCAGGACGACGCGCTCGGCCTGCAGGTGTTCCGATCCGAAGCCAAGACCGGCCGAGTGGTTGAGATTGCCTTCTCTGGCATGCGCTGCAAGCCTGACTACAACTTTAGTTTTGGCTCGCACCAACAAGCGGAGATCCACAGAACCAAGTGGATCGAAGGCAAGCACGCGGCGAAGACGGCCAAGAGCGTGCGGCAGACCGAGCGTCAGGAGCGCTTGCGCGAGGGTCACACCCTGGTGGTGGGTGATGTGCTGTCGGCGAGCTGGGGCTACGACCAGACCAATTACGAGTACTTCCAGGTGACTCGCGTGTTTGGCCTGCGCTCAGTCGAGATCCGCGAACTGGCGAAGGAAGCGCAAGAACACACGAGCCAGGCCATGGCCGGGGTTTGCGTGCCAATGAAAGGCCGATTCATCGGTGAGCCGATGGTGAAGCGCGTTGACACGGATGGCCGTGTGAAGGTGCATAGCTGGGGCGTTTGGGCAAGCAAGAAGGAAACGACGACCGTTGTAGGCGTCGAGATCTTCAAGCCCGACAGCTACACGGACTACGCCTGATCGGAGCGCACCATGACCATCAAAGTTAAGAAAACGCTCCTTTGCATGTTCGGCGCAATCGGAGGCGGCGCCTTGGGCTTCAAGAAATCCAGCGTCAAGGTTGCCGGCATGGAGGGCACCTGGGAGTGTCTCGGCAGCATGGACATCGATGCGCGGGCTAACCGGGTGTTTGCCCGGCGGGTTGGTGTGCCAGCGCTGGACATCGATTTTGCTGACCGCAGCCAGTACATCGCGATCAACGGCCACCAGCCGCCCGAGGGCTGGAGGGAGGCCACGCCGGCTGATGTCCGTCGAGCATCCCAGGGCCGTCGCCCCGACTGTGTATTCCTGTCGGCACCGTGCAAGGGCTTCTCGGGCCTGCTGCCTGAATCAAAGAGCCTCAACCCCAAGTACGTTGCCATGAATGGGCTGGCCGAGCGTGCCTTGTGGCTGCTGCTGGAAGCTTGGCGCGATGACCCCGTGCCCATGATTCTTTTCGAGAACGTGCCGCGCCTGGTTTCTGCTCGCGGTCGTGCCTTCGCCGACCAGCTGATGGGCATGCTCTCGGCATTTGGGTATGCAAGCCGTGAGACGGTGCATGACTGCGGCGAACTGGGGGGGCTGGGTCAGACCCGCAAGCGCTGCCTCATCGTCGTGCGCCATCCCGAGAAGGTGCCGAACTGCCTCTATGAGCCGCCCAAGCGCCCCTTGCGTTCGGTGGGTGATGTGCTGGGCAAGATGTGGTTGCCGGGTGATCCCCTTGCAGGGCAGATGCACCGCATGCCGCGCCTTCAATGGAAAACCTGGGTTCGCCTGGCATTTGTTGAGGCCGGCTCTGACTGGCGTTCGCTGAACAGGTTGGACGTGGACGACGAGGGCAACCTGCGTGATTACTTGATTGTCCCTGGCCTGGCTGGTGACGATCAAGGGCAGTACGTCGGTGATCCGCGAGTCATCGAGCATGCCAACTACTCACACGCCGGGTTTCGAGTGACACGGTGGGGCCAGTCGGCCAATTGCATTACCCGGGCGGTGGCGCCGGGATCTAGCGCCCAACAGGTGGCCGATCCCAGGTTCACCGATCTAGGCCCGAACAACCTCTATCGCATCGTCCCGAAGGGATCAATGGGCGCAGAGGTCGCAGATCCGCGTCACCATGGGCCGGCCAAGCACTCCAACGAGTTGGCAGTTCAGGCGTGGGGCGGGGCAGGGCGCGCAGTCACGAGCGCCCACGGCAGCGGCGCCTGTGTTGCAGACCCTCGGGGCCCGCAAGACACCAAACTTTTCGGCAAGTACCACTGCGCGAGCTGGGGTGCTTCGTCCAGAACAGTCATCAGCGGAGACAACAACGGGGCCTACGCGGTTCAAGACCCGCGCACGAGCATGGACCCCAACCGCACCGCCTACCTTACTGGCGGGCATTTTGGCGTGACTCGCTGGGTCGATTCCTGCGGCGCGGTGAGCGCGAGCGCTTGTCACGACAATGGCTCATGGTCTGTGGCAGACCCGCGCCTGATGCCGGCGGGCAATGAACAGTTGGTGGCGATGATCCGTGCGCTCGATGGAACCTGGCACCGTCCGTTCAGCACGTTGGAACTCGCAGCGCTACAGAGCCTGTTCGATCCAGAAGACCCGGCCGACGTTGCAGCCTTCACCGATGCCATGACGCTCGACACGTCCAGCGACGGCCAACATCGTGAGTGGATCGGCAATGCCGTCCCCCCCGACGCGGCCGAGGCAATGGGCAACGAGATCTTGCGTACCTTGATGCTGGCCGATGCCGGCGAAACCTTCCAGCTCTCAGCCACGCCCGTATGGGTCCGCCCTTACGTGGCTGCCCTGCAGCTCTCCGGCCAGGACGTGCCGGCCTTCGAGGGGAGGGCATAAGCGATGGGCTACATCAATCCCCTCCTGCGCCTGGATGCCGTCCAGCAGCTCCTAGAGCTGCCGGCCGAGCAGCGGGGCGCTATCGCGGCCCTTTTGCGCGAATTGCGGGTTGACGCGGACCGGCAGGCCGAGAACGCGTGGAAAAAGCGCAAGGGGCCAATGGCCGCCTACTGGCGAGCGGTGGCCACCTACGCCAGGCACACCGCGCATGCCCTGCACCGCGGCGTCCCGCACCTTCGCGTCATCGAGGGCGGAAAGCGCCCCGACCTGGCCAAGACGCCCAGCGCCACGCCTACACGTCAGAAATCGCAGCCGAGGGCCCAAGCATGAACGGCACGAACGAAATGGATCTGTTCGGCCAGACGGAGCGAGGCGCAGCCATCGATGCCCTGCATGAGGCCACCGCCATCTACACCAGCGAAGCCATCGTTGAACAACTGCTTGACCGCATCCGCTGGCCTCTTGGTGCGCGGACGCTGGTAGACACGAGTTGTGGTGATGGGGCCTTTCTCGGTCGTGCGCTGGATCGCTTGCTGTCCCAGCAAGCCGGGATCACCGACACTGAGCTGCTTGCGCGCGTGAGTGGCTGGGAGATCCACTTTTTCGCAGCCGACCAGGCGCGGGCTCGCTTGCGACAAGTCTTGCTTGAGCATGGATATCCTGGCGATCGGGCTGAATCCATCAGCATGGCCATGATTCGGTGTGCCGATTTCTTGACCGAAGGGCCGACGAGTGGGGCCTTTCACGCAATCGTCGGGAATCCGCCTTACCTTCGATTCAGCCATGTCCCCGAGCTGCTGCGCATGGAGTACGCGGGCATTTTGCCGGAGCACGCACGGGCAGATCTGCTGCACAGCTTTCTGGATCGATGCGCCGCGCTTCTTCACCCCGATGGTGAGCTGGCGATGGTCACAGCGGACCGCTGGCTGTTCAACGATGGGGCAGCGCGCCTGAGAGAGGTTGTCGGGCAGCGCTTCGGCCTGGCCCACGTCAGCCGCCTCGATGCAGCATCAGCTTTCTACAGGCCGAAGCTGCGACGCGCAAACACGCCCCCCCGAGTTCATCCGGTGGCCGTTGTCTTGAGCCGGGCCCAGGGTGCTTTGCCAATCGGACGTGAGCCGATCTATCCAGGCGAGAACATCGGCGTGCCGGCGCCGGCTGGTGTGACGCTTGGCCAGGTGGCAGCCATCCAGCTCGCGCCCTGGCTGGGTACACCAGGTGTGTTTCTCGTGAACGCCAACACGGCAGCGCGTCTACCAGTCGCGCACCTGGTGCCGGCTGTTGACAGCGCCGACATCCGCGACGGCTTGCTGATGCAGCCGACCCGGTTTGCAATCGTCACCCGCCCGGGTGAGGAACCACACCCCGAGGTGATTGCGCATCTGAAGCGAGAACGACAAAGCATGTGCGCGCGTGGCCAACGTCGTGTGGCTCAGTGGTTGCCGCCGGAGAATGTGCACGACGTCGACGTGTCGTGTCCGTCTCTGCTGGTGCCGCGCATCACGCGCACGCTGCGGCCCGTCCTGGTTCCACCAGGCGTGCTGCCCATCAACCACAATTTGCGCATCGTGTGCACCGGGGCAATGTCGCTGACTGAGATAGAGGCGCACTTGTGCAGCCCCGAATCCGAAGCCTGGTTGCGCCAGAACGCGGCGCCGCTGGAGAGCGGCTTTCGCGCGCTGACAGCCCGAAGCCTCAGATCGCTACCCATCAAGGGCTAAAAATCGCTTGCAATATCGTAACGTTACGCATACCATAACGTAACGTTATGATATGATATGCGTTATTAAAAGGGGTACATGATGGCACGAGAAGGCGTTACATACGAACAGGTCAAGGCCGCAGCCGAGGCGCTGACCTCAAAGCAGATCCCGGTTAGCGTTCGGTCGGTGCGCGTCGAGTTGGGAGACACGGGTAGCCCCAATACGATTCTTCGGCACCTGAACACCTGGCGTGAAACCCGGCCAGAGGCGCCGGCAGCCAGCAGTGACCTCCCGCAAGCCATCCTCAAGGGCATCAACGCTGAAATGCTGCGCGTTGCGGCAGAAGCGCGTGCCGAAGGGGCCGGCCAGCTCGCGCTGGCCAAGGCCGAGGCCTCAGACCTAGCCGCAGCCGGTGAAACGCTGGAAGCAGAGCGCGATGCCCTCGCTGAGCAGGTGGCCAGCCTTACCTCCGAACGGGATGTGCTGGCCGGCAGGTCCGCCGAGCAAGGGGCCGAGATTGAGCGCCTGAACAAAGAACTTGAGCGCGAAAGGCAGGCCACCGAAGAGGCACGGATTCAAATTGCAAGAAACCGCCTGCAGATCGACGCCAGCACCGAGCAGCTGACTGACATGCGCGCCACGGTTGACCGGATTGAATCGGCGTTCAGCACCGAGCGACAGGGCAGGGTCGAGGCTGAGCGTGAGTTGGCCGGCGCGAAGGCCGACCGGGCCAGCCTTAATGATCGCCTGACTGAAACACGCACACGCGCGGACCAGCAGGCCGAAGCCGCTCGGACGGCTTCCAATGAGGTCGCGCGACTTCAAGAGGCGCTGAACACCATGACGGCAGAACGCGCCGGCTTGTCCGAGCTGGTGGACGATCTTCGCACCCGCGCCGACCAACAAGGTGAATCCGCCCGGCTCGCCTCCAATGAGGCTGCGCGGTTCAAGGAAGCAGCCGCGCGGGAAGCAGCCCGCGCGGACGAGCTGCGGGCGGATCTGGCGCAGGCCCGGGCTCTGATCGTGGCCAGCGCCAATGCACCAGGTCAGCAGGCCGCGAGCGCATCGGATGCCGGGCCTGCCGCTGGAAACCAACCCAAGGCGGCCCGGACCCCCAGATCCAAGAAGTCCGGAGGGACCGACCAACGTTGATCAGCAGCGGCGCCAGGGCAGGCGCCGCAACCATGCTTAGCAGCCCATACACAAAATCAGTTTGGAGAATGGAAATGTCAGCACAACCTGCGACATCAAGCGAGCTACGTGACTCGATCATGACAGTGCTCGGTAGCCTGCCCCACGGATGTGAGATCCGGTATTGGTGGCAAGACGGCAAGCAGCACATGAGCATCCAGTTCGACGGCCAGCCGCCGCAAGTCTTGTTCCTCAACCGACTCGCGGACGGCACGGGCGTGCCCACCCCGACAACTCAACATTGAGCAGCCATGGCACGCATATCAACCAAGACTCAGGCCACGACACCGGCCGGCACCTTGATCCAAGGCAATGAACCAACCAGGTTTGCCCCGCTCGCCTTTAGCGATGCTTCGCTGAACGCTGCGAAGTGGCTGGCCCTGGTTTTGATGGTCATCGATCACAGCAACAAGTACCTGTTCGGGGGCAGTGTTCACTGGATGTTCGCCCTCGGCCGCATCAGCATGCCGCTGTTCGCCTTCACGCTCGGCTACAACCTGGCCCGGTCTGGCATGCTCGCCAACGGCGGCTATCGCCGCCTGTCCATCCGATTAGCCCTGTTTGGCCTTCTCGCGACAGCGCCTTTCATCGTGGTGAATAAGCTCGCGCACGGATGGCCCTTGAACATGATGTTCACTTTGCTGGTGGCCGTGGTTACGGCCTGGCTTCTTGACACTGGCGGGCGCTTGCAAGGCATCGTCGCGTGGCTGGTGTTCGCGTGGGCAGGAGCGGCAAGCGAGTATTGGTGGCCGGCAATCGGCCTATGCCTGTGCGTGTGGGCCTACCAGCGCAAGACATCCGGTGCCGCTGTGTTTGGCTTCGCCGTCTGCCTGATCTCACTGTGGTTCATCAACGGCAATTTCTGGGCCCTTGCATCTGTTCCCGTGCTCGCATTGGTACGGTACTGGCCGTACAGGCTGCCTCGCGCTCAATGGTTCTTTTATGGCTTCTATCCACTGCACCTAGCTTTCTTTTGGTGTTACTTAACTTATTTGGCTAAGGCCTAATTTCGGAGTAATCACATGCGTATCCTATTTCTGTCATTCATCGCCGTTCTCGTTGCTTGCATCATTTCTGACGGCCTCGGCCACGATGCTGACGTGAAACTCGCTATTCACCAATCTGAGAGGCAAAGTGCACTAGATTCAGAGCAACGGTCGATCCTTTCGCACCTCGAAGCAAAACATAATGAAACTGTTTCCGAGTTCGTCCGTGATTGGAGGCGAGCGTATCCAGCAGCATCCGAAACGTCCCTACAAGAGCTGAGGCTCATCGAGCAGAAGATCAATAATGATGTCAATGCTGCGAATCAATTCACACTGGCTTACCATCAGAAGAAGGCGGATGAAGTAAATGGAGCCATCGAAGCCCCCTTCTCACTCTTTGACGTAAAGCTAGAGGCCCGACCTGGCATGTAACCTCATTCTCCGCCTAGGTATCTCTGTTTAAATCTTTACTCGCATATGCCATCGCATCCGTCGCCTTTCTCGCCCGATGTTGAACGTCAGTTGCTTGATCGGCTCCTAACAGTCAAAAGCTGGATTTCGGAGTTTGCCAAAGTGATGGGAAAGCGAAATCCGCCAGAACTCAAAACCTGGATCAGCGGGCACATGTACTACGCTCCGATCCGCAACGTTATCAAGATTCCAAGCACGCATCTTCTGACTCTGCCTGACAACCAGTTGCGAGTCGCTGTTGCACATGAGATGGGGCATTTTTCACGGCGCTGGCCTAGTTTCTTTTCATGGACGCTAGTTCGCAGACTGAACGAAGAAAAAATCGCCGACCGTTGCTCGATCATGCTAACGGGTGCCACCATTGAAGACTGGGCGAGTTCACTTATTGCGGTCGCATTAATTGAAGATCCAGGGTATCTATTCGAACAAGATCTCGTGTTCCAGGCGCGGAAATATGTTCTCCAGCGATGGGTTAATCTGAAGAAAGCGGGGTAGGGCGTCCCCCGGCTTCGCCGGGTCGGCGTCCTACAGGTTCGCGCTTTCGCGCTCATCCCCTGCGGGGACTGCCTGCGGCAGCCTTCCGTATGCCTGACGCCTCCGCTACGGCCTGAGGCCTTCGCTGCGCGCTGCGCTTGCCCGTTTCCCACGGGAAACGTCATCCAGAAGGACAAGCGGGGCAAGCCCCGCATGGAGCTGTGCGGCGTGTAGCGCGTCGTCGCATGCTTTCGGGCGGGATACGGAGTTCGACCCGCTCAGGCGGGTCGAAGCCCTACCGGGCCGGCTCCTACCGCCCTCATGCCCCGTCCCCCGGACGGGGCACCGCTCGATGCTCCTACTGGCGATCATGGTGCCAGGCGACCAGGCTTGAATACCGTCTTGAAGAGGGAGGGTCCGGGTCAAGTCAAGCCCCGGCTAGGGCGAACGCAGCACGCGCAAAGGCCATAAGCGTTACGTCGTGTTACTCTTCAACTATTGCAATGGAACAGTTCCGGTAGTATAGTTATACACATGGCAGCAAGGTTTGCAGCCATGCAGGAAGAACCAGAGATAGCAGCTCTGCCTCCTGCCTTGTAACTCACTAGGAGCTAGTCATGACCGCACAAACCACCACCAAGGCCCGTCGCTCTTCCGCCGCAATCACCGACGCGCAAGCAGCCGATCAGGGTACTCCGATGGACCGCCTGGCAGCCCAGGCTGAGCGCACCAATGCGCAGCGCGATCAGGTCCACCTGGTTGACCTCATCGATGCGAACACGCGCGGCGTGCTGACGCTGTTCCCCTACACCCCGCGCAAGGCGGAAGAGGGCAAGACCTATCCCGCGATGACCGGCCACCTGGACACCAAGCAGGTGAAGATCCCCGTGTCTGCCTTCGCCAAGATGACCGAGGAAGGCCGCCCGTTCCTGAGCCTGGCAATCGGGCCGCAGGGGCAGAACCATATCGGCGGCGCGGTGTTCCGCCAAGAATCGCAGAACCAGGATAACGGCGCATGGGAGCTGGCACCCGGCAAGGAGAACGAGCGTCACGGTGTCATCGGCAAGACCGTTCCCATCGAAGGCACCGACGAGTACGAGACGGTTTTTGAGCTGCGCTTCTATGGCAAGCGCCGCCTGAGCAATTCCGGTGTCCCCTACATCAAGGCCCAGGTGTACCCCGAGCGCAAGCAGGGCACCGATGCCGCCGACGCGATGGAAGGTTGCTTCTGAGATTGAAGAGAAAGGGCGCGGCCTGGTGCCTGCGCCTTGCCTTCGATTCCACACACTAGGAGCAACCACATGCAAGCAGAACAGTTCATCAACGACATTCCCCTCAACGTCGCGCAAAGTGCGTTTCAGGGCACGAGTTTCAGCCCCGAGAAGCGCGCCGCTTCTCATCGTGCGGACTATGCGGCAACGCTGGCCAGCGTCTACGAAGAGATGAAGCTGCAGGCCACGAAGGGTGGCACGCTGGACAAGCTGGAAGCCGTCTTTGCCCGTTACCGTGCGGGCTATGCCAAGGTTTACCGCGCCTGGCTGAGCAGCAGCAGCCGCTGCATATCTTCGATGATCACCGGACCATCGAACTTTCCAACCCGCCGGGCCCAGAAGTGGAATGATGCTGCCCACCGCCGGCTCACGGCGGTTGTGAACTTCCACGAAGGTACGCGCCGGGCGGTGATGCGCGAGCTGCGTCCAGATCTGCGGCCGATCATGGCGGGCGATGCAGATGCAATCCAACGCCTGGCCGTCGAGCTGGCTGGCCTGGAGCGTGACCAGGCGAAGATGAAGGCAGCGAACGCGGCTCTGCGCAAACACGCGAAAGCCGGCAAGGAAGCCCAGGTGCGCGCCCTGATCGAACTGGGCTTCTCGTCGGACGATGCAACCTATGTCGCGAACCCGACGCACTACCGAGGGGCCGGCTATCCCAGCTATCAACTGACGAACAATGGCGCCAACATCCGCCGCGTTCGTGAACGGCTGGCGCACCTGGAGAAGATGCACGCCATGCCTGTGACTGAGCTGCAGGGCGATGGTGTCCGCATCGAGCAAGACCCGCCCGCTAACCGCATCCGGTTGTTCTTTGACGGCAAGCCTGACGCCGCTACACGCGATCGCCTCAAGAAAGGCGGCTTCCGCTGGACCCCCAGTCTCGAAGCGTGGCAGGCCTACATCAACCGCCAGACGGTAGAGCTCGCCAAGTCCTTTGCCAGCACGACGGCCTAGCCGTGAGGTCAGAACTCAAACGCTTTGCCCGCAGCAACGGAGAACGCGGGCGAGTTCTGGCTGCTCGCCTCGCCCTGATCACCAGGCTCTACAGCCGTGACCCGGTGCGCAATGCCTACCTGCGGGGCGAGGTCGAGTACCTGGCCCGGCGCATGGTCTACCACCTTCGGCAGGCCGTGATCGCTGGGGCCCTCATCACAAACATTGAGGCCAGGGGAGGCCGTAACAGCCCCTCTCGCCGCAACCCATCGAGGAAGACCACATGAAGCCCCTGAAACTGATCATTGCTGCTTTGGTATTCGCCCTGGCCCTGATTGCTCCACCAGCATTTGCAGGTTCCCTGCTGGCGGGTGCCGGCGTGCTGTGGATGGTTGGGCCTGTTGACCAGGTGCCGCGTGCACAGGTTTCGCTGCGTCCTGCGTTCGCTGACGAGGTGCGCGTCTACGAGCTGGAAGGTGGCGCGGGCGTCGTTGTGTTCAAGACCGTGAACGGCAAACTGTGCAGCCGCTGCTACAGGGCCGGCCGGGGCGCATCATGAACACGATGCACGCCAGTGCGTTTGACTTTCGCGTGGTCTTCCCGGTGCCGCGTGATGAAGAACGCCGCAGGGCAGGGCGGCTGGGCTTGCTTGATCAGAAGGAAGACCCTTCCAGCTCGGATGCGGATTGGGTGGCCTTTCAGCACCAGGCATGGCGTGATGAACTGACGGCCCACTACGTGGAGCGCCGCTACCTGCTTGCCTGCATTGATGCCCATGCTGATCCCGGAACGGGCAAACCGCCCCGCGTGCCTGACACCTGGTGGAAGATCGAGACGCGTGCACGGGCGGAAGTATTAATGATCGATGTGATGGTGGACAGCATGCTTGGCGACTATGCCGATCACTTCGGCCGAGCTGCGGCCGATGCTTTCGAGGCTTTCGTGAAGGCGGGTGTCGCCTCACTGGGAGACGTAGGCCCCAGTCAGCGCCCTTTGTTCTCGGTGCTGTCGTGAGGGCGTGGCGCTACTCGATCCGCTGGGGGCTGCCCCACATCACATGCCCCGGGCCCGAGGTGCTGGGCAGTGTCGATGTTGAGCCTGGCCAGCCTTGCCCGGCTGACCTGGCAGCGCTCACGAAGCCCGGGGCGGGCTACGTCATATCCCTTGATTTTCAACTGCCAGACGCGCCGATGCGTCGATGGAGCAAGGAGGCAAAAGGCAGGGTGCGGCGAAACAACCTTGTCAAGCGGCTGCAACGGCAGGTGCCGTTGTTTGCTGATGAAATCTATGCGCGCGAAACAACTCGCCGGCCGGCGTACTACGCCGGAGAAAATTACTCAGGAGGCTCAGACCATGAGCAATAACACCCCTTTCATGCCTTGGATCGATCACCTGTACGAGGTGGGCGACAAGATCCGTGCTGAACGCACACGTCTGCGTGACAGCGCAGATATGGCCCTCGAACTGGAGCGAAAGGCCGCAGCCCTGCGTGCTCTGGTCGAGAAGGGCAAGGCGGATCTGCTGACCAAGGTCATGAAGAACTGGACCCTTGCCGACATCCAGGGAGCCAGCGAGGCTGCTGCCCGGCACCATCCAGTCCGGCGCACCTTCGATGACGTCGAAGACGGCGCACTGCGCGAATGCCTGCGCACGCTCGATGGCCGGCACCTGGCCAGCGAAGCCCTGCAGGTGTTCCAGGATGCTGGCGTGATCCGTGAGCAGGATCTGCAGGCCGTGCCTGATGAACAGGCCCTTGCGCAACTGGCGGCGCGTGTCCTGGCCTGGTGGCGACACCTCGGCCAGCCTGTCTGCGATCGTCTGGCCATCAAGTAGAGTGACACCATCCCGGTTTGCCCTGCAGCTCCGGCGCTTCGCGCCTGGCTTGCGGGGCACATCGCCATATGCGCCCCCAGGAGCTTCGACCATGAGTGAAGACAGCCCAACCTACCACCCCACCGCCGCGCCCAGCGTAGACGCGATCCTAGCCGCGCCTGATGCGTCGAAATGGCTCAAGGATGCCTTGCGGGCTGCGCTTGATCGTGATCCGGTGGACGCGGCCAATGATGCCGAGCTGCTGGCTCAGGTTCTCGCGGATCGGTGCAATTCGCTGCTGCCCTCCGATGCGGGCTGATGACTGGCCAGCTCCGGCGCGGCCCCTCCGACCACAGGTGGGATCGACCCACCTGCGGCCGGCGGCTCTTGGGGCGCTAGGCGCCCCCGCCACCGGGGCATCCCCCGCCGGCAGCCCGCTGGCGCGGCTGCATCATCGGCTCGCCTTCGGCATCGGCTCGATCTGGATGGACTGGTGGGATTGCTGCATGACCGAACATATCAGACCGTTCTCGGTGTCAAGGGGCTTTCGCGGCATAAACGGTGCCCCCCACCGTGGTGGGCCCCCCCATTTATTCCACGGTCCCCTTGACACCTGCGCTGCGGCCTGAGGCAGGTACGGACGGCAATCCCGCCGGCACTCATTGGAGATCTCGCATGCTCGATCACAACACCCCTTCGGCCTCGATCACGGTCTACGTCAACCATGGCGGGATCGGCTTTTCTGTCGGCCGCGACGGTCAGATCCAGATCCCAACAGAGCAACAGCATCAGCCGCTTCGCCTGGTCAGCTCGCTCGATGGCGAGCTGATCGCGGCTGTCGAAGCCCCCGCGTGTGGTTGGGACACCGACGCCTTGAGCCAGGCCCTTCGAGTCAGGCACCACGATATCGAGCGATGCGCGCCTGTTGATGCTCACCTTGGCGGTGAGTGGATCGGAAGCACCGAGGTCTAGTCTGACCCTAGCTGCTGCACCAGGGGCGAACCTGGTGCCGGCACCGCGGCGCTTTGAGTGCCGCTTTGATTACCCCACCGCTCCTACTTGCGCCCCTGGCCCCAGGTGAGAGAGCTGCGCGCTCCGCTTGCCTGTCGGGGTGGGGTGGTTGCACTTCTGCACACGCTTCAGCGCGCCACAGGTGCCCCGCACTTGCCCGACCTGTGCACGGCAACCCCTGCCGCTTCTTTTCGACGCCAGCACACGGGGCCCACAGCGCAAGGGTTCGGCTTCGCCCCTGTTCTCACCCGTTCGGTGCTCGCCCTTCGGGCTGCGCTCCGCATGCGGCCTCCGAGCAGGCCCTTGCGCTGTGGGCCCCGT
>NZ_RSED01000025.1 GCF_003933735.1 Aquabacterium soli | reverse complement strand
GGGCAAGGCCTCCGGTGGCATTCAGATGCACTGATGCTCACTGATGGCATCGGGGGCTGCGTCCGCGCAGCCAAGACATACGGGCCCTTTTGGGGGCCCGTTTTGTTTTTCTGCGGGGGAAGGTGCAAGCCATAAGAGAACCCAGGCACACCGATTGCCACTCCAGCGCCATCGTGGTCTCAACCACCCATCAAAGAGGTGTTCACATGTCCTTTGCTCTGTACATGGTCGGTTTTCTGATCTTCATCGGCGGTGTCGCCTGGGGTTTGGTCACGGCAGGTGTGCCCCACCTGTACGTGATCATCGGCGCCACCATCCTGCTCGGCCTGGGCATGTTCACCGGCGTGGCCCGCACGCGCGGCAAGGATCCTTCGCTCTGATCAGGCGGCGCCATAGGCCAACTGGCGTCGGCGGCGCCAGGCCACGGCCGCCAGACCGGCCAGGGCCAGGGCCCAGGTGCCCGGCTCGGGCACCAGAGTCACCACCGTGCCGTTGATGCCCACCACGTAGAGGCGGCCCAGTCCATCCTCGCCCAGCGAGGCAATGCCTTCCAGGCCGGTCCCATCAAGCACTGCAGCCGTTTCCTCACGCAAGTCCGTCGGCTTGCCATCCGACCCCAGCGCGAAAGAGAAGAGCCGATTGGCCACGAAGTCGCCATAGAAATAGCGTCCATCCGCGCCTTCGATCGATGGCCCGCGGTACACGTAGCCGCCGGTGATGGATTGGCCCACATCGCGCGTGTACTCGAACACAGGGTCGGTCAGGCCAGGGGCCGAGCCGCCCACGCCAGGCGTGGCAATGCTGCCCTCGCGCAGGCGCCATCCATAGTTGTGGCCACCAGGATCACCGGCCAGTTCCAGGTTGATCTCTTCCCGAGCCCCCTGCCCCACGTCGGCAATCCACAGATCGCCCGTCTGCCGGTCAAAACTGTTGCGCCACGGGTTGCGCAAGCCCAGTGCCCATAACTCCGGCCGCACGCCCGCCTGGCCGACGAAGGGGTTGTCCGTCGGGATGGCGTAACCCTCGCCCGTGCCGCTCACATTCAACCGCAGCATCTTGCCCAACAAGGATGAGGTGTTCTGTGCGTTGTTCTGCGGGTCGTTGCCACTGCCTCCGTCGCCGGTGGCGATGTACAGGTTGCTGCTGTCGCCCGGCCGGAAAGCGATCCAGCCGGCCTTGTGGTTCTGGTAGGGCTCTTGCGTGATGCTGATGATGCGCTGCGCCGAGGCCGTGTTCACGGTTTGCGCGCCACTGGCCAGGGTGTAGCGCTCGACCACCGTGTTGTTGGTGGCAGCATCGATGTAGTTCACGTAGAGCCGGCCGTTGCTGGCAAAGCCCGGATCAAAGGCCAGGCCCAGCAAGCCCTGCTCACCGCCCGTGGCCACCTTGGCGCTCAGGTCCAGGAAGGGCGAACTCTGCACCGTGCCGCCTGACAGGATCTTCACCAAGCCGCCCTTCTCGACGATGAACTGGCGGCTGTCGCCAGTGGGCGCCGTGAGATAGAGCGGCTGGTTGAGCCCCGCGGCAACGACCACGCCGTCCAATGCATGCGCCAGTTGCCCCGCCAGACCCAAGGCAGCGCAGGCGGTCACCTTCCACACCGAATCGATGGAACCTCTCATGTTTTCTCCTTGAGGCGCTCTGGCGCGGCGCCGCTGGCGAACAATAGAGTGACAACATCAGCCCTGACAAGAACAGGGCGAGGCAACAATCTGTGTCTGCATGCAGAGGCACGTGCCGCCACTTTGTCACGTCCAGAGACACTCTCGGCCCTCAAAGCACTCAAGCAGGCTGCGGCACCGCCGAAAAGACAGGTGGACGGTTTGGAAGTGAAGCGTCCTTTGCTTGTCTCCTCCTGGCACGTATTTGTGCTTTCACGGGCCCCTACCAGGGCCCGTTTTTTTGGGGCCGGCCCGCACGGCACAAGCAGGTCTTCAGGATGCGAAAAGGCGGCAGCGAGGGCCGCTGTTTCGGCTATTGAAAAGACGGGCCTTGCCGGATGATCGGATCCAAGGTGAGACCCCGTCTCCGTCCTCGCCCAGAACCTCCAAAGCCAGTTCACCATGTTCGTCGCCATCGGTTACATCGTCTGCCTCGGATGCATCTTCGGGGCGTACGCCATTCACGGCGGGAATATGGCGGTGATCATCCACGCCATTCCCACTGAAATGATGGCCATCGGCGGGGGCGCCATCGGCGCCTTCCTGGTCAACAACCAGCCCAAGACGGTCAAGGCCGTGCTGAAATCGTTTGGCCCGCTGTTCAAGGGCTCCAAGTACTCGAAAGAGCGCTACATGGAGCTGATGGCCATGCTCTACGAGGTGCTGCAGAAGATCCGCAAGGAAGGCCTGATGGCCATCGAAAAGGACGTCGAGGATCCGCACAACTCCGCCCTCTTCAGCAAGTACGCCACCGTGGGTCACGACCACCATGTGATCGAGTTCGTGACCGACTACCTGCGCATGATGGTCTCGGGCAACCTCAACGCCCACGAGATCGAATCCCTGATGGACAACGAGATCGACACCCATCACCACGAGGGCCACGGCGCCGTGGCGGCGGTGGCCCGGCTGGCCGGCGCCCTGCCCGCCTTCGGCATCGTGGCGGCTGTGCTGGGTGTGGTCAACACCATGGGCTCGGTGGGCCAGCCCCCGGCCGTGCTGGGCGGCATGATCGGCTCGGCCCTGGTGGGTACCTTTCTCGGCATTCTGCTGGCCTACGGCGTGGTGGAGCCCCTGGGCGGCCTGATGGAGCAAAAGCTCGACGAGAACACCAAGGAATTCCAGGTGATCAAGACCACGCTGCTGGCCAGCATGCAGGGCTATGCGCCGCAGGTGGCCGTCGAGTTCGGACGCAAGGTGCTGTACTCGACAGAGCGCCCCACCTTCGCCGAGCTGGAAAGCCACGTCAAGGGCAAGAAGTAAGCGAAGGGCTGAGCCATGGCCGGCGATTCCAAAAAAGTCCAGCCCATCATCATCAAGCGCATCAAGAAGGGCGGCCATGCCGCCCATGGTGGCGCCTGGAAGATCGCCTACGCCGACTTCGTGACGGCCATGATGGCCTTCTTCCTGCTGATGTGGCTGCTGGGCTCGACCACCGAGGGTGACAAAAAAGGCATTGCCGACTACTTCAACTCGCCGCTGAAGGTGGCGATGTTCGGCGGCAGCGGCTCGGGCGATTCGTCCAGTGTGATCAAGGGCGGCGGCACCGACCTGAGCAACACCTCAGGACAGGTCAAGCGCGGCCAGGTCGAGGCACCCAAGCGCACCTTCAACCTGCAGGCATTGAAAGCCATGCGCGAGCAACAGGCCCAGGCCGAAGCGGCACGCCTGAAGGTGCTCAAGGAGAAGGTGGAAGAGGTCATCGCCAACGACAGCCGCCTGGCACAGTACAAATCGCAGATCAGGCTGGACCTGACGGCCGAGGGCCTGCGCATCCAGATCGTGGACAACCAGAACCGTCCCATGTTCGACAGCGGCAACGCCGATGTCAAAGGCTACATCCAGGACATCCTCAGGGCCATCGGCGGCGTGTTGCGCGAAGTGCCCAACAAGCTCACCATTGAAGGCCATACCGATTCGAAACCCTTCAGCAGCGGCGACCGGGGCTACAGCAACTGGGAGCTGTCGGCCGACCGTGCCAACGCCTCGCGGCGCGAGTTGATCGCCGGCGGCCTGCCCGGCGACAAGGTGCTGCGCGTGCAGGGCCTGGCCGCCAGCATGCTGTACGAGAAGGACGCCCCCGAAAGCCCCCTGAACCGGCGCATCAGCATCATCGTGATGAACCGGGAGGCCGAAGACCGTGTCTTCAAGGCCGCCGAGGCCGAAGCCACCGCTTCTGCGCCAGAGGACGCAGAGAACATCCCGGCGATGGCGCCGCAGTAGCCCTTTATGGCCTCCCTCGTGTCATAAAACACTCAAGACAGGGCAGCGCAGGCCGATAAGGGATCGAACAGGTTTTGCAAGGGCCCTCAGTGCCCATGATGTGTCAAGCAAGGAAGCGCCATGACCACCCCGAACGTCGATATGAAATTCCTCATCGTGGATGACTTTTCCACCATGCGCCGCATTGTGCGGGGCCTGTTGAAGGAAATCGGCTATGCCAATGCCGAAGAAGCCGAAGACGGCGCCGTGGCCCTGAACATGCTGCAGGCCGGCTCGTATGACTTCGTCGTCAGCGACATCAACATGCCGAACATGAACGGCTTCGACCTGCTCAAGGCCATCAAGGCCGATGACAAGCTCAAGCACCTGCCGGTGCTGATGGTCACCGCAGAAGCCCGCAAGGAAGACATCGTGCTCGCCGCCCAGACAGGCGCCGCTGGCTACATCGTCAAGCCCTTCACCAAGGCCACCTTGGAAGAGAAGGTCCAGAAGATCATGCAAAAAGTGACGGCTGCAGCCTGAGCCAGGGGAAAGCGAGATGAAAATGGACGAGCTCCCACCCATGACGATGCCTGCGGCGTCACCCGAGATCTTCCAGCAGCTGGGCACCCTGACCCGGCAGCTGCACGACACACTCAACATGCTGGGCGTGCTGCCCAAGCTGAAGGATTCGGTCGACAACCTGCCGGATGCGCGGAGCCGTCTGAGCTACATCGCCACCAAGACGGAACAGGCTGCCGAGAAGGTGCTGAACCTGGTGGACGAGGCCAAGGCCGACCAGGACCACATCGCCAGCGAAACGCGCAAGCTGGCCAAGCTGATCGTGGCCGACCCGGTGAAAGCCGTGGCCAGTGGCGCCGTGATGAACTTCGTCGAAGACGTCGAGAAGGTCACCGGCCGCGTCGACAAGCACCTGACCGACATCATGATGGCGCAGGATTTCCACGACCTGACCGGCCAGGTGGTGGCCAAGGTGGTGACCCTGGCCAACGACCTGGAAAACCAGCTGGTCAAGCTGCTGGTGCAGGCTGCCCCGCCCGAGCAGGCCCAGAAGGTGGAAGCGGCCCTGACCGCACACCACCACGAAACGGCGAACCTCAACGGCCCGGTGGTGAACCCCGAAGGCCGCACCGATGTGGTGAGCAACCAGGGCGAGGTCGACGACCTGCTGGCATCGCTGGGCTTCTGAGCCGTTCAGCGCATCAAGCCATCAAGGCGGCCCTTCGGGGCCGCCTTTGCTTTTCAGCGCCTTGATGCCTCGAGCAAGGCCTCTTTGACGCCAGGCACCTGGCGGCGTGAGACCGCCAGCCACTCTCCCCCACCCGCGCTGGCAGCCGGGCCGACCTGCACGGCCCAGCCCTCGGTGCCATCGGCATCGTCACGCCGCTCCAGCCTGCGCACGGCCAGACGCGCCACCAGGGCATTGCGGTGCACGCGGATCACGCTGGCGCCCAGGCGCTCTTCCAGATCGGTGAGCGAATCATCGAGCACATAGCTGTGGGTGGCAGTGCGCAAGGTCACGTACTTGAGTTCGGCCTTCAGGTAGAGGATGTCCGAGATGGGCACCTTCACGACGCGGCCACGCTCTTGCACCAGCAGCGTGGCCGGGGTGGCCTGCAGAGCCTGAGGCGCCGCCAAGACGGTTGATTGACGCTTGCGGCAACGGGCCATGGCCTGGGCCAGGCGCTCTTGCCGCACGGGCTTGGTCAGGTAATCGCTGGCCTCCAGTTCGAAGGCCTTGAGCGCGTGCTCGGTGTGCGCGGTGACGAACACCACTTGCGGCGCAGGCGTCAGCCCCCTGATCTTGTCGGCCAGACGCAGGCCATCGGGGCCGGGCATCTGGATGTCCAGCAGCACCACATCCGCCAATCCAGGCCGGGCCTCCAGCCAGGCCAAGGCAGCCCCTGCATCGCCCGCCTCGCCCACCACCTGCACCGGCTCGTCCAACCGCGACAGCAGCACGGCGAGTCGCTGGCGGGCCAGGGGCTCGTCGTCGACCACCAGGGCGCGCAAGGGATGCACCGGCTCGCTCATGGGGTGCCTCCGGCGGGGAAGGACAGGCGCACCACGAAGCAGTGCTGCCCTGCATCGGGCGACACAGGCCGCAAGGCCGTCTCGAACTCGGCCTGCACATCGTGCATCAGCAGCAGGCGCTGGCGCACGTTGCGCAGGGCGATGCCATGCCCCCGCCGGGGCGTGCCCGAAGCAGGCGCGGCCGCCGGATCCAGGGGGCTCGGCACGGAGTTGCTCACCGTCACCACCACACGGCCGCCCTTGCGGGAGGCCTCCACCCGAACCCAGCCCCCCTGGGGATCGGATTCCACCCCGTGCTTGACGGCGTTCTCCACCAGGGGCTGCAGCAGCAGCGTGGGCACCAAGGCAGCGCCCGCGGACTCATCCACATGCCAGTTCACCGACAGGCGCTCACCGAAGCGCAGTTGCTCGATGCCCAGGTAGCGCCGTGCCAGCTCCACCTCATCGGCCAGTGAGGAATGCGTTTCCGGCGAGGCCAGGGCCCGGCGGAACAGCTCGGCCAGGTCTTCCAGCACGGCCTCGGCGCGGTCCGGATCCACCTGCACCAGCGCGATGGCCGTGTTGAGCGTGTTGAACAGGAAATGCGGGCGGATGCGGGCCTGCAGCTCCACCAACCGGGCCTGCACCTGGGCCGGGTCGGTGCGCCCCTGGCGCTGGCGCAGCCAGGCCAGGCACACAGCGGCCAGGGCGGCGCCCGTGGCCATCGGCGCCACCAGGGCCCAGGGCGCCAGGGACTGTTGCCCCAGCCACCAGTCCATCAACCAGAACTGCACATGCCCGTAGGCAGCCGACAGCGCGCCCCACAGCACCACCGCCGCCCATTGAGTGGAGGCGCCGCGACGGCCCAGCCAGCGACGGGCCCCGCACACCCCCACCAGCCACAGCAGGCAGCCCGGCAAGGCCACGGCCGAGCCCTGCCCCCAGCGCATCAACCAATCCACAGGCCCGGCAGAGTCGTACAACGTCGCCAGCCACAGAACGGCCTGCACCCCCAGCAGCACACGCAGCACCACGCCTACGTGGCAGACATCGAAGGTGGCAGCCCCATCGCCCAGCATCAAGCCACGGCCTTTTGGGGCGTCGCCATCCCCAGTCACGGCCCACATCGTTGGCGCGCGCAAGGGGTCGATCGCACCATCGTGGGCGACCACACCGCTCGCAAGGGAGTCCTTGTCTTTAAAATCCATGGTTTGCACATTCTGCGTCACTCTTTGCGCCTCGCGGCGCGCGCCCCGCCATGAGCACGAATCAACTGGACAAGAAGTCCCAAGCCTGGTCCGCCCTGTTCTCCGAACCGATGAGCGACCTGGTCAAGCGCTACACCGCCAGCGTGTTCTTCGACAAGCGGCTGTGGCGGGCCGACATCCAGGGCTCGCTGGCCCACGCCGACATGCTGAACGCCCAGGGGCTGATCTCGGCCGATGACCTTGCCTCCATCCAAAAGGGCATGGCGCAGATCACGCAGGAGATCGAATCCGGCCAGTTCGAATGGAAGCTCGACCTGGAAGACGTGCACCTGAACATCGAGGCGCGCCTGACCACCCTGGTGGGCGACGCCGGCAAGCGACTGCACACCGGCCGCTCGCGCAACGATCAGGTGGCCACCGACGTGCGCCTGTGGCTGCGCGGCGAAGTGGATGAACTGGGCGTGCTGCTGACCGCGCTGCAAAAAGCCCTGGTGGACGTGGCCGAGCAGAACGCCGACACCATCCTGCCCGGCTTCACGCACCTGCAGGTGGCCCAGCCCGTGGCGTTCGGCCACCACCTGCTGGCCTATGTGGAGATGTTCGCGCGCGACGCCGAGCGCCTGGTCGACCTGCGCAAGCGCATCAACCGCCTGCCGCTGGGCTCGGCCGCCCTGGCCGGCACCAGCTACCCGCTGGACCGCGAGCGCGTGGCCCGCAGCCTGGGCATGGTTGACGAGGCCGGACGGCCGGCCGTGTCGCAGAACAGCCTGGATGCCGTGAGCGACCGCGACTTCGCCATCGAATTCACCGCCGCAGCCTCGCTGGTGATGGTGCACATCTCGCGCCTGTCTGAGGAGCTGATCCTGTGGATGAGCCAGAGCTTCGGCTTCATCGACCTGGCCGACCGCTTCTGCACCGGCTCGTCGATCATGCCGCAGAAAAAGAACCCTGACGTGCCCGAGCTGGCGCGCGGCAAGACCGGCCGCGTGGTGGGCCACCTGATGGGCCTGATCACCCTGATGAAGGGCCAGCCCCTGGCCTACAACAAGGACAACCAGGAAGACAAGGAGCCGCTGTTCGACACGGTCGACACGCTCAAGGACACGCTGCGCATCTTTGCCGAGATGGCCGCCGGCATCACCGTCAAGCCCGAGGCCATGGAGCGCGCCGCCAGGAAGGGCTACGCCACTGCCACCGACCTGGCCGATTACCTGGTCAAGAAAGGCCTGCCCTTCCGCGATGCGCACGAGGTGGTCGCCCATGCCGTGAAGGATGCGATTGCCGCGGGCGTGGACCTGTCCGAACTGCCGCTGGACAAGCTGCAGACCTACAACCCAGCCATCGAGCAGGATGTGTTCGAGGTGCTGAGCCTGCGCGGCTCGCTCAACGCGCGCAACCTGCTGGGCGGCACGGCGCCTGAACAGGTGCGGGCGCAGGTGGCGAGGCATCGTACCCGCCTGGGCTGAACCCAAGCGCCCCATCCCCACCTCCCTAGTTCGCAGAGGTGTGCTCACGTCCTGATTCAAGGAGAATGAATCAGCAGGCGTGAGCCACGTCCAAGAAACGCACAGGGGTGATGGGGGATGATCACTGAAAGCCAGTTTGACGGCGTGGTCACGGGCTTCTATGCTGCGGCCACTGGCGAGCTTGCCTGGGAGGAAGCCCTGCTGCCCGTCCATACCCTGTTCCGCTCACGCACGGCCATCGTTCAATCCGTCGACCTGTCCACGGGGCACATCGTGCAGTTCTCCCACGCAGGAGACCCGATGCCCGACGCCATCCTCAGCTACCTGAGGCACTGGCACGAAATCGATCCCCGGCGAAGTCATCTGCTGTCCCACGCCCCTGAAATGCTGGGGCAGTGGTGGCACTGCCATGACCATTTCGACGAGGAGTTCGTGTCGAAGAACCGCTTCTACCGCGAGTTTCTCCCCGCCCAGCAGACACGGTACCTGGCGACCCTGCTCCAGCAGCCCGCCAGTGACACGATGACAGCGCTGTCGCTGGAGTTGCCGGCGGAGCGCGGACCACTGGACTGCGATGAACAACACCTCATCGCGCGTATCGGCCGGCATTTCTCGGATGCGTTGCGAGCCTACGAGCGCGTGCGCCGGATGGCCTCACAGGCCTTGGCCGGCCATGCACTGCTGGACACCTTTGCACACCCCATGTGGCTGATCGACACAGACCGTGTGGTGCTGCATGCCAACCAGGCGGCCCGAACGGTGGCAACCGAAGAGCGCCGCATGGGTCTGAACGGCCGGCGCATGGTCTGGAAGGTCAACGGCGTGGATCGAAAGATCGGAGAGATGCTCACATCACTGGCAAGCCAGGTGCAGCACGGCCAGCACGCGGTGGTGGACGCACGAGGCTCGAAAGGGGATACACCGAGCTGGCTGCACATGCGGGTGCTGGATCCGGCCCGCGTGCTGGGCACCGCGTTTGGCAACCGCCCCATGTTGCTGATCACCCTGTTCGATCCCCTGCAGATGCGGGAGCTCGATGCCTTCGCCTTGTCAGAGGTATTCGGCATGACGCCAGCAGAGGGCCGGGTGGCAGCCCTGCTCAGCGAAGGCCTGAGCGCGCAGGCCATTGGCCAGCGCCTGGGTTGCCGTGAAAGCACGGTGCGCACTCACTTACGCCATGTGTTGCACAAGCTTGGGGCGGCCAAGGTCACGGAGGCGGTGAGCTTGCTGCGCCAAGGACAGGTCCTGTGGGCGCGGCCGGCCGCCTGAACCGCTGCCGCTGCCCCGACATCCCTTCGCCCAGCCGCCATCAGCGCAGCCTCATCGTCCCCATCGGATGAAATCGCGCAGAAGTGTCGATCACGTCACTTGCCCAGCGTGTAGATGTACTGCGCCCACACCGACGCCACGTGCGCAGCTTGGTCCACCCGATCGGCCTGCACACCGGCGGCAAAGCCCCCATGCGCCATCTGCAGGCGCAACGCCTGAAAGCGCGGCTCCACGGCCACGCCATAGCGCCACTCGCCCGTGGCCTGCCAGCCCAGCCAAGCCTGCTGCAGCCCCCAACGGCGGTTCAGGCTCAGTTGCCACTCGCCAACATGGCTGCGCCAGGCCAGATCGGCCTGCACGCTGCCTGGAATGCGCATCTTCAAGGTGCGCCGCGTGTAGGCCCCCTGCAGCGCCGGCTGGTAATCCAGGTAGCCATCAGGGGTGCGTGAACCGACCCGGCTGGTCAGCTCGGCACGGATGGTGTTCACCCCTTTCCACCACAACCGGGACGCCACATCGCGGGCATCGACGCGCAAGGACCAATCGGGGGCTGGCGCCCATCGCCATGCCAGCGAGAGGCTGTAGCCTGCACCGCGGCTTGCCGGTGCCGCGGTGAAAGGTGCATCGGTGCGGCTGTCATCGTCGCGCAGCGCCAGCCGATGATCGTACTCACCCGCACCGTCGTAGATCAGCTCACCATCGGCCCCCACGCGCCGCAGGCGCTGCAGTGTCAGCCACTGCATGCCAGCCTGCCATTGGCCGACTCCGGCAGGCAGCCATGGCGTTCGCAAGGTTGGGCCCTGGCCTCGCCAGAGCAACACATCGGCCCGCGGCTCGAACACCACGGGCCCGGGCGGATCGCGCCTGGCCTGGTAGAACTGCACCACTTCGGCGGCGTCACCCGAGGCACGCACGAACGCCTCGGTGCGTGCCCCCCAGCCCAAGGCCCAAGGGCCCGGGGCCGATCGCCAAGGCACCGAGAGAAGCACGCCCGCCTCAGCCGACACCGCCTGGTAAGCCCGCTGGGTGCTGCCATTGCCTCGACGCCGGTAGCCGCGCTGCCAATCGCCTTCGATGTCCATCACCGGCAGACCATTGGACAAGGCTTCTGCGCACGCCTGGCCATACACCCCAGCGAACCAGGGCTGCGAGGCTTCAGCGGGCTCGGCCGCGAGCGGCGCCTTCCCACACAGGCTCAGCAACACCGCGCCAAGCACGCCCAACATTGATGGCGAAGGGCGATACCCGCCCCTTCTTGAAGGCACCGAACACCTCAGAACGATTCGAACGTGCCATCGGCATAGTCGATCCGCCCTGTGCTGCGGTTCACTGTACCCACCACCACGCCGCCACTGCCTGTGATCTGCGAGCTCGCATTGAGCTTTGACAGCGCCACGCTCACACCACCAGGGCCGGTCAGGCTCAATGTCCACAGCCCGCTCGGCTGCTGAGTGCTGGACTGGATGTTGATGGTCCGATCACCCTGCTGGTAGCTGCCTGAGCCTGTCACCGTGCCGAACGTGGCGTTGTTGAGGTTGATGTTGATGAGCAGCGGCGGCACATCCTGCAGGTACAGGGTGCCCTGGAAGGCGACCTGCTTGGGCAGGAAGTTGTCTGCTCGTTCCTCACCATTGAACTGGTCAGGGTTGAACACACCCAGGTTGCTGGCGATCAAGGTCAAGGTACCGGAGAAGAGCGCCGTGTCGGGGTTCTCCTTGATCTGGCCAGCAAACACCACCTTCGTGGGCCACTCATCCCCGCCGGCGGCAACACCGTAGTCGCTCACATCCAGGGTACCGGTGACCTGGCTGCCGCCAGCCACCGAGGCCTGCAACACAAAGTGGCCCCGGTTGGCGCTGTAGTCGACCACTTCGCTGTTCAGTTGCCCGGGCACCGCCAGGCGTGCGATGACATGGCTGCCATTGGCCAGGCCCACCGTGACCAGTTCCTCGTCCGTGACAGCGGACACCGTCGAGATCAACCCCGTGATGGACAGCTTGCTCAGCCCGCCGCCTTGGGCTGCCACCGACAGCGCCACATCCACCGTCAGCGATTCGGCGCCAATGCTGCCGCCTTCAGACACAGTGGGGGGCAGATCACCCTGCAAGGTCAGCGCCGTCAGATCCGTGCCGGTGCCGGTGGCGGTGACCAGCACGTCCTCGGCGTCCGACAAGGCCTGCGCGTCCCCGATCCAGTTCACAGGATCACTGGGCCACGCAGCGTTCAGCGCGGTCTCCTGCTTCGCCAGGGACGAAGTCACCGTGTAGCCGCGACCACCTGCCACGGTGCGGGGAGACACCGTGAACCGGTGCTGGTACAGGAAGCGGCGACCACCTGTGGTCTCGTCCGCATAGGTGATGCTGCAGGCCACATAGTCTGCATTCTGGTAGGTGGTGGCTTCCACACTGAAGCCTGCATCCGAGTAGAGCGTGCAGCCCGCGCCGCTGGATCCCCGCGGGCTGGGCACGATCAGTTCGCTCGCCGGGGCGGGCAAGGCGCCGCTGTAGCCCCCTCGGGCGTACTTGTCGAGTTGCTCCGTCGTCAGGACCAGGGTCTGGATGATCGCCACGCGGCCCGTCGAAAGTGGCTGCAGCGCATCTGCCAAGGATGTCTGCACACCACCCAGCCGGTGCCCCAGGTCTTCCAGCGCGCGGGCATTGTCACGCACGCTGTCGATCAGCAGCTTGGCGTTCTCGATGGCGGTGCGCTGGGCCACGGGAATCAGCGTTTCAGGCTGCTGCTGGACATCCGCCGGAATCACGTCGCCCTGGTAGTCTCCGCGGGCCACCGCATCCTGCTTGGCCTCATTCAAGGCAGCACCGACAGCGGGGTCGAACGTACCGCCCGTTGCAAGTGCATTGATGACACATTGCAGGCGGGCGATCTGGTCGCTTCCGGCGCAGCCCAGGCTGGGCGAAGCCACCAACTCCGACACCGCGGCCAGCATCAGCGCCGGCGCGTTCTTGGGTGCGGTGCCGGCGGCTGCGAACTCGGGGGCCTGGACCAGCGGATCGAAGTGCAGGTAGCTTCTGATGTCCTCGTTCGCGTCCACGACCTTGGCCTGCGTGAGCAGGCCAGATCCTGACACGAGCGCCTTGGCAACGGCCATCTCAGAGAAGGGCGTCACATGCACGCTGGTGGTGCCGCTGCTTCCCACCACGGAGGCAGCACGCAGCGTGAAATTGCTGGTCGACAGGTCGATCTCGGTGTCGGTGGCCTCGTCCGCCATCGTCGTGCCCGCGATGGCCGAGATCTTCACCAGCACCAAGGCCCCCACCGGCAGCCCGGACAGGCTGTACTTGCCTTCTGCGTCCGTCGTGGTGCGCCCCACTTCGATCTCATTGCCATTCTCGATGCGGTAGGCGATCACCCGCGCATTGCGCAACAGGCCTTTGGAAGCGATGCCCGACACCGATGCGGTGGCCGGACCGGCGGGCGGCTCGTCGTCATCGCTGCCCCCTCCTCCACCACAGGCCCCCAGGGCCAACAACACGGCCAAGGCCAACGGGGTGATGGCACGGCGGGGCAGGAAACGCGGTTGGGCGAGCATGAAGAACTCCTTGAAAATCTCGTGATGCAGGTTTTGGATCAACGCATCCTGCCCAATGCCCTGTCACGGGTCTTCATCAAAACTGATGACACCGCCCCCCTAACTCGCGGCCCTTGACACCCCGACCGCCGAAACAATGAAACGAGAACCCTTGATGACCGAGGCCTACTTCCAGGAGGCCATCGACCACATCCAGTCGACCGTGGCGGAGCGTGCGGCCAAGTTGAAGAACAACACCGGGCAGATCAAGAAGCCGCAGGTGTTCGCTCACGCCAACTTCCGCGACCAGTGCGAGCTGCTGGTCGCGCGCTATTCGGCGGGTGAACCGGTCGACACGCTCGCCAATGGCCTGGACGCCCTTGTCTCGGCCTGGGAGACCGTCCTGTCCACGCCAGGCTCCTCAGCCAACGACCTGGCCTACCTTGACGACTACGTGCGATCGCTGTGGATCGTCAGCCTGGCCCTGATCTTCGATGCCAGCGATGCGCTGTGGCAGAGGATCCTCACATGCGCGGGCAACGAGGGCAAAGACCGCTTGTTCGAGCGCCTCGTCAGCGTCCGCACGCCGGGGCGCCGTGCTGCAAATGCGCTGCTCCACACCAGGGCATACGCATGCCTTGACGCGGCTGCAGAGAAAAAATCCGCTGACGAGATGACTCGCTTCCTGAAGGCCTGGTACCCGGCCTTGCACGAGGTTGGCTGGCACGCAAGCCACAAGGGGCCGGATGGCGGCGGCTTCTTCGGCTACTGGGCGATAGAGGCCGCGGGGGTGGTAACTGCCTTCGGCATTGACGACAGCGCTTTCAGGGATCTGCCCTATTACCCCAAGGATCTGGCCGACCATGGCCGCGCCGCCTGAGGCCGCAGCTTGCTGGCAAGCCCCTTGAGCGGCACTCCTTGACGACGCGCAACAACGACTGGCCGGCGCTGGGCTACTGTCCAGCATCAACGCCGCCGATGCGCCCTGGTTTCGTCAAGGAGCTCTCATGCCCACCCTCGTCTGGTCCGACGCCCTGTCCCTGTCCATGCCCGTGATGGACCACACCCACGAGGAGTTCGTGGACCTGCTGGCCCTGGTCGAACAGGCCGATGACAGCACCTTGCTGGCCCGTTGGCAGACGCTGATCGAGCACACCGAGGATCACTTCGGGCGTGAAGATGACTGGATGCGTGCCACGGGCTTTGCCCCAGGCAACTGCCACACCACGCAGCACACCGTGGTGCTGGAGGTGATGCGCGACAGCGCCCGGCGCGGTTCGCAAGGCGAGCTGGATTGGGTGCGGCGCATCGCGGCCGAGCTGGCCGACTGGTTTCCGAACCATGCGCAGACCATGGATGCGGGCCTGGCCCTGCACCTCAAGAGCGTGGGCTACGACCCGGTCACCGGCGAGCTTGAAGCGCCCTCCGCCTTGCCGGCGCAGGCGATCACAGGGTGCGGCTCGAGCAGTTGCCACGACAAGACTGCGGCCAACGACACGCAGGCGCCTCAGCGCACGGAAGCCGCCAACGAGCCCTTGCCCGAAGGCGAGAGCCTGGTCTGATCAGCCCCGCAGGACTTTGACATTGGCGGCTGTGCCGCCTGTGCTGGCCGATGCCAGGAAGCCGCCGAAGCGCGCCCGCACCTGGCGCTCGATGCCCGCGGCATCCAGGCCCTGCAGCGCCAGCAGCTTGGCCGGGTCTCCATGCTCGATGAACTGATCAGACAGGCCCAGCATCAGCAGCGGCACCTGGACACCCGCCTGGGCCAACGCCTCGGCCACAGCCGATCCGGCACCACCCATCACGCAGCCCTCCTCCACGGTGACCAAGGCATCGTGCGTGCAGGCCAGCTCTGCCAACAGCTCAGTGTCCAGCGGCTTGATGAAGCGCATGTTGGCCACCGTGCCATCGAAGCCCTCGGCCGCCTGCAGCGCCGGGTAGAGCAAGGTGCCGAAAGCCAGCACCGCGATACGAGCCCCTGACGGAGCCCCCGACTGCCGGCGGACCTCGCCCTTGCCCCAGGGCAAGGTCTGCAGATCCGTGCCCACGGCCACACCGGCCCCCGTGCCACGCGGATAGCGCACGGCCACCGGGTGGTTCTGCTCGTACGCAGCAGACAGCGCCTGGCGGCATTCGTTCTCGTCGGCTGGGGCCAGCAGGCTCATGTTCGGGATGCAGCGCACGAAAGCGATGTCGAACGCGCCCATGTGCGTGGCGCCATCGGCCCCCACGATGCCCGCGCGGTCCAGCGCGAACACCACCGGCAGGTTCTGGATGGCCACGTCATGGATCAGTTGATCGTAGGCACGCTGCAGGAAGGTGGAGTAGATGGCCACCACCGGCTTGAGCCCTTCGCAGGCCAGGCCGGCCGCGAAGGTGACGGCATGCTGCTCGGCGATGCCGACATCGAAGTAGCGCCCCGGGTAGCGCTGCTCGAACTCCACCATGCCCGAGCCCTCGCGCATCGCCGGGGTGATCGCCACCAGGCGCGTGTCGTGCGCCGCCATGTCGCACAGCCACTGGCCGAACACCTGTGTGAAGCTGGGCTTGGCCGGCACGGCCGGCACCACCTTGGCCAGGCCCACGGCCGGGTCGAACTTGCCGGGGCCGTGGTAGGCGATCGGATCGGCTTCGGCCAGCTTGTAGCCATAGCCCTTTTTGGTGACCACGTGCAGGAACTGCGGGCCCCCGCGGTCTCGCAGGTTTTCCAGCGTAGGGATCAGCGAATCCAGGTCGTGTCCATCGATGGGGCCGACGTAGTTCAGGCCGAACTCTTCGAAGATCGTGGCCGGCACGACCAGGCCCTTGGCGTGCTCTTCGAGCTTCTTGGCCAGCTCGAACAGCGGCGGTGCGTTGCGCAGCACCTGCTTGGCACCCTCGCGCGCAGCGGCATAGAAGCGGCCCGACATCAGGCGCGCCAGGTAGCGGTTCAGCGCGCCCACCGGCGGCGAGATCGACATGTCGTTGTCGTTGAGCACCACCAGCACATCGGCCAGGCGGCCCTGGTGCGGCATGCCCGCGTTGTTCAGGGCCTCGAAGGCCATGCCGGCCGTCATGGCGCCATCGCCGATGATGGCCACGGCCTTGCGGGCCTCGCCGCGCAGCTGCGCGCCGATGGCCATGCCCAAGGCCGCCGAGATCGAGGTGGACGAGTGCGCCGTGCCGAAGGTGTCGTACTCGCTCTCGTCACGGCGCGGGAAGCCGCTCATGCCGCCCAGCTGGCGCAGGGTGGGCATGCGGTCGCGGCGGCCTGTCAGGATCTTGTGCGGGTAGGTCTGGTGGCCCACGTCCCACACCAGGCGGTCGTTGGGCGTGTCGAACACGTAGTGCAAGGCGATGGTGAGCTCCACCGTGCCCAGGTTGGACGACAGGTGCCCGCCCGTGCGCGCCACGCTTTGCAGCAGGTGGTCGCGCAGTTCCACGGCCAGCTGCTTGAGCTCGGCGCGCGACAACCGCTTGATGTCGGCGGGGGAATCGATCCGGGTCAGCAGGGGGTGGCTCATGGTGGGGTCCTCAGGGGTGTCGGGCACCCCATGTTCTGGTTCTGTCGTGTTCAGTGGTCGCGGTGCACGATGCGCTCGGCCAGTGCACGCAATGGGGCACAGGCCGCCGTGTCCAGTCCGCTGGCCACGAGCGCGCTCAAGGCATCGTCGAGTAGCCGCGCGGCCTCGGCGCGGGCGCCATCCAGGCCCAGCAGGCTGACATACGTAGGCTTGTTGGCGTCGGCATCCTTGCCCGCCGTCTTGCCCAGGGTGTCGGAAGGCTGGGTGGCGTCCAGAACGTCATCGACGATCTGGAAGGCCAGGCCCATGGCCTCGGCATAGTCGGTGAGCGCCTGCCAAGCCGGCGTGGCAGGCGCCAGGCTGCCACAGGCTGCCCCCATCTGCACACTCGCGCGCAGCAGGGCACCGGTCTTGAGGCTGTGCATGTGGCGCAAGGCGTGCTCGTCAAGCACCGTTCCCACGCTGGCAAGGTCGATGGCCTGGCCGCCGGCCATGCCCGCCTGCCCCGCCGCCTGGGCCAGCAAACGACACAGTCGGGCCTGCACGGCCGGCATCACGGTGGCGCCCTCACCCGCCGCGGCGACATCGGGCGTCAGCACCTCGAAAGCCAAGGCCTGCATGGCATCGCCAGCCAGCATGGCCCGGGCCTCGCCATAACGCACATGCACTGTGGGCTTGCCCCGGCGCAGCACATCGTTGTCCATGCACGGCAGGTCGTCGTGGACCAGCGAGTAGGCGTGGATCAGCTCCACGGCACAGGCACCACGCAAGGCCGCATCATGGCCTGCGGGCAAGGCCAGTGCGCCTGTGGCCTCTGCGGCAGCCATCACCAGCAGCGCCCTCAGGCGTTTGCCGCCATCGAGCACACCGTAGCGCATGGCCTCGCCCAGCTCGGCTGGCGAATCCACAGGCACCCAGGCGTCCAGCGCCTGCTCCACTTGGCTGAGCACCGAGCCCGACCACACCTGATAGGCCTCGGGTTTCATGCGTCGTTCCACGGTTTGAGTTGGCCGTCTTCCAGCACCTTCACCTGAGCCTCGATGGCGTCCAGGCGGCTGCGGCAAAAGCCCAGCAACTGCGCGCCACGCCGGTAGTTGTCCAGCAACTGCTCCAGCGGCAAAGCGCCGGACTCCATGCGGACGACCAGACCTTCCAGCTCTGCCAGCGCGTCTTCATAACGCTCGGGCAGCGGCTGCCCCGAGGTCTCATCTGCCTCGGGGTCGGATTTCTTGGAGGGGGAACGGGCCATACGGAAGGGGGAACGCGCAAACCCGCATTGTAATTTCGGTGGGGGCCCTTTGGGCGGCAGGGGCACCCATCAAGAGGTGTCGGCCAAATCGTGCGCACCCACACCACAGAACCCGGCCCCTCACCCGGGGTGAGCATTGCCCGGGTTCTCCCCCCTTCCTGCCAGCATTGGGTACAATCCCCAGTTCCCTGAATGCTTCCGCCGCCCCGCGAGTTTTTCGCCAGAGGGCTATTTTTTTCCCTGCGGAGGGGGTTTGATACATGGTTTTTGGAGATCCTGGGGATCATGTCTGACCTGAGTCATGCGCTCACGGGGCTGCAACGCAGCCATTCCCAATTGCCGGTGTCCGTCTATTTTGACCAGGCACTGCTCAACGCGGAGATCGAGCGCATCTTTCAGTCCGGTCCTCGCTACCTGGGGCATGCTGTGTCGGTGCCCGAGGTCGGCGATCACTACGCACTCCCTCAAGAAGGCGAGGGGCGCGCGCTCGTGCGTACACGTGACGGGGTCGAGTTGATCTCCAACGTGTGCCGCCACCGCCAGGCCATCATGCTCAAGGGCCGTGGCACCAGCCGCCAGGGCAACATCGTCTGCCCGCTGCACCGCTGGACCTACAACCTGCATGGCGAGCTGATCGGCGCCCCGCACTTCGACCACGACCCGTGCCTGAACCTGCGCAACTACAAGCTGCGCAACTGGAACGGGTTGCTGTTCGAGGACAACGGCCGCGACATCGCTGCCGATCTGTCGGGCCTGGAGCACCGCTTCGCGCCGGGTGGGGATCTGGATTTCTCCGGCTACGTGCTCGACAAGGTCGAACTGCACGAGTGCAACTACAACTGGAAGACCTTCATCGAGGTCTACTTGGAGGACTACCACGTCGGGCCCTTCCACCCCGGCCTGGGCAACTTCGTCACCTGCGACGATCTGCAGTGGGACATGGCCAAGGAGTACTCCATCCAGACGGTGGGCATCGCCAACGCCTTGGGCAAGCCCGGCTCCGACGTGTATCGCAAGTGGCACGAGGCTGTCCTGGGCCAGGGTGAAGGCAAGCCGCCATCGCAAGGCGCGGTGTGGATGACCTACTACCCCACGATGATGGTCGAGTGGTACCCGGGCGTGCTGGTCGTCTCGACCCTGCATCCGCAGGGCCCCCAGAAAACACTCAACGTGGTGGAGTTTTACTACCCCGAAGAGATCGCCGCCTTCGAGCGCGAGTTCGTCGAAGCCCAGCAGGCCGCCTACATGGAGACCTGCATCGAGGACGACGAGATCGCCGAGCGCATGGACGCCGGCCGCCTGGCCCTGTTCAAGCGTGGCGACAACGAGGTCGGCCCCTACCAGAGCCCGATGGAAGACGGCATGCAGCATTTCCACGAGTGGTACCGCCGCACGATGGATTTCCGCGGCTGATCACCTCGCAGGCAGTACACCCATGACATCGCCCGGCACGGTCGCCGGCCGCCTTTCGGCCACCTGGCTGATGGTGCTGGCCACTGTGCTGTTCGCGGGCATGGGGGTGTGCGTGAAGCTGGCTTCCAGCGAGGTCACCACGGCAGAGGTCGTGTTCTTTCGTGGACTGGTGGGCGCCATCATGATCGGGGCGCTGGCCTGGCGGCAGCGCCTGCCCTTGCGCACCAAGGTGCTGCGCCAGCACTTCTGGCGCAGCGTGGCGGGCGTGTCGGCCCTGAGCCTGTGGTTCTACACCATCGGCCACCTGCCACTGGCCACGGCCGTGACGCTCAACTACATGTCGTCCGTGTGGATGGGCGTGTTCCTGATCACGCTGCAGTTGTGGCGCCGCTGGAGAAAGGTGCCTCACCGTGCCATTGCGCCGGCACTGCTCGTGGCGGTGCTGGTGGGCTTCATCGGCGTGGCCCTGGTGCTGCGCCCCACCATCCAGCGCGAGCAATGGCTCGCGGGCCTGCTCGGTCTGATATCGGGCGGGCTGTCGGCCTGGGCCTACCTGCAGGTGGCCTCATTGGGCCGCAGTGGCGAGCCCGAACATCGCGTGGTGTTCTACTTCTCGGCCTTTGGCACCCTGGCAGGCCTGGCGTTGATGGGCATCGTGCACCTTGGCAATGAGCAGCCCTGGGCAAGCCCCAGCCTGGCCACCTGGGGCTGGCTGCTGGGCATCGGCGTGTTCGCCACCCTGGCCCAATTGGCCATGACCCGGGCCTATGCGCTGGGCCAGCCGCTGGCGATGGCCAGCCTGCAGTACTTGGGCATCGTGCATGCGTTCGTGCTGGGCGTGTGGCTCTTCGGTGAACCGGTGCATCTGCTGTCGATCGTCGGCACCGCGCTGATCGTACTGGCCGGGGTATGGGCCAGCCGATCGGCTTCCTCACTCAGGTGAACATCGTTCGTGGTCAACGGGACACCACGATCAGATTGCTCGTGAGCGCAGGGATGGGTACGGCGCGCCCTTGCCAGGACACGGTCAACACCTGCTGGAACCGGTACTTGTAATAGGTCGGCCATCCCATGTAGGTACGCTGCGCCATGCTCGGCACCACACGCCCCGCTGCCTCCAGCACCAATGCATCGCCCGCGCGAACGGTCAAGCCGCTGCATGTCCACTGATTGACCTGCTGGGTATTGCCGTTCTCTGTGGGTACCTGCACGGCAGCGAGCGCACAGCTCCCGGCGCCATTGACCGGGGTCAGGCTCTCGAGCGCAAAGATGCTGGTCGAGGGAAAACCGGTCGAATTGCCACTGCTGGAGACATACATGGTGCTCGTGGGGTTCGTCGACACTGCCACCCCCTTGGCATGTGTCAGCCCCGGGTTGGACACCGTGATGTGGAACTTCACATTCACGTCGCCATCGGCATTGACTGCCGTGGTGCTGGGCACCATGAACAGGTTGAGGCGTTGCAGCGGCACCCCATTTGAGCTCGTCACACCCAGGTCATTGGTGGCGGCGGTGATCTTGCCGATGACCTGGTTCCTGTCTGACGCATCCGTGGTGGCAAGCCCTTCCAGACCGTAGCAGCGATCGGAAGGCGCCGGGCAGGGTTCCCACGGCTCGCGCGTCACCACGCCGTTCTTGTACCCCCCGTCATAGGAGTACAGGCCGAACAGACGCACGCCCAGTTCCCGGGCCGTGGCCAGGGTCTCGTAGATGACTTCGCCGCGCTTGTCTCCCGACTTGTCGGAAAAACGCAGGTTGTCCATCCACATGGCGCTGACATCGTCCTGGAAACCCATCTCGGTGATGGCCAGGGGTTTGTCCAGACCCAGTTCGACCAGCGCCTTCTTCATGTCCTGGATGGACTGCACCAGGTTGAGCTGACGGCTATAGGGTGCGCCTGTGGCGTCAACACCGACACGTTGATAGGTGTGGGCGCCGACCATGTCGCAATAGTTGGTGATCGGTTCGTTCGCAGACGTCTTGCCGCTGAGCCAATACCCCATCGCCTCGGGTTTGCTCGCCTGCGGACAGATGGTCACGATCGACGCGTCCACTGCCTTGGTTGCCACGTGGATGGCCTTGCAGATGTCGGCCAGTTGGTCATTGAGCGGTGCGGTGGTCGCACCACCCGCCCCCGCAAATGCGAGGTCGGGCTCGTTCCAGCACTCCACCGCGGCAATGCGTGCCTTGTGCCGGTTCACCACCGCCGTCACCATCTGCGAATACTGGCCCAGATCCGAGGGAGATGCCCACATGCCAAGCATGTTGGGATTGTTGTAGTCGTTGGGCAGATTGGGCTGAGAGCTCAGCCACTGGGGTGATCCGAAGAACGTGAACAGAAGCTTCTTGACCGGCGCGCTATCTTGACCAGCGTGGAACTTGGCCCAGTTGTCGATGGCCCCGAACTGGATCCCATTTGATTGCCACCACCCAAGCTCGACCACGCCATCGTGGTTGAGACTGCGCACCAACTGGTAGGGCACCTGGATGGGCATGCCTTGGTTGTTGCCCGGATAACGATGGAAGTGCTGCCCCACATACATGCCGGCCTTGTTGTCGACCACCAGCGTACCGACCTCGTACGAGGGGGCCGAGGCAGGCCCATGGGTCACCACCCCCGCCCCTGCCTGTATCTGGCTCCCGGACAAGGACAGCGCATAGCGAATCGAATAACGCCCTTCAGGCAATGTGGCAGGCAACTGCTCGGACCATGTGTCAAGCACGCCGGTCCATGAGTTCGGCCCCAGGTAGGACACCGACCTCAACGGGAAGGTGTGGCGGGTCACCTCGAGCGGATCCACCAGGCTCAGACTCTTCGTCACGGGGCCGCTCAATGGGATGGGTGTCACGGGAATGCTGAGCTTGATGGGCTTGCCGGCTCCGGCCAATTGCACCCGCTTCAGCAGCGCATTGACCTCCACCCTGGTGGCCGCATCCTTCTTCACCATGGACAGATTGCGCAAGCGCATGATCAGGCGCTCGCCAGGCGCCACATCCGGTGTCACCACCTGGGCAACGATGGTGCCCTGAATAGGCTGACCACTGGCATCGGGCACCCCCGCCACGTACACATGCGAGACATCCTGGTAGGCATTGGTGCTGAATTCGTTGAAGACGGTTTCACCGCCCCCGTAGCCCTGGCCCTGAAGCGCTGCCGAGAAGCCCAGCGTACCCCGCACGAACTTGGTGTTGCCTGTGACCACCTTGAACCGCCCGGACAAGATGAATTTCGTTCCCGTGGGCTGGTTTGCCACGTTGGTATTGAAACCGCCCCCCTGCAAAGGCAGGCTCAGGAAGTAATTGGCGCGGCAGGCGGACTTGTTGTCGACATCGATCTCGAGCTCATCGCCGCCCACATTCCTCAAGACCACGGAAGCCTGCGGCGTGCTTTGCGCACAGGACGACGGCAACAGGAAACCCGCGTCGTACAACACGGGGTTGCCACCATTGGCCAGCAAATTCATGGATTGGGCGGGCGCGATCGAGGGGAGAAGCCCGCCGACCAACAAGACAGCACAACCCAGTGCGTACGCCCTCCCGGGCACGGATCCAAAGCCTTGCATGGCCTCTCCTGATTGTCGGTTCGTTGAATGCTGCGCAGTATTTCACCGCTGCCTCGACAAACCACAAAGGACAAACCCTGCCGCGTCTGCGCTGGGCTCAGTGAGCGTGCACCTGTCCTGCTTCGGCCCCGTGCTCATGGTCACCGCGCTCATGCCCATGGTCGTGCCCATGCATCGACTGCGCGATCACCCCGATGAACACCAACCCCGCCAGCAACCAGAACAACTGAGCCGCCGTCTGGCGCCAGCTCAGGCGCCGCTGCAACTGCGGGATCAGGTCGGCCACGGCCACGTAAACGAAGCTGCTGGCCGCCACCACCATCATGTACGGCAGGTAATGCTGCCAGGGCCCGATCACCACATAGCCCACCACACCGCCCACCATGGCCGCCGTGCCGGAGATGGCGTTGTAGACCAGGGCACGCGTCTTGGTGAAGCCGGCATTGATCAGCACGATGTAGTCGCCCACCTCTTGCGGGATCTCATGCGCGATGATGGCCATGGCCGTGACCAACCCGAGCTCGGGGCTGGCGATGAAGGCCCCGGCGATCAGGATGCCGTCGCAGAAGTTGTGGATGCTGTCGCCCACCAGCACGCTGAAACCGCCCCGCCCCGCCTGCTCGGCATCGAAGCCATGGTGATGGTGGTGGTGATCGTGCTCATGGTGGTGGCCATGGCGATAGAGCTCGGCCTTCTCCAGCAGGAAAAAGAACATCAGGCCGCCCAGCAAGGTCAGGAACAGCGCATCAGGCGGCGCGCCGGTCTCGAAGGCTTCAGGCAGCACGTGCAGCAGGGCCGTGCCCAGCAGCACGCCGGTGGACAGGCTCACCAGGTGGCGAACGATCAATCCGAGCAAGGGGGCCGATAAAGCTGCGGCCAGCATGACAGACACCACACCGCCCAGGAAGGTGGCCGCCAATATGTATACCAGGGTCATCCCGCGATCTTAGCAACGCTGTCAAGCGCCTGACGCACAAACCTGGCATGTTCACCTTTTGCGCCGCACAAAGCGGGGACAATCCTTACCCATGAACCAAGGTCCGACCTCGCCCGCCCGCCCCCGGCCCCAGCAACTGGCCGCCATCGACATCGGCTCCAACAGCTTCCGGCTGGAGATCGCCGAACTCAGCAAGGGCCGCTACAAGCGCGTCGATTACCTCAAGAGCACGGTGCGCCTGGGCGCCGGCCTGGACGCCGAGGGCATGCTCACCGATGAAGCCGCACAACGCGGGCTGGATTGCCTGGCCATCTTCGCCCAGCGCCTGCAGGGCTTCGGCACCCGCCAGGTGCGCGCCGTGGCCACGCAGACCCTGCGCGAGGCCCGCAACCGCAACGCCTTCCTCACGCTGGCCAACGAGGTGCTGGGCCACCCCATCGAGATCATCTCCGGCCGGGAAGAAGCCCGCCTGATCTACCAGGGCGTGGCACGCCTGCAGCCCAGCGAGCTGCCCCGACTGGTCGTGGACATAGGCGGCCGCTCCACGGAGATGATCCTCGGCCATGGCCGCACCGTGCAGAGCGCAGAATCGTTCCGCATCGGCAGCGTGAGCCTGTCGATGCAGCACTTCCCGGATGGACAGTTCACACGCCAGGCCTTCCGTGAGGCCCAGATCGCCGCTGGTGCCGAACTGGAGGAAGCGCTGCAGCTGTTCTCCCGCGCGCAATGGCGCGAGGCGCTGGGCTCGTCCGGCACCGTGGGCGCCATCTCTCACATCCTGCAGGCCAGCGGCATCACCGATGGCAGCATCACGCCGCAAGGCCTGCGCTGGTGCATCGAACAATGCCTCAAGGCCGGCAGCCTCGAGGCCCTGAACCTGCCCGGCCTCAAGGCCGACCGCAAGGCGGTGCTGGGCGGTGGGCTGTCCATCCTGTACACGCTGGCGGTGCACTTCGACATCGAGATCATGAAGCCGGCCAAGGGCGCCCTGCGCCAGGGCGTCATCTTCGACCTGGAAGAACGCCTGCTGGCCGCACGCAACCACCGCCAGCCCGACCCGCGCGAAGCCGCCGTGCGCGAACTGCAGCGGCGCTTCAATGTCGACATGGACCATGCCAAGCGCGTGCGTGAACGCGCCGCGTGGTTGTGGAACGGCCTGCAACCTGAGCGCCCTCGCCCCGCCGTGGGAGACGAGTCAGCGCTGGAACTGGGCTGGGCCAGTGCCCTGCACGAGATCGGGATGATGGTGTCCCACCATGACCACCACCGGCACAGCGCCTACCTGCTGGGCCATGTGGATGCGGCTGGTTTTTCGCAATCGCAACAACGCCGACTGGCCGATCTGGCCCTGGGCCAGCGTGGCGAGCTCAGCAAGCTGGCCGAGCGCCGTCAAGACCGCCGGCTGATGCAGCAGGTGCTCTGCCTGCGCCTGGCCGTGATCCTCCACCACGCCCGCACCGATCTCCCGCCCCGTGTGGCCCGGCTTGAGGCCGGCCGTGGGCGTGCCACCCTGCTGCTGCAGCGCCGATGGGCCGAGCAGCACCCGCGCACCCTGCACCTGTTGGAGCAGGAAGCAAGCTTGTGGTCGCGCCAGGGTGACCGCGAACTGGCGATCCAATTGCTGGGCTGAGAGGCACAGCCCAGCCCCAATGTCAGGGGTTGGGCAAGGCCTTGCGGTACACCGGGCCCCACATGGGGTGGCCGGCTTCGGCCTTGCTCAGCACAAAGGCGGGATCGGCCTGACGTGCCGCCTTGAAGGCCGAGTTGCACAGCGCCTCGCGCTTGCTGGTGCAGTAGATGAAGGCCAGGTACTTGTGCGCATTGGCACGGTCGGGCCCGACAGACAGGCCCTGGCGCAGCGACAGCTGAAGCTGCGTTTCAGCCTCGGCGTACTGCCCGCCCTTGTAGAGGTTGATGCCCTGGGCCAGCGCGGCCTCACCGGGCGCAGCCACGCGCTCTGCTGGGCGGCGATCGGCGGAGGGAGCCGACTCGGCGGGGGCTTTGGCGCCTGGCGGAACGGCACAGCCAGACACCATGGCAAGCCCGATGGCGGCTGCCACCAGCGCCAGCGACGCCGTGGCACGAGAAGAATGATTCGCTGCTGATTTCATGGCGGTTCAGAAGGCGTGTGAAATGGTGACCGACTGCCCCGCCTTGACCTCGACGGTCTGCTGATAGGCCGGGAAGTCGTCGTTGCGGATCACGATGGTGTGGCGGCCCTGAGGCAGGCTCAGTTGAGACAGCGGCGGGGTCACGCCCATCACCTTGCGCCCAACGGACACGCGGCCCCACGGCGTGATGGCCAGCTTGACCGTACCGGTGGCCACCGGGGCCTTGGGCTCCTGGGCGGCGACCGTCGTTGTGACCGGTGCAGCCGGGGGCGGCGCAGGCGTCACAGCGGGCGGCAGTGGCTCAGGTGCCACGGGTACTGCGGCCACGACGGGCGCCGATGCCGGCACCCCAGCAGGAGCTTCCGAAATGATCTCTTCGCGCTCGGCCACAGCCTGGGCCTCGGGCGCCGCACTGGGCAGGGGCACGGACGCGGGCTCGGCCACCACAGGCACCGCCAGCGCATCGCCACGGTTCAATCCCCACCAGGCTGCGGCACCCGCCAGCGCCAGCAGGCCCAGCGCAGCCACACCCACCAGCACGGCCTTGGACGTGCCGGCACCTGAGGCCTGCTCGCCTGCGGCCGCAAGCGACGATGCCGCAGCACCGGCCTTGAGCGCCTTGTCGGGCGCCGCCTTGCCGGCCTTCGCGGGCTTGCCACCCTTGCCAGAACCTTCATCGGCCTGGCCGTCCAGCCACTCGCGCAGCTCTTGCGACAGTGTGCGCGCCGAGCGCGTGCGCCGCACCAGGTCGCGCGCCATCGCCTGCATCGCGATGTCCGACAGGGCGCGGGGCACCTCGGGGTTCAGCTCATGCGGCGGGGGAACGTCGTCTTGCAGCACCGACTGCGAAATGGCGTCCAGGTCATGCCCGACGAAGGGCTTGCGTCCGGTGAGCAGCTCATAGAACACCACGCCCAGCGAATACACATCCACGCGCCGGTCCACCGGCTCGCGCTGCACCTGCTCGGGTGCCATGTAGTGAGGCGATCCGCCCACCAGTTCACCAAAGCGGCTCATGCCTTCTTCAGCGCCACCGGTCGATTCGACCTGGCGCACACGCGCAATGCCGAAATCCAGCACGCGAGGCTGCGTGCGCCCCACCATGAAGATGTTGGCCGGCTTGATGTCGCGGTGGATCACGCCCTTGTGGTGTGCGTAGGACAAGGCATCGGCCACGCGCCGAATGATCAGCGCAGCCTGTGCCGGCGTCGGCCGCCAGCCCATGGACAGCAGTTGGCGCAGATCCTTGCCGCGCAACAGCTCCATGGCCATGTACGTGCCCTGCGAGCCCGCGCCAGCGTCGTACACCGTGACGATGTGCGGGTGGCTCAGGCTGCCCGCAGCCTTGGCCTCGTTGAGGAACATGGCGTTGAACTGCTCGCGGTCCTGCTCGGGCAGATCGATCTGCATCGTCTTGATGGCGATCAGGCGCGACAGCAGCGGATCGTGCGCCGCGTACACCGTGCCCAACCCGCCTTCACCAATGCAGTATTTCAGCGCATAGCGGCCCACGTGCCCGATGGTGGGCAGCTCATCAAACGGGGTCTGCTCATGCTGGGCCGGTTCGGCCTCCGGCAGGGCGCGCGCTTGCGCCACCGTGTCCTGGTCGTCGTTCTCCAGGATCACGGGTTCTGCGGCTTCGTCATCTTCCGGCGTCGTCGTCACCACCTACCCTCCTCAAGGCATGGAACGCTGATGGGCCGCCAAGAGGCGGCTGCTCTACCCCCGGTGTGTCCGGTGGGCTTTCACTTCTTCGGGTCTGAGCAGCGGTGCGAGGTGGTCCAGCACCCCGTTGACGTACTTGTGGCCGTCGGTGCCGCCAAAGCTCTTGGCCAGCTCCACCGCTTCATTGATCGCCACTTTATACGGTACATCCAGGCAATTCACCAGTTCGTAGGCGCCGATCCACAGCACGCCGTGCTCCACAGGCGACAGCTCTTCGAGCGGACGGTCAAGGAACTTCAGCAGGCCGGCATCCAGGTCACCACGCTGCGCGATGCAGCCATGCAGCAGCGCATCGAAGTGGCCACGATCGCACTTGTTGAACTCTTCGAGCTCGCGGATGTGGGCCTCGACCGCGGCGGCATCGCCAGGGTTGAGTTGCCACTCGTACAGGCCTTGCAGGGCAAATTCACGCGCACGGCGGCGGGCCGACTTGGTGCGGTCGCGCGGGGGAGCGGGCTTGCGGGCGCCGGTCTGGTCGCCCTGGTTGGTGTCGGGGCGGTCGGTCACAGCAGTTCGTCCAGCAGGTTGGCCATTTCGACCGCCACGCGGGCGGCATCACGGCTTTTTTCTTCGACGCGGGCCAGAGCCTGCGCTTCGTTTTCGACGGTCAGGATGGCGTTGGCCACGGGGATGTGGTGGTCCAGGCTGACGCGGGTGACACCGGCGCCGCTTTCGTTGGACACCAGCTCGAAGTGGTAGGTTTCGCCACGGATGACGAGCCCCAGCGCCACCAGGGCATCGAAGCGCTCGCTGTCGGCCATGGCCTGCAGGGCCACGGGCACTTCCAGGGCGCCAGGCACGGTCACGTGCTGGATGTGCTTGCGGGCCACGCCCAGCGCCAGCAGCTCGTCGGTGCAGACCTGCGCCATCCGGCTGGTCAGCGCATCGTTGAACCGCGCCTGGACGATGCCGATGCGGAGGTCTCGCCCATCGAGGCGGGCGGTTTGGCCTTTGTCAGCGCCTTGCATGATCTTGATTCAATCCCAAAAGAACAATGGTCAAAGAACGAAAAACTCAAAAGCCGCCGGCTCAATGGCCGGGTGGCAGGGTCTGGCCATCGGCCGTCAGGAAGCCGGTGACCTCCAGGCCAAAGCCCACCATGCTGGGCATGCGGCGCTGGTTGCCCATCAGGCGCATGCGGTGCACCCCCAGGGTCTTGAGGATCTGGGCGCCCACACCGTAGGTGCGCAGGTCGGTTGCGGCCTTGGTGGTTTCTTCGGCACTGGCGCCGGTGGGCAGCAGTTGCTCGAGCAGGCGCTCGTTGTCTTCGCCCGCGTTCAGCAGCACCACAACGCCCTTGCCAGCCTTCTGCACCTGGGCCAGGGCCTTGGGCAGCGGCCAGGCATGGCTGCGGCTGTCGGCGTCCAGCCAGTCCAGCACCGAGAACGGCTCGTGCACACGCACCAGCACCTCGTCAGCTGGGTTCACACCCTGCGACAGACCCAGCGTGAGGGCCAGGTGCACGGCACCCGTGCGGTCACGGAACACGCGGGTTTCGAAAGGCCCTTCAGGCGTGACCAACGTGCGCGTGCCCAGCGATTCGATGATGGATTCGTTGCGGCTGCGGTATTCGATCAGATCGGCGATGGTGCCGATCTTCAGGTTGTGCTCGCGCGCGAAGACCTCCAGATCAGGCAGTCGGGCCATCGTGCCATCGTCGTTCATGATCTCGCAGATCACCGAGGCGCGGCTCAGGCCGGCCATGCCCGACAGATCACAGCCGGCTTCGGTATGGCCCGCGCGCATCAGCACCCCGCCATCCTGGGCCTGCAGCGGGAAGATGTGGCCCGGCTGCACCAGATCGGCCGGCTTGGCATTGCGCGCCACGGCCGCGGCCACCGTGCGCGAGCGGTCTGCGGCCGAGATGCCGGTGGTCACGCCTTCGCGCGCCTCGATCGACACCGTGAAGGCCGTGCCATGCTTGGTGCCGTTGCGAGACACCATGGGCGGCAGTTGCAACTGCTGGCAGCGCTCGCGGGTGAGCGTCAGGCAGATCAGGCCACGGCCATACTTGGCCATGAAGTTGATGGCTTCAGGGGTGACGTGGTCGGCGGCCAGCACCAGATCGCCTTCGTTTTCACGGTCTTCCTCGTCAACGAGGATGACCATGCGGCCCGCGGCCAGGTCGGCGATCAGTTCGGGAATGGGAGAAATGGGCATCCCTCCATTGTAGGCGGGCGCCCCTCATTTTGGGGAAACCACCTAGCCCTTGCCCCTGTCATCCGGGCAGCTTGCCCTCGGCCGTGAGCATTCTTTCCACGTAACGCGCGATCAGGTCCACCTCCAGGTTCACGCGCACGCCAGCGGCCAGGTCGCCCAGCGCGGTGTTCTCCACCGTGTGCGGGATCAGGTTGATGCTGAACTCGGCCTGACCATCGGGCTGGTCGGTCACGCTGTTGACCGTCAGGCTCACGCCATTGACCGTGATGGAGCCTTTGTAGGCCAGGAAACGAGCCAGGGACCGGGGCGCCGCGATGCGCAGTTCCCACGATTCGCCCACGGACTGGAAGGACACCACCTGTCCCACCCCGTCCACGTGGCCGCTGACCAAGTGGCCATCCAGGCGGGCATTGGCGCGCAGGGCTTTTTCAAGATTGACGCGGCCCAGGCCATCCAGGCCGGCGGTGCGTGCCAGGCTCTCGGCCGACACGTCGATGGTGTAGCGGCCCGTGGCGGCATCGAAATGCGTCACCGTCATGCACGCGCCGTTGTGCGCGATGCTGTCGCCCAGCCCTACATCGGCCAGGTAGTCCGCCGGAGCCTGCACGGTCAGGCGGCGACCATGCGAGGGCTCGGCGCCCAGTGGTTGCGAATCGACGATCTGGCCCACGCCAGTGATGATGCCGGTGAACATAGTCTCAAACCACTCTTCAAGGAAATCAGAACTGATCGGCGCCGGCTTGGCGTGCGATCAGGCGCAGATCATCACCCACCCTGGCCACATCCCGCCATTCGAAACGCGGCGCGGCTGTCAGGTCGGGCAGCAGGCCCAGGTCGGCGAAGGGCAAGCCAGGCCCGATCACGCTGGGGGCAAGATACACCAGAAGCTCATCCACCCAACCGCCCTCGATGAAGGCCGCATTCAGGCGCGCGCCGGCCTCCACGTGCAGCTCGTTCACGCCACGCCGGGCCAGGTAGGCCAGCGTTTCACCCAGATCGATGCGGTCCAGGCCCGGGCCGGCTGGCAGGTCGATGACGTGCACCCCCTTGGCAATCAGCGCCGCGCATCGGGCAGCGGTTTCGGCGTCATCCGTCTGAGTGCCGGTCAGACCGATCACGGTCACATCATCTGGCTTGACGCCCATCAGGGCCGCATCGGGCGGCGTGCGCCAGCGCGAATCCAGCACGACGCGCCAAGGCTGCCGGGCCACGGGCATGGCACGCACGTCCAGGCGAGGGTTGTCATCCAGCACGGTGCCGATGCCCGTGAGCACGGCCGTGGCGCGGGCGCGCCAGGCATGGCCATCGGCACGGGCCGCCTCGCCGGTGATCCACTGGCTGCGGCCATCGGGCAAGGCGGTGCGGCCATCCAGTGAGGCAGCCACCTTCAAACGCACCCAGGGGCGTTTGCGCACCATGCGCGAGAGGAATCCGATGTTGAGTTCTCGTGCGGCCTGCGCGACAGCATGGCCAGGGGGCAGCACCTCTACAGCCACCCCGCCCGACCTCAGGCGTGCAACGCCCTGCCCCGCCACCAGCGGGTTCGGATCGGCCAGGGCCACCAACACCTTGCCCAGACCAGCCGCCACCAGCGCATCCGCGCAGGGAGGGGTGCGACCGTGGTGGGCGCAGGGCTCCAGCGTCACGTAAGCCGTGGCGCCGCGCAGATCGTGGCCTTTGGATTGCGCATCGCGCAAGGCCATGACCTCGGCATGCGGGCCGCCGGCCTGCTGGGTGTGCCCCTGCCCCAGCAGCGCACCGGCCTGGGACACGATCACGCAGCCCACGCGTGGGTTGGGATCCGACAGGGCTACCGCCCGCGAGGCCAACGCCAACGCCTGATCCCAGGTTTCCCCGCCCTCACGCACGATTCCACACTCCAAAGACAAGGCCCATCACCGTTCATCGGCCCAATCAGACCGTGTATCGCCCAGCGCTTGAATCTTCGATGGCCTTCACGACAATGCGGCACATGAGCCCAGATCGCGTCATCATACNAATCAGACCGTGTATCGCCCAGCGCTTGAATCTTCGATGGCCTTCACGACAATGCGGCACATGAGCCCAGATCGCGTCATCATACCCCGCAGCCTGCCCCCCCCCCGGCACCGAGGGTTCACCATGGTCGAGCTGGTGGTGGTCATCGCCATCATCGGCATCCTGGCCGCCTTCGCGTTCCCCAGCTTGACGTCCTACATGGCCAGCCAGCGGCTCAAGGACCAGAGTTCGGCCCTTGTGCGCTCCATCAACCTGGCCCGCAGCGAAGCCATCAAACGTGGTCGCACCGTGTCCATGTGCCGCAGCGACGCCCCTGAGGCCACGCCCCCTTCCTGCAATGCAAGGGGTGGCGACTGGTCTACGGGCTGGGTCGTTTTCGTGGACAACGATGGCGACAGCACCATCGACAACAACGACACCGTCTTGCGCGTCCAGCCGGGCTGGACCAACAGCGGCACGATCACCAACGGCGGTACCGTGAACGACCTGGTCTTTCGCCCCAATGGCATCGGCAGAGCCCTGGGTCAGACCTTCACTTTCATGCCGAAGGTCGAAGGCTCCACCAAACCTGTCAGCATCATCTTGAGCAACACTGGCCGCTGGAGGCAGGAATGAGGCGCTCCCACTCCATGAAATCCGTGAAATCCGCACAAGCCGGCTCAACGCTGATCGAAGTGCTCGTCGCAGCCCTGATCCTGTCCATCGGGATCATGGCCCTCGTGGGCGTTCAGGGAACGTCATCGCAGATGGCCAAGATGGCGCAGCAGAGGGGGGATGCATCCCGTCTGGCCCAGGATTACGCTGATCGCGTGCGGGCCAATATCGATCCCAATAATCGCCAGCAGTTCATTCAGCAGGTCCTTCCGATCTACGCCACCCCCGTCGCCTACAACGGCAATGTCGCGGCCCAGAACATTCCCCAGGGCTGCATCGGTACCACGACCTGCGCGCCTCAAGACGTCGCGCGACTGGACCTTGCCGAGATGCGCGAGCAGGCCCGGCTGCTGCTGCCCAATGGTGCCTTCTACGTCACTCAGGCGGCCGCGGGCGCAGGCGCCACTGCTCCCATCGTGCTTGATGTCTGGATCATCTGGCAGACCGCCAGCACCAAATCCGACGACAACGGCACGCTGACTGGACTGGCCTGTCCCGCTGGGGCCGTTAGCGCCAACACCAAAAACGCGCAATGCCTGCTGACCAGAGTCATGCTATGAGCCTTCCACTGCCTTCCCCCATGACCACTGCCCCTCGCGCTCAGCGGGGCCGCTCCCTGATGGAACTGATGATCGCGCTCGTGATCGGCGTGATCATCCTGGGCAGCATCATGCTGATGACCACGAACACGAACACGGGTGGCCAGCAAAGCAGTACACAAGGACGGATGAGCGAGGACGCCCAACTGGTGTTGGCCATCCTGGGCCCACAGATCCGCATGGCAGGGTACAGCGGGGTCGTCAATGATCGCACCGATGGCGTGGCCTACAAGCGCTTCATGGGCCCAGCCATCAGAGGCTGCGACAACGGCTTTGCCAATCTTCAGACTGCCGCGTGGCGGGGCGATGCGGCCCAGCGGCACTCCGATCTGCTCACGTGCGCCGCTGGCGACGGCGCTGCCATCAGCATCCTGTACGAGGCCGACGCTCTCAACACGGTTCCCAATGCCGCAGGCAATCCAACGGATTGCCTGGGCCGACAAGTCAATCAGGTTCCAAGTTCGCTGCAAGCGCAGGCGCCCAGCGCGGCCGCAGCCAACGTCACCGTGGTCGAGAACCGCTTCTTCCTGCAACGACAAGGGGCCACATTCGACCTGCTGTGTGTGGGCAACGGCGTCAACGCTGGCGGCGCATTCACCAGATCCGAACCTCTGATCTCCAACATCGAGCAACTCCAGGTGCTCTATGGGGTCAGCAACGCAACCGTCCCGACGCAAAGTGCCACGGGCTTCAACCAGTACGGCAATCAGGTCGTCGGCTACCTCACCGCCGCCCAGATCGACCAACAGTTCACCGCCGCCACCGACCCGGACAACGACCGCTGGATGCGCGTGGTCAACGTGAAGCTGTGCGTCACCGTGCGCAGCGAAAAGCCTGAGGCCTCCGAGCCCATCGCCTACGTGAACTGCGCCGGCCAGGTGATCACCCCGAACGACAGGTTCCTGCGCCGCACGGCGCAGGGCACATTCGCATTGCGCAACCGCAGCGGCATCCTCTGATCATGCAAGCCATCACCGCGCCCCGCATCCGGCCAATACGCCCCGTTCAATCTGCGCGCCACCAGCACGGCATCGTGCTGATCATCGCCTTGGTCCTGCTGGTGGTGATCGGCTTCAGCTCGACCTTCATCATGCGCAACGCGCTGGTCGGCGAACTCATCACCAACAACCTCTCGTCGAACCAGGCCGCCAACCACGCGGCAGAGACCGCCTTGCGGTATTGCGAGAATGAGCTGATGAATCAACCATCGGGCGTGCCGCCCCCTGTGCTGCCCGCACCCGATGTCGGTGACCCCGTTCAATGGGAAACGGCCGCCAACTGGAGTGTTGCCGGCCAGGTCATCACGGTCCCGGACAATGTTCTGCAGGGTGCGAGCGGGATCACTTACCGTACCAAGCCCCAGTGCATGATCGAACGGATCAGCATCTTCGTTGCCAACCGCAAGGATCCGCGGCGTCAGTACGGCTTTCAGATCACCGCACGCGGGTTCAGCCCCGACTACCAGGCCCCGTCGAACGAAGGCACCGGTGGCGCCGGCTCTGAGGTGGTACTTCAATCCACCTTGAGAACGGCCACATGTGTGGGCGCCCTCAACGGCAATTGCGAATAAGGGACACAACATGTCTTCACAGAACACCCCGCTGGCCATCAGAGCCCTGTGCCTGATCCTCACCTCGGCACATGTCCTGGTGTATGCCGCCCCCGCACAGGTGCCCTTGCTCACGGCATCTGAAGGCCCCAAACCGAACGTGGTGCTCACGCTGGATGATTCCGGCTCCATGAACTGGCAGATGATGCCCGACAACATCGGCCAGATCAGCCTGTATGGGCAAGCCACTCAGTACACCAAGCTCGCAACCATTCCCAGCGGCAGCACTTACAACCGCTGCCGCACCACCACCTTCCAGAGCATGCCGGCCGTCACCACCGGCTCGCTGATCGTGGGGGGCGTCAGCTACGCCATCTGCTATTCGTCAGCAACAGTCTACGTGGAAGAGAGCAGCGGCTACCAGCTCTACCCCAAGATCCACACCGGCGACAACGACGGCAACGGTCGCAACTACTCGGGCACGGTAGACACCAATGCTGTCGGCTTCAACAACGTGCCGAACATCTATGGCGCCCGCTTCCGCTCAGCCGCCATCAACGGCAGCTACTACAACCCCAACACCGAGTACGTTCCATGGCCGGCCGGCGTTCGCAACCTGGGCACCGCTCTGGTCAACACGGATGGCACCATCAAGGACTACACCAAGGTGCCCATTGACCCCACGGTCAGCAACTCGGCCACGGTCAACCTGGCCACCAACCAGAGCAGCGTCTCCAGCAACTGGTGCGCCAGCGGCTTCACCGCCTTCAGCAGCACCCGAAACGGCTATGTCTGCCCCAGCGCCACCCGCGCTTTCCAGCCAGCCGTCTACTTCAACCTGAAGGCCGGCAGGGATGGAGACAGCTACGACGACTTCGAGCGCGTGGACATCAATTCGATCTCTGACGCCACCACCAAGGCCAAGCAACTCAAGAACTACGCCACCTGGTTCACTTACTACCGCAGCCGCATCCTCAATGCCAAGGGGGCCGTGGCCCTGGCGTTCGACCGGCAGCCGGAAAAACAGTTTCGACTCGGCTGGGGCAGCATCAACAACGGCAGTTCATCGCCCGATGGCTATACCAACAAGACCATGCGAGAGCCCGTGCGCAGCTTTGACGCCACGCGCAAGTCATCTCTCAATACGTGGTTGAGGGGCCTGGATGCCGATGGCGGCACACCACTGCGCCAAGCCATGCAGGATGTCGGCAAGTACTTCACCACCGCAGGCGTCATCAATAGCGGAGGCGTCAACACCGATCCCTACCGCACCGATCCGACCAACAAGGATCAGTCAGCACTGAGTTGCCGCCGCAACTTCCACATCCTCGTCACCGACGGCTACTGGAACACCAACGGCAACACCGAAAGCCTGACCAGTGTGGGCGACCAGGATGGGAAGGCTGGCCCCTCCATCACGGGCACCAATCCCACCAGGTCATTCACTTACAAGGCGCAATCACCTTTTGCTGCAGCGGACGCCACGAACTCTCTGGCCGACTTCGCGATGTACTACTGGGTGAACGATCTGCGCTCTGACCTGGACAACAACCTGCAGGTCAAGACCGAGGCCACCGCCAGCCCCTACGACCCGAGCCTCAACCCCGCGTTCTGGCAACACATGGTCAGCTTCACAGTGGGCATGGGCGTGGACGGCACCATCCCGACCACATCCAAGCTGGGCACCTTCAGCTGGCCTGTTCCCAAGGCCGATCAGAACACCACCATCGACGACCTGTGGCATGCCGCAGTCAACTCGCGCGGCCAATACCTCAAGGCCACCGACCCCATCGCCTTCGCCGAATCCCTGAGCGGTATCCTGTCCAACATCACGGCCACTGGAGGCACCATCTCCGGTGTGGCTGTTTCACGTGCTGCGCTCGGCAGCGAAGGACTCAAACTCGTTCCCACGTTCGAGCCCGACAAATGGTCCGGCGATCTGACGGCGCAGAGGCTCAACGCACAGGGCGTCTTGACAGGCACTGCCTGGACGGCTTCGCGCAAGGTGCCGGCCTTCGGCTCACGCAACCTGTGGATGGGCAAAGACAGCAGTGCCGTCAAGTTCACCCTGGCGAACCTCTCGGGTGATTCGCTGGCCCTTGGCCACATCAGCAGCAGCAGCTCCGTGGGCGTTGCCCCGACGCTGGACGCAGACCTGGTCAACTACCTGCGCGGCGACACCAGCCAGGAGGCCACCAAGTTCCGCCCCCGCAAGAGCAATACCTGGAGCGATGGCACGACCAGCATCAATGTGCTGGGCTCCTTCGTCAACTCGCTGCCCGTGTACATCAAGGGCGTCGACTTCCAGAACAGGTTCCTGCCCGGCACCGTCAATGGCAAGTCCTCCGGCAGCGGCAGCTATCAGAAGTACGTGAACAGCACGAAGCGCGCACGGGATGGCCTGGTGCTGATTGGCGGCAACGACGGCATGCTGCATGGCTTCCGCGAGAGCGATGGCGTTGAAGTGTTCGGCTACATCCCGAAGGCCGTCCTCAAGGGCAGCACCCATCCCTACACGACCGGTGACACCAACCTCTTCGGCCTGGCCCGACTGGCGAACCGGGGTTACGAGAGCCTGTTCTTCGTGGATGGCCAGATCGCCGAGGGTGACATCTCCGCCTGCAGCGGCAGCACCTGCGCATGGCAGAACATCGCCGTGGCCAGCGCTGGCGGGGGCGCCAAGAGTGTGTTCGCCCTGGATGTCACCACCGATTTCAAATCGGACACGGCCACAGCACCCACTCGGTTCTCCAGCAGCAATGTCAAGTGGGAGATCGGCACCAGCAACAGCAACGATTTGGGCTACGTGATGTCCACGCCCGAAATCGGCATGATGCCCTCGGGCGATTGGGTGGTCATCTTCGGCAATGGTTACGACAGCAGCAGCGGCAAGGCCGCCCTGATGATCGTGAATGCCAACACGGGCGCAATCATCAAGTCCATCCAGGCCGGCACGGCCACGGGTAATGGCCTGGGCGGTGTCGGCGTGGTGCGCGATGCCAACAACCTGATCGTTCAGGCTTATGCCGGTGACCTCAAAGGCAATGTGTGGAAATTCGATCTCTCCAGCGCCAGCAGCGGTGACTGGAAGGTCGACCTGGGCGGGCTGCCACTGTTCACGGCCACCAAGAACGGCGTGGCACAGCCCATCACCGCGGCGCCTGCCTACACCCTCCACCCCAAGAAGGGCCTTATGGTGATTGTTCCGACAGGAAAGCTGTATGACACGGCCGATGCATCCGGCGGCACGCAGCAAACCATCTACGGTCTGTGGGATCAGGCAGTGATCGGCCAATCGTCTGCCGCCAGTGCAGCGATCGTGGCTGGCCAATTGAGCTCCCAAGTGGTAGAGGTGACCAACCAATCCACCAAGTCCAGCACGCCCACCTTCAAGATCGTTGAGCAAAGCAAGGTGACCGACGGCCGAGGGTGGAAGCTCGACATGCTGTTCTCCGGCGGGGAACGCGGCATCTACCAGCCACAGTTCGTACAAGGCTTTGTGATGGTTGAATCAGTGTTGCCTGGCAAGGCCGATGGCGAAAGCTGCTCCGTCAACCAAGGCTCTGGCTACGCCTACCTGCTCAATCCGTTCACTGGCGCCCAACCCCCCAATGCCATCGTCGACCTGAATGGAGACGGCACTTTCGACTCCGCCGACTCATGGGGCGTCTTCCGCAGAACCGGCGTAGGCCAAAGCGCAATTCAGGGAGGCGCACCAAAAGGTACGATCCAGGGTGAGGACGGCCCTGGTAGGGGCCCCCTCGACACCCGGGGCGACGGTGCCCCCCCTGACCGCCAGTGGCGCCAGATCTTCAGGCCCATCAACTGACGCTGGCACCGAGTGCCCACATGCATCCCTACCTTGAGGCAGACATCAACATGCAAGCAGTCCGACCACCGCATGGCCGCACACCCCCACACTCTCTCCAACGGCGTGGGTTCACGCTGATCGAGGTGATGATCGTGGTGGCCATCATCGGGATCCTTTCCGCGATCGCGATGCCGCTGTACAGGCAGTACATCGACAACGCCCGGCGTGCAGAGGCACGTGCCTTGCTCATGGAGAACGCGCAGTACATGCAGCGCTTCTACACGGCCAACAACGGCAACTTCGCCAAGACGCTGGACAACAGGGATCCCGTGCTGCCCAACACGGCCAACAATTTCTACGATTTCAGGATCGTGCCGGCGGACCTCACCGCCACCACCTTCACGCTGGAGGCCAAGCCCAAGGGCACCATGGCCAATGACAAGTGCGGCACGCTGGGCGTCACCAACACCGGCGCCCGCAAATCCTCGAATCTGACCGCGGCCGAGTGCTGGAAATAAGTCCCGCGGTAAGCGCCCTCACCCGCGCTTACCGCTCTCCTTGATCGCTGCCACGAACTCGCTCACGTCGTCAAAGCTGCGGTAGACAGAAGCAAAGCGCACGTAGGCCACCTTGTCCAGCTTGCGCAGTTCCTTCATCACCAGTTCGCCCAACTGGGTGGACACCACTTCCTTGTCGCCCGACTGGCGCAGCTTGGCCTCGATGTGCTCAATGGCCGTCTCCAGCGCCTCGGCGCTCACGGGGCGCTTGCGCAGCGCCACCGCCATCGACCCCTTCAGCTTGGCCCGCTCATAGTCCGTTCGGCGGCCATCGCGCTTGACGATGGCCGGCAGCTCGATTTCCGCGCGTTCATACGTGGTAAAGCGCTTGTCGCAGCCACTGCAACGCCGGCGTCGGCGGATCGAATCGCCTTCTTCAGAATCACGTGTCTCGACCACCTGGGTCTCACCGTGGGAGCAAAAAGGGCAACGCATCGCTGTCTCCAACAACAAAAAACCCGGCGCAGGCTCAAGGCCAGGCCGGGTTCGAGCAGGCTCAGGCCGGCATCAACGGTAGACGGGGAACTCGCGGGTCAGGGCGGACACCTGTTCGCGCACACGGGCCAGGTTGGCCTCGTCGTGCGGGTTGTCCAGCACGTCGGCGATCAGATTGCCCACGATCACGGCCTGCGCTTCCTTGAAGCCGCGCGTGGTCATGGCCGGCGATCCCAGGCGGATGCCGCTGGTCACCATCGGCTTCTGCGGATCGTTCGGGATGCCGTTCTTGTTGCAGGTGATGTGCGCCTGGCCCAGGATGGCCTCGGCCTCTTTGCCTGTCAGGTTCTTGGGGCGCAGGTCCACCAGCATCACGTGGCTCTCTGTGCGGCCAGAAACAATGCGCAGGCCACGCTTGATCAGCGTGTCGGCCAGGGCCGCAGCGTTCTTCACCACCTGCTGCTGGTAGGCCTTGAACTCAGGGCTCAAGGCTTCCTTGAAGGCCACGGCCTTGCCAGCGATCACGTGCATCAGCGGGCCGCCCTGGATGCCAGGGAAGGTGGCGCTGTTGATCTTCTTGGCGATCTCTTCGTTGTTGGTCACCACGATGCCACCGCGCGGGCCGCGCAGGCTCTTGTGCGTGGTGCTGGTGACCACATCGGCGTGCGGCACGGGGTTCGGGTAGACGCCCGCGGCGATCAGGCCGGCGTAGTGGGCCATGTCCACCATGAAGTAGGCACCGATCTCCTTGGCGATCTTGGCGAAGCGCTCGAAGTCGATGCGCAGCGCGAAGGCCGATGCGCCAGCGATGATCAGCTTGGGCTTGTGCTCACGCGCCAGGGCTTCCATCTTGTCGTAGTCGATGTCTTCCTGGGCGTTCAGGCCGTAGGACACCACCTTGAACCACTTGCCCGACATGTTCAGCTGCATGCCATGCGTCAGGTGGCCACCTTCGGCCAGGCTCATGCCCATGATCGTGTCGCCAGGCTGCAGCAGTGCAAAGAACACCGACTGGTTGGCCTGCGAGCCGGAGTTGGCCTGCACGTTGGCGAACTGGGCGCCGAACAGCTGCTTCAGGCGGTCGATGGCGAGTTGCTCGACCACGTCGACGTTCTCGCAACCACCGTAGTAGCGCTTGCCGGGGTAGCCTTCGGCGTACTTGTTGGTCAGCTGCGAGCCCTGCGCCTCCATCACGGCAGGCGAGGTGTAGTTCTCGGAGGCGATCAGCTCGATGTGGTCTTCCTGACGCTGGTTCTCAGCCTTGATGGCAGCGAACAGCTCGGCATCGACATCGGAAAGGGCGTATTGGGCGCGGTCAAACATGACTTGGCAGTCCTCTTCAAGGTTGAAGACCCACCACAGCGCGGCACAAAGCGACGCATGCAGGAGGGCTGCCCAGGCGAACGGCTGATCCGCGAGGGCCGAACATCAGCCCATCGCGCGCCGCGCTTCCCGGTGGTTCACCACCTCAGGCCACCCATGATTGGTCAAGAAGACCAGCCGGGCGCCATGTATCGCCAGTTGCGCGGAGACCCCGATTGTACCCAAGCGGCGAGCCCACGGGAAACCCCGTGGTGGCCGCCGGGCATCAGCTGCGGGCCATGGCCACCTGTTCGGGGCGGTGCATCACCGGCAGCGGGTCGCTGGCGGCGGCCGGTGCCACCGGAGCGGCGGCAGGGATGGGCATCAGCCCATTGCCAGGTGCGGAGGCACCAGCGCCCGAGGGCAAGGCTGCGCTGTGCGGCACGGCCACGGCTGCCGCCGGGGCTTGCACCACCACCGTGCCGGCAGCCGGCAGGGGCGCATTGAAGGCCACCTTGCGGCCGGCCACCACCTCACGCAGGTAGGTCTGCTCGGCCAGCACCTTGGCGGCATAGCCCCCATCGGTCGCCAGGTTGGCTGCGCCCACGTAGTACTTCAGCCCGGCCTCAAGACTGCCCGCGCGGCGGATGCAGTCCTGCAGCACCTGCACGCCCACGCGCAGGTTGGTCACCGGGTCAAAAGCCGCGCGACGGCCGCCGAACAGCTCGTACTTGTCGTGGTGGATGCCGGTCATCACCTGCATCAGCCCCTGCGCGCCCACATGGCTCTGCGCAAACGGGTTGAAGCCCGACTCGATGGCCATCACCGCGAGGATCAAGGTGGGCTCCACGCCCGCCTTCTTGCCTACGGCCCAGGCCTCTTGAACCAGGCGGCCCACTGGCTCCTGTGCCACGCTGTAGCGGCGCGCGATCCAGCTCACCAACGCCGCCTGCTGGCGGTTCAGCTCGGCCGGGTCCAGCGCCGTGGCACGTGAAATCGCCTCGGGCTCGGCCATGGCCAGCAGCATGTCTGGCGATTCAGGCGCTGCGCTGGCGGTCGTGCGTTCAGCCGCACGCTCCATCAGCCAGCCCAGGGCACGGGTCTCCATGGAATGGCGCCATTCGGCGCGACCGGCCAGGAACACCACCAGGGTGACGGCCAGCAAGCCCAGCAGGGCCAGGGTGTTGTGACTCACGTAGCGCACGCCAGCAACCACATCGGTTGCGACAGTCCGCCACATCTTGGTACTCCGAAACGCTGTCATGACTCTCCTTTCTCGGCCATCGACGCACCCGGAGCCCCGACAGGCCTTGTGGGCCCACCGGTACCCGGCGCCCCGGCATCTGCTTCAGATGGGGGCTGCACGGCAACAGTGATAATCAGCTCGGTCACTGCGGCACCTTGAACAGGCAGCCGCAGGGTCCAGGCTGGCAGCGTGGTGCCCAATCTCGGACACCTAGGGATAACCCCCGGAAAAAGCCCGGAGGGGGAACAGGCGCGGATTCTAGGCAGGCTTCTAATAACCAGTCAAGCATAAGAGATTTACCTCTTATAACCATTGATTCATGAAATACCGTGACTTACGTGACTTTGTGTCAAGCCTAGAGCGGCTTGGCGAGCTGAAACGCGTCGCCGCGCCAGTGTCTGTGCGGCTCGAGATGACCGCCCTGTGCGATGCCGTGCTGCGCCAGGGGGGGCCGGCCCTGTGGTTCCAGACCCCGACTGGCCGCTCTAAAGATGGCGGCGCTTTCGATGTGCCGGTGCTGGCCAACCTGTTCGGCACCCCCAAACGGGTGGCCCTGGGCATGGGTGCAGATGACGTCAGCGAGCTGCGCGACATCGGCCGCATGCTGGCCAGCCTGAAAGAGCCCGAGCCCCCCAAGGGCCTGAAAGACGCCGGCAAGCTGCTGCAGATGGCCAAGGCCCTGTGGGACATGAAGCCCGCCACCGTCGGCCGCGCACCCTGCCAGGAGGTGATCCTGGAAGGCACCGACATCGACCTGGGCACCCTGCCCGTGCAGCTGTGCTGGCCGGGTGATGCCGCCCCCCTGCTCACCTGGGGCCTGGTCGTCACTCGGGGCCCGCAAGGCGTGCCCCAGCCCCGCAGCCGCCAGAACCTGGGCATCTACCGCCAGCAGCTGATCGGGCCACGCCAGGTCATCATGCGCTGGTTGGCCCACCGGGGCGGTGCGCTGGATTTCCGCGAATTCGCGCTGGCCAACCCCGGACAGCCCTTCCCCATCGCCGTGGCCTTCGGGGCTGATCCGGCCACCATCCTGGGCGCCGTCACGCCTGTGCCAGATTCATTGGGCGAGTACCAGTTCGCCGGCCTGCTGCGCGGCAGCCGCACCGAGGTGGTCGATACCGCCGTGGGCGAACGCACAGCCGATGGCCGCCAGCACCTGCTGCAGGTGCCCGCCAGCGCCGAGTTCGTGCTCGAGGGCCGCATCCCCACGGCACCAGCGGGCTTCGAAGGCACCAGCGACCACGGCGTGCCGCTCAAAGAGAAAAACGGCTACCTGCACGCGCTCGAAGGCCCCTACGGCGACCACACAGGCTATTACAACGAACAAGACTGGTTTCCGGTGTTCGAGGTCACGCGCCTGACGCACCGTAAGGACCCGGTTTACCACTCCACTTACACCGGCAAACCACCCGATGAGCCTGCCGTGCTGGGCGTGGCGCTCAATGAAGTCTTCGTTCCGATCCTGCAGAAGCAGTTTCCCGAGATCGTGGATTTCTACCTGCCGCCAGAGGGCTGCAGCTACCGCATGGCCGTCATCAGCATGAAGAAGGCCTATCCCGGCCACGCCAAACGCCTGATGTTCGGTCTGTGGAGCTTCCTGCGGCAGTTCATGTACACCAAGTTCATCGTCATCGTCGATGAAGACGTGAACACGCGCGATTGGCAGGAAGTGATCTGGGCCATCACCACCCGCATGGACCCCGTGCGCGACACCACCCTGGTCGACAACACGCCCATTGATTATCTGGACTTCGCCTCGCCCATCAGCGGCCTGGGCGGCAAGATGGGGCTGGACGCCACCAACAAGTGGCCGGGTGAAACCAGCCGGGAATGGGGCCGGCCCATCACCATGCCGGATGAGGTCACCAAGCGCGTTGAAAGCTTGCTCGCAAGCCTTCGTTGACGCTGTGCGCGCCAATGGGAGCGACATCGGTCACAATCCTGGCCATTGACCGACACAGGTCAGCCATCAGAAGGGGGAAATGATGAAACTTCACATCGGTGTTGCAGCAGCGGCATTCATCGCGTTGTCAAGCCATGCATCCACAGAGTCAGGCACAGGCACAGGTTCTGCGTCCACTTCGAGCGGCCTGGCGGGCTCACTTGCCGGAGTGCTGCAGTTCCAGGCACCCAGCGGTTTTTCGGTGATCCAATCCCCGCCTCCGCTCATCGACTACGAAGGCCACTATTCCCAGTCGCTCACGCTCAGCCTCACCCCGTCCGACAACGGTACCTATTCCTTCGACTTTTTCTACATTGCACCCACCACGTCGCATGTGGGCCTGGTGTGGCTCGATGCGTGGTTCGAACCCGCATTGACGGGTGATTCCTACGTCACGGTCACTGCGCCCTCGGCCAGCATTGCCGTGTCTCCTGCATTCACCCTTGGCGGCACCGTTCTGAACACCGCCGTCTTGCCCATTGCACCGAACATGCAAACCCCCGTGACGGTCACCTTGTCCGACTATCGGGCGGGCATCGCCGGTGCCTGCATCAGTGGCTTGTCCCATTGTTTGTACACCTCCGACCCGGGCACCTTGAAAGTCAAGATCGATCTGTCGTTGGCCCCCGTTCCAGAAGCATCCACCTATGCCTTGATGGGGCTGGGGTTGGTCGGCATCGGGCTGGCACGTCGCCGTCTTTTATCAGCGCGTTGAAACCTTGCTCGCAACTCTTCGTTGACAGTGCTGCGGGGCGGGCGTAATGTTGATTTGTCTGCCAAGCAGACAACCCAAAGTGGCGCAGTCACTGCGTCCGGGGAAGCGGCGAACCCTCCCTTCGCCCTTTCCCATGGTGGCCCCAGGCCACCTCGGCCCCCGGCCTAGCCGGGGGCCTTTTGCTTTAGGCGCACCTCCACCTGTGCATTGATGGGCCTGGCGCTTGTTCCACCCATTCAGGGGGCAGTCCATGCGCGTCAAAATGTAACAATACGACTGCATGCTTTTGTGTATTGCATGCAATCCACTATTTTCACAGGCGCTCTTCGGAGCGCCTTTTTTTTGCCCTTGCGCTCCCACCGGGCCCGACTTCACTTCTGGTTTTCCCTCGTATGCGGGTTGCGACTCGTGACAAATTACCGTTAGATACAGACGTAACAACGGGAGGAATCATGAACAGGAAGAACGTTTGGGCACTTGCCTTGGTCAGCGTCGCAGCCACACAGGCCCATGCGACGTCGGAAGCCAACTGGTTCTGGCAGTTTTCAACCGCCGGGCTGGACCGCTATCACGTGAACGAAGAGGTCCGTTGGCTAGACACCGAGGGGTATGCGCGCCAAGCCGAGTTCACCTACTTGCTTCCGCACAGAATGTCGCTGCCCGAGGTGCTGATTTCCTTGAGCCAGAGCGCCCTGGTCACAGGCGAGACCAAAGCCAGAGGCGACGCAACTCCGGGGGCCAAAGAGACCCGCGATGCCTGGATGGCGCTCTTGTCCTCCCCCATCTCATTCGACCTGTTGGGAAAGAAGGACCAAGCCGCTGGCCTGTCCACAGGCAAGGGGGAGTCCGGCTCCTCATCTGCCCCTTACAAGGGACTTGGCAGTACCCGAAGCACTGCGAGTTTCTGGGGAAGCACAGCCAGAGGCTTCACCCTATCGATTGACGTCGATGGGCCGTCTTTTGCCAGCTTGATGCCGCGCATCAGCCAGTCGAGTCCGAGCATGTCGCGCTTCCCGCAGGCCGTGCCAGAGCCACAGACGGTCGCTCTGGGTATGGCGGGCTTGGCGGCCGTAGGCCTGCTGGTGCGCCGCCGCACTTGAAAACCATGATTCCGTCATTGCAACATAATGTCCGGCATGACGATAAACGCCCCCCCAAAACTTGAAGAAGCCACCTTTGGTGGTGGCTGTTTCTGGTGCATTGAAACGGTGTTCAACCGTGTTCGCGGGGTGGCACAGGCGGAGTCGGGCTACAGCAATGGACACACCAACGCGCCCACGTACGAAGACGTCTGCACGGGTGAAACCGGCCACGCCGAGGTGGTTCGCGTCACCTACGATCCGGCGCAGGTCAGCTACGGCGAACTGCTCGATGTGCTGTTCACCGTGCACGATCCGACCACACTCAACCGCCAAGGCAATGATGTGGGCACGCAGTACCGCTCAGGCATCTACACCCACAACGCCGAGCAAGCTGAGGCCGCGCGTGAACACATCGCCGCGCTGCAGGCCCAGGGCGCCTATGGCGGCGCCCCCATCGTCACCGAGATCCTGCCGGTAGAAAACTACCACCCAGCCGAGGCCTACCACCAACGTTATTTCGAGCACAACCCCGCGGCAGGCTACTGTGCTTTCGTGGTGGCGCCCAAGGTGGCCAAGTTCAAGAAGGCCTTTGCGGCCATCGACACCAGCGCTGAAGCCTGAGCCTTGCGGCCCACGCCATCACGGCGCCAGGCGGAACAGCTCCCAGCTGTCGCCATCGGGCGCGCGGCTAAAGCACAGCCGATCATGCAGGCGCGAGCTGCGGCCCTGCCAGAACTCCCAGCGATCCGGCACCAGCCGGTAGCCGCCCCAGTTCGCAGGCCGCTCCGGGTCTGCACCCTGGCGAGCCTGCTCTTCGGCCCAGGTGGCCTCCAGCGTGGCGCGGGTCGGAATCACCTGGCTCTGAGGTGAGGCCCAGGCCCCGATGCGGGATCCCAGGGGCCGGCTGCGGTAGTACACATCGGATTCGATGTCCGTCACCTTCTCGACCTTGCCTTCCACGCGCACCACGCGCTCCAGCTCGCCCCAGAAGAACTGCAGCGCCGCATGCGGGTTGCCCTCGAGCTCGCGGCCCTTGCGGCTTTCGTAATTGGTGTACCAAACCAGCCCCCGCGTATCCAGGCCCTTGAGCAGCACCACCCGGGTGGATGGGCGCAGCTCGGGGCCCACGGTGGCCAGGGTCATGGCGTTGGGCTCCAGCACCTTGGCGTTCACCGCCTCGTTGAACCATTTCTGGAACTGAGCCAGCGGCTCGGCCGCCACATGGGTTTCGTCCAGCTCGGCCTGGCCATAGCTGCGGCGCATCTGCGCCAGTTCGTGGGATGACGTTTTTTCCATTTTTCTAGTATCGCACCGCCGAGCGCACACCCCCTATTCACAGGGGTATCTCCTTAAGGAAAGGCACTCTGGTGCATTGCAGCAACGCTCGGCAAACTGTTCAGCATGCTCACCAAGCCCACGGTCCTCATCCTTGCTGCACCCCAGCCGGAGCAGGCGCGGGCCCGTGCCGATATCGGCGGCGCCCTGGGCGCGCTCAGCGCCCTGGACACCACCTTGCGCCGCGTGCTGTCCAGCGGCATGCCGCTGCTGCTGATCGCACCAGATGACCAGGCCCATGCGGCACTCAGCCTGCTGCCCCACCACGATGTGCTCGCCGTGCCGCCCCCGAGGCCGGGGCAGGCCCACAGCGATTGGCTGGTGCGAAACATTTCTTCAGGGGTGATGCATCGCCCACAATCGCCCGGCTGGCTGCTGCTGCCGGCTGACATGCCCATGCTGCAGGCCGGCACGCTGCAGGCGCTGGCCTCCGGCCTGGGGCGGGGGCCCCTCGCCTATCCGTGCTACCGGCATCGCCGGGGGCATCCCATCGCCGTGTCAGCCGAGCTGTATTCAGAGCTGATCCGCATGGAATCCGAGCAAGACCTGCGGCGCCTGGCGGCCCGCTATCCGTCCGTGGATGTCGATGTAGACGACCCGGGTGTCCACATGGCTACTGATGCGCATGCCGATCTGAACCAGCTGCGAGCGCAGCTCACCGGCCCGCTGATGCCTGGGGTTGGCTTGCCCAGAGGCTGAGGAAGCCCCTAGGCCCGCCCCGTCACTGGCCGCCGCTCAAACGCGGCCGTCGCCCCAGCGCAGTGGCGTGGTCTCGTCGCCCTGGTAGGTGGTTTTACCGTTTTTGTCCACCACGTACAGCGGCGAGGCAATCACGTCTTCGAACACGGCGCTTTCGCTCAGACGCGTGTAATCGAACAAAACACTGCTGCGCAAGACACTGTTCTTGCGCAGGCGGCAACCATTGCCCAACCAGGCCGGGCCTTCGATGGTCACGCCGGATTCAATGCAACTGCCCGAGCCGATGTACACCGGCCCGGTGATCTTCACGGTGTCCCAATCGATGCGGGTGTTCAGGCCTACCCACACGCCGGGGCGCACCTCGGTGCCAGGCATGTCCATCTGGGCAACCTCACCGCGCAGCACGCGCAGGCAGACGGCCCAGTAATCGCTCACACGGCCGATGTCGATCCAGTTGAAATGGCGGTTCTGCGCGTAGAACGGCAGCTTCTGCTCCACCAGCAGGGGGAACAGCTGGCTGCCGATGTCGAACTCTTGCCCCGAAGGCACCAGCTCCAGGATCTCGGGTTCAAAAATGTAGATCCCGGTGCTGGCCAGCCGCGACAGGGCCTTTTCAGGGGCGGGCTTCTCTTGGAAAGACGTGATTTGTCCTTCCTTGTCAGACACCACGATCCCGTAGTTCTTGACCTGGTCCAGCGGCACCTCCAGCGTCACCACGCTGGCCATGGCCTTCTTGGATTTGTGCTCGAACAGGGCGGCCGAGATGTCCAGATCGATGATGGCGTCACCGCACAGCACGATGGTGGTTTCATCGAAAAAGCCGCTGAAATCCTGGATGCGCTTCATGCCGCCGGCCGAACCACAAGGCTTGGGCACGATCTCGCCGTGCTCGATCGCGCCTTCGTAGCTGTAGCCGATCTTCACGCCCCAGCGGTGGCCATCACCAAAGTAGTTCTCGATCTTCCAGTGGTTGAAGGCCACGTTCACCATGATCTCGGTGACGCCATAGCGCTTGAGATGCTCGATGATGTATTCCATCACCGGCTTGCCCAGGATCGGCACCATGGGCTTGGGCATGTTTTTGGTCAGTGGCCGCACGCGGGTTCCCTGCCCCGCGGCCAGAATCATTGCTTTTGCCATCGTTCAATACAGCCTGTTAAGCGTTTTTATCAAAACATGGATGCACAGCCTCATGGGCTGAATGCGTCCTGCTCCATGATCAGGGCCCATAGTGAACCACACAATCATTGTCAGATGTGTGATCAAACGCTGCGCCCCCCCAGTGCAGGGACTTCAGCCCATTCAGTTGAGGGGCTGAGGCGGCCTTGTCGAACAAGCGTCGGCATAATCTTTGCTGCCCAACAGCATCACAAGAGCTTCTTACCCATGATTCTGATCACCGGAGGCGCCGGCTTCATCGGCGGCAACTTTGTCCACCACTGGTTTGAACGCCGCGCCAAGCTGGGCCTGCCGGCTGAACCGGTGGTGGTGTTCGACAAGCTCACCTACGCGGGCAACCCGGCTACCATCCAGTCGCACATCGACTCTGGCCAGGCCACCTTGGTGCATGCCGACATCACCGACCGTGACGCTGTGCGCCAGGCCCTTCAGCAGTACCGCCCGCGCGCCGTGCTGCACTTCGCGGCTGAAAGCCATGTCGACAGGTCCATCCACGGCCCGGGTGAGTTCATCCACACCAACATGGTCGGCACCTTCACGCTGCTTGAAGAGGTTCGCGCCTACTGGGCCGGCGCCGAAAGCCCACTGGACGCCGCCGCCAAAGCCGCCTTCCGCTTCCTGCATGTGTCCACCGACGAGGTGTACGGCTCGCTGGGCGATGACGATGCAGCCTTCAGCGAAACCACGGCCTACGCCCCCAACAGCCCCTATTCGGCCAGCAAGGCCGGCAGTGACCACCTGGTGCGCGCCTACCACCACACCTACGGCCTGCCCACGCTCACCACCAACTGCAGCAACAACTACGGCCCCTATCACTTCCCTGAGAAGCTGATCCCGCTGATGATCCTGAACGCGCTGGATGGCAAGCCCCTGCCCGTCTACGGCGATGGCCTGAACATCCGCGATTGGCTGTTCGTTCGTGATCACTGCGAAGCCATCTGCCAGGTGCTCGAGAAAGGCACACTGGGCGAGGTCTACAACGTGGGCGGCATCAACGAGATCAAGAACATCGATGTGGTGACCACCATCTGCCGCAAGCTCGATGCCCTGCGCCCCCGCGCAGACGGCCAGCCGTATGAGAGCCAGATCACTTACGTGACCGACCGGCCCGGCCATGACCGCCGCTACGCCATCGACCCCACCAAGATACAGCGCGACATCGGCTGGTCGCCGGCTGAAACGTTCGAGTCCGGCATAGACAAGACCGTGCGCTGGTACCTTGAAAACACCGCCTGGATCGACACCGTGCGCTCAGGCGCCTACCGCGACTGGATCAACACCAACTACGCAGGCCGCGCCGCCTGACACCGCATGAACATTCTGCTTCTGGGCAAAGGCGGCCAGGTGGGCTGGGAGCTGCAGCGCGCACTCGCGCCGCTGGGCCACATCACCGCACATGACGTGGACACGGCCGATTTCAGCCAACCCGACCAGGTGGCTGCCATCGTTCGGGCCGTGCGTCCGCAAGTCATCGTCAATGCAGCGGCGCACACGGCCGTGGACAAGGCAGAGAGCGAGCCCGATCTGGCTCGGCTGATCAATGCCGACACCCCTGGGGCCATTGCGGCAGAGGCTGCGGACATCGGGGCACTGCTGGTGCACTACAGCACCGATTACGTATTCGACGGCAGCGGCCATGCACCACGTGATGAAAATGCGGCCACCGCGCCCCTGAGCGTGTATGGCCAAACCAAGCTGGAAGGCGAGCAGCAGATCATGGCCAGCGGCTGCCGGCACCTGATCTTTCGCACCAGCTGGGTCTATGCCGCACGCGGTGGCAACTTTGCCAAAACCATGCTGCGCCTGGCGGCCGAGCGCGATGAGTTGAAGGTGATCAACGACCAGACCGGCTCGCCCACGGGCGCAGATCTGCTGGCCGACGTGACTGCTCATGCTTTGCGTGCCGCGCAGGCCAATCCATCGCTGGCAGGCCTGTACCACCTGGTGGCCGACGGCGAAACATCATGGTACGACTACGCCCGCTACGTGATCGAGTGGGCGCGCAAGCAAGGCCACACGGTGCGTGTCCAGCCAGAAAACATCCTGGCCGTGCCCACCACCGAGTACCCCACGCCGGCGCGCCGGCCGCTCAACTCACGCCTTGCCACCGACAAACTCAAACAAGCCTTCGGCCTGACCTTGCCCCATTGGCAACAAGGGGTCGAGCGCATGCTGACCGAACACCTGGGGAAGTAACACCATCATGAGCACCACAAGTACACGCAAGGGCATCATCCTGGCCGGCGGCTCCGGCACACGCCTGCACCCCGCCACCCTGGCCATCAGCAAGCAGTTGCTGCCGGTGTACGACAAGCCCATGGTGTACTACCCGCTCAGCACCCTGATGCTGGCCGGTATCCGCGACATCCTGATCATCAGCACGCCGCAAGACACCCCCCGGTTCCAGCACCTGCTGGGTGATGGCAGCCAGTGGGGCCTGAACTTGAGCTACTGCGTGCAACCCAGCCCGGATGGGCTGGCACAGGCTTTCATCCTGGGCCGTGAGCACGTCGGCAACAATCCCAGCGCCCTGGTGCTGGGCGACAACATCTACTACGGCCACAACTTCCAGCAGTTGCTGAGCCATGCGGCTGACAGCGACGCGGGCGCCAGCGTGTTTGCGTACCACGTGACCGACCCAGAGCGTTATGGCGTGGTGGACTTCGACGGGGGCTACAAGGCTTTGAGCATCGAAGAAAAGCCCAAGCAGCCCAAGAGCAACTACGCCGTCACCGGGCTGTACTTCTACGACAAGCAGGTGTGCGACATCGCAGCCAGCATCAAGCCCAGCCCCCGCGGTGAGTTGGAGATCACCGATGTGAATGCCCGCTACCTGGAGTTGGGGCAGCTGAACGTCGAGATCATGGGCCGCGGCTATGCATGGCTGGACACTGGCACGCATGACAGCCTGCTCGAAGCCAGCCAGTTCATCGCCACGCTTGAGAAGCGCCAGGGCCTGAAGGTGGCCTGCCTTGAAGAAATCGCCTACCGATCGGGTTGGATCACGGCTGAGCAAGTGCAAAAGCTGGCAGAGCCCATGCTGAAGAACGGTTATGGCCAGTACCTGATCAAGGTGCTCAACGACAAGATTTTCTGATCATGAAATTCACGCAAACCGCGATTCCAGACGTTGTCATTATTGAGCCCGCTGTATTTGGCGATGCACGGGGCTGGTTCATGGAATCTTTCAATCTGCCCAAGTTTGTGGCCGGGTTGGCAGAGTTTGGGCTACCGGCGCCCCGACCTTTTGTTCAGGACAACCATTCTTGCAGCCAGGCCGGTGTACTGCGTGGTCTGCATTTTCAACGCACACCGCATGCTCAGGGCAAGTTGGTACGCGTAACCAAGGGCCGGGCGTTTGACGTCGCGGTAGATATCCGAAGTGGGTCACCTACCTTTGGCCGATGGGTGGGCGTGGAACTCACTGCAGCCAATAACAAGCAACTTTGGCTTCCAGAGGGCTTTGCCCATGGCTTTGTGGCACTGGAAGACGACACGCATTTCCTCTACAAGACCACGGATGTCTATGCCAAGGACTGTGAAGGCTCCATTGCTTGGAACGATCCGGACATTGGCATCCGGTGGCCACTGGATGGCCTGAAGGTGCATTTGGCAGCGAAAGATGAACAGGCGCCCTGTCTGAAACACGCAAATTTGTAAGGAAACGCTGACGAAAGTGTAGGTCAAGGCGGACCCGAATTAGGGGGTGATTGTGCACTGCAACAGTTCTACACTTTTGACACTGATTTGGTTGCAAGTTAGGCAGGGTTAGCCCTGTAGGATGTGCCGTGATTCACACACCACGTGGATAGCAATAGCGGCGGAACAGCCAGCATTCCAGGGGCGAAGGCGCACAACCGATGCGCACCTGCCTGACAGTTAAACATCACCAAAGGAACCAACCATGCACTTCAACCTTCGCCATTTGGCGGCCGCTGCGGCGCTGGCAGCAGCATCCAGCAGCGCTCTCGCCGTAGAAGCCTTCCCTACGCCGATCTCCCTCGGCACGTTGGGCACCTCTGCAGCAGCGGTGTTCGCGCAAGCTTTCTCCTTCAACGGCGCCCCCACCTACAGCTTCAGCTTTACGCTGGATTCGAGCACCGGCTTCAGTGATCTGGCCGGCGCACTGCGGTTTGCTGACCCTGTGGATCTGACCATCAACTTAGCAGGTGCCTCATTCAGCGGCACCACCACGGTCGCAGGCTCGCCCTACATTCCCAACGTTTTCAGCTTCAGTTCACTGGCTGATGGCAACTATGTGATCTCCTTCACAGGCCTGTCAACCTCGTCTGCCGGCAGCTTTGGTGGGGGTTTTGTACAAGCCACCCCGGTGCCGGAACCTGAATCCATGGCCCTGGTGTTGGCAGGCTTAGGTGTAGCCGGAACGCTGCTGCGCCGCCGCAAAACCGTCTAAAAACAAAGACTTACAAAAATCCAAGCCGGAACCGGGTACAACCCGGTTCCGGCTTTTTTTCCGCCCTGTAACAATGAGCAACTGCTACTTTGTGTGCGACTTTTTGACGCACAAGGCTTAACGGGCGCTGTCATGATTCACCCCGTTCGCCGATAACAGTGGTGTGTGAGGCGGTTTCTCAGGATAGTCCAAATGTTGCGTTTGAGTAAATTGGCCAAGCCAGTAAAAGGCTTGGTAGCTGTTAGCTGTGCCCTTGTTTTTACTTTGCTCCACGGATGTGGTGGCGGCGGCGGCGGCAGTAGCACTTCAGATAATTCCGCGGAGAAAACCTCGGAAGTTGCGCTGCAAGAAACAGAAGACAATACCCTAGGTATTTCTTATGCTCAGGCAACAGCTTCAGCAATTACTGCTACTGGACGCCCCCAAACCCGGCAAGAAGCTGCCCGCTTTTTGACTCAGGCTACTTTTGGCCCAACTCAGCCTGAAATCGACCATTTGATGGAGGTCGGGTATCAGACTTGGTTTCAAGAGCAATTCAACGCATCTACACGCACAACTTATCGCGGCTATTGGGATGCACGCAAGGCAGCTAAAAGCGCAGGCTCCTTGGAAATCACCCATGCGTTTTGGAAAAATGCATTGAGTGGCCAAGATCAACTTCGCCAGCGCATGGCCCTTGCCTTGTCTCAGATTTTTGTTGTCTCTACCATTGATGGCTGTGGCAACAACAACCCCCAAGGGGCTGCATCCTACTTTGACATGCTTGACCAGCGTGCACTAGGACGCTTTAGGGACCTGCTTGAATCTGTAACCCTGCATCCAGTCATGGGTTGCTATTTGTCTCACCTGAGAAATCAAAAGGAAGATCCTCTTACCGGCAGAGTGCCCGACGAAAACTTCGCTCGCGAAGTGATGCAGTTGTTTACGATTGGCCTCTATCAGCTCAATACCGATGGCAGCCTCAAACTGAACGGCGGAAAACCAATCGATACATATACCGCGGACGACATTGCTGGGTTGGCCAAAGTCTTCACAGGCTGGAGTCTTGACTGCCCTGACTGGCCTTCTGAGCAGTGTTTCCGCTGGGGTAGTTCCAACTCAGGAGCGATCACTGCGAATCGTTGGACCCTTCCCATGAAGCCCTATGCCAACTTCCATTCGACAAGCGAAAAGCGCTTTCTGGGTGTAACTGTTGCGGCTCAGACTACTCCTAATCCGGCAGTCAGTCTCAAAACGGCTCTGGACACCCTTGCCAAGCACTCGAACGTTGGACCGTTCATCGGAAAGCAACTGATTCAGCGTTTTGTTACCAGCAACCCTAGCCCGGCTTATGTTCAAAGAGTCGCTACAGTCTTCTCGGCCAGCGGTGGAGACCTCCAGCAAGTCATTGTTGCTGTCTTGATGGACCCAGAAGCAAGAGATGCCTCGGCATTGAAGAGCGCCACGTTTGGCAAAGTGAGAGAGCCCATCCTTAGACTGTCTGCGCTCCTGAGAGCCTATGGTGCCCAATCGGTCTCTGGATCTTTCCTGATGTGGAATACAAATGACGTTTCGACAGGATTTGGTGAAGGCCCCCTTCAAGCCCCTTCGGTCTTTAACTACTTCCGCCCTGGCTACGTGGCTCCGAATTCCGAATCCTCAAAGGCTGGTCTGACATCTCCTGAAATGCAGATCGTTCATGAAACCACGGCAGCAAGTTATGTGAATTTCATGAACCTGACGATTAACTATGGCCTAGGCACCAAGGGCTATGACGATCTGGGAACCGCCCCTGATATTCGAATGGAATACCAACGTAACCCTAGCAGCCTACTCTATCCGATTGCCGACCGCCCTGCATACCTCGTCGAGGATGTAAACCAGCGCCTGATGTATGGAAACATGTCTACAGGGCTGAAAAATGAAATAATTGCAGCCATTACTAGCATTGACTACAAGCCTGCGACCGCGGAGACCAGAAAGGGCCGTCTGTATGCAGCATTGCTTCTAGCAGTAGCATCGCCTGAATATCAGGTACAGAAGTAACCCTCTGAAATCTGCAATTTTCTGGTGCAATCATGACAAATGCTAAATCTTGCTCATCTCGTCGACTTTTTCTAAAGCAGACTGCTTCGTTCGCTTGTCTGGGTGCCGGCGCACCGCTGGCACTCAATTTGGCAGCAATGGGTTCTGTGGCTGCGCAGACCGCTGACCGTTACAAAGCTCTGGTATGCGTATTCCTGGCAGGCGGTAACGATGCCTATAACACGGTGCTCGCTACGGACCCGACGTCTTGGGGAGCCTACACATCGGTACGCAGTCAGCTGCCGTCATCATTGGCACTTGCACGTGGCAATGTCCTGGATCTCAATCCGACCAATTCTCTGGGCACCGGGCGGTCTATTGGCCTTCACCCTAAGTTGGCGGGGCTGCAAAGCCTTTTCAACAATGATCGTCGTCTGGCCATTGTTTCGAACATCGGGCCTTTGATTGAGCCCGTCACCAAGGATGAGTACACGCGCAATGCGAAGCGCCTTCCTGCAAAACTGATGTCTCACAATGATCAGCAGTCAGCTTGGCAAGCATTGGGGCCGGAAGGCAGCACTACTGGTTGGGGTGGACGCCTGGCCGATGCCGTGGCCAGTGGTAACAGCAACAGCCTCTTTACAGGCATCTCTGCAGCGGGTAACGCCGTATGGGTGTCTGGTCAGAGCGTCAAGCAATATCAGCTACAACCGAGTGGAGCGCTGCGACTCGGCGTACAAGCCGACGGAAGCGTATTTGGTTCAAAAGTCGTTGGGGCAGCGCTTCAGCGTATCGCAACGACGGCACAAGGCGGCGCCTTCGAGAAAGACCTCGCTTCCATAGCAAAGCGCAGCATTGATGCGGAGAAGGTTCTCAGCGCCCGATTGCCGAGTGAAACAGGCGCACCGTTTGGCCCTAGCAGCTTGCTGTATTACACCAAAGCGGATGGCTCAAGGGCTTTGAATCCTTTGGCACAACAGCTGCAAGTTGTAGCTCGTGCCATTGCCGCCCGAGACACTATCGGGATGAAGCGACAGGTTTTCTTTGTGAGTCTTCCTGGCTTCGACACCCATGATGATCAAATAAATCGTCATGCAGACCTGATGGCTCGTCTCAATCATGCGCTGGTGTACTTCAATAACGTGATCACCGCCATGGGTGTTCCGGACGATGTGACCACCTTCACCGCCTCGGATTTTGGGAGAACGTTCACCAGCAATGGTGATGGAACAGATCATGGCTGGGGTGGGCATCAGTTTGTAATGGGCGGTGCCGTACGGGGTGGAACAGTCATTGGTGATGTACCCGTATATGCCACTAAGAACGCTACAAATAATCGGTTTGATGGCAGCCCCGACCAATTGGCCAACGGTGCCCTGTTGCCCAAGATATCAGTTGAACAATACGGTGCTTCTCTCGGTCGCTGGTTCGGTGCAGAAAGCGTGCTCAGTAGCGTGTTCCCGAATCTTGGCAACTTTTCCAATCTGGCATTGATGACCTGATCGGGGCATACCCATGCACAAGCCCCTGCGCAGGGGCTTGTCAATGTCTCTCTCCTCTGGCAACGTCAGGGTTACCCCTCCTTCGGTAAGTTGAAGGGGGCGGACCATTCAAGCGTCTGATCAAGGCCTGTAAGTGGTGCTGCTCTCTTCCCCTAAACAGTTCAGGTCAGAAGAGCATCCATGAAAATTTCTGTTGTCGGCACAGGCTATGTAGGGCTCGTTACAGGCGCATGCCTTGCAGAAATGGGCAATGACGTGCTATGCCTAGACGTTGACCCCAGCAAGATCAAGATCCTCCGAGAGGGCGGCATACCCATTCATGAGCCAGGCTTGGACAGTGTGGTTGCTCGCAATGTCCAAGCGGGTCGTCTTGCTTTCACGACGGACATAGCCAAAGCTGTCGCCCATGGGACGATCCAGTTCATTGCTGTGGGCACGCCCCCGGACGAAGACGGCTCTGCTGACTTGCAGTATGTCCTTGCAGCAGCGCGAAACATCGGGCGACTGATGACCGATTACAAGGTTGTGGTCGACAAGAGCACTGTGCCGGTTGGTACTGCCGATAAAGTCAAGGCGGCTATTGAGGACGAGCTATCAAAGCGCGAAAGCGATGCACGCTTTGCAGTAGTTTCGAATCCAGAATTCCTCAAGGAAGGCGCAGCTGTTGAGGACTTTATGCGGCCAGATCGCATCATCGTTGGGGCGGATGACGAGCAGGCCATCCTTTTGATGCGCGCCTTGTACGCACCATTCTCACGTAATAGAGACAAGCTGTTCGTGATGGACGTACGCAGCGCAGAGCTTACCAAGTATGCCGCTAATGCAATGCTGGCAACGCGCATCAGTTTCATGAATGAACTGGCGCTCCTAGCAGAAAAAATGGGCGCTGACATTGAACAAGTAAGACAAGGCATAGGGTCGGATGCCCGCATTGGCACGCACTTCTTGTACGCAGGTTGCGGGTATGGAGGCAGTTGCTTTCCTAAAGATGTGAAGGCACTGATTCAGACCGCATCTGGAGAAGGCCAACAACTCCGCGTGCTTCAAGCTGTGGAGGCGGCCAATGAAGCACAGAAGCTCGTTCTTATCGACAAGATCACGAGCCGGTTCGGGCATGACCTTGTGGGTAAGAGATTCGCGCTTTGGGGATTGGCCTTCAAACCCAACACTGACGACATGCGTGAAGCCACCAGCAGGGTTGTGCTAGAGGAACTTTTCAAGCGGGGAGCGACAGTGACCGCCTATGACCCTGTCGCCATGGATGAAGCCAAGCGTATATTCGGAGATCACACCCAACTTGACTATGCCTCAAGCCCGAACACAGCGCTCGCAGGCGCTGACGCGTTGATCATCGTGACAGAATGGAAAGAATTTCGAAGTCCCGATTTCGAGCAAATCAAGAAAAACTTAAAAGCTTCCACCATATTCGACGGGCGCAACCTCTACGAACCCGATTTGGTGAAGGGATTTGGACTGACTTATGAGTCAATAGGTCGCCGAGCGAAGTGAAGCGCCACGGGTTTCGAGGAGGCCGGTTGGTTTAAGTCAGACGGTCGCGGCCCGACCAAGAGTTGTTGGTGGTAGTTTGCTCGAACTCAGCAGGCGGGACATTGTCCAGCGGCCCCATCAATCGATGATGTGGCTGATGCAACCCCAACCCACCAACCATCGACGCAGGATCAGTTAACCTGCAAACCCTGATCTGATCCCCTCAAACCG
>NZ_RSED01000024.1 GCF_003933735.1 Aquabacterium soli | reverse complement strand
CTCGGCCGCCACCACCGCGAAGCCCTTGCCGTGCTCGCCGGCTCGTGCCGCCTCGATGGCGGCGTTGAGCGCCAGCAGGTTGGTCTGGTAGGCGATGTCGTCGATGATGCCGATCTTCTGGGCGATCTGCTTCATGGCGGCCACGGTGGCCTTGACCGCCTCGCCGCCTTCGGTGGCCTCGGACGCGGCCTTGGTGGCCATGCCGTCCGTCACCTTGGCGTTCTCGGTGTTCTGCGAAATCGAAGCGGTCATCTGCTCGATCGAGGCGCTGGTCTCTTCCACACCGGCGGCCTGTTCGCTGGCGGCCTGGCTCAGCGACTGGGCCGTGGCGTTCACCTCGTCGGAGGCCCCGGCCAGGGCATCCGCTCCGTGGTTGACTTCGCTCACCACCTCGACGAGCTTGGCCACCGTGTCGTTGATGCATTCGCACAGGGCCTTGAGCTGTCCCTCGAAGTCGGTCCTTGCCGATCGGGTGAGGTCGCCGTGAGCCATGGCCTTGAGGACATCGCTCACTTCGTTGACAGGGGCCACGATGGCATCGAGGGTGCTGTTGATGCCCTGAACGATCTTGCGGAAGTCCCCATGGTGCTGTTGTGCATCGACGCGCACCTCCAGGCGACCTTGACGTGCGGCCTGCGACAGCAGTTCCGTGTCCACGATCAGTGCCTTCAGGTTGGCGCGTACCTGCTCGATGGTCTCGTTGATGAAGACCTTTTTGCCGGGAAAGGTGTCCAGGGGTTCATTGAAGTTGCCGCGGCCAAACTCTGCAATGCACGCCATCGCCTTCTTCTTGACCGCGATGTGGCCGGCCACCATCTGGTTGATGCCATCGGCCATGGTGCGGAAGTCGCCGTCGAAGCGTGCCGCGTCGATGACCACGTCGATGTCTCCCTTGTCGTGCTCGGACGACATGCGGTTCATCTCTGCGATCAGGCCCGTGAGGTTGCGGCGCACCTGCTCGATGGTGTCGTTGATGAACGCCTTCTTGCCCGGGAATGCCTCCAGCGGGGCGTTGAAGTTGCCACGTCCGAACTCGGCAACGCACGCCATGGCCTTCTTCTTCACGGCGATGTGCCCGGCCACCATCTGGTTGATGCCCAGGGCCATGCGAAGGAACTCGCCCGACTGGCCGTGGGTGTCGATCACGATGTCGATGTCTCCGGCGTCATGGGCCTTCGACATGCGGATCAGTTCCTGGCTCATCAGCGCGAGATTGCTTCGCAGCTCGTGTTGAGCCCGCAGCAACTGGCCGATTTCATCGCCGCCCGACGCATGGGCCAAGGCGGGTTGGAGATCGCCTTGCGCCAGACGCTCGACACCCGCGATGGCCGCGGCCAGTGGCGTGGTGATGCCCCGGCTCAGCCAGATGGCCAGGGCCGCGGTCACGAGCAGGGCGAGCCCGCTCAATGCCCCGGCCATGGCCGCCGGGATCCACTGCGCCTGCAGCAGCAGCCAGGGCAGGGTCAGGAGGATGGCCGAGGTGGCGAAGGCAAGCCCCAGCCGTCCGGCGATGCGGGTGTTGTTGAACATGAGAGGTACTCCTGGGGAGACTGAACGAGCGTGGTGGGAAAGAAGGCCTGCGGGCTTCAGAGAGGCTCCTGGGCGGGCTCGGCCCCCTCGGTGTGAGCTGGGGTGGTGGTCACCGCCTGCCTGGCCAGGGCGGGCACATCCAGGATCAGGGCGACATGGCCGCTGCCCAGGATGCTCGAGCCGCTGATGCCACGCAGATGGGCGAACATGCTGGCCAGCGGCTTGATGACGGTCTGGGCCTCGCCCAGCAACTGATCGACGATCAGGCCGAAGCGCTGGCCGCCCTGCTTGACCACCACCATGCTCTGGCGCGTGGAGGGTTGCCCGTCCACCTTGAACAAGGCGCGCAGGCGTATGAAGGGCAGCACCTGCCCGCGCAGCTCCGCATAGTCGTGGCTGCTGTCGGCACGGAACTCGATGCACTCTTCGACGGCGTCCAGCGGCAGCACGAACACCGAGCCGCCCACCGCCACCTGGAAGCCATTGATGATGGCCAGCGTCAGCGGCAGGCGCACCGTCACCTTGGTACCCAGGCCGGGCCGGCTGTCGATGGCGACAGCGCCGCGCAAGGCCGTGATGTTGCGCTTGACGACGTCCATGCCCACGCCGCGGCCGGACAGGTTGGTCACCTGCTCCGCGGTGGAGAATCCGGGCTCGAAGATCAGGCCATAGATGTCCGTGTCGCTCAGCGGCTTGCCTGCCTCCACCAGGCCGCGCTCGATGGCCTTGGCCAGGATCTTGTCGCGGGGCAGTCCGCCGCCATCGTCCGACACCTCGATCACGATGCTGCCGGAGTCGTGGAAGGCGTTCAAGGAAACCGTACCGCGCGAATCCTTGCCCCGCTCGGCACGCACGGCGGCCGGCTCGATGCCGTGGTCCATGCTGTTGCGGATCAGATGGGTCAGGGGGTCGGCGATCTTCTCGACGACGGTCTTGTCCAGCTCGGTGTCCTCGCCCTGGATGTGCAGTGCGATGTCCTTGCCGATCTCGCGGGAGACGTCGTGCACCACACGCTGGAACCGATTGAACGTGGCACCGATCTTGACCATGCGCAGCTGCAGCGCGCTGTCGCGCACCTCCTGCACCAGGCCGTTCAGTGTGGAGTGGGCCTCATGCAGCGAAGCGCTCTGGAGGCTGCGGCCTGCCAGGCTGGCCGTGGCCGTCGCGGTGATCAGTTCTCCCACCAGGTCCACCAGCCGATCGAGCTTGTCCGCATCGACACGCACCGACTGGCTTTCGCCGCCTTTGGTGTCCTTGATCTGCTTTTGCCGCACCAGGGCAGCCTCCACCACGGGCGGCTGCACGCGCCGCTGCTCGACCAGCAACTCGCCCAGCGGGGCCGATGTGCCCTGGCGCTGCAGGCTCAGCGCGTCTTCCAGTTCTCGCGGCGTCAGCGTGCCGCATCGAACGAGGATATCGCCCAGCCGTGTGGCACCACCTTCTCCGGAGGGGGCATGCGACTCGATCAGGTCCAGGTACTCGCCCATGCGGCTGTCGGGCGGCAGGATGCGCACCATGCAGTCGTCCATGACGAATTCGAACGCGCCTTCGATGGCGGCCTTCGATGCCTCGCTGCGCAGCGCGATCTCGAAGCCCAGGTAACACGATTCCGCATCCAGCTCGGCCAGCGATGGCAAGGCATCGGGCAGTGTCACGATGCCGGTGATGTGCCCCAGTTTTCCCAGGTAGCGCAGGAAGGACAGCGGGTCCATGCCGTTGCGCAGCACATCGTGCGAAAAGCGCAGTGAGATGTGCCAATGGTCTGCGGCCCTGGCGCCGCCGCCCCCAAGCACGCGGCCCAAGGGTTGCAGGGCTTCACCGTGCATGGTCAAGGCCTGGGCCGTCGACGGCCCGGGGGCGGCTTCATTCCCAAGGTGGCTGTGAAGCTGCTGGAGCAAGGGCGTGGCCTGGGCGGTCAGATCGTCGCCGGCCGAGGTGCCTCCCTGGGCGGCCACATCGACCAGCTTGCCGATGTGGTCTCCGCATGCCAGCAGCAGCGACACCAGGGCATCGTCGATGGGGATGGCGCCGTCGCGGACCTTGTCCAGAACGCTTTCAGCCACATGCGCGAACTCGACGATGAAGTCCAGTCCGAACAGGCCGGCCGATCCCTTGATCGTGTGGGCCGCACGGAAGATGGCGTTGATGGAGTCGCCGGGATCTTCCTCCGTCAGCACCTGAAGCAGGGCGCTTTCCATGTCGTCGAGCAGTTCGCTGCTTTCGACGATGAACGCCTGCATGGCTTGTTCCATGTTCATCGCGCATGCTCCTCATGGGTGGTCTGCGAGCCCATCACGATCGGATCGCCGAAGAAGCCCGCCAGGTTCATCATCTCGAACACGTCGACGACGGCCGGGCTGTGTCCGGCCAGCACCAGGGAGCCGCCCGTCGCCTCGGCAGCACGCTTGGCGGCCATCAGCAGTTGCACGCCCGCGCTGTCCAGGTCGGTCACCGCCGACAGGTCCATGTCCAGGCGCGTGCCTGGCTGCGAGAGGGCCAGTTGAAGCCGCCTGTGCAGCTCGACAGCCCGGTAGATGGTGATGTCGCCTTCCAGGGCGATGGTGGCGCGCGTCTTCATGGCAGCACCAGCTTTCCAACCGCCGCCAGCAGCGTGGGCGGCTGGAAGGGCTTGACCACCCAGGCCTTCGCGCCGGCCATCTGGCCCTCGCGCTTCTTGGCTTCCTGGCTTTCGGTGGTCAGCATGATCACGGGTGTGAAGCGGTAGTTCGCCAGGGCCTTGACCGTCTTGAGGAAGGTGATGCCGTCCATGTTGGGCATGTTCACGTCGCTGATGATCAGGTGCACCTTCTGGCCGGTGAGCTTGCCGAGCGCATCGCGGCCATCGCAGCCTTCGATCACGTCGTAGCCGGCGCTGCGCAGGGCAATGCCCACGACCTGCCTCACGGAACTGGAGTCGTCGACGATCAATATGGTCTTCGCCATGGTGGGTCCTTCAGAAAAAAGTGATCTCTTCTTGCGCCTGGGCGGCGGCAGGTGCGGCGGCCTTGTGGCCGCCAGAGGCGTGGATCAGCCGCTCGCTCGCCATGGCGTAGGTGGATTCGAGTTCCTGCAGCAAGACGGCCGATGTCAGCGGGCGCAGGCCCGAGGCCTGGCAGGTCGATGCGTGCTCGTCCATCACGGACGGCAGCTTGCTGATGTTGTCGCGGACGTGCCCGAGGATCTGGCTCACACGGTCCTGGAACTGCAGTTGCACCAACGCTTCATTGACTTCGCCCTGGATCTCGCGGCTTTCGTGGCGCAGGTAGTCGGCAGAGTCGGCCAGGGAGGCCGTGAGGCCCTGGAACTGATCCAGCACACCGCGGATGCGGCCTTCAGCGTCGGACAGGACTTGCTTCTCCTGTTCGGCCGAAGCCTGCGCGGCCAGGCATGTCTGCTCGATGGTCGTGCTGATCTCGGCGATCTTGCCGGTGATGAGTCGGCCGGTTTCTCCTGACAGCTTGGACAGTGAGCGGACTTCTTGCGCCACCTGGGCAAAGCCTCTTCCCCGGTCGCCTGCATGCGCGGCTTCGATGGTCGCGTTGATCGCCAGCAGGTTGGTCTGCTGGGCGATGCGTGAGACGCCGTCCGCCATCTCCCGCAGCTCGCCGATGAAGCCTTGAAGGCTCTGGATCCTGGCCAGCATTTCGGCCTTGCCGTGCATGGCGTCGCGCAGCGAGCCGACCACGCCTTGCAGCTGTGTCTGGCTTTCCTCATAGACCGCTGCGGCCACGGCGTCGCCGCTCCCGCTGGATTGGTGCAAGGTCTGGCTCAGCTTGCCGACGATGCCTGCAAAGCGTTCGCTCAGCGCTGCGATCGCGCTTTCCATCTGACTGCGGGAGGCTTCGATCTGGGCCGACCACACGGGGGCCACGTCAGCGCCGAAGGCTTGCTGCCCCTGCAGCAAGTCGTGGATGTCCTGCCGGTCCTTGCGGCTGCTGTTGACGGCAACGACACCTTCGCGAATGGCCAGCCCGACGAGAACGCTGCCTATCAGCAAGCCCATCCACCGTCCTTGTGACAAAGCCAGGGTGGACAGCCCGCCGAGCAAGGCGATGGCTGGCGCCCCGATCGCTCGATTGATTCTTCTGTCGATTCGTTTCATGGGTGCGCTGGTTGGGCGATGTCGCGTCATCAATGGGCCGTTTGATCGGGCTGGGCGCCAGCGTGATCTCGTCTGGCGCCAGTGATGTTTCGGTGTGATGACAGCCGTGCAGGAGGTCCCAAATGGACACCCATGGTCGGTTTGGTGGCCAATCAGTGCACGCGGTGACGCTGGCCGGTGGGGCGGTGGGTTCCCGCTTGACCAGAAAAAGGGTGTTGCTCGGCCAAACCGTGCGTATGCCCGTGCATGCGTCATATCTCTCCAGCGCGGGAGTTTTATGATGGGCTTGAGCGTTTTGAGAAGTTTTGTTGATGCCCGTCAATCCCCAGATCAGTCCTGCCGTGCTACGACAAGCGGCTGCTGAGTTAGAAGATCGTTCAGGAGACAGCAGCAGCCTCTTTCGCGGGCTGGGGCTGTCGGAACATGCGATCAACGCCGATCTGGATTTCCTGGTGTCGTACCGGCAGGCCAGCGTGGTGCTGCGGCGCGCAATGCGGCTGATGGCCGGCGGGGAACTGGGCTTCAATGTGGGAAGACGGCGCTCTGCGGTCGCCACCGGCCTGGCGGGCCTGGGCTTTCTGGCCTCGAGCAACCTGAACGATGCCTACGGCTTGGTGGCCTCTTATCCCTGGGCATTCGGTTGTCCGCTGCATGTGCACAACCGCTTGGATGCGCAGGGAAATCTGTACACCGAAGCCACGCCGCAGTTCCCGGATCCGGAACTCGACACGTTCTGGATCGAGGAGTTCTTCTGCTCCATGACCGTGCTTGCGAGGGAGTTGCTGGGGCCTGCCTTCAAGCCAGGCAGGCTTGAGTTCAAGGCCGCGCGCCCAGCGCATGCCGCGCGCATGAAGTCGTTCGTGGGTTGCGATGTCCAATACGGGCGCGGTGCCAATCGAATGGTCACAGAGGCAGCTTGCGCCCTGACCATGTCTGTGTCTGCGGACACCGTCGTCAAGCGTTCAGTGCTGGACACGCTCGAGCGTTTCAGGGTGCAACCGAGGCGTTCGGACATCTGCGAAACCGTCGGACAGTTGCTGCGCGAACAGGTGGGGGCGCCACCCACACTCGCGCAGCTGGCCACCTTGCTGAACACCAGCGAACGCACGCTGAGACGAAAGCTTGTGGAGCAGTCCACGAGCTACCACCAATTGCTCGATGGTGCCCGCAGGGACCAGGTCATCGCGCTGCTTCGCGATACATCGATCCCCATCAATGAAGTGAGTGCGTCCCTGGGGTTTTCCGATGTGCGCAACTTCCGACGTGCGGTCAAACGCTGGACCGGACAGGCCCCAACCTCCGTGAGAAAGCAGACATAGCGGCCTGCCTGTGCGGGGCTGTTCCATCGCAAGCATGTTCGACATTCCGATCCCGGATCAGTCCGGTGCCGCCGAGCTCCAAGTCAATCCTTACGTGGCCCGACTGTTTCTCTCTGAATTCAGCATGCGGGGTGGCGATGCCGCTGCGTTGTGCCTGGCGCTGAATTTCTCCTACGCCGATCTGCAGGTCCCGGGCTTTCGCATCTCCTATTTGCAGGCCAGCCATGCCATCAGGCGGGTGCTGACTGCAGTTCAGGATCCGAACGTGGGCTTGCGTCTCGGCATCCAGCGCAACCTGGTCTCCTTCGGGCTGGTGGGTTTCGGCGCGATGGCCGCGCCCACCCTGTGCGATGCGGCCAGGCTCGCCCTTCGATTCCAGGAAGAGGCCGGTTCCCTGCTCATGCTGGATGTCGAGAATGGCGATGATCACGCCGTCGCGCTGGCCATGCCACGGTTCTCCGATGTGGCGATCGAAGCGGCGCTGGTCGATGGGACATTCGCTGCGCTGGTCTCATCGGCACGGCAGATCGTGGGCGTTGACTTCAAGCCCAGAGCGGTGGAGCTGGTGGCCCGGCAACCCATGGACACGGCCTTGTACCAGCAGATCTTTCAATGTCCGGTGCGTTTTGGCTGCATGCGCAACCGGATGCTGGTCGACAACGCCTGGATGCAGAGCAAGGTGAGCAGCGGTGACAGCATGTCGCTGCGCCGCATCGAATCGCATCTGGAAACCGACTCGCCGAGAAAGCCGGAGGCCAACCCCATTGAAGCGGCCATCGAGAGCCGCTTGAGGGAAGACATCCGAAACCCTCCCACCTTGGCGGAACTGGCTGAGGTGTTCGGCATGAGCGAGCGCAACCTGCGCCGCAGGTTGAGCGAGATGGGCCGCTCCTACGGAGACATGCTGGACCAGGCTCGCAAGACCCGCACCTTGGAGTTGATCGCCCACACCCAGCGCACGATGCGGGAGGTCGCTGAAGAAATCGGATTCAACGATCCACGCAGCCTGCGCCGGGCCTTCAAACGCTGGACAGGCAAGACCTTGGCAAGTGCGATGGCCGGTGTCGTGGCCTCCCGCAGTCAACGTTGATTCAGTCGTTTCAGCACCCACCTGGTCGCTCTGGCCGCCAAGGACATCATTGATGTCCGCCCGGTCCCTCCGCCTACCCGATGCCGGGTCGAAATAGGGTTTGCCCCATGAATCAAAGCGGAGAGACTAGATGCCAAGAACCAAGCCAAGCCAACATGCCCAGGTCCGGATCGACAACGTGGTCTGGCTCAATGAGGCCGCGCGGCGCATGCCGCGGCCAGGCGCTCCCCCTCATGCTGGTGCGCAGGACGCTCGCCTGCGGTCCGTCCTGACGGCCGTGGCCGGCCTCGATGCTCTGGAGATGGCGCTGCTGGGCCTGTGTCCTGACGGAAGTCGTGACCATCGCCGCCTCGTCCAGGCGCGGATGGCCGCCGCCAGGAGCCGTCAGGCATTGCACGGGGCAATGCCCACCCTGGCGGCCTTGGAGGTGATGGAGATCCTCCATGTGGTGGGCACGGTGCGCGGCGCCACAACGCTGCGCGCGAAGGCACCCGATCGAGCCCGGATGCAATTCAGGACCATGGAGTCGCGCTGGTTCAGCCGGGCGAGGTGGGGAACTGCGGCCCTGGTGACGGTGCTGATGTCGATCCAATGCGTGGTGGCCGTGCGAGGTGGCGGAACCCATGCATGGAGCGCGCGGCCATTGATGGCATCCTTCCCGGCCAATGTGCCGGTGATGCCAGGCGATGCCCGACAGCACGTTGGCCGTCCTCGGCATACTGAAATCCCCCGCCCTTGAGGCGCCATGGTGAATAAAAGCTCCAGGTTATCCATGACAACTGTCTTTCCGCGTCGCACGTCTTCCATGAAATTGCTGGTGGCCGCATTGCTGGTCCCGTTCACAGGCTGGTCTGTCGCAGGGGCCGGCCCCTGCGGCATCGCCTCTCTGGGCTCGATCACCACGGGTGCCTCCTTGAGCGACGATGGCACCGTGTGGATGTGGGGCTTCCGCAATGCCGGCATCTCCGGCTTGCCCACGAACACACATGCGTACGGCAATGGCAATCCACCGAACCAGGTGGCGTTTCCCGGCGGTGCGTCCATCAAGCAACTGGCCAGCGGGGCTTACCACTTCCTGGCCCTGACGCAGGATGGCCGCGTGTATGGCTGGGGCCAGAGCGGCTATGGCGAAGTGGGGTGCCGCAACACGGCATCCGATCCCTATGTGCGCCCGCCCTGCGAGGTGCCTTTCCCCGGCCTGAAGCCGGGCGACCGGATCGTGCACGTGGCCGCCGGAGAGTATTTTTCGCTGGCCTTGACGCAACAGGGCGATCTGTACACCTGGGGCCATGACCTGTATGGCCAGGGTGGGCGGGGCGATGCCGTGGCCGGCAATGCCGAGGGCCCCGTGTTGAACACGGCACACCCTTCTTATTCGAACGGCACCAAGGTGCCCCGCAACAACGCGTCCATGCAGTTCGTCCCCTACAAGGTGGACCTGGGTGGCGAACAGGCCGTCGTGGCAGGCGCCTGGTACGAGGGTGCGATGGCCATCACCCAGTCGGCCGCCGGTCAGCGCCACGTCTGGGGCTGGGGTGACAACGAAGCTGGTGGCCTGGGCGTGCCCTATGCCTGTGGCGGCACGCCGATCAGGGGCGTGCAGTGTGTGGTGCGTAAGCCTGCGCGCGCCTTGCCGGCATTCGATGCCATCGCATCCGATGTCACCTATGTCTCTGGCGGCAACGCATTCGGCACCGCCTTGTTGCAGGACGCGGCAGGGTCCCGCCTGGTCGGATGGGGCCAGAAGGCCGCCATCGGTCTGGGCACCCGCCCGGACGGCACCCCGGGAGACACGGTCGCCGCCGTGTTGACGCCGCAGCCCATGCGCCTCGTGGATCCGGCCACGGGCGCCGAGTCCCAGCCCGTGCGCTTCTTCTCGCGCTACGTGGGCAACGTGGCCATCGGCACGGACGACCGCCTGTGGGTCTGGGGGCAGGGCGGTGGCAGCGCCTTCCCGCAGATCTACCCGGCCCGCCCGACGCCGCACGGCACGGCCCATACCTTCCCGGCGGATCTGGACCCGGCCTCCGCCCTGCGCTCGAACCAGCGGGGCGCCAAGGTGGTGAACATCGGCGGCACCAAGGAGGTCGTGTACTACCAGATGTCCGATGGCAGCACCTATGGCGTCGGGTACGCCAGTGTCGACAGCCTCAATCCCGTGGGGGTTCCGAACGCCGGCAAGGCCGATCTGGATTACTGGGGCCCGGGCGGCTACGGTGGCAAGGGCACCCTGCACGGCACCGGCAGCCTGGAAAGCATCCGCTTCGGGGGGGTGCGCTTGTCCGCAGGGGGCGTGAACGCCAACGGTGGCTCCTCGGACCTCAGCTGCGGTGGAGATGCGCCGCCACCCCAGTACAACTGAGGTGTCGTGGCGGTCTCCGGTCAGACAGCGTGACCGGCACCCTAGCGGGTGTCCAGGCGCTTGGCCAGGCGCGGCAACTGCGCCAGCGCGTTGCTCCGGTCGACCTGCATGCGCTCTGATGGATTGAAGCTGTCGTTCAGTTCCGGATTCGGGTCGCCCGGCCATTTGAGGGCGTAGACGATGCCCGCGTAGGGATAGTCCGTTCCCAGCAGGATGTGGCTGACCTCGGTCACCTGACGGAGGGCGGCCATGGCGGGCGGTGCAGACGACAAGGCGGTGTCGTAGAAGAGCCTGGAATAGGAGCTGTTTCGGGGGTTCAGGTTCAAGGCCAGCAAGGCGCTGCGGTAAGACAGGAACGGGATGGTGCCGCCCGCATGGGCCAGCTGCCATCGTATGAACGGGTACCGCAGGAAAATGCCCTTGTAGAGCAGGTTGGTCACGGCCCGTGTGGTCTCGAACGGAAAGTCCAGCACGAAGTTGGGCATGGACAACTCGGGGCGCACGGGCGGTGCCACGGGATGGATGAACACGTAGGCGCCCAGCCGGTTCAAGGTGCGCATCAGCGGGTCCAGTCGCGGATCGCCCAGGTAGATGCCCTTGTAGCTGGAGTACAGGCCGATGCCGTCCAGCCCCAGTGTATGGATGGCCCGTTCAGCCTCGGCGCAGGCCGCGGCCACCTCGGCAGGGTCATCGGGATCCCCCAGGGGCAGCGATGCAAAGCCGCCGAAACGGCGGCAGAGCGATGAAGCCGATGGCACCTGGATGAGGGCATCGCGGATGTAGTCATTGACCCGCCTGGCCATCTGCTCCCTCGCGGTGCGATCGGGCAGGAAGGCAAAGCCGGGTTCCGACAGCGACACCACCTGCGCCTGGATGCCGAACTTGTCCATGAAGTTCACGGCGGCCGTGGGCGACCAGGCCGGGATGGGGATGCCGCCATCGCCCTCCACGCCGTGGTCGGCCATCGCCTGACGGTAGAAGTCGGGAATGAGGTGGGCATGGACGTCGATGCGGGACGGCACCGTGCCTGCCCTGGCCACGAGGGGGGCGGCCAGCCCGCCCACCGCTGTGAGCCCCAGCCCCACGGCGGCCTTCATGAGCTGGCGGCGGGGCAGTGTTTTGCTGTGGTGGTCGTTGGCCATGGGTGATCCGTTCAAAATGCGTGCTCGGCACATGAGAACAAATGTACGCATCCATGCTTGGCGCATCCCTGGGGGTTTTCACCCGGGCGTTTCATCCACGACCCTGTTGCGCTGCACGCCCAGGTCGATGGCGCCATCCAGGCTTCGAATCCGTGCTTCGACCAGGTCGCCCGCCTTGAGGTACTGCGTGCGGCCTTCCTGCACCTTGTTGAAGATCGCCCACTTGGTGGCCTCAGGGAGCAGCGCGCCCACACGCTGCTTCAATGGCGAGGGCACGGACAAGGCGCATCCCGCCGGCGTGCCTGTGGACAGCAGGTCGCCCACCAGCAGGTCCTGCACGCCTGACAGCTCGGTCAAGGTTTCGGCCGGGCCGAAGACCAGGTTGGCCGTCGTGTCGTGTTGCCGCACCTGGCCGTTGACGGTCAGCGTCAGCTGCAGCTGGCCCAGATACCCCATGTCCTGTGGTGCCAGCAGGCACAGGAATGGCCCGATGGGGCCGAAGGTGCGAAAGCTCTTGCCCTTGTAGAACTGCGTCTGCGGGATCTGGATGTCGCGCGCTGAGTAATCGTTGACGATGACGAGCCCCGCCACGAACTCATGCAGGTTGGCGCGGGTCACCACCGTCCTGGCCAGCACATCGCGCTTGAGGATCAGGCCCAGTTCGATCTCATAGTCCAGGAACCGCACATGCGCTGGCTTGACCAGATCAGTGTTTGGCGGCGCCATGCAGCTCGTTGCCTTGGTGAAGATCATGTTGTAGGACTTGGCATCCGGGTCCATGCCGGATTCGATCATGTGCTGGCGGTAGTTGGCCCCCTGGCAGAGGAACTGCTGGTTGCGCGTCACGGGCGACAGCACTTGAACCTGCTCCAAGGCCAGCGTGGTCCGGCTTGCGATGCCTGATGATGCGAACTCACGCAAGGCGCCAACCTCATGGCTGCGGATGAAATCAGCGGTCGTGGCGAATTCACCGGGCAGCGGCGTGATGCGGTTCTTGGAGACGACGCCCCATTGAACCCGGCCTTGGTGAGAGAAGCGGAGGGTGTGAACGGCCATGGACGCTGCCTTGGGTGATGGCGTCAATGCAGGTTTGGCGGGCTCACCGCCGAGCGAGCGCGGTGGCGCTGCCGCAGATGGCGCCGGCAGAGACAGGCTTGCCACCACCGCAGCACCTGCCCTGAACGCGCGGCGGCGCGATGGCTCGCCCATCCCGTGGGTTGGTTCGTCTGGTGATGCGCTCATTGGATGTGCTTCGGCATGTCGCTCACTTCGACGGTTTGTCTGCAGGTTTGGCTTCGGAGGGCGTGTTCCATGTCTGACGTGGAATCACCGAACTGGAACCGCTGAGCTGCAGCTTGGCTGCCGACACAACGTTCTGTACCGCAGACGTCAACAGCTTGTGCGTCGTGGGGCTCTCGGGCTGAAGGCGTGCGTTGCGCTCGGCTGGATCGTGGCACGGCAAGATGAGGGGGAAGGCGGCACCCTTCAACGGCCCGCCTTCCTTCGAATCGTGCCGATAGTGGACCGGCATGCGCTTGGCCGAGGGCTGGTAAGTGACATCGTCGCCGGTCCAGCGCAGGGCCAGGGCCCGGCGCCGCCGCGTGCGAGAGGTGTTGCCGTAAGAGCCATGCAAGGTCAAGGGATGGAACATCAGGATGTCGCCGGGCTCCATGTCCCAGTGCAGCAATTCGTACTGGTCCGGATGGGCGTTGATGTCCGGGATGTCATCCATCTTCTCGTCGATGATGGCGGCCACGTAGTCGGGCGACAGCGCCTTGAACCGCTGCGGCCACTTGTGCGAACCCTTGACGTAGAGCAGCCCGCTGTTGTCCTTGTTGACCGGATCAAGAGGAATCCAGAACGAGGTGATCTGTTCGCCGCGAATGGGCCAGAAGCTCAGGTCCTGGTGCCAGGGTGTGGGCGCGTCCGTTCCGGGCTCCTTCACGAACATCTGGTCGTAGAAGAAGCGCACCTCCGTGGACTGCATCAGGGCTTGTGCCCACCGGGCGAAAGGGCCGTAGTAGATCAAATCGCGCAGGACATCGATCCGCTTCCACAGGAAGATGTCCATCTTGTAGCCCTCGACCTTCCTGGACATGAACTTGCCAAGGATGGACTGGTCACCGATCGCGGTTTCAAGCCCTTCTTCGACCATCGCAACCCAGTTCGGATCCAGCGCCTGGCGCAGCATGATGACGCCATCCTCGTCATAGCGGCGGACCTCTTCATCGGTCAGGGTGCGCAAGGGGTGTGCAGGAAAACTCATGGTGCTTCTTTCATAACTGATGTTTTCATCAAATATGATTTCTCCATCATTTTGATGCAATCGCGTTTACCCTGGGGGAGGGCACCATCGCGCCATGGGTGATAGGCTCTGCGCTGCCCAATGCTTGCGAAGTGCACATGCCGCCCGTCGAAAAAGTCCCTGCCGATCAGCGCCGCCTCGATCCGAAGCCGGCCGCCGCTTCCAAGGATCCCCGTGGGGCCAAACGCAAACGTGACACCCGGGTCCGCCTGCTGACCGCGGCGCTGCACCTGATGGCCTACAGGGGTGTGGCCGGTGTCACCATCAACGAAATCACCGAACAAGCCGACGTGGGCTTTGGGTCGTTCTACAACCACTTCGAATCCAAGGACGCCATCCATGGCGCCTTGATCGAAGAGGTGATCAGCCATTTCGCCGTGGCACTGGACAGGCTGGGCGAGCAACTGACCGACCCGGCCGAGAAGATCACGGCGTCCACCCGCTACACACTGCTGCGAGGCGCGTCCGATCCGACATGGGGGCGGTTCGTCTTCCAGACCAACTTCACGCGTGAGAGCATGACGTCGGGCCTGGGCAAGTACCTGCTGCGGGACATTGGCGCGGGCGTGTCCTCGGGTCGGTTCGCCGTCAATGACATGCCTTCCGTGTACATCGCGGTCGGAAGCACCATCCTGGGCGCCTTGGCGGCCATTTCGGAGCAGGCTCAACCCGACAAAGAAGGCGGGCCGGACATGGTGGGAGACGCCAAGGCCCTGTCCGAACGGATCGCGGCCATCCTGCTGACGATCCTCGGTGTGCCCAGTGAGGAAGCGCATCAGATCGCTTGCCGGCCACTGCCCCAGATCGAGCTGCCGGCCAACCCGTTCGCACAGGCTTGACCGAACAGCACCGGTTCAGCCACTGGCAGCGAAGCCCACGATCATGTCGATGGCGCTGTCGGGGTTGCCGCCCATGCTCACACCACGCTCACCTTGCGAACCAGCCGCTCCAGCAAGGCGGGGGACAGCCGGCCCAGGTACACGGCCAGGCGCTCCTTGCCGGCGATGACGATGCGCCCCTTGCCACGCGCCAGGCCATCCACCGCCTTGCGCGCAAAGGCCTCGGCGCTCATGGCCTTGTCCTGCTGTGCGTCGACCTTGCCGTGGGGCGTGCCGTCAGCGGTCAAGGCGGACAGGCTCACGTTGGTGCGCACGAAGCCTGGGCACAGCACCGACACCCGCAGGCCCGCATCATGTACTTCGGCACGCAGGGCATCGTGGAAGCCGATGATGGCGTGCTTGGCCGAGGCATAGGCCGATCGGTAGGGCGTCGCCACCAGGCCAACCACCGAAGACACCGCCACCAGATGGCCCGAGCCTCTGGCCAGCATGTGGGGCAGCACCACCTTCGTCAGCGCCACCGGGCCGAAGAAGTCCAGCTCCATGATCTGCCTGTCCACCTCCACCGGGGTGTCCTTGACCAGGGCGCGCTGGCTCACGCCGGCATTGTTGACGAGCATGTCGATGTGGCCGTAGGTCGACAGCACCGCCGCGGTCTGCTCCCGGAAGCGGCTGTGATCGGTCATGTCCATCGGCAGGACCAGGTGCCTGTCAGGCCGCTCGCAACGGGACTTCACGGCTTCGAGCACATCGGCACGCCGCGCAGACAAGATGAGCAAGGCGCCGCGCCGTGCCAGTTCGTAGGCCATGGCTTCGCCAATGCCGGACGATGCGCCGGTGATCCAGATCACCTTGTTGTGAAAGTCGTTCATGCCAGAGACTTCGGACTCGATGAGTCAAGTGGGTTGGAGGTGCTTGTGCAGCGTGCGCACCAGCAAGGATTCGGGCGGCAGTTGCACGGCATCGATGGGCTTGTCCACCAGCTTGCGGGCGGCGGCGCGCGTCATGCCCAGGCCCAGCAGGATGTGGAAGGTGATCTCTTGCGGGTAGGCCTCCGTCAGGTCGGTGCGCAGGCTGAGGGAGAGCAGCGCCGCACTCGTGGTGCCTGCCACCAGGTCCAGGCCCAGCATGGGATCGGCCACGTTGAAGCGCCCCGTCTCGATGCCTTCCACCAGGTCACGCAGCGGGTTGTCCAGGGCCGGTAGAAGGTCCAGGCTGCGGGTCACACCCAGGCGCGCGATGAAGCGCCCCGCATGCGGGAACTGCCTGGCCGTGTGCAGCACCATGCGCACGCCACAGGCCAGGCGCTCGGCCGGGTCTGGCCGGTTGGCGATGACCATGTCCACCAGGGAGAGCAGTTCATTGACCACCGCCTGCAGCACGGCGGCCATGGCTTCTTCCGTGGTGCGGAAGTAGTTGTAGAAGGTGCCGCGCGAAACCTGTGCCTGCTCGATCAGATCCTCGATGACGGTGGCCTCGACGCCCTTGGTGGAGAAGACCTCCAGGGCCGCTTCGATGAGGCGGGTGCGCATGCGCTCGCGTTTTTCGGCCGCCACGCGGGTGCGGAAATCAGGTGTGCTCATGCCGACAGGGTAACGGGGACACGGTCAGGGAAAACGACAGAAACGTCATAATGACGAATGTGTCATTATTGCTTCGGTTCGCGATCCCGGCAAGCCCGCCCGCTCAGCACAAACACCTATGAGTCACCACAAGGTCTTGAGGGCCCCGCCCGAATACCCGGAAAGCGCCTTGCCTGCGCATGTGCACAAGCTCGCGCGTCCCGCCGCCTTGCAGAAGGCCGGCCAACTGGCTTTTCTTCGCTTCGACAAGGCCGACCTCGACGAGGCGCAGCGCTTCTGGACCGACTTCGGGCTGATCACCGTCTCCCGAACGCCAGACACATTGGTGATGCGCGGTGCGGGCTCGTCCCCGGCCACCCTGATGGCGCGCAGGGCCAGGGTGTCGCGCTATGTGGGAGCCGCCTTCACGGTGGCGCCTGACACCGATTTCGCGCGTCTTCAACGCGACAGCGGTGCGCAGGTCCTGCCGGCCAACGCGGTGCCCGGTGGCGCCCGCGGTGTGAGCCTCACCGACCCCGATGGCCACGACATCTGGCTCATCACCGATTGGGGCACCGTGGACCCCTTGCCCCTGCGCGAGCCCAGGCACCAGCACATGAATGCCGTGGGCCGATCGCCCCGCGTGAACACTACCGTGCGCACCGACATCGAGCCGGCCACCGTGGGGCGCCTGGGCCACGTGGTGTTGCAAACCACCAATTTCCACACCATGGCCGACTGGTACATGCGCCACCTGGGCTTGATTCCCTCGGATGTGCAGTACCTGGAAGACGGCGCCCCTTTCCTGACCTTCTTCCGCCTGGACCTGGGCGACACCCCGGCCGACCACCACACCGTGGTCATCGCCGGAGGGTTGGAAGCCGGCTACGAGCACAGCGCCTGGGAAGTGACCGACCTGGACGCCCTCGGCCAGGGCCAGCAGGTGCTGCGGGTCAATGGGCATGAGCACATGTGGGGCATCGGCCGGCACCTGCTGGGCAGCCAGCTGTTCGACTACTGGCGTGATGGCGATGGCTTCGCTTTCGAGCACTACACAGACGGTGATGTCTTCACGGCCGATCGAGAGCCTCATTACGGGCCGTTCACCACGAGCAGTCTGTGGGCCTGGGGCGATGACGTGCCCGCCAGCATGTTCCCGCCCAAGACGCCCGCCATGCTGTGGCGTGCGATCAAGCTGCTGCGCTCCGGCCGCGTGACCCTGTCTCGCCTCCTGATGATGGGCCGGGTCGTCGACACCCCGGCTCGCCCTTGGAAGTGACACCCAGGCACCCATCCCACCCGTGTTCATTCAAACGAGTCAGACATGTCCACATCACTTGTTCGCTACGCATCGCCCGATGATCCAGGGCAGGCCCGTTGGGGAGTGCTGTTCGATCGGCGCATCGCGCCGCTGCCGGGCACCTATGACACGACCGCAGACCTCATCCGGCACGGACAGGTGGAGGCGCGCGCATTGACGGCTGCGCAAGCCGTGATCGCCATCGACGACGTGACCGTCCTGTCACCGATCACGGCGAACCAGCAGTTCCTCTGCCAGGGCGTCAACTACGGCAGCCATGTGCGTGAATCGGGCATGGACACGGCGAACATGCCCTTCAACACCTTCTTCACCAAGGCCTCGTCCTCGCTCTCGGGCCCGTACGACGACGTCGTGCGGCCTGCCCATGTCAAGCTGCTGGACTATGAGATCGAACTCGGTCTGGTGCTGGGCCGGGACCTGACGACGGGTGTCCAGGTTCAGCCCGACCGTCTGCATGATGTGCTGGCGGGCATCACCATCGTCAATGATGTTTCCGCGCGCGATGTGCAGCTGCCCCAGGGCCAGTTCTACAAGGGCAAGAGCTACCGCACGTTCGGCCCGGCCGGGCCCGTGCTGCTGTTGCTGGAGCCGGCCGAATGGCAGCGCTGGCCCGACCTGCACATGCGCCTGAGCGTCAACGGCCAGGTCCGCCAGGACACCTACTGCCGCGACATGCTGCACCCGCCCCATGCCACTGTCAGCGAGTTCTCGGCCCTGCAGAACCTGCAGGCCGGCGATCTGATCGCAACCGGCACACCCGCCGGTTGCGCGGCCAAGGCGCCGGGCAAGCTGCCGATGTGGGTGGCCCGCCATTTCCTGTCCGAGCCCACCAAGTGGCGGCTGTTCATCAAGGGCGGCCTGCGCAACCCGTTGTACTTGCAGCCCAACGATGTGATGAGCTTGAGCATCCGCACGGACGACGGTGCATTGGACCTGGGGCAGCAGCGCACGGTGGTGGTGGCATGAGTGTCGCCGAGCAACTGTTTTGTCTCGCGCCCGGCCATCCTGCGACATTTGCGCTGCAACTTCGCCATGTGCCACAACCTGGCCCCGGGCAGGTGTTGGTGCGTGTCAAGGGCAGCTCGGTCAACCCCATTGATGCCAAGCGATCCACAGGTTATGGGCGTCGCGTCCTCGCGCTCAAGGGCGCTGCGCGTTTCCCGGCCGTTCTGGGCAATGACTTCGCCGGGGTGGTTCAAGCAACAGGTGCCGGGGTCACCGCTTGCAAGCCGGGAGACCGCGTGTTCGGTCTGGTGCCGACCGGCGCCCACGGTGCGCATGCCAGCCAGGTGCTGGCCGACGCCAGATACCTGAGGGCTGCCCCAGCGAACCATACCCATCAGGAATTGGCCGCACTGCCCTACACCTTCACGACGCTTTGGCTGGCGCTGCGAAGCGTCGGGCTCAACCAGCACAACGCCAAAGACAAGGAAGTGCTGGTCCACGGCGCCTCTGGCGGGTTGGGGCAGCTGTCGCTGCAGGTTCTGAGCCGATGGGGGGCACGGGTCACGGCCGTGTGCAGCACGGCGCATGTCCAGCGGTGCAAGGATCTGGGCGCCACCGTGGTCGTGGACCGAACACGTCGGGCTTTGAGCACCTTGCCAACATGCTACGACGCCACCCTCAACTTCGCGATCTGGCAAGACGAGAGGGCCTTGGTCAGCCGCCTCAAGCCAGGGGCCATGGGCCACGCCACCACGGTGCACCCCCTGCTGGACAGCATGGATGTGCATGGCTGGTTCAAGGGCGGATGGCGGGTCTACCGCGCCTGGTCGGCCATGCGCGGCGCGGCAAGGGCCGCAGGAGGCCGCGGCACACGTTACGCCTGGACCATTTTCCAGCCCAGTACCGAGGCTCTGCATGCCTTGGAAGCGCTGCTGCTCGCCAACGTCGGGCTGCACCTGCCCATCGGCTTGATCATCCCGATCGCACAAGGGGAGCAGGCTTTTGCGCATGTCGCCCAGCAGCGCCCGGGCCGCGCGATCCTCATGCCCGAATGACCGTTGCCTGGAGCACGCATGTCTGACCTACCTTCCGAAGTTGATGTCCTCATCGTGGGGATGGGGCCTGTCGGGGCCGCGCTGGCGCAACTGTTGGGCCGCTATGGCACGAAGGCCCTGGTGATCGACAAGGCCAGGGACATCTTCCTGGCGCCTCGCGCGATCGCGCTGGACAACGAAGCCCTCCGTGTGCTACAGCTGTGCGGTCTCGAAGAGGATGCATTCGACAAAGTGGCCATCCCGGAGGTGCGCATGCGCTCGCCACTGTTCGGGCAGTACAGCCGTGCGGTGACGGCGGGATGTGTGGACGGGCATCCCAAACTGGTGACCTTCTTCCAGCCTCAACTGGAACAGGCGCTGCGAGCCCGCTTGCAAGGCAACCGCCACGTGACGGTCGCGCTGGGCGTGTCCCTGGTATCGCTGAGCCAGGATGACCAGGAGGTGCTGGCCGAGCTGCAGACCGACGATGGCCGCCCGCATCAGGTTCGTGCGCGCTACATGGTGGGCGCCGATGGTGCCAACTCCCTGGTCCGCCGCCTGCTGGGGCAGGAGTTCAAGGGCAAGACCTTTGCGGAGGATTGGCTGGTGGTCGACGCCAAGCACCTGCCCACCCCCATGGACCATGTCGAGTTCATCTGCGATCCGCGCCGGCCCACGCCCCACATGGTGGCGCCGGGTGGGCGTCAACGCTGGGAGTTCAAATTGAACCCCGGTGAGACCCGTGAGCAGATGGAGCATCCAGACATGGTCAGGCGCCTGCTCCAGCCCTGGATCAAGGGCGAGCACGTCGAGATCGAGCGGGTGGCGGTCTATCGCTTCCATGCGCGGGTCGTGGACAAGTTCAAGGTGGGGCGTGTCCTGCTGGTCGGAGATGCCGCCCACATCACGCCCCCGTTCGTCGGGCAGGGCCTGGTGTCCGGCTTGCGCGATGTGGCCAACCTGGCCTGGAAGCTCTCGTGGGTGTGCCATGGCCGGGCCCAGCCGGGCTTGCTGGACAGCTACGATCAGGAGCGCCGCCCCCATGCCAAGGCCATGATCGACCTGGCGAAGATGATGGGCCGTCTCGTCATGCCCAGCAACCAGGTGGCAGCCTTCCTCACGCATGGCGCGATGAGCATGATGACCCGCATTCCCCGGTTCAAGCGCCTGTTCGAGAATCTGGAGATCAAACCGCCCAACCGGTTCAAGGTGGGCTGCTTCGTCAAGCCCTTGCGTGGTGCGCGCCTGCGCCGTGGTGAACAGATGCCGCAGGTGTGGCTCAAGCCTCAAGCGGGTGGTGAGGTGGTGCTGAGCGATGATGTGCTCGGCTCCGGCCTCGCGATGGTGGGTTTCGGGGTCGACCCATCGGCCGGGCTCACGCCGGCATTGAACCAGGCCTGGACGGCCAGTGGTGGCCGCTTCGTCCAGATCAATCCACGTGGACCCATGGCGCGGACGTCCACGCAAAGTCTTTGGGAAGATCTGGGTGGCAATTTGATGCCTTCGTTGGTGCCCGTGGGCTGGCTGGCCATTGTCCGGCCAGACAAGGTCGTGATGAATGATGGTCCCTGCACCGACGCGGCAAGCCTGCTCGCGCAAGCCATGAACCTGTATGTCCGCCGCGCTGGGGAACGCACGGCCATTGTCGCTTCAGCGCACGGATGATGTGAGGGCGTGGGCCCGGCCGCCGCTTCAGGGCAGCGGCAGTGGCGGCCCCAGGCAGGCGTCCAGGCGCGCCAGGTCGACGCAGTCGCTGGCCGGCCGCGCACGGTAGTCGTTGGCCAGCGCCCTCAGGCAGGCCGCACTCTGGTCGGCGCGCCGGTACCAGGCAGAGTTCAGCAGCCGCCGGTCGCCCGACCGGGCCGCCAGCGCGAGGCCCACCTCGTGGTGTTGCGCCACATCGAGCGCCAGGTCGCGGGCGAAGTACCGGTTGTCGAGCGGGCAGGCCTTGGCGGCCGAACGCTGCGCCCGCTGCACGCTGAGCACATCGCGCCAGTGGCTGTCGCCGCTCATCACGTAGGCGTGTGCGCTGGGCGCGTTGGGGTAGGCGTTGCTGTAGGCCTGCCAGGCGGCGACATGGTCGTGGCGACGGTAGGCCCGGTCTCCTGCCTGGTTCAGCGCGCTGGCCGCCTGGCGGTCTTGCGCAGACGGCACGGGCTGGCTGGAAAGGATGTCCAGGATGCGGGTGGTGTCGGGCAACGGGGCACGTGGTGCCGTGGAGGAGGCTTGCTCCGCGCTCTGCCTGGTCTTCGCTGCAGGCCAGATCACCAGGCTGATGGCGAGCGTGGCGGCCAGGCCGGCCACGGCCAGGCCTGTGAACGCACCTCTGTCCATGCCGGCACTCATTTCGCGCGCTCCGGTTTGCCCTTGACCGTGAGTTCGGCCACGTGTGTGCCATCGTGGCCGCGAGGCTGGACCAGTTCTCCAGTGGCGGGAACCCGTCCTGCTGGCATGAGCGTGGCTCCTGCGATGGATGTGTCCGCCATTATCAACAAGACGGGGTGGCCGCGCCCAGGGTCCTCCCTGATTCAAGCCAGGCCTCATCCGGCCGATATCCGTGGCATCAGAAGTCCCGCTGCGGGTGTCCTGCATCACCAGGACAGGTGTGCACGGCGCATCGGGTATCGAGGACGACTACACAGACACACCGACACATGGCCGAAATCCCAAGGGCTTACCCTGGCGGCGCTTCTCCGCCTTCCGAATCGGGGGGGATGCATGCCGACGCGCTGCGCATCCTGCTCAAGGGCATCGCCGTCGTCGCGGCGCTCACCCACGTCGCCTTCCTCAGCCTGTTCCACTGGGCCGGGGTGGATGCCCTGGCCCTCGTCAACGTCGGCAGCGTGCTGTGTTACGTGTGGACCTTCTGGCTGGCCCACCAGGGCCGCATCGGCCTGTGCTGGGCGGTCACCGCGCTGGAGGTGGTGGCCCATGCCATCCTGGCCGTCTGCGTGATCGGCCTGGCCTCGGGGTTTCACTTCTACATCCTGCTGGTGATCCCGGTGGCGGTGATCACCAACTTCCGCTCGCTGGCGATCAAGGTGATGCTCGTCTCGATCCTGACCATGGTCTACCTGGGCATGGACATGCTGCTGCTGCGCCGCCCGCCCATGGTCGCCCTGCCCACCACGGTGATCGACGGCCTGCACTATTTCAACGTGCTGGGCACCGTGCTGATCCTCATCTTCCTGGCGGCCTACTACCATTACCTGATCACCAAGGCCGAGGCCAACCTGCGCGCCATGGCCACCACCGACCCGCTCACGCAGCTCATCAACCGCCGCGCCGTGATCGAGGCCATCCGCGAGGAAGAGCACCGCGTCCAGCGCGCCAACACGCAGATGTCCTTCGTGCTGTGCGATCTGGACCATTTCAAGCTGGTCAACGACACTTACGGCCATGACGCTGGCGACGAAGTGCTCAAGGCCGTCAGCCGCGTATTGAGCGACGGCGTGCGCGAGGTGGACCACCTGGCCCGCTGGGGCGGCGAAGAGTTTCTGCTGGTGCTGCCGGGCGCCGGCACACAGGAGGCCGAACTGGTGGCCGAGCGCCTGCGCCAGCGCATCGAGGCCCTGCGCGTGAAGGTGGGCCACCAGGAGCTGCACATCAGCATGACCTTCGGCGTGAGTGCGCGACACCCTGGCGAAACTTCTGAGAACAGCATTTCCCGCGCGGACCAGGCCCTGTACGAGGGCAAGCATGCCGGCCGCAACCGTGTCGTGCTTGGTTCCCTGGCGCCCACGACGGCGCTGCAGGGCTGACGCCACCTGCGTTGGCCAAGGACCTCCCACGTGCCCCGCTGGCGCCTTCCCTCATTACCGCGCTCACGCATCGCGGGGGTGTCGAGCGCCGAGGCCTTCCGTGTCCTGCTGATGGGCACCACGGTGCTGGCGGGCCTCACGCATGGCTCTTTCAGCCTGCTGTTCTGGCTGTCCGGCGTGTCGCTGCTGGCCTGGGTGAACGTGGCCAGCGTGCTGTTGTACGGGCTGTGCTTCCGGCTGCTGGCACAGCGCCGCATGCTGGCAGGCCTGCTGCTGATGGGCACGGAGGTGATGGGCCACGCCGCGCTGGCTGTCGTCCTGCTGGGCTGGGACAGCGGCTTTCACTACTACTTCCTGCTGGTGGTGCCGGTGGCCCTGGTCAGCACCGAAACGCGTGAATGGATCAAGTGGGCCTTCGCGCTGGGCGTGATGGCGGGCTACGTGATGCTCGATCTGCTGTGCCGCCATGCCGTGCCGCCCTATGCGCTCAGCCCGGGCGTGCTCAACGGCCTGCACTACTTCAACATCGTGTCGGCCCTGGTGATCCTGGCTTTCCTGGCCTCCACCTACTTCCGGCTGGTGGCGCGCGCCGAGGCCCGGCTGCGCGAACTGGCCACCACCGACCCGCTCACCAGCCTGCTGAACCGCCGCGCGCTGCGGGAACGGATCACGCTGGAAGACAAGCGCCAGCAGCGCGAGGCCCGTCCGCTGTCCTTCGTGCTGGCCGACCTGGACCACTTCAAGGCCATCAACGACCAGCACGGGCATGAGGTGGGCGATCAGGTGCTGGTGCAGGTGGCCGGTGCGCTGGCCCACGGGGTTCGCGATGTGGACCACCTGGCCCGCTGGGGCGGTGAAGAATTCCTGGTCGTGCTGCCCGACACCGACGAAGCCACGGCGGCGCAGGTGGCCGAGCGGCTGCGCCTGGCGGTGGCCGACCTGCCGCGGCCCGGCGGCGGCAGCGTGCGCGGCCTTACCCTGTCCTTGGGCGTGGCCCAGCGCGCCGATGCCGAATCCACCGACCAGGCCATCTCCCGTGCCGACCAGGCCCTGTACGCCGGCAAGCGGGCCGGCCGCAACCGGGTGGTGCGCGCAGGCAGCCTGCCGCCGGCCACCCCAGGCGATCAGGCATGAAAAAGGCCCGCACGGGGCGGGCCTCCGGTCAAGCGCGGATCGATCGGATCAGGTGATCAATCGATCTCGTTCTTGCTGGCGCATTCGGCATCAGAGCCGTTCACGCTGCAGCGCACGCGCTTGATGATGTTGAGCGTCTGCTTGTTGTACATGCCCTGCTTGGCGATGTCGATGCGGGCTTCGCGCAGCATCAGCACGTACTTGGGGATGTTCTCGGCGGGCAGTTCATCCCAGGTGGCGGCCGGGATGCCGGCTTCAGCCTTTTTGATCAGGCTCATGGCGTGGTCGAACTGGCCGGACCAGTACACGCGCGACTTCAGGCCGAAACCTTCAGGGAACTTGGCCTTGTTGAAGACCAGTTGCACCGTCGGGATCATGATCGGGAAGCGGCCGATGCCACCCTTGGTGCCGATGCCTTTGTACAGCTCGAAAGGCTTGTAGGCCACGGCCGGCAGGGTGACCATGTCCACAAAACCGTTGTTGAAGCGCGGGCCGATGTTGGTCACGTCCACCGAGACGGGCTGCGCGCCGATCTTCTGGATCATGGCGCCCTGGGCCTTGTCGTAGTCGAAGGCCGCGATCTTCTTGCCCGACAGGGCTTCGACCGAGTTGATGGAACGGTCACGCACGATCGGGTAGGCTGCGCCCAGCGGGAAGATGCCGCCGACCTCGTAGTTGCCCTCGACCATCATCTTGGACGCGCCTTCGCTGGAGAACAGCTGAATGACCTTGCGCACCACCTCGTAGCTGGCGGGGATGTCGATCTTGTTGGCGCGCACCACGGTGGACGAGCCGATCGAGTCGATCGAGCCGGCCACCGAGTTGAAGGCCTTGGTACGGAAGGCCGTCGCGATCACGGCGTCGCACTGGCCGGCGCGGAAGTCTTCCACGGCCACGCGCTCATCAACGTAGCTCTTGAGCTCGATCTCGACGCCGTTCTTCTGCATGGCCACACCGTAGTCGATGGCCGCGTTGTAGACGTCACCGGTCTTGCCAGCCACGTCCCACACGCACACGAGGTTCTTGGCCGACGCGGTGCCGACCATGCCCATGAAGGCCGCAGCGGCCAGGGCAAGCTTGCTGATTTTCATAGTCTCTCGGTATCTCTGATTCGATTTCATACAGGGGCCTCCACCAAGTCGGCGGTGGCACACAACGTGCACCGCTCGTATTCAACGCCGGATGGCGTTCGTGATACGACAGGGGCAACCCGAATAGGTTCCCCCTGCCTCCGGGGTTAGGTGCGTTCGAAAATGTAGCGCACCCAAACATGCACAACGTGCCATGCAGTGACTACAATACCGTTTCGTGTCGAGGAGCGTTGCAAGGCCAACCCTCTCATTCAAGCGGTTTTAGGGCCGCCTGAGGTGTGAGAGAGACAGGGCCCCAGGCTTGACACGCACGTTTTGCAACGGCGCTCACCCCGCATGTGTCCCCGCTGGGTGAGTTTTTTGCGCCGGGTTTTCCGCTTCCGTCCTGCCATCTGCAGTCATCGGCGGTCAGCTCCGCGCATCCCCGGCAGCGCACGGCGGCTTCTGAATCATCTAGGAGCTCTGTCCATGAACGCTGTGTCCAAATCCCTGATCACCGACCACAAGGGCGTCGAGTGCGTCGTCGCCGACATGTCCCTGGCCGCCTGGGGCCGCAAAGAGCTGGCCATCGCCGAAAGCGAAATGCCGGCCCTGATGGCCATCCGCCAAGAGTACGCCGCCACGCAGCCGCTCAAGGGCGCACGCATCACCGGCAGCCTGCACATGACCATCCAGACCGGCGTGCTGGTCGAGACGCTGCAGGCCCTGGGTGCCACCGTGCGCTGGGCCTCGTGCAACATCTACTCCACACAAGACCATGCCGCCGCCGCGCTGGTCGAGGCCGGCACCCCGGTGTTCGCCTACAAGGGCGAGTCGCTCGAAGACTACTGGGACTACACCCACCGCATCTTCGACTTCGGTGCCAAGGGCACCGAGGGCGAAGGCCCCAACATGATCCTGGACGACGGCGGCGACGCGACCCTGCTGATGCACCTGGGCAAGAAGGCCGAGACCGATCAATCGGTGCTGGCCAACCCCGGCAGCGACGAAGAGCGCATCCTCTTCGCGGCCATCAAGGCCAAGCTGGCTGTGGACAGCACCTGGTACAGCCGCAAGGGCGCGCAGATCATCGGCGTGACCGAAGAGACCACCACCGGCGTGCACCGCCTCAACGAAATGAGCGCCAAGGGCACGCTGCTGTTCCGCGCCATCAACGTGAACGACTCGGTCACCAAGTCCAAGTTCGACAACCTGTACGGCTGCCGTGAATCCCTGGTCGACGGCATCAAGCGCGCCACCGACGTGATGGTGGCCGGCAAGGTGGCCGTGGTGGCCGGTTATGGCGACGTGGGCAAGGGCTCGGCCCAGGCCCTGCGCGCCCTGAGCGCCCAGGTGTGGGTGACCGAGATCGATCCCATCAACGCCTTGCAGGCCGCGATGGAAGGCTACCGCGTGGTGACCATGGAGTGGGCCGCCGACAAGGCCGATATCTTCGTGACCACCACCGGCAACCGCGACGTGATCACGTACGAGCACATGGCGGCCATGAAGAACAACGCCATCGTCTGCAACATCGGCCACTTCGACAACGAGATCCAGGTCGCCAAGCTGGAGCAGAACTGCCAGTGGGAAGAGATCAAGCCCCAGGTCGATCACGTGATCTTCAAGGATGGCAAGCGCATCATCCTGCTGGCCAAGGGCCGCCTGGTGAACCTGGGCTGCGGCACGGGCCACCCCAGCTACGTGATGTCGTCGAGCTTCGCCAACCAGACCATCGCGCAGATCGAGCTGTTCACGCGTCAGGATGCGTACGAGGCCGGCAAGGTCTATGTGCTGCCCAAGCACCTCGATGAGAAGGTGGCGCGCCTGCAACTGACCACGCTGAACGCGCAGCTGACCGAGCTGACGGACGAGCAGGCCGCCTACATCGGCGTGCCGAAAAACGGCCCCTACAAGCCCGATACCTATCGGTACTGATGGGCCCACCCCGTACGGCCTTCGGCCGCCCCCTCAAGGGGGCACCGTCTTGGACCGGCAGAGCCGGATCCGCGGCGGTTGCTTGATCAACAGCAGGCTGAGGCGTTTGGGAGGGATACGCGATGACACGAGCAGATCAACTTCTGGTCAAGCAGGGGCTGGCGCCCACGCGGTCGGCTGCGCAGCGGCTGATCGATGCGGGCGCGGCGCAGTGGCATGGGCCGCAGGGCTGGGTGCCGGTGCGCAAGGCAGGCGAAACATTGCCTGAGGGCGCTGGGCTGCGCGTGACGGACGATGCGGAGACGCGTTGGGTGTCGCGCGCGGGGCTCAAGCTGGAAGGCGCGTTGAACCACTGCGCCGGGCTGGATGTGTTGGGTGCGCGTTGCCTGGATGTGGGGCAGAGCACCGGTGGGTTCACCGAGGTGCTGCTGGCCCGCGGGGCGGCGCTGGTGGTCGGGGTCGATGTGGGCCACGGCCAGTTGCACCCGCGCCTGCAGGGGCATGATCGGGTGCGCGTGATCGAGGGACTGAACGCCCGCGAGCTGAGCCGCGAATCCTTGACCGCCGCCGGTGTGCCGCCCGCCGAACTCGATGGCGGCTTCGACCTGGTGGTGGGCGACCTGTCCTTCATCTCGCTGACGCTGGTGCTGCCGGCGCTGGTGCCGCTGCTCACGCCGCGGGCGGATCTGCTGCTGCTGGTCAAGCCGCAGTTCGAGCTGCAGCCGGCGCAGATCAGCAAGGGCGGCCTGGTGAAGGACGAGGCGCTCTACGGTGACGTGCGCGAGCGCATCGTGCAGGCCTGCGACGGGCAGGGCCTGCGCGTGGTGGATTACTTTGACAGCCCGATCGCCGGTGGCGATGGCAACCGCGAATTCTTCGTGTGGGCGCGGCCCACCGACAAGGACACGCCGACATGACGACAACGACACAGAACGCCTGGCCCCTCAGCCTGGAGTTCTTCCCGACCAAGACGCCCGAAGGCGCCGAGAAGTTGACGGCCGTGCGCCAGCAGCTGTATGCGCTCAAGCCTGAATACTGCTCCGTGACCTATGGCGCTGGCGGCTCCACGCAAGACGGCACCATCCAGACGGTGCGTGCCATCCTGGCCGAAGGGGTGGATGCCGCGCCGCACTTCTCGTGCATTGGCGCCACCAAGGCCGGCGTGCGCGAGCAGCTGGCGCAGTTCAAGGCCGATGGCATCAGGCGCATCGTGGCACTGCGGGGCGATCTGCCCAGTGGCTACGGCAGCTTTGGCGAGTTCCGCTATGCCAGCGAGCTGGTGGCCTTCATCCGTGAAGAGACGGGCAGCCATTTCCACATCGAGGTGGCGGCCTACCCGGAGATGCACCCGCAGGCGCGCAACCCCGAGGCCGATCTGAAGGCCTTCGTGACCAAGGTGCGGGCCGGGGCCGATGTGGCCTTGACGCAGTACTTCTTCAACCCGGATGCGTACTTCCGGTTTGTGGATGATGTGGCCAAGGCCAGGTTGGACATTCCGGTGGTGCCGGGGATCATGCCGATCATCAATGCGAGCCAGCTGATCCGGTTCTCGGATGCGTGCGGTGCGGAGATCCCGCGCTGGGTGCGGTCACGGCTGGAGGGCTTTGGCGATGACAAGGCATCGATCCAGGCGTTCGGGCTGGATGTGGTGAGCGCCTTGTGCGAGAGGCTGCGTGCAGGTGGTGCGCCCGGCGTGCATTTCTACACGATGAACCAGGCTGGGCCCGTGAAGGCTTTGTGCGAGCGGCTGGGGCTTTGAAAAAAAACCGGCTCTGAGAGGGCCGGTCTTCACAGGAAGAGAATGGGGTCAGTAGCGACCGCCACCGTAGCCACCCGTGCCGTAGCCGATGTCCGAACGTTTGGCTGAACTGTGGTCAACCGCGCCATAGCCGCCCGAGCCGCGACCTTCTTCGCGGGGCCGGGCCAGGCTCACGACGATCGATCGGCCATCCACGGACATGCCGTGCAAAGCAGTGATGGCGGCCTGGGCAAATTCAGCAGAAGCCATTTCCACAAAGCCGAAGCCCTTGGAGTTGCCGGTTTCCCGGTCCATCATGACCTTGGCGGAGGAGACGCTGCCAAATTCGGCAAAGTTGCTTTTCAGGCTGGAATCGGTCACGGAATAGGGCAGGTTGCCTACGTAGATCTTGCTGCTCATGGAGGAGCCTTTCTGAATCATGGCGCATCCTCAGGATGCGGGTGTGCGAACCGGGAGTCCGCAGCGTTTGGACGTGTGAATGGGGATCTGCTGGGAGCAGATTGTCAGCACGTGGGGGAGGGCGGCATGCATGTTTCCAGCCAGCCCTGGGTGACCGCGAAAAGCCTGGCCGCTTCGCGCGAGGCGAAGGTTTTGTCGAAACGGAACACCCGGGAGTAGCTGCCGTCGCCCTGTGAGCGACGGACCGCAAAGGAGGCGCGGAAGCGGCCACAGTCGGTCTGGTGTGTCGCGGGCGAAACGACGTACTTGCCCATGGGAATGGCGATGTTTGAAATCTTGTTCAATCAGGGGGCGCAGTCTTGGATGGACCTGCATGAGCGGCGAGTGGCTCGGTTGGCTGCAGCTCGGCAGACCAAAAGGGCGACCAAGGTCGCAGAACGCGGCAGCCATGCTGCGCGGAAGTAAATTATACCCTGAAAGAATATAAAACAGAGTCAATATAATTTTTTGAATTAAAGAAGAGACTCTCCTCTCAGGCACCGAGCAGGCTTGAAACGGCGCCCGGGCTCGTCAACGAGGTGGGAAGAGCACGGCGCTGCGCCCTGCGATTGACGCCGCAGATCAAGATAAAAAAGCCACCTCCGCGCCCAAAGCGGTGTTCAAGGTTGCGCACGGCAGGGGAGAACTGCTTACAACCATGCCGCTGGGTGGCGGCCGCCCTGGGGGCTGCTGTGTCTGATGCGGAGGTGGCGAAACCGATTCAATGCGCGCCGGAGCGCAACGCCGTCTGGTACTGCGTGCTCACGGCTGCATGCCGCAGCACCCACCAATCCACCCGCGGGTTCAGATCCTCGCAGCGCACTGCGTGCTGAACGATGCGTTCGATGGTGGGGCAGTGCTCTGCCGGCACCACCTCTGCGTGGGTGATCCAGTAGGAGATGTGGGCCTGCTTGATGCCGCCGCCGATCTCGCGCGCCAGGCGCGCCTGCGAACCCACGATGTCGATGGCCTTTTGTAGTGCTTCACGAGGTGTCATGACGCTTCCCTGAGCTTTGTTTGTGATCTGCAAACGCATTTGTAGATCAATACAGACAATTTTGCAAGTGGTGCCACAAAGGCCTTTGTAGGATGCCGCTCATGGACGAATGGAACACCTTCACTGGGCGGCTGCTGTGGGCGATGAAGCGCGCGGGCCGTACCAATCAGAGCGAGCTGGCACGCGCCGTGGGTGTCAAGCCGCAATCCGTCCAGTACCTGCTGCGGGCCGATGCCGGTGCGCAGGGCAGCAAGTACACGCCGGCATTGGCCCAGGAGCTGGCCGTGTCCTCCCGCTGGCTGGCCACGGGTGAAGGCCCGCCCGACCAGATCGACCTGCTGGGCCCTCATGCTGAATCGAAGGCGGCCGCCGTCTACGCGATCGCCACCGGCATGCGCGCCAAGGTCACGGGCACCGTGCGTGTTTCGGGCACCGGTGATGTCGAGCGAATCGACCTGCCCGCGGGCGAGAGCGATGGCCACGTGCTGATGCCCCTGCATGCCCCTGGCGCCCATGCCCTGCGCGTCAAGGGCAATGCGCTTGCGCCCTACGCCAAGGACGGGCAGTACCTGTTGCTCGATGCCGAGGCCGAGTGGCACCCCGAAGAGAACCTGTTGATCACCCTGGCCGATGGCCGCGTGGTGCTGCGCGAGCTGCTGCTGGTGCGGGTGGACACCCTGGTGGTGCTGCCACTGCACGGTGGCCAACCCGAGGCACTGGAGCGCTCGGCGATCAAGGCCGTGGTGCCGGTGGTGTGTGCGGTGCCGCGCAGTCTGTGGCGGCCTGAGGAGCCCTGAGCCACGGGCCCCGCCTCAGTCCGGGCGGCACCACGAGCGACCACAGACAGGTCTGCAACCCATTGCAGCCTCAAAGCTGAAACCCCAGCCACAGCAGCAGCCCTTCGCCCACATCCCGGGCCAGACCAGGCGCACGTGCCACGTAGGCGGTGGCGCCTTGCCGCTCGGTGTCGAACCAAGCCTGGAATTGGCTCACATCGGCCGTGTCATGGAAGGCCAGCATCAGCTCGTAGTTGAGGAACAGGCTGCGGCTGTCCAGGTTGGCCGAGCCCGCCAGGGCCAGCTCTTCATCGAACACCGCCAGCTTGGCGTGCAGCATGCCGGGTGCCAGCCAGACACGGCCACCGGCCTGCGCCAGAGACCGCAAGGCGCGGCTGCGCGCCACGTCGGACAGCTTATGGTTGGAGCGCGCCGGCATCAGCAGGTCCACCTGCACCCCGCGGCGGGCGGCCAGGCACAAGGCCATCAGCAGGGCCGGATCGGGCACGAAGTAGGGCGTGGACAGGCACACGCGCCGGCGGGCGCGGTAGGTGGCCGTCAACAGCAGGGCGTAGACGGTGTCATCGACCTGGTCCGGGCCCGAGGCCACCAACTGCGTGCCATGCTGGTGCCGTGCAGCAGCCAGATCGGCGGAGAGTTCACTGTGCTGTGCGGCCACCACGGATGGCGCAGGGATGTCGGCCGGCGGGCGCAGATCGAAGGGCGGGAAGGGCGGCAGCGCCCGCGGCCGGCCACCCTGGGCAAAGGCCCAGTCCTGCTCGAACAGGGCGCTGGCTTGCGTCACCAGCGGGCCATGCAGATCCCAGCTCAGGTCGCGCCAGGGCGGGGTGCCGTGCTCGCCTTCGAAATACTCGCTGGCCAGGTTGCGCCCGCCGCACCACAGCCTTGCGCCCGCATGGCCCGCATCTGCCACGACCAGCTTGCGGTGGTTGCGCAGGTTGGTGCGGCCCTGCAGGGGTGATTGCAGCGGCGGCACGAACACGGCGGTGTGCCCCCCGGCGCGGTGCAGTGGGGCCAGGTCGGGCGCGCGTGACATCAGCTTGCCCAGGCCATCGAGCATCAGGCGCACGCGCACGCCCTGGGCGGCCTTGTGCGCCAGCCGGTCGAGCACGGCGCGGCCCACGGCATCGCGGGCCAGGATGAAGGTGCAGATGTCCAGCGTGTGCGTGGCGCCGTCAATGGTGTCCAGCAGCGCCCGCCAGGCCTGGTGGCCATCGGCGTGCAGGGTCAGGCCCAGGCAGGGCGCGGGCCGCGGCTGGCCCATGTCCACGATGGTCTCGATGGCCCAGGGGGCCTCCGGGTCTGGCACATCGGGGGCTGGGCGCACGCGTGCGCTGGGCCTTTTCAGCTTGCGCGATCCGAACAGCAGGAAGGCGGGCAGCGCCAGGTAGGGCACCAGCAGGATGAACAGCACCCACGCGATGGCCGCGGCCGGTTGGCGCCGTTGCCTCATCACGTGCGCCGTGAGGATGTAGACCAGGACGGCCACGGTGGTGCACAGGCCGTGCAGGGTCAACCAGCGGGAATCGAGCAGGTCCAGGGTGAAGTACATGCACCCCAGCCTAACGCATGTGCAGGCCCCGTTCAGCTGGCCGGGCCATGGGCGTGCACCCTGCTGCGATTTGAGGCAGCGCAAACCACGGTGGATCACACGGGGTGACAGGCCACGGCGAGCCCGGCCACTTGTGCTGGATCAAACGCACCCTGGCTGGCGCTTGCTGCAATGGATCCGTACCGACAAGTTCAACCATCAGAGATTGAAGGACGACCCAAATGACCCGCCCGATCATCAACGCCCCCCGCTGGGCCGCGCTGGCTGCCTGCGCAGCCCTGTCCACCCTGGCCTGCGTGCCCGCCGCCCAGGCCGCCCAGGCCGAAGGCCCCTGGCTGGTGCGCGTGCGCGCCGTGCACCTCGATCCGGCCAACAAGGACAGCACCGGGCTGGACCTGAGCATCAACAGCAAGGTCATCCCTGAGCTGGACATCAGTTACTTCATCACCCCGAACATCGCGGCCGAGCTGATCCTGACCGTGCCGCAGAAGCAGGACATCCGCTCGGGCAACACCAAGATCGGCTCGCTCAAGCACCTGCCGCCCACCCTCACGGTGCAATACCACTTCCTGCCTGAAGCCACCGTGCGCCCCTACGTGGGCGCCGGTGTGAACTACACGCGTTTCTCCAGCGTGCATTTCGACCCGGCCGTGCAGACGGCCTTGCAGCCCAGTGTCGACAAGGACAGCTGGGGCTGGGCCCTGCAGGCCGGCGTCGATTTCAAGATCGCCGACAACCTGTACCTGAACCTGGACATCAAGAAGGTGCAGATCCGCACCGACATCTCGTCCTTCGGCGCCAAGGCCGGCACCTTCAAGGTCGACCCGGTGCTGGTGGGCGTGGGCCTGGGCTGGCGCTTCTGACAGATCAAGCAACAACGATGTGACGAGGCTCCCCAAGCGGGAGCCGAGGGGCTGGGGTCGGGCGTGGGGACGTCCGGCCCCTTTTTTTCATGTCACCCCACCACACCATCCGGCGTCACGATCAACGCCAACCCATGGTCATGCGCCTCAGCCACCAGGGCCTCACCCGTCAGCTCAGCCTCCCGCCAGGCCACCCCCACCGCCGTCACATGCGGTTGCCCCGCCAGCCACCGGTCGAAATACCCCCCGCCATACCCCAGCCGGAACCCTTCGCGGGTGAAGCCCACACAAGGCACCAGCACCACGTCCGGCACCACAGCAGCCGTGTCCGGACAAGGAATGCCGCACCCGTCCACCGTGCCGAATTCCTCCCCCTTCCACACCCGATAGCCCATGGACACCCCCTCCGGGCTGTCCTTCTTCGTGGCCCAAGGCAACGCCAGCCGGCAATTCAATGACGCCATCGCCTCCAGGGCGGCAGGCCTTGGGTTAAATTCACCCCGGATCGGCCAGTACAGGCCCAGACAATCCGGCTCCAGCTGTTCCAGCACCTCCAGTAGGTGCCCATGCAGCGCGGCCTGGTCCAGCGCGGCCTGCGGGCTGGCGGCCCAGGCCTCGCGTGCCTGCAGCAGGGCTTGTCTCAGGGCTTGGCGTGAAGTGGTCGTTGAAGAAGACATGAACGAGTTGCGCCGGTCCAGGGGCCGCGAGGAAAGAATCGAGGATGCGATTGTGGACTGATCACATGGGTGCCCGGAAGGCATGGGCGCCCCGTTGGCTCGCGGCGCCGGCCGCATTGTTGGCAGCACTGGCCACCATGGCCCCGCCCCCCGCACAGGCCCAGACCACGGGCGAAGACACGCTCATGGCCGCCCGCAGCGCCTTCCTTCAGCGTGACCGATCCCGCCTGGCCGCGGCGCGCGACACCCTGATGAACCAGAACCACCCCCTGGCCGCCTGGGCCGATTTCTGGTTCATGCAATCGCGCCTGATCGAGGCCGGCCCCACCGAGGTCGACCAGTTCCTGGCCCGCTGGGGCGATGCCTACGTGGCCGATCGCCTGCGCAACGACTGGCTGCTCGAGCTCGGTCGCCGCCGCGACTGGAAGACCTTCGCCCGCGTGCAGCCCTACTTCCGCATGAACGACGACCGAGACGTGACCTGCCTGGGCGTGCTGGCGCGCCAGCAGCTGGGCGTGCCCATGCAAGGCCTGGGCGATCTGCGCGAGCAGGCCCGCCAGGCCTGGTGGGCGCAGAAGGACGCGGATTTCGGCTGCGACACCATGGCCCAGGCCCTGTTCGCTGCCCGCATCCTGACCCCGGCCGATGTGTGGCGCAAGCTGCGCCTGTCGCAGGATTTCGCCCAGCCCAAGGCCATCACGCAGAGCGTGCGCCTGCTGGGCGAGCCCACCGCACAGGCCGTGGCCCGGCTGATGGGCAATGCCCAGCGCTTTTTGATGACGGACAACGCCGTGCGGCCCGAATCGATGTCGGGCAACAGCTCGGGCGTGGCCATCAGCGAGGCTGTGGGCAAGAAGGGGCAGAAGGCCGCCAAGGCCAACAAGCGCAAGCCGGCCCGGGCCCTGGTGCCACCGCCGCCCGCGGTGCCGGCCGACCATGTCGGCCCGCTGAACCTGCTGGCCCTGCTGCGCTGGTCGTCGCAGGATCCGGAAGCCGCCGCGGCCGCCCTGGTCAGCCCCGATGCTGCCCGCCGCTGGCACCTGACCCGCGAAGACATGGCCTGGGCCTGGGCCTCCACCGGCCGCTCGGCGGCCTGGCGCCTGATGCCGCAGGCCATCACCTACTTCGAACGCGCCCTGGTGCCTGGCGAACTCACCGAAGGCTCGGCCCTGTGGGCCACCACCTGGCACCCCGACACCCTGGCCTGGATGACCCGCGCCGCGTTGCGCTCGGCCACGTCCGGCCAGCCGGCCCACTGGCTAGTGGTGGACACCGCCATCGAGGCCATGTCGCCCGAACAGAAAACCGATCCCACCTGGGTGTACTGGAAGGCCCGTTCGCTGCAGGCCCAGGCCCCTGCCGGTGCGGCCGGTGAGCCGCGCCGCCAGCAGGCCCGCGAGATGCTGGCGCGCATCGCCCAGCCCACCAGCTTCTACGGCCTGCTGGCCATGGACGATCTAGGCCGCGTGGGGGCACCGCCCCGCCCGGCCAAGCCCAGCCGCGACGAGCTGCAGCAAGCCGCGGCCGTGCCCGGTCTGGACCGCGCCCTGCGCCTGTACGACCTGGGCTTGCGCAGCGAAGGCGCGCGCGAGTGGAACTACACCCTGTCCTACGGCAAGCCCGGCGGCCTGAGCGACCGCGAGCTGATGGCCGCCGCCGAGATCGCCTGCGACCGCGAGTATTGGGACCGCTGCATCAACACCAGTGACCGTACGAAGCAGGAGATCGACCTCTACCAGCGCTACCCCCTGGCTTTCCGCCGCGACATCCAGGTTGCCGCGAAAGACGTGGGCCTGGACCCGGCCTTCATGTTCGGCCTGATCCGCCAGGAGTCGCGCTTCCAGATCTCGGCGCGTTCGCACGTGGGCGCTTCCGGCCTGATGCAGGTGATGCCGGCCACCGCCGACTGGGTGGCCCGCAGGCTGGGCATGAGCGATTACCACGGCGGCCTGATCACCGACCGAGACACCAACCTCAAGCTGGGCGCAGGCTACCTCAAGCTGGTGCTCGATGACTTCAACGGCTCGGCCCCCATGGCCGCCGCGGCCTACAACGCCGGCCCGGGCCGGCCACGCAAGTGGCGCGATGGCCCACGCCTGGAGCCCGCCGTGTGGGCCGAGAACGTGCCCTTCAACGAAACGCGCGATTACGTCAAGAAAGTGGTGACCAATGCGGTCATTTATGGCCACGTCTTGCACGGCAAGCCCCTGTCGATTAAAACCAGGCTGGGCCCGGTGATCGGGCCCCGGACGTCGAGCGCCCCGCCAGACGACCTGCCCTGAGCCACGAACGGGGCCACGCTGGCGGTGGCACCACGGCCCGCCCTACAAGGCGGCACACGCCAACAGCCCCTTTGCGGGGCGGAGCAGACAGAGCATGGAACGAGTGGTGATCCTGGGCGGGACCGGCTTCGTGGGCCGGGCCCTGTGCGAACAACTGGTCGCGCACCATGGCTCGGGCGGCCCGCGCCTGGTGGTGCCCAGCCGGCGGCGTGAGCGGGGCAAGCACCTGTTCGTGCTGCCCACCGTGGATGTGATCCAGGCTTCGGTGCAGGACGATGCCACCCTGGCGCGCCTGCTGCAGGGCGCCGATGCGGTCGTCAACCTGGTGGCCATCCTGCATGGCAGCCCTGACGAATTCGACCAGGCCCATGTGAACCTGCCCCAGCGCCTGGCCCAGGCCTGTGCCAAGGCGGGCGTGAAGCGTCTGGTGCATGTCAGCGCCCTGGGCGTGCCCGACGACCCGGCCCAGGCCCCCTCGCACTACCTGCGTTCCAAGAGCATGGGCGAGCAGGCCCTGCGCACGGCCCAGTCTGGCGGCCTGCAGCTCACCGTGCTGCGCCCCAGCGTGATCTTCGGGGCACATGACCGGTTCCTGAACCTGTTCGCGCGCCTGCAGGCCCTGGCCCCGGTGGTGCCCCTGGCGGGGGCCGAGGCGCGTTTCCAGCCCGTGTGGGTGGAGGACGTGGCCCAGGCCCTGATCCATTGCCTGGAAGACCCGGCCACCATCGGCCAGACCTATGAACTGGCCGGGCCAGAGGTGCTCACCCTGGCCGAGCTGGTGCGCCTGGCAGGACGTGCCAGCGGGCATGTGCGCCCGGTGCTGCCGGTGCCGCTGGCGGTGGGGCGCCTGCAGGCCCGCGTGCTGGGCTGGCTGCCGGGCGAGCCCATGCTCACGGCAGACAACCTCAAGTCCATGAGCGTGCCCAACGTGGCCACCGGCCAGCTGCCGGGCCTGGCGGCCCTGGGGGTGGCTTCACCGGCGTCCGTGCGCGCGGTGGCGCCCACCTACTTGGGGGCTGCGGGCGGCCGCTGGGCCGAGCAGCTCAACGCCTACCGCGCGTCGACCGGCGGCTGATACCGCGCTCGCTCGATACACCTGGCCTGAAAAGACAAAACCCGCCCAGGCGGTGAGCCAGGGGCGGGCAGGGGCGGCGTAGGGCCTGAGCCCGGCGCCGTTGCCGGAGCAGGATCAGGCCGCGGCCAGCAACTGGGCCGTGTCGAACACGCTGCTCATGGGCGGCAGGCTCACCGTCATGGGCTGGGGCGCGTTCTTGGACACCTTGACCGGCTTGGCGGCGGCTGCGGCGTCGTTCTGGGCGGCTTCGGGGCGGTCCCAGTGGCCGGCCGATTCCTTGCCGGACACGGCGATGGAATAGAACACGCGGAACGGGATCTTGCGTTCGGACCAGAAATCGGCCGCATCGCGGAAGGCGTCGAGCAGCTGCTCGCGCGATTCACGGTCCATGCGGGCGCCGTCGGGCAGCAGCTCGAGCACGACCACGAAGCCGGGCTGCGGGCCCGACTTGTGGACCATGTCCGTGATGCAGTCGTACAGCGCATCGAGGTTCTTGCCGAAGTGGTCCGGGAAGAGGAAGTCCTTGGCAATGATGTCCAGCACGTCCTGCTTGTTCTGGGCGGTGCCCAGGTTGGTGTACAGGAAGTGGTGGCCGATCTGGTGCGCGGAAGTCTGCAGATCGTCAGGCCGGTAGGCGCGGATGGACTGAACGATGTTGGGGCGGATGGATTGCAACAACATGATCGCTTGAGGCTCGTACATGGATGGGATCAGGGTCGGCGGCTAGAAGAAGAAAAAACCAGACTCAGCGGCGAGGATCGATCTTCAGGAAGCTTTGGTAGTGATCCTGGGTATAGAAACAAGTTTCCGGACTTTGCACAACAGACCCGCCGCAGACGATGCGCCGGGCACCGCGGTGGCGCACGCCCGGGGTGCTCACCGTGTATTCACGGTAGTAACCACGGGTTTGCCGGGGCAGTTGCCGTTCGCGGTTGCCGAACACGGTGCCGTCCTTGTCGAACCGGAACGGGCCTCCGGCCAGGATGCGGCGGTGGGTGTCCTGGGCCTGCTTGGGCAGGTTTGACAGGGCGACCACACCGGCCGATTCGGCCGTGGTGTCCGTGCGCGAAAACGCGTGGGCAGGCAGGGGTTGGACCAGGGCGGCCACCGCCGTGAAGGCGGCGACAACGGCCGGAATCAGCATGCCGCGCAAGCGACGGTGCAGTGGCTCCCTCTGTGTCACGTGCGCTGTCATGGTCCTGTGGCGTGCTGACGTGCGGCTGTGTGGTCCAGCCTCGTGTCTCGTGTGCGGGGTTCCGTAAAAGCCGAAATGCTACTGAAATAGGCGCAAAAGCTCAAGGGCCCCGGTCCCGAAATAAGAGGGACGAGGGGCCTTTGCCTCAGGGGTTGACAGTTTGCGTTAACCCCCGTTCGTGACGGATGCACGCCCTGGGCATGGGCCTTTTGGCGCGCCACGCCCAGGAAACCACCGGCGCCTGGCCGGCCGGAAATCAGCGCGTGGCGTTGGCTTCCGCGACGGTCATGGCCGTCATGTTGACGATGCGGCGCACGGTGGCCGAAGGCGTCAGGATGGTCACCGGCTTGGCCACGCCCAGCAGCACGGGGCCCAGGGCGATGTTGTTGCCGCAGGCCACCTTCAGCAGGTTGTAGGCGATGTTGGCCGCGTCGATGTTGGGGCACACCAGCAGGTTGGCCTCGCCCGACAGGCTGCTGCGGGGCATCAGCTGGCCGCGGTAGGCGGCGTCCAGCGCCGTGTCGCCGTGCATCTCGCCATCGACCTCCAGCCAGGGCGCCTGCTGCTGGATCAGGGCCAGGGCCTCGCGCATCTTCAGGGCCGAGGGCTGGTTGCTCGAGCCGAAGTTCGAGTGCGACAGCAGGGCGGCCTTCGGGGGCTGGCCCATGCGCATCATCTCCTCGGCGGCCATGATGGTGATCTCGGCCAGCTGCTCGGCGGTGGGGTCGTAGTTGATGTGGGTGTCCAGCAGGTTCACCGTGCGGCCCGGCAGGATCAGGCCGGTCATGGACGCGTAGGTCTTGACGCCCTGGCGCTTGCCGATCACCTGATCGATGTAATGCAGGTGCAGTGCGGTCGAGCCCCAGGTGCCGCAGATCAGTCCGTCGACCTCGCCCTTGTGCAGCAGCATCGAGCCGATCAGCGTCAGGCGGCGGCGCATCTCGATCTTGGCCATCTGCTCGGTCACGCCCTTGCGGTCGGCCAGGCGGTGGTAGGTCTGCCAGTAGTCGCGGTAGCGCGGGTCGTTCTCGGTGCTGACCAGATCGACGTCGACACCCGGCTTGATGCGCAGGCCCATGGTCTCCAGGCGGCGCTCGATCACGGCCGGGCGGCCGATCAGGGTGGGGCGGGCCACGCCCTCGTCGACCACGATCTGGGCGGCGCGCAGCACGCCTTCGTTCTCACCTTCGGCGTAGGCGATGCGCTTGTTCTTGGCGCGCTTGGCCACGCTGAAGATGGGCTTCATCGTGGTGCCCGAGGCGTACACGAAGCTCTGCAGCTTCTCGCCGTAGGCCACGTAATCCTTGATGGGGCGGGTGGCCACGCCGGAGTGGTCCGCCGCCAGTGCCACGGCCGGCGCGATCTTCATCATCAGGCGCGGATCGAACGGCTTGGGGATCAGGTACTCGGGGCCGAAGCTCAGGGTCACGCCCGCGTAGGCCGCAGCCACCACGTCGTTCTGCTCGGCCTGGGCCAGCTCGGCGATGGCGTGCACCGCCGCGATCTCCATCTCGTCGGTGATGGTGGTCGAGCCCGAATCCAGCGCGCCGCGGAAGATGTACGGGAAGCACAGGACGTTGTTGACCTGGTTGGGGTAATCCGTGCGGCCGGTGGCCATGATGGCGTCGTCGCGCACGGCCTTCACATCCTCGGGCAGGATCTCGGGGTTGGGATTGGCCAGCGCGAAGATGATGGGCTTGGCGGCCATCTTGGCCACCATGTCCGCCTTGAGAACGCCCCCGGCCGACAGGCCCAGGAAGATGTCGGCGCCCTCGATCACCTCGGTCAGCTTGCGCTGCTCGGTCTTCTGTGCGAACGCCGCCTTGTCCGGGTCCATCAGCTCGACACGGCCTTCGTAGACCACGCCGGCCAGGTCCGTCACCCAAATGTTCTCGCGCGGCACGCCCAGCTTGACCAGCAGGGTGAGGCAGGCCAGGGCGGCGGCACCCGCGCCGGAGGTCACCAGCTTGACATTCTTGATGTCCTTGCCGACCACCTTCAGTCCGTTCAGCATGGCGGCGCCCACCACGATGGCCGTGCCGTGCTGGTCATCGTGGAACACGGGGATGTTCATGCGCTCGCGCAGCTTGCGCTCGACGTAGAAGCAGTCCGGGGCCTTGATGTCTTCCAGGTTGATGCCGCCGAAGGTGGGCTCCAGGCTGGCGATGATGTCGACCAGCTTGTCCGGGTCCTTCTCATTGATCTCGATGTCGAACACATCGATGTCGGCGAACTTCTTGAACAGGACGGCCTTGCCCTCCATCACGGGCTTGGCCGCCAGCGGGCCGATGTCGCCCAGGCCCAGCACGGCGGTGCCGTTGGTGATCACGGCCACCAGGTTGCCCCGGCTGGTGTATTTGAAGGCGTTGGCCGGGTTCTCGACGATCTCCTCGCAGGGCGCGGCGACGCCGGGCGAGTAGGCCAGCGCCAGGTCGCGCTGGTTGGTGAGCTGCTTGGTGGCGCTGATGGCGAGTTTGCCGGGGGTGGGGAACTCGTGGTACTCGAGGGCGGCCTTCTTGAGCTCGGCGCGTTTTTGTTCGGGGGTGGTCGTCATGCGTGCGTGCCTTTGTGGCGTTTGGGGCGCCCAACGGCATCCCGATGTCTGGATTCTAGGAACTTCGCGGGCCCGTGCACGTGTGGAAGGCCGCAGGGGTGGCTTGGCGGCGTGCGTCGCATGGCGGGCGGCAGCGGGTTTCGCAGGCTGTTCAGGCCCACAGGATAGACCACGGGGCCCGGGGTGCCTCCGCCGGCCCCGTTCTGGCGATCCAAGATGGCGACGCAAAGCGCCGCGGCGCAGGACACAACTGTCCGCAAGTCAATATGTTAGGGATGTCTTAAAACGTGTAAGCGGCATATGTTCACGAAAATCGCACTCCGTCCCTGTCCGCGCGGTCCTCCTGTCATGGGATCGCCGGCTGAACCTGCGCCGTGCCGCCCTTTGCCCAGAGGGCGGATGCTGGAACTTCAGGGCGGGGTGCTCACTGGAATCTTGGAAAGATCACCATGAGTCACCGTGGAAAATCAGGCCGCAAGCACACCAACCCCAAGGGCCCGCGCTCGGCATCCCCGGTCACTCAGAAAAAGGAAGGCCTGATCGGCAAGATCCTGGACCGGCTGCTCTCCGGTGACGAGGCCAGCGCGCCACCGCTGCGCAAGCGCCCGGTGGTCGAAAGCCTGGAGCCGCGGCTGCTGCTGTCGACCTCGCCGCTGCCCCAGCCCACCTTCAACGACACCCTGGGCTACGACGGTACCTTGAGCCTGGGCGCCATCAACGCCGTGCTCGAGGTGGTCGACACGGGCGCGCCCAACCTCACGCTGCGCCTGCGCGACGGCGGCAACATCCTGGGCCAGAAGACGCTGGACCACGACGTGCGGGTGGCGTTCACGGGCTCGGTGTTCAGCGACAAGCTCACGCTCAACCTCAATTACACGGATGCCGATGGCAACCCGGCGTTCTCGCCCTGGTCGATCAAGCTCGATTTCGATGGCGGCACCGACGTGCCCCTGCTGACCGACGACCAGCTGATCATCCAGTCGGGCGGCCCGCACACCTACCAGGCCGGCGGCCTGTTCGTCACCAGCACCGACGACATCCTGTTCGGTGGCGCCCTGCGCGCCACGGGCGACGTCGACCTCCAGTCGGCCGAGAAGATCGACCTGCAGGCCGGCAGCTCGCTGCAGGCGCGCGACATCCGCCTGGCGGCCGTGGTCAACACCACGGGCGGCCTGGCCGGCACCGACATCCAGGCCAATGCCGCGGCCACCGTCACCCTGCAGGGTGCCACGCTGGCGGGCCGCAACATCGGCATCGACGCCACCAACACGATCACGCTCAACAGCCAGGACGAAGAGTTCTTCAACGGCCAGGTCAAGCTGGGCGCGGTCGATGCCAACGCCACGGCCACGATCACCCTGGCGGGCGCGAACGTGATCACGGCCACCGGCACGCTGGCGCTGGACGCCAACAACACCGTCACCACCATCCTGGCCACGGCGCCGGACAACACGGCCAACGCCACCAACAAGGACGCCGCCGTGGCGGTGACCCACGTCAACAGCGCGGCCAGCGTGCGCGTGGGCGGGGCATCAAGCCTGAACGCCACCGGCGCCTTGACGGTGGCCTCCAACAGCACGGTCAACGCCCAGACCCACGCCGATGGCGGCGCGGGCGCGCAGGCCGGCTCGGCAGCGGGCGGCACCGTGGCCGTGGCCGTGATCGGTGGCGACACCAAGGCCGAGATCGCCGACACGGCCAGCCTCACCGGCGGCACCGTGACGGTGTCGGCCCAGAGCAGCCGCACCATCGACACCCAGGCCAAGTCCACCAAGGGCGGCGCCACCAGCGGCGGCGGCACGCCCACCACGGGCACGACCACGCTGCAGCAGCAGAACGCGCAGACCAGCGATGGCTCGATGACGCTGGCCGCCGCCGTGGCCGTGACCACCGTCACCGGCGACAGCATCGTGCAGGTGTCCACCAGCGGCGCCTTGAACTCGGGCGGCGCGCTGGCCCTCACCGCCACGTCCAACGTGTCGGGGCCCACGGGCGGCCTCACCACGGTGGCCAATGGCCAGAACACCACGGCCGGCGGCAACGGCATCGCCGCGGCGGTGGCCATCAACAACCTGAACGCGGCCAGCCAGGTGCTGCTCACCGGCGGCGGCTCGTTCTCGGCCACGGGCGGCGTGATCGGCCTGGCCACCTTCAACAGCGCGCTGTCGGGCGCGCAGGCCACCTCGGGCGCGGGCGCCAAGGGCGTGGGCGTGGCCGGGGCGCTGGCCATCAACGCCGGGGTCACCAAGGCCGAGGCGGTGCTGGGGGCCACGGCCACCATCACGCTGTCGGGCAACACCTCGCTGTCGCTCAAGAGCGCGCTGACCACGTCGGACACGGCCAAGGCGCAGGCCCTGGTCACGGCCGGCAACAACACCACGGGCGTGGGCGCTTCGGTGGCCATCAACGTGGTCGATGCGGTGTCGCGTGCGGTGCTGGACACGGGCTCGCGCCTGACGGGGGCGAACTCGGCCGTGGCGCTGGATGCGGTGTCCAACAACACGGTGGTCACCGACGTGGACGGCGGCGCGGCGGGCGGCACGGCCATCTCGCCGGCCGCGGCCGTCACGGTGGCCAACCTGGACACCCTGGCCGAGGTGCGCAACAGCGCGCAGGGCTTGAGCGTGCAGAGCCTGGCCCTGCACGCCGACCACACCGGCACGGCCACCACCACCGCCGACGGCGCCGCGCAGGGCGCGGACCTGGCGCTGGGCATGGGCCTGGCGTTCAGCTCGGTGGTCGACACCACCCATGCCTTGCTCGACCGCTCGGCCACCGTGGGCGGCGTGGTCAACGTCAAGGCCGACAGCAAGCAGTCGTCCAGCAGCGCGGCCAAGGCCAGCGCCAAGGGCGGCAAGCAGGACGACGGCAGCCAGGACGGTCAGGTCGACCAGCAGACCGGCGCCCAGCGTGGCGTGGGCAACACCACGGCCGCCGGCAGGGGCGGGCGCGGCAGCCAGGCGGCCGGCGCCACGCCGCAGGCCCAGACGGCCAGCACGAGCGGCTCGGCCAGCGGCTCCTCGTCGGTCAACGTGGCCGGCGCCGTCGCCGTCAACATCGGCCAGACGGATGCCAAGGCGTCCATCGGGGCCGGGCGCACTGTCACCGCCACAGGCGCGGCGGCGATCCAGTCCACCGCCGACACCGACGCCTCGGCCACCGCCGATGGCCTGGCCACCAGTCCGTCCAGCGGCACGGGCGTGGGCGCGGCTGTCGCCATCAACGTGGGCGATGTCAGCAACAGCGCGCTGATCGGCGGGGGGGCCAGCCTCACGGCGGCCGGCGTCACCCTGTCGGCCGACGGCCCCACGGCGGCGGCGCAGAGCGTGTTCGGCGCCACCACCACGGCCGGTGCCGGCGGTGGTGATGTCGGCGTGGCCGGCTCGGTCGCGATCAACGTAGGCAAGTCCCGCACGACGGCCCAGGTGGCGGCGGGCGCCACGGTGGCCAGCACCGGCGCCGGGGCGGTCACGGTCAAGGCCGGCAGCAACGTGCAGGACAAGGCCGAGGCCAAGCCCAAGAACGATGCGCAGGGCCAGAAGGTGGGCATTGGCGCGTCCGTGGCCATCAACGTGGCGGACGACATCACGCGGGCGGCGGTCGAGAGCACCGGTGCGGTCACCAGCGGCGGTGCCCTCAGCGTGAACGCGGCGGGCAAGAGCAGCGTGGTCACGACGGCCGAAGGCGGCGCCGCGGGCGGCGTGGCCATCGTGCCGGTGGCGGCCATCACCGTGGCCAACCTGGACACCGTCGCCGAGGTGCTGGGCACCGGTGCCTTCACCGGCCAGGGCGTGGTCACCATCGGCGCCACGCACGAGGGCACGGCGGCCACCACGGCCACCGGCAAGGCCACGGGCAACGACGCGGCCATTGGCGCCTCGGTGGCGGTCTCCACCGTCACCGACACCACGCGCGCCATGCTCGACCGCAACGCCAGCACCATCGGCGCGCTCAACGTGCTGGCGGCCAGCACACAGGCGTCCACCAGCACGGCCAAGGCCAGCACCAAGGGCGGCCAATCCGACAGCCAGGGCGGTGATCAACAAGGCGTGGACAACCAGAACGCCGGCCAGCGCAAGTCGGGCGACAGCGCGGCCACCAGCCGAGGCTCGCGTGACAGCACGGCCGCCGGCAGCACCCCCAAGGCCGCCACGGCCGACAAGGATGGGCAATCCTCCGGCTCCTCGTCGGTGAGCGTGGCCGGCGCGGTGGCGGTGGACATCGCCACCACCCGCACCCAGGCGCAGATCGGCAACGCCCTCACCGGCCGCACGGTCAGCGCTGGCGGCGCGGTCACTGTCAAGGCCACGGCCGACACCGACGCCTCGGCGGTGGCCGACGGCTCGGCCGTGATCGAGGGCAACGGCAATGGCAGCGGTGGCAGTGGGGCCGGCATCGGCGCGGCCGTGGCCATCGCGGTGGGCGACGTGGTCAAGCACGCGGTCATCGGCCAGGGCAGCAGCGTCACGGGGCAGGGCATCAGTGTGTCTGCCGAGCTGTCCACGGCCGGCGCGCAGGATGTGTTCAACGCCCAGGCCACGTCTGGCGCGGGCGGCGGCAGCGTGGGTGTGGCGGGCTCGCTGGCCATCACGGTCGGCGGCGTCGAAACGCTGGCCGAGATCGACACCGGTGCCAGCCTGACCCTGACCGGCGGCGGCGCGCTCAACCTCAAGGCCGCCAGCAACACCAGCGACAAGGCCGAGGCCAAGCCCAAGGGCAACGCCCAGGGCGAGAAGGTGGGCATCGGCGCGTCGGTGGCCATCGGCGTGGTCGACGACACCACGCACGCCTGGGTCGACAGCACGGCCACGGTGGCCAATGCCGGCTCGGCCAGCATCACGGCCGATTCCAAGAACACCACCGTCACCACGGCCGAAGGCGGCGCGGGTGGCGGCGTGGGCATCGTGCCCGTGGCCGCCGTGACGGTGGCCAACCTGGACACCATCGCCGAGGTGCTGGGCACCGGCAACTTCACCAGCACGGGCGCGGTGGCGATCAACGCCACCCACGCCGGCACGGCCACCACCACGGCCACCGGCAAGGCCACCGGCGACGACGCGGCCATCGGCGCCTCGGTGGCCGTGGGCATCGCCAACGACACCACCCAGGCCCGCCTGGACCGCAGCGCCACCGTGGGCAGCCTGGCCATCGCCGCGGCCAGCACCCAGGCCAGCAGCAGCACGGCCAAGGCCAGCACCACGGGCGGCAAGTCCGATTCGGCCAACAACCAGGATGGCGTCGACAAGCAGAACGCCGGCCAGCGGGCGCAGGGCGACAAGGTCGCCAGCGACCGCGGCAACCGCCAGAGTGGCGCGGCCGGTGCCACGCCCAAGGCGCAGACGGCCGACAAGAGCGGCAGCAACAGCAACTCGCCCTCGTCGGTCAGCGTGGCCGGTGCCGTGGCGGTCAACCTGGGCACCAGCAGCACCGAGGCCAGCATCGGCAACGCGCTCACCGGCCGCACGGTGGTGAGCACGGGCGCGGTCAGCGTCAAGGCCACGGCCGACACGGACGGCAGCGCGGTGGCCGACGGCACGGCCGTGGTCAACAGCCAGGGTGGCGGCAATGGCGGCAACAGCGGGGTCGGCGTGGGCGCGGCCGTGGCCATCAACGCGGTCGACGTGGTCAACACGGCCTTCGTGGGCAACAACAGCAGCGTCACCAGCAACGGCCTGACGGTGTCGGCCGATGGGCCGACGGCCGGCGCGCAGCACGTGTTCTCGGCCACGTCCACCTCGGGCGCGGGCGGTGGCAGCGTGGGCGTGGCCGGCTCGCTGGCCATCAACGTGGTCACCGTCGACACCCAGGCCCGCCTGGGCAGCGGCGCCACCATCGTGCAGACGGGCGGCGGCAGCGTCACCCTCAAGGCCGGCAGCAACAGCAGCGACACCGCCCAGGCCAAGCCGCAGGGCCTGGCGCAGGGCAGCAGCGTGGGCATCGGCGCCTCGGTGGCCATCAACGTGGTCGACGAAATCACCCGGGCCGCGGTCGAGAACACGGCCTCGGTCACGGGTGCCGGTGGCATCGCCATCACGGCCGATTCCAAGAATGCCATCGTCACCAAGGCCGATGGCGGCGCCGGCAGCCAGGGCGGCAACGACACCGACGTGAGCATCGTGCCGGTGGCGGCCGTCACCGTGGCCAACCTGGACACCATCGCCGAGGTGCTGGGCACCGGTGGCTTCAGCACCACGGGCGCGCTCAGCATCACGGCGACCCATGCCGGCACGGCCACCACCACGGCCACGGGCAAGTCCACAGGCAACGACGCGGCCATCGGCGCCTCCGTGGGCGTGGGCGTGGTCACCGACACCACCCGAGCACTGCTCGACCGCAGCACCACCGCGGGCGGCGCCATCGGCGTCAATGCCACCAGCCAGCAGGCCACCAACACCACGGCCAAGGCCAGTGTGAGCGGCGGCCAGAAGAAAAGCAGCAGCGGCAATGCCAATGGCGTCGACGACCAGAAGGACGGCCAGCGCAGCATCGGCGACAAGGTCGCCACCGAACGCGGCGCCCGCAGCAGCGGCAACGCGACCGACAACCCCAGCGCCGCCACCGCCAAGACCGACTCCGAAGGGTCGGGCGGCTCGGACACCGTGGCCGTGGCCGCTGCCGTGGTCGTCAACGTGGCCGACAGCAGCACGACGGCCGCCACCGGCGCGGGCCGCACGATCACCTCGGGTGGTGTGCTGAGCGTCAATGCCGTGGCCAACACCGATGCCTCGGCCGATGCCGACGGCGCGGCGGTGGGGGCCGGCTCGGCCGGCGTGGGCGTGGCGGTCGCCATCAACGTGGCGGACGTGACGCACAGCGCCACCATCGGCGCGTCCAACGTCATCCAGGCCCAAGGTCTGTCCGTCACGGCCACCACCGGCGGTGGCGAAGCCACGCCCGAGTTCGCCTTCGTGGCCAAGTCCAAGTCCGGCGCGGGGGCCGATGACGTCGGCGTGGCCGGCTCGCTGTCCATCAACCTGGTCGATGTCAACAGCACGGCTGCCGTGGCCGGCAGCGCCTCGGTGCAGCTGGGCGGCGGTGCGCTGACGGTGCGCGCCACCCAGAACACGCGGTCCACGGCCGAAGCGACGCCTGAAGGCACCGGCGCGGTCGCGGGCTCCGTGGGCGTGGGCGCTTCCGTGGCGCTCAACCGCGTGGACACGGTCACCCGTGCGGCGGTGGAGAACGGCGCCACCTTGAGCGGCACCGCCGGCGCAGTGACCGTCGAGGCGGCCGGTGCCCACAACGTGAAGACGCTGGCCAAGAACGGCGCAGGCGGTGGCGGCGGCGACGTGGGTGTCGGCGCGGCCGTGGCCTTGTCCCTGACAGATCACCAGAAGACCGCGCTGCTCGGCTCGGGCAGTGCACTCAGTGCCACCGGCAACGTGTCGGTGCACGCCGCACATGCATCTGCGGCCCAGAACGAGGCCGATTCCGAAGGCTCGGGCAGCTCGGTCGGCGTGGGCGCCAGCGTGGGCATCAACGTGCTCAAGGACACCGTTTCCGCCACCGCGGCGCGTTCGGTGACCACGGCCGGCAGCATCGCCGTGGCCAGCGAGGTCGTCGCCGGCAGCACCAATGTCATCAAGGCCAGTGCCCAGGGCAACAAGGGCAGTGGCCGCTCGGCCGATGACGAAGCCGACAACCAGGTCAACAACAACCCGAACAACGGCGGCGACAAGCAGCTGCCCAGCGCACAGTCCAACGTCGACAGCGCCAACAGCGACAGCAGCAGCGAATCCAGCAGCGAATCGGCCGATGTGGGCGTGGCCGCGGCCGTGGGCGTGACCAGCCACACGGTCAGCAACACGGCCAGCGTGGCCGGTACCGCGCAACTGAGTTCCACCGCGGCGGCGGCCAGCGTGACCGCCACGGCCGACGTGGACGCCAGCAACCTGCCGCAGGGCTCGGCGCTCGACGCGGACACCACCACCGCCATCGGCGCGGCCGTCGGTGTGACGGCGGCCGACGTGAGCAACCGCGCCACCGTGGCCGGCGGCGCCAGCGTCAGCGGCACCGATGTCACCGTCAGCGCGTCCACGCCTGCCGGCGGCAGCAGCGATTTCAAGACCTGGGCCCTGGCCGCCGGTGGCGGCGAGGACAACGGCCTGGCCGGCTCGGTGGCCATCAACCACATCAACTACCTGACGGAAGCCCAGGTGGCCGGCGGCGCCCAGCTCACGGCCAGCAACACGCTCAACGTCACGGCGACCAGCACCATCGGCATCCAGGCCGTGGCCGGTGGCGCGGGTGTTGGCGAGGATGTCGGCGTGGGTGTGGCGGTGGCGATCGGCATCGTCAACAACGACACCCTGGCCACGGTGGGCAATGGCGCCGAGCTGAACGCGCGCGGCGCCACGCAGGTCAAGGCCACCGCGGCCGTGAACCCGCTGGCCATCCCGCTGGGCGACATCCCCCTGCTGCCCGATTCGGTCAGCCTCACCTCGGTGGCGGCCGGTTTCGGTGCCAGCCAGGGCGATGCCGGCGTGGCCGGTTCACTGGTGGTCAACGTCTTCAACCTCGACACGCGGGCCACGCTGGGCGAGGACGTGCTGGTCAACCAGGATGTGGCCAGCCCGCTGGCGACGCAGCACGTCACCGTGCAGGCGACGGACACCACCAAGATCGTCTCGGTGGCCGGGGCCGCCGCGGGCGCCTTTGGCTCTTCGGGGGTGGCGGTGGCCGCGGGCGTGGACGTCGGCGTGCTCAACAAGAACACGCGTGCCACGGTGGGCCGCGGCAGCCAGATCGGCGCACGCGGCAACGTCAACGTGGGCGCGACCAGCGACGAGGACATCGTCTCGGTGGCCGCCTCGGCCGGGGCCAGCGGCAGCGCCGCCATCGGCGGCTCGGTGAGCGTCTACGTGGTGGACGCCGACACCCACGCCACGCTGCTCGACGGCACGGCCGGCGATGCCGGCGCGGCGGTGGTGGCCGAAGGCAACGTCGGCGTGATCGCCAACGGCAGCTTCACGCTCGACCAGGTGGCGGGCAACGTGGCCATCGGCAGCGATGCGGGCATCGGCCTGTCGAACACCACGCTGGTCCACAACGACGTGGTCGAGGCCCGCGTGGGCAGCTACACCGACGTGACCACGCGTGGGGGCACGGGCCTGTCCGTGCTGGCCACGTCCTCGGAAGACCTGGTGACGATCGCGGCCGGTGGCTCCGGCGGCGGCACGGCCGGCGTGGCGGGCTCAGCCGTCGTCAACATCCTCAACGAGACCACGCGTGCCACCGTGGGCGACGGGGCGGAGATCACCGCCCGCACCAACGTGGGCGGCGCGCCCACGCCCGACGTGCAGGTCAAGGCCAGCGACATCACCGACATCGTGGCCGTGGGCGGTTCGGTCTCGGTGGGCGGCACGGCCGGCGTCGGTGCCGGTGTCAGCGTTGGCAAGTTCAACAAGAACACCCAGGCCTCCATCGGCTCGGCCGTCACGGCCGATGTGCAGGGCGACATCGTCGTGGACGCCAGGACACTGGAGAACGTCACCTCCGTCGCTGCGGCTGGCGCCGGTGGCGGCACGGCGGGCGTGGCCGGTTCGGCCGGCGTGCTGGTGCTGGATGTGGTCACGCGCGCCTTCATCGGCGACGACCCGGACGTGGCCGGCGCCTCGCTGGGCGCGGGCGACGTGCACGCCCAGGGCAGCATCTCGATCGCGGCCGACGATTACCTGGACGAGACCAACGTGGCCGGCTCCATCGGCGTCGGCGGCACGGTGGGCATCGGCGCCGCCGTGGGCGTGCCGGTGGTCAACAAGCGCGTCGAGGCCTTCGTGGGCGCCGGGGCCAAGGTCACGGCCGACGGCCAGAGCGCGATCGACGTGGCGACGGGCAATTTCAGCGTCGGCTACGAGGCCGCGCCCGAAAAGCCCGCCAACGTGGACGTCAAGAACGGCAACCGCCCGACCAAGGACAGCGCCCGTTTCGGCCCCTCGCAGAAGGCTGGATTGCTCGATTCCGACCATGACGGCACGGACGACCGCGGCAACGATCCGCTGTTCTCCAGCGTGCGCGAAGCGGCCCTGGCCAAGCAGCAGGGTTTCCGCGGCCTGGCGATCAGCGCCACCAACCGCGACAGCGTGAAGAACATCGTGCTGTCCGGCGGCGGCGCCGGTGTGGCGGCGGTTTCTGTGGCCGCAGGCGTCAATGTGTTCAACACGACGGCCAGCGCCTACATCGGCCAGGGTGCCGATGTGAATGCCAGCACGGCCGGCGCGAACAGCGCCCAGTCGGTGCTGGTCGGCGCGGGCAACGACTTCTATCACCTGGAGGTGGCCGGCTCGGTGGCCGTGGCCGCCAGCGCGGGCATCGCGCCTGCCGTGGGCGTGAGCGTGATCGACCTGCGCACCAACGCCTACATCGCCGATGCCGCCAAGGTGAATGCGCGCAACGACATCGCCGTCGATGCCCATGCGGCCGAGAACATCCTGCTGGTCAGCGCCGGCATCGGTGGCGGGGTTGCCGGCGTGGGCGGTGCCATATCGGTGCCGGTGATCAACAACATCACGCAGGCCTACATCGGCCAGAACGCCCGCGTCAGCGCAGGCGGCGACGTGGCGGTGCTGGCGTCCGACGATACCAAGGTGTTCGTCCTGTCCGGCGCGGTGGGCGCCGGTGTGGCCGGCATTGGCGCCTCGGTCGGTGTGACGAGCCTGACCAAGGCCACGTCCGCCACCATCTGGGGTGGGGCGCACGTCGATGCGCTGGGGGCCAACACCGGCATCTCGGGCGTGCTCGACGGCACGGCCAATGGCACGAGCAGCTTCAACAGCGGCGTCGCACACGGCGTGATCGTGCAGGCCACCACCAACGAAGACGTCAAGCACATCGCGATCGCGGCGGGTGCCGGCGTGGTCGGCATCGCGGGCGGTGTGGCGATCACGCTGATCGACTCCGACACCACGGCCTCGATCGAGGCCAACGCGCAGATCAACCAGACCAATGGCAACGCGGGCGCCTCGCAGCAGCAGGGCGTCACGGTGCGTGCGGCCAACCGCGTGGAGACCTTCTCGTTCGCCGGCTCGCTGGCCGGTGGGCTGGTGGGCATCGCCGGTGCGGTGGACGTGGGCAGCGTCAAGAACGACACCCGCGCCGTGGTGCGCGGCGGCGCCGCCATCGCGGCACGCGGCAAGGTGGCCGTCGGTGCGCACCACCTGGACTACAACCGCGGCTTCACGCTGAGCGCGGGCGGCGGCTTCGTGGGCGTGGCCGCCTCCGTGTCCGTGTGGTCGCTGGGCACGCAGCTCAGTGGTGGCTACCAGAACAACAGCAACCAGAGCGACAACGCGCTGCGCGGCGGCGGTGGGCGTGCCGACCAGCAACTGTCCAGCCAGGCCGGCACGGAGAGCAACCGCGTGGGCGATCTGCTCGGCGGCTACAGCAGCGGCAACCAGGGTGATTCGCGCACCAATGCCAACGAGCGCATCGGCGTCATCAACCAGGGCGCCGGGTCGGCCGTCAAGTCCAAGGGCCCCAGCGCCTCCACCCTGCAGAAGCTCATCGACGGCACGGGCATCCCGCTGCCCCAGGGCACGCAGGCCATCGTCGAGGCCGGTGCCAGCATCACGTCCGGCGGCGACATCACCATCGATGCCACCGACCGCAGCGATGCCAAGTTCATCGTGGGCGCCGCGGGCGGGGGCTTCGTCGGCGTGGGGGCCGGTGTGGGCGTCCTGAACATCGCCAACAACGCCCGGGCCTCGTCCTCAGGCACGCTCAATGCCGGCGGCAACATCCGCATCAACAGCGTGCTGCAGGAAAAGGCCGATCAGTTCACGGCGGCCTTCGGCGGCGGCTTCGTCGGCCTGGGCGCCTCGGTGTCGGTGATGACCGTCACCAGCACCTCGCAGGCTTTCGTCGGCAACAACGGTATCGTCGGCTCGGCCAACAACCTCGACATCCTGGCCAGCGGCAACCAGCAGTTCTCGGCGATGACCATGGGCGGCACCGTTGGCGCGGTGGCCATCGGCGCTTCCTTCACCCGGATCAGCGTCGGCAACGGCTCGGCGGCCGACGTGCAGGCCAACATCGGTGCCAACGCCGAGATCGGCCAGAGTGGCTCGGTGGGCAATGTGCGCGTGCAGGCCTCGTCTGTCATCTCGACCACGCTGGAGACGAAAGCCCTGGCCGGCGGCATCGTCGCGGGCAGCTTCAACTTCGCCTTTGCCGACATCAAGCCGGACGTGCGGGCCTTCATCGGCGAGGGCGCCAAGGTCACGACCACCGGCAACATCGGGGTGTACGCGGGCACCGACCACTACGCCAAGACCGACGTGCTGAGCCTGACCATCGGCGGTGCGGCCGGCGGCCTCAGCCTGGCCTACTCGACCATCGATCCGGACCTCTATGCCACGGTGGCCGGCAGCATCCATGCCGGCGGCAGCCTGTCGGTGGTGGCAGGGCACAACGTGGACCCGCTCACGCTGCAGGCGATCCAGCACGGCGGCAGCTCGCCGGGCGCCTATTCCATGGCCGAAGCGCCCTCCGTCGCGGTGTTCTCCGCCAACGCCTCGCTGGCACGCTCGTATTCCACGGCCGATGTCAACGCCGGCATCGGCAGCGGCGCGGACATCAACGTCAATGGGGCTGTCACGCTGCGTGCGGACGGCGTCAACGTCGCCAAGGCCCGCGGCAAGGGCTTCAACATCTCACTCGCCGGCTTCAGCCTGCTCAATGCCGAGTCCAAGGCCTCGGGCTCGAACCAGGCCACCGTGGGCACCGACGCCACCATCGATGGCGGCAGCCTGCAGGTGGTGGCCAATGGCGTCGACCACGCGAAATCCGAAGACGATTCCACCAACCTGTCCGGCCTGGGCAGCATCGGCTATTCCCGGGCCACCGCCACCGTCGCGCCCACTGTCAAGGCGCAGATCGGCGAGGGCGTGGAGGTCACGACCACCGGCAACGTGGCCGTGCAGGCAGAGAGCATCACCGATGGCGATGCCATCGCCAACAGCGTCAGTGCCAGCCTGGGCGGTGCCTTCGGCATGGTCTCGGCCGAGAGCAACATCACGCCCACCGTGTCTGCCACCGTCGCCTCCTCGGCGGGCAACGCCACCCGCATCGCAGCGGGGGGCGCCGTCAGCGTGGAGGCCAAGCACGGCAGCCCGGTCTCGCTGTCCGACGGCACGCTCTCGGGCCTGAACACCGGCAACGACACCCTGAGCACCGCGCAGCCGCATGGCCTGTCCACCGGCGACCGCATCCAGTACCAGACCAACGGCAACGCGGCCGTCGGCGGCCTGGTGGCCGACCGGACCTATGGCGTCATCGTCATCGACGGCACCACCGTCAAGCTGGGCAATCCCTTCGTCTCGAAGGATGTCAGCGACGCCTACGACACCATCCGCTTCCTGGCCCCGCACAACCTGTCCACCGGTGATCGCCTGATCTACGGCTTCGGGCCTGATGGCACCGGCAGCACGCCCACCACCATCGGCGGGCTGGTCAATGGCACGGCCTACTACGTGCGCGTCATCGACTCGATGACCGTCAAGCTCGGTACTTCGCAGGCCCAGGTCACGCAGGCCAGCAAGAGCTTCCAGCCGGCAGACGTCAACCCCAACACCGAGGTCTTCACGCTCACCGGACACGGTTTTGCCGATGGTGCGGCCGTCACTTACCGGGGCCCGCGCACGGCGCGCTTCTTCGGCAGCGCGGTGGACGACACGAATGAGCAGCTCTTCATCGGGGCCGCGCCCAATGATTTCCAGACAGGTGATCGCATCACCTACAACGTCACCGGCGTGGACGGCAAGCCAGCCGTGGCCGTCGGGGGGCTCTCCAATGGCGCCTCCTACTATGTCTACCGCGTCAGTGCCGACACCATCAAGCTCTCGGTCGATCCGATCGAGAACGACGGCGAAGACGTCTTCATCAACCTCACCCGCAGCGAAGCGGCCGACATCAGCCAGCACAGCCTGGTGCGCTTCGGCGAAAAGGCCATCGGCAACCTGACCGATGGCAAGACCTACTACGTCAAGCGGCTCGATGCCAACACCTTCCAGCTGGCCGAAACCTCGGGCGGCCCAGCCATCAACGTGGCCACGGCCGGTGTGGCGGGCACGCAGTACATCGGCGTCGAGGGCATCGACCTCACCGCGCAGGGCGTGGCCGGCCAGCACTGGCTGGCGCGTGACCTCACTGGCGCCCTGGCCGGCACCCAGCGCCTGTCGGGCGCTGGCGGCATCGTCGGCGGCAGCGGGCCCTTCGGCATCGACGGCGTGTCCTATGCCAAGGGCATTGGTCCGTCCTTCGCGCTGCTGGTGGCCGGGGCCGGGGCCGATGCCACGGTCAACATGAAGCCGACGGTTTCCGCCACCATCGGCGCTGCGGCCACCGTGACGGCCGAAGGCCACATCACGGTGTCGACCGAGGTCTACGGCAACGCCGACACCGATGCGGGCGTGACCACCGGCGCCGTCGTCGGCACGCTGGGCAAGTCCGAGGTGCGTGTCAACTTCGTGCAGAACGCGCAGACCACGATCGGGGCGGGTGCAACGGTCCACGCCGGCGGCAACCTCTCCGTCACCACCGAGAACCGCCACGTCGCCACCGGCTCTGCCTATGCGGGCGGCGGCTCCGCCGGCGTCTCGCTGACAGGTGCCGACGCCATCGTCGATGCCCGACCGACCACGCTGACGACCATCGGTGACAACGCCAACCTGCATGCCGACGGCGACATCACCCTGAGCGCACGCCTGGGCGCCAAGGGCAAGATGGTGGCCGACTCGGTGGCCTATTCCGGCCTGGGATCCGGCGGCTCGACCTACTCCTTCTGGGCGCTGGGCAACGCGGCCGATGACTTCAATTCACCCACCTACGAGATCAAGGTGCTGGTGAACAACGGGGCCGTCGTGCGCGCCGAGCGCAAGCTGACCGTGCAGGCCCTGCTCGACGAGACCGACATCAAGGCCCGCGCGGAGGCGTCCGCCGCCTCGGCCTTCTACTCCGACCCGGACTCCAACGCCCGCGCCTTCGTCAAGACGCTGTCGCTCGTGGACGTGAAGGCCGGTGCCCGCCTGACAGGCGTCAACCGCCTGGACGTGCTCGTGAAGGCCGAAGGCGCGGCGATCGACGCCTATGCCTATTCAGATGGCGGCAGCCTGTTCGGCGGCCCCGATGCCAACGCCTATGCCTACCACCGCGCGGCCACCCGGGTGCTGGCCGAGGCCGGTGCCGTTTTCGCCTCGAAGGACCTGAACGTCGAGGCCATCGTTCAGAACGTGCCGCGCACGGCGCGCGGCGATGCGGTCGGCTTCACGCTCAACCCCTTCGACCAGCCCTCGTTCGACGCCTACCGCGACCAGGACTGGAGCCGCCACATCACCTTCAACGCAGACGTCGTCTTGATGGCCGCGCCGACGCCGCGCCTGGTGGTCGACGCCAACGGCAACATCGTCGAAGCGGTGGGCGTGACGGCCAGCGTCGATGCCACGCGCATCGTGGTGGACAACATCGACAACAACGGCAAGGTCGGCAAGGCGCGCTTCGCCGCCAACGCCATCACCGTCGGCAACCTGCCCATCCTGGGGGTGATCGACGGCGACCAGGGCACGCTGACGGTCGAGCACAGCTTCGAGACGGTCGAGATCCTCAACTACTCGGCCAAGGACCTGTGGGTGCAGGGCATCAACCCGATCGACCGCACCGGCCGCGCCAAGGTGGACGTCGAGGTCGACCTGCGCAGCTACTTCTTCGACATCGTCCACAGCTACACGCCCACGCGCATCGACATCCTGAACCTCGGCACCACGGGCGCGGCCGATGTCTACCTGCATGGCCTGATCGACAACCCGATCGGCACGACCAATGTCACCGCCAGCCGCGGCGATGTCTGGGGTACCAGCCTCGGCACCACCCGCAGCAACATCGTGAACATCGTGGCGGCGACCAACGTCGGCCTGGTGCCGCCCATCAACTTCGGCCAGTTCTCCATCGGCCGTGTCGAGATCGAACTGGTGCAGAGCCAGGGCCGGCCCACCGACCTGACCCTGACGGCCGGCGGCAATGCCTACGTCGGCCTGCGCCTGCTGCAGCGCGACAACTCCGGTGTGGCGCCGGTGCTCAAGGTCGGCACCTTCCAGACCGGCGGCGACAGCGACATCATCGTGCGCGAAGCCCGCCGGCAGACCACGCTGACCAACACCCCCTCCGGCTACCTGGTGGACGTGACCGAGACCAACCCCTGGGCCGGCGGCAGCACCACGGCGGCTTATGCCAACCACTTCAAGCCCGATGGCGGTGGACCGGTCTTCGCGCCGCCCCTGGGCATCTTCGGCAGCGGCAGCACGCTGATCAACCACCTGGCCAGGTTCGATCTGATCAAGGCCGGCGGCAACATCAAGGTCGTCGGTGCCTACACGACGACGCGCATCGACATCCTGGCCAACACCGACATCACCGGTGCCGGCCACATCGACGTCGACACCAACGGCGATGTCACCCTGGTCGAAATCGTGGGCGATCTGCGCGCCGGCCGCATCACCTCCGATGCGAACGACGTGACGCTGACCGCGGCCGCCGGCATCAAGGATGCGTTGGCCGACGCCGAGCCCGATGTCGAAGGCAACACGCTGACGCTGACGGCGCTGGCCGGCTCCATCGGCACCTACCTCAACGACCTCGAGGTCGACAGCCAGAACTCGGTCGCAGGCGGCACGCTCATCGCCAACGCCACCAGCGACGTCTACGTCTGGGAGACGCGCGGCAGCCTGCTGGTCGAGCAGGTCGCCTCCAGCACAGGCGATGTGCGCCTGACCACCACCGATGCCCGCAGCACCGGCGACGACATCCAGGTCGGCCAGGGCCACAGCATCCTGGCCTTCCTGGGCGCCATCACCTTGCAGGCCGGGGACAACATCAACGTCAACGGCGAGGTCCGCACCAGCGGCCGGCGCCTGACTTTCCGCGTCGATTACCGCAACAACGACGAGCAGGGCGGCTTCCTGAGCACCCGCGGCGTGCTGCAGGGCGGCGGCATCCTGATGGAGGGTGACGAGGATGACGACACCCTCGACGTCACCGGGCACAGCATCGTCACCCGTGGTTACGGCCACGGCGGCAACGACAACCTGGTGGGCGGCACGCAGGGCGACGAACTCTACGGTGGCGAGGGCACCGACCGCATCGACGGACGAGAAGGCGATGACCTGATCGTGGCCGGCAACGGCGTGGGCGACATCCTGTTCGGCGGCAGCGGCAACGACACGGTCTACGGGTCACCCGAAGGCAGCAATGCCGACCCTGACTTCACCGACACCACGCGCTTCGGCGACGTGATCGACGGCGGTGAAGGCGACGACCTCATCCATGGCCAAGGCGGTGCGGACGACATCCGCGGCGGCGCGGGCCAGGATTGGATCGACGGCGGATCGGGCAACGACCTGATCCGTGGCGGTGCAGGGGCCGACACCATCTACGGCCACCTCGGCAACGACGTGATCTACGGCTTCGACGACCCAGCCAACTCCAGCACCGACGACGCGGCGCTGGACAACCTGTACGGTGAGTGGGGCGACGACATCATCCACGGCGGTGCGGGCAGCGACGCCATCGACGGCGGCTTCGGCAACGACGTCATCTTCGGCCGCGCCGGCAACGACATCATCCGCACGGGCTTTGGCGCCAACACGGTGGATGGCGGCGATGGCGATGACGCCATCTACGGCTCCGACGACGGCAGCGACGTCATCGACGGTGGTGGCGGCGACGACCGCATCTGGGGCTACGCCGGCAACGACGTGATCGATGGCAACCGGGGCAAGGACATCATCGATGCCGGCGCGGGCGACGACCTCGTGTCCGGCGGTGCAGGCGCTGACGTCATCGTCGGCGGTGCTGGTCACGACACCCTGTACGGCCACAGTGCCAACGGTTCGGGCGATGACAACGCGGTGGACCACCTCTACGGCGATTTCGGCACCGGCAAGGACGAAGCCGGCTCCGGCAACGACCGCCTCTACGGCCAGGGCGGCAACGACCTGCTGTTCGGCGAGGGCGGCGACGACTACATCGCGGGCACCTCGGGCTTCAACCAGACGGAAGGCAGCGGCGGCACGAGCAACGTCATCGACTTCGGCGATTCCTCCGACACCGTGAGCTTCGTGGCCGGTGTGCCCACCGCGGCGCCTGCCTTGAAGGCCATCGACTACACACTGAGCCGCGCGGCGCTGCAGTTGCCCGACGGCATGGTGCAGCGTGGCCGCTGGGCCGATCTGGGCGGCACGGCCGACGGCGATGGCCTGTCGGGCACGGGCGGCTTCTCGTCCGACCCGGTCGTGGCCGTCAGCGGCACGGCGCAGTACGTGGCCTGGACGGACACGCGTACCGGCACACCGCAGATCATCGTGGCCAAGCTGCAGAACGGTGTGTGGACGCGCCTGGGCGGCGTGGCGTCGGGCAGCGTGCTGGGGGCAGGGGCCTCCGGCAACCTGGCCGCCTCGTTTGATCCGAGCATCGTGATCGATGGCACCGGTGCGCCCATCGTCGTCTGGACGGCCGAGCACAACGGCCTGCGCGACATCCGCGCGGCGCGCTTCGATGCGGCCACGCAGACCTGGGTGGCGCTCGGCGGCTCGCTCACGACGGGCGGCCTGAGCAACACCGGCATCGCCGAATCGGCCCGCGTGGTGATGACGGCCAACGGCCCCGTGGTGGTGTGGCTCAATGGCGCCGCGGATGCCAAGAGCATCCATGCCCGCATCTTCACGGGCGGCAGCTGGACCGAGATCGGTGCGGGCAGCGCCACGGGCACCGGCCTGGGCGGCGGCCTGCCGGCCTTCGATGTCGAAGACCTGGCGGTGGCCAGCGACGGCAACCGCGTGGCCGTGGCCTGGAGCCAGGATTTCGGCGATGTGCGCCAGATCTACCTGAAGGAGTACACGGGCGGCACGGCGGGCAGCTGGGCTGCGGTGGCCGGTTCGGCCAGTGGCAGCGGCGTCAGCGGCGTGCTGGGCAGCAGCCTGGAAGGCGTCATCACGCACAACGCCACCCCCAGCGTCACCTACTTCCAGGGCCGTCTCTTCGTGGCCTGGCAGACCTTTGCCGACCAGGGCACGGCCCTGGCCGTGGCCAGCTACTCGAACACGGCGGTGCGCACGCTCACCGTGCACGACACCTTCGGCCTGGCCTATGGGCATGATGTGCCGGCCCAGCCACAGCTCACTGCAGGCGGCAACGCGCTGCGCCTGGTGTGGCTGCGCGAGCCGGACAACGGCATCACGTCCGATCTGTACGTGCGCCTGTGGAACGGCAGCCACTTCGTCGAGGAAGTGCCCACCGAGGCGTCCGGCGCCGGCGCCAGCATCACCGGCCGCAACGCCAGCGACCTGGCCGTGGCCACCGATGCATCCGGCCGCACCATCGTGGTCTGGCAGGACAACCAGAACGGCGAGCCCGAGGTCTATGCCCGCGGCATGACGGCCACCATCGGCCGCACCTTCGTGGCCGACGCCTCGCAGGGCACCACGGTGCAGTCCATCCTGGATGGCAATGACCTGGGCGCGGGCGACGCCATCATCGTCATCGGCCAGCACGGCAACGTGTCGATCGCGGCCAACGACGCCGGCGTGGCGATCTACGGCAGCCCGGGCAGCTCGCTGGGCACCGTCAGCGTGGCGGCGGGCGCGGACAACGTGCTGCTCTCACGCGTGACCGTGGATGGGGTGATCACCGTCAACGGCGCGAACAACTTCACCGTCACCGAGTCAGAGCTCAGCGGCGTGGTGCTCAACGGCGGCAGCGGTGCGCAGATCCTGTACAGCCAGATCCTGGACCGCACGCGTGGCAGCGCCGTCGTCGTCAACGGCGCGGTCACGAACGCGCTGATCGACCACAGCCAGCTCAGCGGCCTGCGCATCCTGCCCTTGAACGGGCAGGGCGCCGTCAACCTGACGGTCTCCAACAACCGCATCACCACCGACGGCACGGCCCTGTCCGTGGGCGTGGCGGCCAGCGGACGCATCCGCGACAACGTCCTCAGCGGCCAGCAGATCGGCCTGGACCTGGCCAACGTCTTCACGGGCCTGATCGACGGCAACACCATCACCGGTGCGGCCATCGGTGTGCGCCACGACACCGTGGCCACGCTGGCCGGCAACACGATCACGGGCAACACGGTGGGTATCCGCACCACCGTGGGCGGCACGACCCAGGGCCTGGGCTTCACCACCGGCTCGCAGGCCAACGTCATCGAGAACAACGACACCGGCATCGTCGCGGTGAACGCGCAGTTCCAGCTGCAGACCCTGCGCAACAACACCATCGGTGTCAGCGGTAGCGGCATCATCGGTGGCGGCTCGCTGGAGCTGGCCAACGTCTTCGAGGGCAACCAGCGTGGCGTGACGGCCTTCACCGGCCTCGTCCAGTACAGCCGCTTCACCGCCAACGACATTGCCGTCGATGTCACGGCCGCGATGAAGGGCCTGAAGATCTGGCACAACATCTTCGACAGCAACACCCGCTACGGCGTGCTGCTGTCGGGCACCTCCGACATCCGCATTTACCAGAACACCTTCTACGCCAGGACCGGCGACAACATCCACCTCGAGAAGGTGTCCTCCAACATCGAGATCCAGGGCAACATCCTCTGGGCCGAGGGCGGCTACGACATCTACGTGGCCAACGACTCGCAGGCGGGCTTCTACAGCGACTACAACAACCTCTACAAGACCGGCCACGGCAGGCTGGTCTACTGGACGAAGGACTTCCTGGACGTGCTCGACTGGCAGGCCGACGTGGCCCGCTACGACCTGCACTCCATCGGCGCCACCGTCGTCAACCCCGACTGGGCCAAGCCGGCCTTCGTGGACCTGGCGCGCGGCGATCTGCGCCTGTTCGACACCACGGCCGGCCTGCGCTTCACGAGCTCGAGCATCGAGGCCTCCAACGCGGCACTCGACCAGAGCGTGCCGCCGCACTACGGCCCGAACCTGCTGGCCAACGGCAGTTTCGAGAACGGCACCACCGGCTGGTCGGTGAACGCTGGCGGCGGTGTCAAGGGCAGCAGCCCCGGCGCGTACGACGGCGCGCAGTTCTACGCCCCTGGCAGCATCGAGCAGGGCTTCGCCACGCAGACCATCAACCTGCTCAACGCGGGCTTCTCGGCCGCACTGCTCGATTCGGGCCTGCAGGACATCAGCTTCGGCGGCCGCCTGCGCACGGGTGCCACCGATCCACGCGATGCAGGCAGCATCACCGTCAAGTTCCTCGATGCCGGCGGCAACCTGATCCGCCAGCAGGTGCTGAACGCGCTGAACACGGCCGACCGCTGGGAGCTGGTCAGCGGCCGCGTCGCCATCCCCACGGGCGCGCGCTTTGCCGAGTTCCGCTTCGACGCCGACCGCAACGCCGGCAGCGAGAACACCGTGGTGCTCGACTCAGCCTTTGTCTATGCCGTGGCCGATGCCTACGCGCCCAACCTGGGCGCCTGGGGCGCCGGCAACCACGAGCCGGGCGACCCGACCGCGCGCAAGATCATGCTGCGCTTCCCGGATCTCTACACCGATTGGGAAAAGAACGAACCCCTGGCGATCCGCTGGGAGACCGTCAACAACACCAGCAACTCGCCGGTGCGCATCGACCTCATCCAGGACACGCCGGACGGGCCGAAGTTCGTCACCAACATCGTGGCCTCGACCATCGACGACGGCGAGTTCGTCTGGATCCCGGGCAACCACGGCATCGACTTCGGCACCAAGGGGCTGCGCATCCAGGTTTCGCTGGTGCAGGCGCCCGAGGTCATCGACCGCAGCCAGGAGAACTTCAGCGTGCCCGAGGACGGCACGAACTACTACGTCGACGACCAGAGCAACACGGGCGATGCCTACACGCCGAACGGCTGGGGCGACAACCGCCACACCGGCAAGACACCGGATGCGCCCAAGCCCAACCCGGTCAACGTGTTCCGCGCCTACGACCTGAAGGCAGGCGACACGCTTTACATCGACACCGGCAACTACCCAATGATCGACCCGATCGCGGTGTCCGGCAGCCAGGACGTCAGCCTGATGGCCGGCCCGGGCATGGGCCGCGACGAAGGCTTCACGATCACCGGCCCGGTGGATGTCTCGCAGATCGCCAGGCTGTTCCCGGCAATCCCGGGCGACAAGACGCGCCCGCTGATCTACCTCAACGACGCCGACTTTGTCAGCATCAACCACCTGACGCTGGAGAACGCCCACCGCGGCATCTACGCGACCAACAACTCCGACAGCTTCAGCGCCTCCTACATCACGGCCTCCGGCCACACGCAGGACGGCATCTGGGTGCAGGGTGCCTCGCCCTTCGGTGATTTCGACCACCTGGCCAGCTTCAACAACGGCGGCCATGGCGTCTACATCGAGGGCGCCATCGACACCCTGACCCGATCCACGGCCTACGGCAACGCCAAGACCGGCTTCACGGTGACCGGCCGTGTCAACGCGGCGGTCGAGAACATCGCCCACACCAATAACGACTGGGGCTTCGCCTTCACAGGCTCCGGCGCGGCCCTGATCCAGCGCAACACGGCCTATGGCAACCGCGCCGGCCTGTACGTCTACAACAACGTCAGTGGCACGGTGACGACCATCGGCGGCGCCGACCTGGCGCTGGGCAACGGCAACCTCGTGTTCAACAACCGCGACGTGGGCATCCAGGCCGAGCAGGGCGTGCTGGTGGCCGGCAACACGGTCTACGGCCACAAGGCCACCAATGCCTGGGGCATCTCCGCCCGCTATGGCGCCACCGTGCAGTCGAACGTGGTGTTCAACAACACCCAGGGTGTCTACGTGCACGACGGCGCCGTGCTGATGAACCGCGTGTACGCCAACACCGGCACCGGCATCGAATCGAGCATCTCCGACACGATCGGCAACACCGTCTACTCCAACGCCATCGGGCTGCGCCTGACGGACACGAACTGGGCGCGCGAGAACACCGCGCGCAACAACATCGTCTACGCCAACACCGAGCACGCGGTGCTGATCAGCGGCGACAAGCTCACCTTCATCAACAACACCGTCTACCAGGCGGTGGGCGACGCGGTGCGCCTGGACAACGCGGCCAATGTCCGCCTGTACAACAACGTGCTGGGCGCCGTGACGGGCTCGGCCATCGTCGTCAACGCCAACAGCCAGATCGGCTTCGCGTCCGACTACAACCTGTTCATCCCCTCGGCGGCCGGCTCGGTCGGCGTCTGGCAGGGCACGGCCCGCGGCACGCTGGCCGCCTGGCGCGCCGCGGCCTTCACCGACGCCAACAGCCTGACGGGCAACCCCCACTTCGCCGACATCGACGGTGCCGACAACGTGCTGGGCTATGTCAACGCGGCCAATGACGGGCGCGACGACGACTTCCATGAAGCCAGCCTGTACGGCGGCTTCCGCAGCGGCAGCGGCCTGGCGCCGGTGGTGGGCCCCAACGGGCTGCCGGTGGTCGTGGCGCCGACGGCGGTGGTCAACATCGCGGTGCAGTCGCCGCTCATCGACCGCGGCCGCGCCGTGGACGACTACAGCAACGAGCCCGCCCCCAACGGCGGCTACATCAACATCGGTGCCTACGGCAACACGGCGCAGGCCGGCCGCAGCCCGGGCCAGTACATCACCGTGCTGTCGCCCAACGGCGGCGAGCGCATCGGCCAGAACAGCACGGCCGAGATCCGCTGGCGCTCCTTCGGCTTCACGGGCAACGTCAACATCGAGTACCGCGGGGCCGGCCAGGCCAGCTTCGTCACGCTGGCGGCCAACGAGGCCAACGACGGCAGTTGGAACTGGCTGGTCGACGGCGGTGTCTTCGCGCCGGCCGCGAACTACGAGATCCGCATCACCTCGGTCAGCACGCCCGCGATCGTCGACACCTCGGACGCGCAGTTCGAGGTGCTCTCGCCCATCCACTACTACTACGTCAACGATGGGGCGCTCACCGGCGACGAGTACACGACGGCGGTGGGCAACGACGCCAACGACGGCCTCACGCCCGACAAGCCCAAGGCCTCGATCCGCTCGGTGCTCGACACCTACGACCTGAACCCGGGCGACATCATCCTGGTGGACACGGGCAACTACCTGCTGGGCACCAACATCTTCATCGTCACGCAGGACAGCGGTGTCGTCATCCGCGGTGCGGTGAACGGCCTGACGACGCTCGACCGTGGCAACACGAACGCG
>NZ_RSED01000023.1 GCF_003933735.1 Aquabacterium soli | reverse complement strand
CCCGCAAGGCCAGCGCAATGCATGGGTGCCACTAGATCCGAGCCTCAAACAGTACCGGTATGGTGCGGGGCTGGACCTCAGGACACATGCACCCTTGGATATCCAGGCACTGCTGAACGCGGCTAAGCAAGGGAGCTCGGTGAGCGATGCGGATGGCTCTGCGCAGAACATCAACCGGCAGGCCATGCGGGCCATGCTGGATGACTACCAGGCGCGTCTGGAAACATACGTGCATCAACAAGGGCCCAACGCATCTATTGGGGATATCGTTGGCAAGAAAATCAACCAGGCGACGATCAGCACAATCCTGGAAGCCAGCTTGCCTTATGTCGTGGTCCAGAGCGGGACTGCTGAAAGCGCGGTTCCATCCGGGCTCCAGCACAAGTTCATGTACAACTTGTACGCCAACGCGCAGGACCGCGCTCTCGAAGAGCCGCTACTTGCCTACACAGAGACAGTCAGCCAGTTGGTAGGAAAACGGTTTACTCTCAACTATGTACCGGCCAGTCAGGCAGATGCGGACACCATCGCCAGCTATTTGCCCAAAGCGCATGCAGACGGTAGTCCCGTGTTGCCCAAGGAGTTCCCGACCAGCCTTCCTGGCTATTTGATCCGACTGAAACCGCAGCTGATGCTGGATGGCCGTGTGGTGGCGAGCGGTTCTCAGGGTTTGCCAATGGGTACTGCTCTATTGGCAGAAGGTGGTTACACCTCCTTGTCATATCCAGGTAGCTGGGATATTACCCAGGATGGCTCGAACACGGTCGGCAACTCGACCGCTATTGGCATCAGTGCTCATGGCATCAATGTCGCGCAGATGAATCGTCTCAAGTCACGGATGGATCTGATCCGGCAGCAATTGCAAGCGCAGGATCTCTCGAATGTTGCAGAGTTGTCGTCCGGCTTGCTTGTGACGCCCATCTGGACGTGGTTCCTGGAAGTGGAGAGTGCCGCTCGTGACGCTTCAAGGCTGACCGGCATGGTGCACAACGGAGGCCTTAGCTATGGCCTCTTCCACAATGTTGCGCACCCCTTCTACAGTTGGGGTGTGATCAAAAGCGTGCGGTTCACGGGTGCAAATCTGGATATTGGTCATGTTCGCCACTTGGCATGGAGTCGTGCCAACATCCGCCAAGAATGGATCAACCATAACAATGGGTTGGGCCAATACATGAGTGCGCTCGAGCACATCGTTCCGGAGCGGACATTCAACCCCCGCTCCGAGTGCAAGGTTATCGGTGCCGTCAACTCGAGCCCTCTTCTGCCTACATGTGCCCAGGGTGTTAGTGCAGTCAAGGCGCTCGGTTTGGCAGCCCAGCAGGGCCAGAAGGTCTTTGCGATCACACCAGCGGTGTACGAATCCAACCCCAACATTGTGAGCACTCATTTGAGCGCTCACAGTGTGGAGACCCGTAACGCGATTCAATCGTACCTGGATGCCGGCATGGCCGTGACCATCCACCAGGCCCCGATCAGCCAGGATGGCTGGAAGGGCGCAGGCTATATTTATATCGATCCGAGTTCTGGTTCCGGGGGCTACATCATCGAGGGGGGATCTAACGGTGGCGCGATGGAATACCTGAAAGACAACAGCACGAATATAGGATTCGGACTGTTCGCGGCTGGTCTGTTCGCAGCGTTGCTTCCTGCTTGGGTCGGGTTGGTAATCGGCATTGCCGCATTCCTGGTGTCGATCACTGTGATGTACATGGTCTACATGGAGGCTATTCTCTCGGCACAGTGCGAGCGTGCCATACCCTGCATCCAGGTTGTGGCCATGGTTTCAACCATCATGGCCGTGGTCGGTTTGCTCGCCTTGGCTGGAAGTGGCATGGGAGCGCTGATGGCATCAGTGGCAGGGCTGATATTTGCCGATGACATGTTCAATGGCATCGTTGGGACGTGCAACACGGTGGCTTGCCAGAGCACACCACCGGAGTCTGAAGTCTGATGCCTGCTTCTCGATGGGCCAAAGTGCTATTTCCTTGGGTTGCACTAGCGGACGAAGTGCCTGCTGGATGGCTGTGGGCGTTCCGAGGTGCCTGGGCCATGGGGTTGCTGGTATGGGCCAGCAACACGGATCACCACCCGCGTGGGTTGCTGAGTCTGGTGTTGCTGTTCTTCATGGTGGGTAACAGCTTGAACCCCGAGCGAGCCATCCGATCTAGGGTCCTGGAAACCGCGGCGATCTTTTTCTTCTCACTCCTGTTCATCAATGGCATTGTGGCATTCGCCCCGGTGAAGGCGCTCATGGGCTTGATTGCAGGACAGGTGATGAGCTCCGCGGCATGGGCGTATGGCGCGGGCTTTCATGTCGCGGCCATGCTGTTTGCCGCGATGTGGTTACTGTTGCTGAGGCATTGGCGTGCAGTGAGCGCAAATCCTCGATAGGCGGCGATTTTTGCCGGACGCTTCACGGAGCCCAAAAAGTGATGCCGGCCAAGATGGTGCTGCTGGCTAGGTGTGTTGTTGCTCCCCCGGATCTGAAATTTTTGATTACTCCATGTGTGGGATTGGCTTATTGATTTTTGCGTTTTCGAGATCTGGGTGGATGGTTGCTTCTTCCGTTGAATTGCTTGAAGACCATGGACGATCCCGTTGCTGTCGAAACAGTCATCCGATCGGCGTTCATGGATATGCCGGCCATACGGGATCAGGACTTGTGTGCGGTTGACCCGAATAGCCTGAGCTCGGCGGTCGAAGGGTTGGAGCCTCTTCGTGGCAAACATCGTTATGAGTTGCTGGACCACCTCACGTGGATTGACTTCGGCGTGCTCTACAGGCTCACGCCCTACGCGGTGTGGTATTTCGCGCCGACCTTCATGGTGCTGGCCTTGCGTCATCTGCATCGGCATGAGTTCTATGAACTGATGCAGCCTTTCCGATTGCCTGAAGCCCTGCTCGAGGATGTGGGCGTGGATACCCATGCGTCTCTCGAAGACATGGACGAGGCGCTCTCAGGCATGGACATCCGGCGGCGAATCGAGGCTGCGGGCACGCAGGAAGGCGTCAAGCCACATCATGGTGATCTTGGGTTGGCATGGTTCGGCCGGCAAGCTCACTTCTATTCGCCCGCCGAGCGAGCGGCCGTGGCCGGGTTTCTGGGGTGGTTGAGTACTGAATGGCCTTTGGCGCCTTGTGTGGCTTTGGCCAGGAAGCACTTCTGGCAGGTCGCAGGCAACTGAGTCAGATCGAGAAGCCGGTAGGAAGAGTGAAGTTCAACAGGGTAGGAAGGCGATCGAAATCCATGAAAAAAAAGCCCTTTACATGCCACCGATGTCGCTCGCAGGTGATGCCTGAGTCGGCGGAGGCCGCGGCCTGCAGAGCCTGTGGCACGAGATATCGAGTTGACTTCAAGAGACTGTCTGTGATCGCGGTGTTGCCGTTGGCCTATGTCTTCGCTGTCGCTGCATTTAAAACGTGGCAGGTTCTTCTGGGCGGTTTGGTGGTGGGTGTGTCGCTTGCCCATGTTTTCGACAGGAAGGGCTGGAAGTGGGGGATTGAACGACATGAAGTTCGCTAGCGGCCTGCTGTGGGTGTTGATGGCCCTTGGCCTGTCAGTGATCTGGTGGAAGCGCCCCGACATTCCCCTCGGCGGCAACAGGAAGCCGCTGTCATATGCCGCGAGTCCCTGGCGATGGCGTCTGGTGATGCTGGTGGTGAGCACCCTGGTCACAGCCTTGTTGGCGCTGGAGGTGCTGAGGGCTGGCGCTTGACATCCGAGCAGGCCCCTCTTTGAGGGGGCGCCTGAAGCCACTGGGCCCTTTAGAATCTCGCCACAAAGTATGGGAGAAGGAGAGTGGCGCCTGCGAACCAGCGCTGCTCTCGTGAACAACTTGCATGGCGCGATGCCCTCAGGCCTTGTCCTGACTGGTGGTGCTCGCGCATGACTTGGCTTGTCGACGCTCCTTGTCCAGGAATCAAAAGGGGCGGATATGAGCTGTTGTCGTCGTGGTGTCAGAAACCAAGGTTTCACCCTGCTTGAGCTGCTGGTCGTGATGGTGATCATCGGCCTGCTGGCGGCCTACGTGGGCCCCAAGTACTTCTCGCAGATCGGCAAGTCCGAGCAGAGCGTGGCACGCGCCCAGGTCGAGGCTTTCTCGCGTGCGCTGGCCACCTTCCGCCTCGACGTGGGCCGCTTCCCGACAACCGAAGAAGGGTTGAACGCGCTGCTGGTCAAGCCCGCCGAGGCGCCCAAGTGGAACGGCCCCTACCTGTCCCGCGAGGTGCCGCTCGACCCCTGGAGCCGCCATTACATCTACCGCTCGCCCGGTGCCACGGGCACGGATTTCGACCTGATCAGTCATGGCAAGGACGGCCAGGCCGGCGGTGAAGGCGATGCCGCCGACATCGTGGGGCAGTGAGGCCCGGGCCCGGCAGTAGCAGGCTGTATGCGATTTTCCGTCCGTGCCATCGATGCCGTGAGCCAGGCCCTGGTCACGCTGGAGCTCGACGCCGTCGATGAGGCCGACGTGCGCCAGCAGGCCGCGGCGCGGCGCCTGATGGTGGTGTCCCTGCGCCAGCGTTCGACGGGGGCAGGGCGCGGGCGTCAGGTGTTCCAGGCCGTGCAGTTCGTCGAAGAGCTGCTGGCACTGCTCGAAGCGGGCCTGCACGTCACCGAGGCCGTGGAGGCCCAGCTGGAGCATGCCTCCACCGAGGCCGCGCGCCAAGTGATCAGCCGCCTGCTGTCTCGCCTGACGCAAGGGCTGCGCCTGTCGGCTGCGATGCGCGAGCAGCCCGATTCCTTCCCGCCGCTGCTGGTCGGCGTGGTGCAGGCGGCCGAAGGCACGAGCGATCTGCCGCGCTCGCTGGCCCGCTACATCGACTACGAGACGCGCCTGGATGCCGTGCGCCACAAGATCCTCAGCGCGGCCATCTACCCTGCCATCCTGCTGGTGGTTGGTGGGGGCGTGGCGCTGTTCCTGGTCACGTATGTGGTGCCCCGGTTCGCGTCGGTCTACCGGGGCTCGGGGCGCGAGCTGCCTTGGGCGTCCGACCTGTTGCTGCGCTGGGGCGAGTTCGCGGCCGGGCATCCCTGGCCCTTGCTGGCGGTGGGATCCGGCTTGCTGGCCGCGGTGGTGGCCTGGGGGCTGGGCCGCTGGCGCCGTGCGGGGGTGCTGGGCGTGCTCTCGCTGCTGCCCGGTGCCGCACCGCGCGTGGCCACTTTCGAGCTGGCCCGGCTTTACCTCACGCTGGGCATGCTGCTCGAAGGCGGCATTCCCATCCAGCAGGCTTTGAGCCTGGCGCGGGCGGTGCTGGCCGTGGCACGCCAGCCCCATCTGGACGCTGCCCGCGCGATGATCGAAAGCGGCCAGCCGCTGTCGGCCGCCCTGGCACACACCGGCCTGAGCACGCCCATGGCCTTGCGCCTGATCCGCGTCGGCGAGAAGTCCGGCCAGTTGGGCGACATGCTGACCCGTGCCGCGCTGTTCTATGAGAAGGAGAACGCCCGCTGGGTAGAGCGCTTCACCAAGACCTTCGAGCCCTTGCTGATGGCTGGCATCGGCCTGGTGGTGGGCCTGGTGGTGCTGTTGCTGTACATGCCGATCTTCGATCTGGCAGGGACGCTGCAATGACGGCGGACACCGATCTGAGCTGGCTGCACGAACTGCGCGCGCAGGCCGGGCATCCGATGGAGGTGCTCGCGGCGCACCGAGGGCTGGACGAGCGCGAGGCGGCATCGTGTCTGGCGCAGGCCTTCGCGATGCCCTTCTACGAATCGGATCGGCTGCTGGATTGCCAGCCCGATTTCAGCGCCTTGAGCCTGGCGCGCGCGCAGCAGCGCCGTGCCGTGTTGCTGCAGGATCCGGCCCAGCCCGGGCAACTGGTGGGCGTGATCGGCAACCCCTTCGATGCCGACCTGATGGCGCTGCTGGAAAGCACCGCCCGCTCCAGCGTGGTCTTCGGCCTGGCCACGCCGCAGGACATCCATGCCTTCCTGAACCAGCACGAGGCCGGCGCGCGCGCCATGGACGATCTCGGTGCGGCACCGGTGTCGCATGCGGAAGCGGCCGAAGGCGTCGAGGTGCTGTCGCTGGCCACCTTGTCGGATGCGGCCAGCCCAGCGGTGCGGCTCGTCAACTCCACCTTGTACGACGCCCTGCGCGCGGGCGCCAGCGATGTCCACATCGAGGCCACGCCTGCGGGGCTGGCCGTTCGCTTCCGGGTGGATGGCGTGCTGGACCTGGCTGCCGAGATGCCGGGCGAGGCCCTGGCCGAGCAGGTGATCAGCCGCCTGAAGGTGCTGTCCGACCTGGACATCTCCGAGCGCCGGGTACCGCAGGACGGCAGCTTCCGCGTTCGGGCCCAAGCCCGGGACATCGACCTGCGCGTGTCCATCATGCCCAGCGTGCATGGCGAGGACGCCGTCATCCGGATCCTGGACAAGCAGGCCATGGTCGAGGCGCATGGCCGCCTGACGCTCGATGCGCTGGGCTTCGATGGGGCCTCGCTGGCCCTGCTGCGTGAGCTGATGGAGGCTCCCTACGGCATGATGCTCGTGACCGGGCCCACGGGCTCGGGCAAGACCACCACGCTGTACGCGGCGCTCTCGGAATCCATCACTGGCCACGAGAAGGTCATCACCATCGAGGATCCGGTGGAGTACCAGTTGCCGGGGGTGCTGCAGATCCCGGTCAACGAGAAGAAGGGGCTGACCTTCGCCCGCGGCCTGCGCTCCATCCTGCGGCACGATCCCGACCGCATCATGGTCGGTGAAATCCGCGACCGTGAAACTGCCGAGATCGCCATCCAGTCGGCCTTGACGGGCCACATGGTGCTGTCCACCGTGCACGCCAACAACGTGTTCGATGTGTTCGGGCGCTTCACCCACATGGGGCTCGATCCCTACTCGCTGGTGTCCGCGCTCAATGGCATCTGGGCCCAGCGGCTGTTGCGCGTGAACTGCCCGCATTGCGCCAAGCCGGTCCAGCCATCCGAGGCGGAGAAGGCACGCTTCAGACTGCCCGCCCAGGCGTGGACGGGATTCGACTTCCGGCGCGGCAGCGGTTGCGGCGATTGCCGGGGGACGGGCTACAAGGGCCGCAAGGCGGTGGCCGAGATCCTGCGGCTCGACGAGGACATCCGCGAGCTGCTGATCCAGAAGCGGCCCATGCGGCAGGTGCGCGAGGCCGCGCGCGAGGCCGGCACCCGCACCCTGACCGACGCGGGGCTGGCGATGGTCCAGGCCGGCCTGACCACACTCGAGGAGGTGCGGCGTGTCACTCTTTCGGCGTGAAAGGCTGAGCCTCGGGCTGTCGGCGGATGAACTGGTGTGTCTCGATGCACAGGGGCGGGCGCAGTGCTGGCCCTTGCCTGGCGACCCGACCGTGCCGGGCGTGTGGGCAGACGCCCTGTCTCAGGCGCTGAGGGCCGTGGGCGCGCTGGAACGCCGCGCGGGGCGCGTGCAGGTGGTGGTGGCCAATGACCTGGCCCAGCACTGGCTGTGCACGCCGCCGGGGGGCACGGCGTCCCTTGGGGAACTGCAGGCCTTCGCCTCGGCGCGCCGCGCGCAGATCCATGGCGATGCACCGCAGGACTGGCGGGTCACGGCCGACTGGCAGGTGGGCGGTGCGTTCTTGTGCACCGCTGTGCCAGGCGTGGTGGTGGATGCCTTGAAAAGCGCCTTTGCAAAGGCCGGGCGCCTCGGGATCGTCACCGAACTGGCCCATGCCTGGGCACCTCGCGGCCCGGCGTGGCAGGGTCGCCCGACGGGCTGGCTGTGCCTGGACAGCGCTTCGGGTGCCGCGCTGGTGAGCCTGGCGGCCGGCCGGCCGCGCGCCCTGCGCACCTGGCGCCTGCCGGGGCAGGCCGACAAGGCGGCGAGGGCATCGATGATCGCTGCCGAGGCGCGGCGTGAAGCCTTGAGGGTGGGCGAGGCCGTGCCCTCGCAGGTCCGCTGGCTCGACTTGCGGCACGCGCGGCCCCAGGCCAGCCTGATCCGGGCCGAAGGCGATGCGAATCCCACTGCGGCCTTGCAGGGGCCTGCAACCGACGGTCCCTTGAGATCGGCCGCGCATTGGTGTGCGGAACTGGCCCGTGGTGCGCAGGCCTGGAGCGTGTCATGAGCCACCGCTGGAACCTGGCGCCCACGTGGGCGGATGCCTGCTGGGGACATGCCTCGGGCATGGCCGGACGTGGCGCGGCCATCGCGGCCGTGCTGGCCGCGCTGGGCTGCGCGACCTGGGTGTGGGATGGCGTCCAGGCACGCGAGGCGCAGGTGTCCGTGTGGCGTACCCGCGTGGAGCAGGGCGAGGCCCAGGCGGGCCTGAGCCAGCGCCCGGCCCAGAAAGGGCGTGTGCCTTCCCTGGGCGTGGCACAGGTGCAGGGCTACAACCGTGTCGTCAGGCAACTCAATACGCCGTGGTCGGGCATCCTGGACACGCTGGAAGCCGCGTCGGTGCCGGAGGTGGCCTTGCTCTCGATCGAGCCGCAGGCGCAAGAGGCCCGCTTGCGCCTGGTGGCCGAGGCGCGCACGCTCGACAGCCTGCTGCACTACATGGACCAGTTGGACAGGATGCCCGCCGTGGCGCGGGTCGCCCTCGTCAAGCACGACACCAACGAGCGTGATGAACAGCGGCCGGTCCGGCTGACCGCCGATGTGTACTGGGCGCAGGGGGCTCAGCCATGATGGCCATGCAGGAGGGCAGGGCCGCAGGATGGGCCGAGCGCCTATCGGGTGCGGGGCGCCGCGCCCGGCTCATGGCCGAGGTGCTGGTCTGGCGCCATGGTCTGCTGTGGCCACTGGCGGCGGGCGTGGCCTTGCTGGCGGCGGTGGCCGGGTGGTCGGCTTCGAATCGACTGGACGATGAAGCCGCGCAGCTGCAGGCCAGGGTCGTTCGGCTGGCCCAGGCACAGGATGCACGCCAGCGAGCCTCGGCGCCAGCGCGCACGTCGGTGGACGACGATCTGGCCGAGTTGCGCGGCTTCCTGTCCGGACCGCCGCGCCATGCCGTGGACAGCGCCGCCCGCGTGGCCGAGGTGATGGCCCGCCATGGCTTGCCTTGGCGCGCATCCGACTACCGTGACACCCTGGACAAGGGCACCGGCGTGCGGCGCCTGCAGTTTCAGGTCACCGTGGAGGCTGGCTATCCGCAGGTCCGTGCGTTGTCGCAGGACCTGCTGCGTGCCTTGCCGCGGCTGTCGCTGGACGAGCTGTCCATGCAGCGCGAAGGTGTGGGGCAGCCCGTGCCCAAGGTGCGGCTGAGCCTGTCTGTCTGGTCGATGGAGCAGGCGCCATGAAGCAGGGCAAGGGGCGGCGCGTGGCGCTGGGCATGATGTTGCTGGTGGCGCTGTGGCTGGCGCTGTGGGGCGACAAGACGCCTCCCGGCGCGGCGGCGGTGCGCGCGGCGGGCACCGCCATCGCCACGTCCATGTCGCCGGCGGCACGCAAGGACGCGCCGCAACCGCCGGCGGCCACCTTGCGCATCGAGCGTGTGCGCACCCGTGATGCCTTGATCGCCGACCATTCCGCGGGGCCCGCAGTGGATCTGTTCACGGCGCGGTCGTGGGCACCGCCTCCACCCCCCGTGGCGGTGACGCCGGCCTTCGAGGTCGAGGCCGCCCCGCCGCTGCCTTTCCAGGTGCTGGGCAAGAAGCGGGAAGGCGATCGCTGGGAAATCTACCTCGCACGCGACGGGCAGACCTTCATCGTTCACGAAGGCTCGTCCATCGACGAGACCTACAAGGTGGGGCGGATCGCCCCTCCGACCCTCAGCATCGTTTACGTGCCCCTGGGCCTGACGCAAACACTGGATATTGGAGATTTCGAGTGATCCCTTCACCGTCGCGGCCCTGGACGCGCCTGCGCGCAGGTGGGCTGGCCTGCATGTGCATGATGGCCATGTTGCTGGGGTGCTCGGCCATGCCGGAGTCCTACACGCAGGGGCGCGCCCTGCTGGCCAAGGGCCAGAGCGCGCAGGCCGTCGAGAAGCTGGACGAGGCGCTGCGCCTGCGTCCGAACTCGGGCGAGGTACGGATGGCCTACCGCCAGGCGCGCGCGCAGTACCAGCTGGACCTGCTCGCGCAGGCAGCACGGGCGCTCAAGCAGGGCGAGTGGGACGAGGCCGAGCGCCAGTACGGCCTGGCCCTCGCGCAGGACCCCTCCGACGGGCGCGCCCTGAGCGGCCTGCGCCAGGTCGACGCCGCGCGCCGGCTCGACAAGCTGCTCAAGGAGGCCGAGGCAGCCGTGGCCGCCCAGGATGTGCCGATGGCCCGTGGCCGGCTGCGCTCCGTGCTGATGGAGCAGCCCGATCATGCGGGGGCCCAGCGCCTGCTCAGGCAGCTCGATGCCGGGCAGAAGGCGGCGTTCGCATCGGCCGACGCCCTGCTGGCCGTGGCCTACCGCAAGCCCGTGTCTATCGAATTCAAGGACACGCCGCTCAAGACCATCTTCGAGGTGCTGTCGCGCACTTCAGGGCTGAACTTCCTGCTCGACAAGGACGTCAAGACCGACCAGAAGACCTCGATCTTCCTGAAGGAGTCCACCATCGAGGCGGCCGTGAACCTGACGCTGCTCACCAACCAGCTGGAGCAGCGCGTGCTGGACGCCAACACCGTGCTGATCTACCCCAGCACGCAGGCCAAGCAGAAGGACTACCAGCCGCTCACGGTCAAGACCTTCTACCTGGCCCATGCCGAGGCCAAGGCCGTGTCCAACACGATCAAGACCATCCTCAAGTCGCGCGACGTGATCGTGGACGACAAGCTCAACATGGTCATCATGAGGGACACGCCCGAGGCAGTACGCATGGCCGAGAAGCTGGTGGCCCTGCACGATGTGCCGGATGCCGAGGTGATGCTGGAGGTCGAGATCCTGGAGGTCAAGCGCAGCCGCCTGCTGGACCTCGGCGTGCGCTGGCCCGACCAGGCGACGCTCACCCCTTTGCCCTCGGCCTCTGGCGGCCCCTTGACGGTGGCCGATTTGCATGGCCTCAATGCCAGCCGCATCGGCGTGGGCGTGGGCGGGATCACGCTCAATGCCAAGAAGCAGGACACGGATGCCTCGATCCTGGCCAACCCGCGCATCCGCACGCGCAACCGCGAGAAGGCCAAGATCCTGATCGGCGAGAAGGTGCCCAACATCACCACCACGGCCACGTCAACCGGCTTCGTCTCCGACTCGGTCAACTACGTGGAGGTGGGCCTGAAGCTGGACGTCGAGCCCGTGATCTACCTGGACCAGGAAGTGGCCATCAAGATCGCGCTGGAGGTCAGCAGCATCGTCGGGCAGGTGCAGACCAAGTCGGGCAGCCTGGCCTATCAGATCGGTACCCGCGTGGCGCAGACGGTGCTGCGGCTGCGCGACGGCGAGAACCAGGTGCTGGCAGGCCTGATCAACGACGAGGACCGCCGCTCGGCCTACAAGGTACCCGGGCTGGGCGAGGTGCCGGTGCTGGGCCGCCTGTTCGGCTCGCAAGCCGACGACACCACCAAGACCGAGATCGTGCTGTCGATCACCCCGCGCATCATCCGCGGTATCCAGCGCCCGCCGGCCGACACCCTGGAGTTCGAATCGGGTACCGAGTCGAACCTGGGCAATCGCGTTCTGTCGGGGCTGGTCTCTGGCGGTGGCATTGGAGCTGCTGCGGCTGGCGCAGCGGGCAGCGTAGGCACGCCGGCCGCAGGCCCTGCGCCCGCCAAGGACGCGCCGGCCCAGAGCGAGGCCTCCGCGGCCGGAAGCCTGAGCTGGGACGGCCCGCCCCAGGCCAGGCCGGGCCAGACCCTGAGCGTGACGCTGCAGGTCGATACCGCTGAACCCTTGCGGACGGTGCCGCTGTCCTTCGGCTTCGACCCCACGTTGCTTCAGCTTCAACAGATCACCGAAGGTGGCTTCATGAAACAGGATGGTGGCCAGTCCACGCAGTCCTCACGCATCGACCCCAAGGGGCGGGCGTATGTCAGCCTGGCCCGTGAGGGCATGCCAGCAAAAGGGCGAGGCGAGCTGGTGACGCTGTCCTTCAAGGTGCTGGCCACCGCTCAGGTCGATGCCAGCGTCGATCTGATCAGCGCGACGCCGCAGGGTGACGCGGGCATGCCCGTGTCCCTGAATGTGCCGCCGCCGTTCAAGGTGAACCTCAAGCCATGAACGCTTGCGAGCGCCGCCAAGGCTTCACCCTGATCGAACTGCTCGTGACACTGGCAGTGCTGTCGGTGTTGTCGCTGATCGTGGTACCTGTAGTGCAGGTGCAGGTGCAGCACCGCAAGGAGCAGGAGCTTCGCCTGGCCCTGCGCGAGATCCGCACGGCCATCGACGACTACAAGCGGGCCGTCGATGAAGGCCGGATCACCAGGAAGATGGGTGGCACTGGCTACCCGGCCGCGCTGGAAGACCTGGTCGAAGGCGAGGAAGACCTGAAGGACCCCCAGCGCCGCCGCATCTTCTTTCTGCGGCGCGTGCCGCGTGATCCCTTCTCTACCGACCCGGATGAGGCCGACGACGCCACCTGGAGCCTGCGCGCCTACGCCTCCGAGGCCGATGATCCCCAGCCTGGCGAGGATGTCTACGATGTTCGCAGCCGCTCGTCGTTGACAGGGCTTAACGGTGTTCCCTACCTGCGATGGTGAGCATGAGCAACGTGCACAAGGTCCTGCCATGCTACTGATCCGCCGCGTCCGTCAAGGCTTCACACTGATCGAGCTGCTGGTGGTGTTGGCCATCGTGGCTGTGCTTCTGACGCTTGCCGTGCCGCGCTACCTGCAGCATGTAGACCGCTCCAAGGAGACGGTACTCCTGGAGAACCTGCAGACCACGCGGCGTGTGATCGATCGCTTCTACGGTGACAAGGGCCGTTACCCGGCGTCGCTGGACGAATTGGTCGAATCGCGCTACCTGCGCGGTCTGCCCTACGACCCAGTGCTGGAGTCCGACCAGGGATGGCAGGTAGTGCCCGTGCCTGAGGGGTATGAAGGCATGGTCTACGACCTGCACAGCACGGCGCCGGGCAACGGTGCCGACGGACGGCCTTATGCGGACTGGTGAACGTGACAGGGCTCAAGGCTTCGCCTACCTGTTCCTGCTGATGGCCGTGGGCGTGCTGGCAGGCACGACGGCGTGGGGTGTGCAGGCTGGTGCTGCCCTGGCACGGCAAGGTGCGGAGGCGCAGTTGCTGGCCGTAGGCGAGCAGTTCAGGGCTGCATTCGATAGCTACGAGAAGTCCACGCCTTTGGGCCAGCACACGGCACCACGCACGTTGGAAGAGCTACTGCGCGATCCGCGTTACCCACAGCCTATGCGGCATCTGCGCAAACTGTTCGATGATCCCCTAACCGGCCAGGCCAACTGGGGCTTGGTACGCGATCCGCAGGGCAATATCACCGGCATCTACAGCTTGGCCTCAGGCAAGCCAATCAAGCAGGTTGGTTTTGCAACGGAGCAAGCACATTTTCAGAATTCGGAGACCTATGCCGCATGGGTATTTCGGGGAATGTCGAACATGCGTGCGAATTCTGCGCCTCCTCCACAACCATTGCCTCTGGGCCAAATGCCTGCAGTTCACTAGACGATTGATCTGATCCCCTCAAACCGAGCCACTCGAAACGATAGTTTTCCGGCACATTGGCCCCAGTGAGGGCCCCGGAGGACGTGATGAAGAAGAGTAGGTTTTCTGTTGAGCAAATCGTCGCTGCGCTCAAGCAGGCTGAGATGGGAATGCCTGTGGCAGACCTTTGCCGCAAGCTCGGCGTCAGCGAGCCCACGTATTACCGCTGGAAGAAGCAGTACGGAAGCTTGGAGCCTGATCAGGCTCGGGGGCTCAAGCAGCTGCAAGAAGAGAACGCCCGGCTCAAAAAACTGGTGGCTGACCTGAGCCTGGACAAGGCCATCTTGCAGGATGTCGCAGCAAAAAAATGGGGCTGCCCGCGCTGAGGAAGGACGCGATGGCCTACGTCATAGGCCACTACCGCATCAGCCAGCGTCGAGCCTGTTCGCTCATTAAGTTGTCGCGCAGCACCCTGTAAACGGGCCCTGTGGCCCGTTTTCCATGTCCAGGCCCACGCCGAAGCCATGGAAGCGGTCGCGCTGATGCTTACAAATCGAGGCATCGGCTCGCCATATATGTCACGTTCGTTACGCTCAACAAGCCGCGTACGGACCCGATATTGACCGGATGCAGAACGTCTTTCCTGGGGAGTGGCGCGCTCGCTTCCCCCTCGGAAAGCGGGTGTTTGTGGTGTGTTTCCCTGGTCTCCACTGGATGTCAACCAGAAAACAGGCAGCAAGTTGGCTGCCGTTTCTGCGCACCAGACAGGGGCGCCATTGGTTACGGTTGCGAACTGTGTTTGTCGTCCGCTGAAGCGCTCTCTGCATGCGCTCCGTTCTGCGATTGGCGATGACGCGCAATCGCCAGCCCTCGCCTTCGGTCCGATGCCCATGACTCTGCCTACAGCCAACCTTCCCGCGTCCTTCCTCACCACGCCCCGCCCACAGTCTTCCCTGCCTCGTCTGCACCGCACCTGCCTGCTCGTCGCAGCAGCATGGGCCTGCAGCATGGGGGCCGCAGCCACCGCGCAGACCTTGCCGGCGCAACTGCCCTCAGGCGCCGAGGCCGGCCGGGAGATTCCCCGCCCGGTCATGCCGCACTCCTCCACCGCCGTGCCGCGCATCGAGGTGCCGCAAAGCCCTTCGGCCCAGGCACCGGCCGGGGCCCAGGATCTGCGCTTCACGCTGAAGACCCTCACCGTCGAGGGCGCGACCGCATTCCCGGCCGACGATCTGCGCCAGCTCTACGTGGGCCTGCTGGACCGTGAGGTGTCGGTGGCCGAGGTCTTTGCCGTGGCGAATGCGATCGAACTGAAGTACCGCAATGCGGGATATGTCACCTCGCGTGTGATCGTGCCGCAGCAGGCGATCGAGGATGGGCGCTTTCGTCTCGTCGTGGTGGAAGGTTTCGTCGCTGATGTCCGCTACGAGGACGACATCGGCCCTGCCCGAGCGGCAGTCGAGCGCCTGGTGGGTGGCCTGCGAGGGGTGAAACCGATCAGCGTCGCCGAGATCGAGCGCCGCCTGCTCCTGGCCAATGACCTGGCCGGCCTCACCGTGCGCGGCACGCTGGAGCCCTCGCCGAACGAACGGGGCGGCTCCGTGCTGACCGTGCGCACCGAGCGCAAGCCCACGGACGGGCAGGTGACCCTGGACAACCGCGCCTCGCCCTACCTGGGCCGCGGCCAATTGCAGGTCAGTCACGCCTGGAACGCCGTGGGTGAACGCGCCGACCGCATCACGCTGAACGCCAGGACCTCGGTGCCCACTGGCCGCAGCATCGGCATCGGCGCGGGCTATGACGCGCTGATCGGCTCGAACGGCACGATGCTGACCCTGGCGTTGTCTCATGCGCGATCCAACCCCCGCCGCGAGCTTGAACCGCTGGATGTGAAGAGCCGCGTGACGAGCGGCCTGGGCACGGTCACGGTGCCGGTGATCCGCTCGCGTGACGAGAACCTGCGGGCTTTCGGACAGGTCGAAGTGCGCGATGTCGACACCGACCTGACGGGCATCGAATTCACCCGCGATCGCCTGCGCATCGTGCGCGCTGGCGTCAGCTACGACCGCAGCGACCTGTGGGATGGCATCACGACCGTGCGGGCCACCCTGCACCAGGGCTTGCACGGCCTGGGCGCTTCGGACAATGGATCCGCTCTGGCCTCACGTGCCAACGGCCGCAGCGACTTCACCAAGCTCACGCTCGATCTCACGCGTCTGCAGCAGATCGCTCCGCGCCTGAGCGCTGTCGGCAGCTTCACCAGCCAGTTCTCGCGGCGCCCGTTGCTGGCCAGCGAGGAGATCGCCCTGGGAGGCGCCAGCTTCGGCCGCGCCTATGACGAGGGCGAGCTGTCGTCCGACAACGGCATCGCCGCGATGGTGGAGTTGCGCTACGTGCCCGACGTGCGCGCCAACACGCTGCAGCTCTACGGCTACATCGACGGTGGCCGCGTCTGGGCCGCCGAGGGCGGTAACGAGGTGACGCCGAGGAAGCTGACGTCTTTCGGTGGTGGCGTTCGCGCCAAGCTGAATGACTACTTCTATGCCTCCTTCGAGATCGCCAAGCCGATGAACACCATCGTGCGCACCGAAGGCAACAAGGACCCCCGTGCCTTCGTTTCGCTGACCGCGCTGTTCTGACCCGCCTGCCGTCGCAGTGGGCACCCGTGGCGCCCGCATCTCCCGCACATCGATTTTCCTGAAAGCCGTCCCATGACCATTGGCCAACCGTCCCGCCAAGTGCTCCGCCGCGTCGCCATCCGTGCCCGCCGCCTCCAGCGTTCCCTGCGCCGCCAAGGCCACGGCATCATGCTCACCAAGCTGGCGATCGTCGTGGGCTGGACGATGGCGGGGCAGGTCGCCCTGGCCAATCCGACAGGCGGCCAGGTGGCAGCGGGCTCGATCACCATCTCCGATGGCGGTGCCGGCACGCTCAATGTCCTGCAGCAAAGTGAGCGCGGGATCATCAACTGGCGCAGCTTCAGCATCGGCGCGGGCGAGACGGTCAACTTCATCCAGCCTTCGGCGCGCAGCGTCACGCTCAACCGCGTGCTGGGCAATGATCCATCGGCCATCTTCGGGCGCCTCAACGCCAATGGCACCGTGATGCTGGTCAATCCGAACGGCATCGTGTTCGGGCCCACGGCACGCGTCGATGTGGGTGGCCTGGTCGCCACCACGGCGAACATCCGCGACGACGACTTCATGGCCGGCCGCTATGAATTCGGCCTGGCTTCGCCGAACACGAACGCGGCCATCGACAACCAGGGCCAAATCACCATCCACGACAGCGGTCTGGCGGCACTGGTGGCGCCACGCGTGCGCAACTCTGGCGTCATCGAGGCCCGCCTGGGCCGTGTGGCGCTGGGGGCGGCCAACACCTTCTCGCTCGATTTCCATGGCGATGGCCTGCTCAGCTTCAGCGCGGGCTCGGCCATCACAGAGACCGTACCGGGCAGCGGTGCACTGGTCACCAACAGCGGCGAGATCCGTGCCGAGGGTGGCAGCGTGCTGCTGACGGCCCGCGCGGTGAAGGGTGTGATCGACAACGTCATCAACACCGATGGGCTGATCAGTGCGACCGCGGTGGCCAGCCAGGGCGGCCGCATCGTGCTGTCCGGCGGTGACGCCGGTACCGTGGCCATCGGCGGGCGCATGGACGTCTCGGCCGCCAGCGGTGGCCAGGGCGGCACGGTGATCGCCACCGGCGAAAAGGTGCGCGTGGCCACGGGCACGTCCATCGACGCCTCGGGCCGCCACGGTGGCGGTGAAATCGCACTGGGCAGCACCGGCTTGACCGACGCTGCCCATCCGTTCTCCAACAAGTCCGAATCGGTGTCTGTCGCGGCTGGCGCCACGCTGAACGCCGATGCGACCGAGAACGGCAAAGGCGGCAACGTCACGCTGTGGTCGACCGACACCACCGTCTTCAACGGCAAGATCAGCGCACGCGGCGGCGCCCAGGGCGGCGACGGCGGTTTTGCCGAAGTCTCCAGCCAGAAGAACATCGGCATCACGGGTGACGTGGACCTGCGCGCAGACAAAGGCCAGACCGGCACCTTCCTGATCGACCCGACCGACTTGCGCATCACCGATTCCGCCTCGGGCGGCACGCAAGACGGCAATGCGTCGGATGGCAGCGTTGCCGCGGGTGATGGCAACCAGGGCGCTGGCGCCACGCTGAACACGATTTCGCGCGGCCTGCTCGAAAGCCTGGCCGGCAACGCCAACATCGTGCTGCAGGCCACCGGCCAGATCACGATCGATGCAATGGCCGGGGGCGCCATCAATTTCCAGACCACCGCGGGTCGCGGCGTGACGCTGCAGTCCACCCAGACCGGTGGCATCCACTTCGTCGATGCGAACACCGAACTGCGCACACAGGGCGGCTCCATCACGCTCGAGGCCCTGGGCCTGGGCAGTGCACTGACCAACATTGGCCGCCTGACCACCAACGGTGGCGCCGTGACGCTGCGGGCCACCGGCAACATCCAGATCGCCGGCGAGATCAATGCCGGAACCGGTGCGGTGCAGATGGTGTCCACCGTCGGCTCGATCACCAACGCGGGAGCGACGGCGCCCTTGGTCACCGGCAGCACCGTGTCGCTGACCGCTGGCGGCGGCCACATCGGCACCGCGGGCAGCGCGATCAGCACCCACACCGAGCGCCTCACCGTGGAAGGTGGCGGTGACATCTTCGCCGCCAGCGACCGAACCCTGACCGACCTGTCGGTCAACGCGCTGCATGTCGCACCCGGCACGCACACCTACCAGATCGATGCCAGCGGCCTGAGCTTTCAGCTCACCGATGGCAGCACGCTCAGCGCCACCCAGATCGCTCAGGCAGGGCTGAACCTCACGCTGGTGTCCGACCGTTCGATCGAGCTGGGCACCCTCGACGTGGGCAGCGGCACGCTGACGCTTACCTCCACCGCGGGCAACCTGACCGGTGCGGCTGGCAACCTGAGCACGGCCGCCTCGGTGGTGCTGACGGCGCGTGGCAGCAACGGCAACAACGGTGCCATTGGCACCAGCACCCAGTCGGTCAACACCGATACGCCGACACTGTCGGCCACCTCGGGCACGGGCGGTGCCTTCGTCGCCAACGCCGGTGCGCTCAACCTGACACTGCTCAACACGACGGGCAGCTCCGCGGTGTCGGCCGCGGGTACCCTGACCGCGGGCACCGTCAGCACCGGCACCTCATCGCTGACGTTGAGCTCCAGTGGTGGCGACGTGGTCGACGACGGAAACGCCAGCACGCGCATCACCGCGGGCGCGCTGGCAGTCCATGCGGCCGGCGCCATCGGCACGTCGGGCACCCGCCTGCAGACCAATGCGACCACGCTCAGTGCCAACGCGGCCTCGGGCGGCATCTACGCGAACACCACGGCCACCAGCTCCTACCTGTCGACCATCGTGTCGGGCAACGGTCCGATCGACATCACGACCGCGGGCAGCACGACCCTCGGGACGGTCACCTCGACGACCAGTTCCCCGGGCAACGGCATCACGATCGCGACCACCGGCACCGGCGACATGACGGTGGGCACGGTCGACGCAGGCACAGCAGGTACCGTGTCGCTGACCACCCAGAACGGCAGCATCACCAGCATCGGCTCCAACGATGTGAACGCCGACCTGATCGTCGCGCGTGCCGGCGGCAACGCCAGCAACATCACGCTGCGCAGCACGGCAGCCCACCTCGACCTGGAGAACGCCGGCAACATCACCGTCACACAGAATGGCGGCGTGACGCTGGACAATGTCGCCACCACGGGCAACTCGATCCAGGTGACCAGCAGCAACGGTGACATCACGATCGGCACCGTGCGCAGCGCGCTGAACGGTTCGACCACGCTGTCGGCCAATGGAGGATCCATCGTCGATGACGGCAATGGCAGCACGCGCCTGACCACCGGCTCTGCCTACCTCAATGCGGCGCAGTCCATCGGTACCAGCGCGAATGCGATCCAGGCCAGCATCAGTGGCCTGTCGGTGAACAACACCGGCAACGTCTACCTGGTCAACACCGACAACACGCTGACCTCGCTGAGCGTGACCAACCGCCACGCCGTGCCAGGCGTGGCGAACGTGCTGGAGATCACCTCGCCGTTCCTCACTTTCGATGTGGTGGACAACGGCTCGCAGTACGCCATCAACCGCATCGTCGGTGTGCCGCTCAACTCGTTGAGCTTCAGCGGCGACCAGACCGCCGTGATCGGCCAGGTCCAGGCCAACAGCGCGTCGGTCAGCATCACCGCCACACAGGGCGACCTCGTCGAAGACGGCAACACCGATACCCGTGTCACCGGCAGTTCCGTGACGCTGCGGGCCAACCAGGGCCATGTCGGCAGTTCTTTGGCACCGCTCGAGGTGAACACCAGCCAGCTGACCCTCGCCACGCGAGGTGACCTGTATGTCAACAGCATTGCAGACCTCTCGGGCTTGAGCATCAGCAGTTCGCATGCCGACAGCACGACCGCCTATGGCCTGGTCGTGAAGGCACCGTCGCTGGCCTTCACCATCACCGACTCGGCCGCGGGCCACCACGTGCAGAACGTGGTCGATTCGAGCGGCTTGGGCTTCAGCTTCACCAGCGACCGCGACATCACGCTGGGCCAGGTCGATGTGAGCTACAGCGGCTCCGTGAGCTTCACTTCAACGGGCGGCAGCATCGTCGACGATGGCGACAAGGCCACCCGCGTGCTGGCGAACTCGACCTATCTGAATGCTCGCTCGATCGGTGCCAGCGGTAACGACCACCTCGATCTGATCACGGGCTCCTTGAATGCCAATGCCACCTACGGTGGCGTCTACATCGATGTGCCGACACCGACCGGCGGCAACTTCACCAACACGCTGACCCTGACCGGTGTGTCAGCGGCCGGCCCGGTCGAGATCGCCGTCCATGAGGGCGACATCTCGATCAATGGCAACATCACGGCATACAGTCAGGCCGTGCGTCTGACGGCAGACCGGGGCTCCATCCTCAACCCGACCGGCACGGTCTATGTCGGCGACGGCTCGCTGACGCTGAGCGCCGCAGGCAGCATCGGCAACAGCAGCCGCGCTTTGACCGTGAGCGCCTATGGTGCCGCGCTGGACGCGCAGGCCACCACCGGCATCGCGGTCACCAGCGACGGTTCGCTGACGCTGGGCGCGGTGAACGCCACCTCAGGCGGCGCGGTGTCGATCACCGCCACCAACGGCTCGCTGCTGGACGATGGCAATGCCGCCACCGGCATCACCGGCAGCCAGGTGAGTCTCAGCGCGGCCTATGGTGCGCTGGGCGGCAATGGCGCTGTCCTGAGCGTCGACACGCAGCGGCTGAACCTCACTGCCCAGGGCACCGTGGCGGTGGACGACGGCACCACGCTGACCGAGTTGAACCTCACGCGCACCGGTGGCGCCTTCGGCACCATCGGCATCACGGCCGGCGCAGGCCAGGTCTTCGACATCAGCGAAAGCGGCGGCAACCACACGCTCACTGAGGTGAGCAGCACTTCGGCGCTGGCCTTCGGCTTCAGCGGCACGGGATCGGTGAACGTGGGCACGATCGACGTCGGTGCAGCGGGCGCTGCCTCGGTCGCCAGCACCGGCGGCAGCATTGCCAACATCGACACGGATTCATCCATCACGGCGGGCAAGGTCGCCCTGGCCGCTGGCACGAGCGGCTCTGTCGGGTCCAGCACCAGCGCGATCGCGCTGCATGGCACCACCGACCTGTCGCTCACGGCCGGCCGCCACCTGCATGTGAACGACGACGCGACGCTGGCCAAGCTGGCGATCACCAGCACCAACGGCACCACCGCCGTCGGCACGGCCAGCCAGTTCGGCATCACCGCGGCGGGTCAGACCTTCAGCATCACCGATTCGGGTACCACGCAAAGCCTGAGCTCCGGGGGCACTGCGCTGGGCGATTTCAGCTTCACCAACAGCAAGAACATCGAAGCCGGTGCGCTCCAGGCCACAGGCAGCATCATGCTGGCCACCAGTGGTGGGGGCGCCAACAGCAACATCACCAGCGACGCGGGCAGCGGCCGCATCACGGCCGGCAGCGTGACGCTGAACGCCGCATCGACCACCAGCGGCGGCGGCAACATCGGCACCGCGGGGCACTACCTGCGGGTGGCCACGCCCTCGCTGACCTTGAACGGCAGCGGCAACATGCTCGTGACCGATTCGCAGAGCCTGTCCAGGCTGGACATGACGGTGACGCACGGCACCAACACCACGTACAGCTATGGCGTGGGCGCGACCAACCTCACGACGTTTGCCATCACCGATGGCGCCACGCAGTCCCTGGGCCTGGTGGCCACGAGCCCGCTCGATTTCAGCTACAGCACGGACCGCGCACTGTCGCTGAACACCATCACAGCAGGCAGCAACAGCACGGGCTCGGTGTCATTGACCTCGCGCAGCGCGCCCAATAACACCAATGCGCAGATCAACCGCAACAGCGGCACCATCACCGCAGGCGCTGTGAGCCTGACGGCGGTGGCCGGCAACGGCGCGGTGACCGCCACCACGAGCACGCAGAACCTGTCGATCGCCTCAGGCGGCAATGTGTCCGTGAACAACGGCAGCACCACGCTGCAGTCGCTGAGCCTCGACCTGCAGCACAGGACCAGTGGTGCCAACACCCACAGCTACACGGTCACTTCAGGTGGTGGCCTTGCCTTCAGCCTCAGTGACACGACCGGAGTCGGTGGCCTGATACTGAACAACATCAGCCAGTCCGGCCTGGCTCTGGACCTGAAAGCCGACCGCACGATCACGGCCACGAGCGTCAACACCGGCTCGGGCAGCGTGACACTCTCCAGCACCGACTACCTGGGCGTGGCCAATGGGCTGATCCAGGGGGGCAGCGGCGCCAGCGCGGGCAGCCCCTCCATCACCACCGACCACCTGACGCTGAACGCAGGCAGTGTCTACAGCTACAACTACAGCCCCAATCCGCTGTACACCTCGGTCAACTCGCTCAGCAGCAAGATCACCAGCTCGCTGTACGTGTCGAACAACAAGTCGCTCACGCTGCAGGACAACACCGTGGGCAACTTCGCCCGCGTGACGACCACCGCCGGCTCGATCCTGCAGGGCAGCGGTGCCCTGTTCACGGCGCCGAACCTGACGCTGACGGCGGCCCAGGCCATCGGTGCCACTGGGGCCGGCAGCAACACGGTGCAAACCAACACGCGCCAACTGGTGTTGAGCGCCGGCCGTGACATCGTCGTCAACAACTCGACCGACCTGTTCGGCCTGGACATCACCTCCACGCACGCTGCGGTGGGCACGTCCAACACCGTGTCGGTGACGGCAGACCGGCTCGACCTGTTGGTGACCGACAGCGCAGGCGGCAACCAGTACACGCTGGACCACGTCACCGATGCCAGCGGCATCAACTTCAGCCTGCGCACCGATGTGGACCTCGTGGTCGGCACCGGCGATGTGAAGGATGGCCACCACCTGACGCTGGAAAGCGGAGGCGCCAACACCTCGATCACCAACATCGGCAACTCCGCGCTGAAGGGCAACAGCGTCACGCTGCTGGCAACCGGCTCTGTAGGCGTGGCGGGCGATGCCACCACGCGCATGCAGACGGATGCGCGCTCGCTGACCGTGAGCACCGGCGCCAATGCCTTCGTGGACAACGCACGTGATCTGCTGGATCTTTCGTTCACCAGTGCTCAGGGCACAGGTGGCGCGGCACCGACCTACCATGTCACCGCGCCCCAGTTGACGTTCGACGTGACCAGCGACGGCACGACCACGACCGTCAATCAGATCCATGACGCGACCGGATTGAACTTCTCCCTCAACACCAACCAGAGCCAGGTGGTCGAACTTGTCGATGTGCAAAAGACCGGCACGGTGTCATTGACCACCTACCGTGACCTGCTCAGCAGCGGCAGCCCGACCCATCACATCACCGCTGCGCGCACCACGCTGGCCACGGCGAACTACAACAGTGGCACTGGTGGCACCATCGGCGCACTGGGCAACGAGATCCACCTGTCGTCCCCGCTGCTGACGGTGAACTCGACCGGCTCGGTGTACATCGCATCGGACACGCACATCGACCAGCTGGCGATCAACGCGACGCACCCGGTGGCCACCAGCAGCACCTACGATATCCAGTCGGTGCCTGTCCACGGCAACACACCCTACACGCTGCTGAGCGGCACCGACAGCAACACGGGCAGCGCCCTCACCACCCTGAACGACACCGAAGGCCTGGTCTTCTCGTTCGACAGCGACCGGGCCATTGCCGTGGGGGACCTGAACCTGGGCACCACAGGCGCGGTGTCGCTGAGCAACCGTGGCGGCGGCAGCATCACCGGCGACGGCGTGGCCGGCACGCAGATCCGTGCCGCCAGCCTGTCGATGAGCAGCAGTGGCGGCGCCATCGGCGCTTCCGGTGCGGGCAACAGCATCGAGGCGACGGTGGCATCCCTGAGCGCCAATTCGAACGGTGGCGCCACCTACCTGAACCTGCATGGCCGCACCTCGGTCAGCGGCGTGAGCGCCAACGGCGATGTGAACCTGGTCAACGACATCGGCGACATCGCGCTGGGCAGCATCGACGCCCGCGGCAATGCCGTCAACATCGACAACCAGGGCGGTTCGATCCTCAGCGGCTCGATCAGCAGAACCACGAGCGTGTCGTTGACGGCCGCCGGTTCCATCGGCAACCAGTCGGCCGTGAGCTTGTCTGCCAACGGTGGTGGCACGACCACCCTGACGGCATCGGCCGCCGCGGCCAACGGCGCCACCGGCAGCATCAACATCAGTGAAGGCTACGCGCTGACCGCCACCTCGGTGACCGCGCCCGGCGCGGTGACGCTCCAGGCCGGCACGGCCCTGACCGCGGGCGTCATCAGCGGCGGCGATACGGTGACGCTGACGTCAACGAATGGCAGCATCACGGCCCTGAACGGTTCGAACCTGGTCAGCGGCAGCAGTGTGGCGATGAACGCCGCCTACAACATCGGCGGCAGCGGCTCGCCATTGCGGGTGTCGACGAAGAACCTGGCGCTGCGCAACATCGGTGACATCTATGTCCAGGGGCAGCAGGATCTGGATTCGCTGTCGATCAACCGGGCCAACAACCTGGGCGCCACCAGCAGCACCGGCGTCTTCAGCCTGGCGGCGACCAACCTGACGCTGAGCGGTGCCGATACGGGCAGCGTGAGCGTCCTCACCAGCCTGGTGGACACCACCGGTCTGGACTTCAGCTTCCGCTCCATCTCCCGCATCGCGGTGGGCGGCATCGATGTCGGCAGCGGCTCCGCCACCCTTCATTCCAGTGTGAGCGGTGGCGACGGGGCCATCTACGCCTTGAACGGCAGTTCGCGCATCACCGCCGGCAACGCCTCGCTGACGGCCGTGGGCACGGACAGCTTCATCGGCACCAACGGTCTGGCCCTGGGTCTGGCCGTGGGCACGCTGACCGCGAGCTCGGGCACGGGTGGTGCCTACATGACGCAGGCCGGGTCGCTGAACCTCAGCAACCTGACCACCACCGGTGACCTGTCGGTGACCGCCACCACGGGTGACCTGACCCTGGGCACCATGAGCTACGGTGCGAACAACACGCTCCGCCTCACGGCCAGCACCGGCAGCATCCTGGCCGGCAACGTGACGCTGAGCGGCACGGGTGCGAATTCCTCGATCCAGCTGAGCGCAGCCAACGGCATCGGCACTGAACTGGCGCCGATCATCGTCAACGGCAATGCCGGCAACAGCGTGAGCGCCACCGTCACCGGCGCCGGCTCGCTGTACCTCAGCAGCACGGGCTCGCTGACAGGCGGCCTGACGACCTCGGTGGCCAACGGTTCGACCAACGTCACCGCGGCCGGCAACATCGTGCTGACGTCGATGACGTCGGCCACCGATGCGGTGGGCAATGACATCAACGTCACGGCCAGCGCAGGCAACATCACCGTCAACAACGTGTCGGCCGGTGCGAACGCTCGCCACAGCGGCGTGAACCTGTCGGCCAACGCTGGCAGCATCCTGGCCACCGGTGCCGGCACGGTCACCGGTTACGACCTGAACCTGTTCGGCGCCAATGGCGTCGGCACCAACAGCAACCGCGTGGTCGTCAACGGCCAGCGCGTGCAGGTCATCACCGATGGCGGTGCAGCCTTCCTGGGCACCAGTGGCGCCTCTGTGCTCACGAACGTGGCCACCAACGGCGGCCAGATCAATGTCAGCACCGCGCATGACCTGCTGATCGCCAATGCCACCTCCGGCGGCGGCGCGATCACCGTCAACGGCACGGCCACGAACGTGGACCTGATCGCAGGCAACATCAATGCCGGTTCCGGCAACGTGTCGCTGATCTCGAACCAGGCGGGCGGTACCGTGCAGGACGACGGCTCGGTGCTCACACGCATCACCGGCAACACGGTGACGCTGCAGGGGGCCGGTGGCGTGGGCAGTGCCTTGATGGCCATGCAGACCACGGCCAACACACTGGCCTTGAGCGATGCGGCGGGCGGTGTCGGCATCTACGTGAATGACAACAACACCAACGGCCTGACCTTGAGTTCGGTGACCGCTGGCGGCGGTGCCATCGTCATCAACGCCGCAGGCCCGCTGACGGCCACCTCGGTGGCGGCCACGGCCGATGCCGTCGGCAACAACGTCACCCTGGCCACCACCCTGGGCGACATCACCGTGGGCAGTGTGTCTGCGGGTGCGAACAACGGTGCCGTTGTGCTGAGTTCGGCAGGTGCGATCGTGGGCAGCGGTTCGGGCACGAACTTGACGGCCCACTCGGCACAGCTGACGGCCAATGGCAACATCGGCGTGGTCAACGATCTCGCCACCGGGGCCGGCACGCCGCTGCGCGTGAACGTGAGCGAACTCGACAGCCTGACGGCCACCGGTGCCAACCGCGTGGTCAGCATCAACAACGTCAACACCGGCACCTGGACAGTGGGCGCCGCCGGCCTGACGATGGGCGCGGGCGGCTCCGCCTACCTGCGATCGGCCGGCAACCTGAACGTGAGCGCTGCCACGCTGCCGCAGGACGGCAACCTGCTGCTCAGCGCCGCGGGCACGCTCACGCTGCCGACGGCCGGCCTGAGCACGAGCGGCGCGTTGAGCCTGACGGGTGGTACCGATGTGGTCACCGCTGCCAGCGGTGCCGCGGCACGCAACCTGGCCTTGAGCGGTGACACGGTCTATGTGCGCAGCGGCTCGGCCGGTGGCAACACCGTGCTCACGACCACGACGGACAGCCTCGACGCGGCACTGACCGGCGCTGGCGCGCTGACGGTGAACAACACCGGCACGCTGACCCAGACCGCGCTGCAGACCAGCAACGGCAACATCACCGCCACCAGCTCCACGGGCCTGACGGCCCAGACGGTGGTGGCCGGTGGCACCAACCGCGTCGTCTCGCTGACGGCCACCACAGGCAACCTGACCACCAGCACGGTGAACGCAGGTGCAAACGGCACGGTCTCGCTGAACGCGGCCGTCGGCCAGTTGTTCACGGTGTCGTCGTCGCTGACGGGCAGCACGCTGAACCTGACCAGCGGCAGTGGCATCGGCAGCAGCAGTTCGGCCTTCGACGCGACGGGCATGACCGTGAACGCCACGGTCACCGGCACGGGCGATATCCACCTCACGTCGAGCGGCGCGCTGACCACCGGCACCCTGACAACAGCCGATGGCGGCATCAACGTGGACACCGTGGGCCCCCTGAACGCCAATGGCGTCATCACGGCGGGGCAGGGCGGTGATGTGTCGCTGGCCTCTGACAATGGCACGGTGACGCTGGCACAAGCCTTTGCGAACCAGGGCAAGCTGACGGTCGACGGCCAGCACATCGTGCTCAATGGCGGCAGCGTCAGCACCACCGGCACACAGCACTACACCGGTGCGGTGACGCTGGGTGCCGATACCGTACTGACAGGCAGCGCCCTGACCGTGGACGGCTCAGTCAATGGTGCACGGGCGCTGACGGTGAACGCCGGCAGCGGTGACGTGGCCTTCAACGGTGCGGTGGGCAACACCACGCGCCTGGGTGCGCTGGTGGTCAACACCGCTGGCGAAACCAGCTTTGGCGCGGTGCGCGCGGCCTCGGTGACGACGGATGTGCCTGGCACCGTGGTGCTGGCTGGTGATGTGAACACCACCGGCACGCAGACCTACGGCGAACTCGTGACGCTGGCCGCGGACATCACCTTGACCGGCACCACGGTGACCATGTCCAACGGCGTGGACGCCAGTTCGGAAGGCGGCCAGGGCCTGACGATCCAGGGCGTTGCCGTGCTGGGCACCGTGGGCGGCAGCCAGGCCTTGTCGTCGCTGACGGTCAACGGTGCGAGCACCCTGAGCGGCACGGCGGTCAACACCACAGGGGCCCAAGCCTACAACGGTGCCCTCACGCTGGGAGCCGACGTGGCACTGGAAGGCAGTGCGATGGCCTTCAACGGCACGGTCGACGGCGCCCATGCCCTGACGGTGAATGCCGGCAGCGGTGACGTGGCGTTCGATCACGCGGTGGGTGGCACGACGCGCCTGGGTGCGCTGACGGTCAATACCTCTGGTGAGACAAGTTTCACGTCGGTGCGGGCAGCCTCGGTGACGACGGACGGCCCGGGCACGGTGGTGCTGGCTGGTGATGTGAACACCACTGGCACGCAGACTTATGGCGAGCAGGTGACACTGGCCTCCAACGTCACGCTAACCGGCACCACGGTGTCGCTGGCCGGTGGCGTGAACGCCAGCACGGACGGTGGGCAGAGCCTGACGATCCAGGGTGACGCGGTGCTGGGCACCGTGGGGGACAGCCAGGCGCTGTCGAGCCTGACGCTCAATGGCGCGAGCACCCTGAATGGTGGCGTGTCCACGACCGCCAGCCAAACCTACAACGGCGCGATCACGCTGGGTGCGGACATTGTGCTGAGCGGCGGCGCGATGGCGCTGAACGGCACCATCGACGGTGCGCACGCGCTGACCGTGGATGCCGGCAGCAGCGACGTGGTGCTCGACCATGCCGTTGGCGGCACCACGCGCCTGGGTGCGCTGACGATCAACACGGCTGGCGAAACCCGCCTGAACGCGTCGATCCGCGCGGCCTCTCTGGAGACCGATGCCGCAGGCACGGTGGTGCTGGCCAACGCGGTCGACACCACGGGCACGCAGACCTACGGTGAGCGTGTGACGCTGGCCGGGAACGCGGTGCTGACGGGCACCTCGGTGTCGCTGCGCCATGGCGTGGATGCCAGCACGGCCGGCGGCCAGAGCTTGAGCATCCAGGGCGATGCCGTCCTGGGCAACGTGGGCAGCACGCAGGCGCTGTCTTCGCTGAGCGTCAGTGGCGCCACCACGCTGGAAGGCACCTCGGTGTCGACCACGCAGGGCCAGACCTACAGCGGCGCGCTGACGCTGACCGACGATGCGACGCTGCACAGTACCGGCGGCTCGCTGGTCTTCGGCAGCACCGTGGACGGCCCTGCCAGCAACACACTGACGCTGCGCGCCGATGTCGGCGACATCGATGCGGTGGGCGCGGTGCGCATCGGCAACCTGGTGAGCAGCGCCGATGGCGGCACCACGCGCTTCCGCGGCGCTGTGACCGCCGACGACATCGGCGGCCTGCAACTGTCGGGCATGGGCTTCGTGTTCGAGGGGGCCGTGGCGGCCAGCACGGGCGCGCTCTCGATCGCCAACACCAGTGCTTCGGGCAGCGTGAACTTCGCGCCGGGCGCCACGGTACAGACCGCGACCGGTTTCACGCAGACGGGTGGCGCCGCGGTCTACCTCCCTGCGGTCGTGCGGGTGACCAGCGGCCCGATCAGCCTGGAGGCCCCGGTGTACCTGCCGGGCGGCTCTGCGGAGCTGACCACCGATGGGAACATCACGCTGACCGGTCTGATTGGCCGCAACACCTCGCTGACCATGGCGGCTGGCCCGACGGGCGTGCTGAACATCGGCCGCAACGATGCGGTGGCCGAGCACAAGGTCGATCTGGGACGCCTGACGGTATCGTCGGCGGTTTCTGCGCAGATGTTCGGCCGCATCGGCGGACGCACTGGGGCCATGGCCGCCGCCGGCATTGCCGGTGGGCTGGTGAATGCGCCGTACTTCATGAACGGTACGCCGTGGGGGCCGATCGACCTGATCGGCACGGTCACGGCCTCGACGCTGCCTGGCAACGTGATCCCGAGCATGCCAGGTGTGGGGGCCTTGTTCACGGGCAACTTCTCGACGACCGGTCTGTCGCCCGATGCGCTCGGTGTGTTCAAGGATCCCGTGGTGCTGACGGTGGCATCTGCCGAGCTGCACAATCGCCTGCTGGTACCTGCGGCCGACGAGCGCGAGAACGGCGAGACCGCCGGCACACGCTGAGCCCTGTCAACGAATGAACTGGACGTTTCTGGATGACTGACGCTTCCCTTCCGCTGTTCTACAAGTCGCCCCGGGTGTTGACTCCTGGGGAGCATGGCGAGCGCTCGCTGGCCCGTGACCCTGGCTATGCCTTCGCCGCCACCACGAACGCGGTGCCGCTGGTGGCCGAAGAGATGTCGATGGCCGCAAGGCACTTTCCCATCGTCTTCAGCCATGAGGCCACCCCGCACCCCGTGGCCATCCTGGGCCTGCGTGGGCAGCAGAATTTGTTCGTCGAGCCCGACGGGCAGTGGTCTACCGATGTGTATGTGCCGGCCTACATCCGCCGCTACCCGTTCATCTTCCTGGAGAACGAAGCACGCGCCGAGCTGACGCTGTGCATCGACGAGGCGTCCGAGGCACTCGTGGCCGGCCGCGACCGCCCGCTGTTCGACGATGCCGGCGAGCCGACGGCGCTGACCCGCAGCGCGCTGACCTTCTGTCGCGACTATCAGGCACAGCACCTCGAGGCGGCCGCGTTTTCGAAGGCCCTGTCCGAGGCCGACTTGCTGGTCGACCACCGCGCAGACGTCACGCTGCGCAGCGGCGAACGCCTCAGCCTGGCCGGTTTCAAGGAGATCGACGCTGACCGCTTCGCCAAGCTCCCCGACGCGACCTTCCTGGCCTGGCGGGCCAAGGGCTGGCTGACCTTGGCCTATGCGCACTTCTTTTCGATTGGCGCCTGGTCGGCGCTGGTGAACCGCGTGGCGAGTGCAGAGCACTGAAATCGGCGGGCCCGTTGACCATTCAAGCCTGGACATCCACCTGAGGAATGATCGGCAGCAGATCGGTGATCCCCAGGTCGACCCCCGCCTGGGACAACAAGGTGGAGACTTGACCGCGGTGGTGGGTCTGGTGGTTGAAGAAATGCATCAGCAGCGCGAACAGGTTTCGGGTGGATTCGACACCCTTCATGTTCGCGTAGGTCAGTGACAGGGACAACGCCTCCTCTGGGACTTCCGTGGCGAAGTGAGCGATCAGGCCGTCAAGCCAATGGCGGTAGGTTCTCAGCGAGGCGAAGTCCGGGAAAAGCGGCTCATCCAGCCGCGTTGGTCTGGGCGTTTCGTTCAACCGCTCCAGCGCGGGCTTGCACGCGGGAAGCGTTGCAAAACGCTTGAGCCATATGGTGTCAGCCACGGCAAGGTGGTTGAGCGTTCCCTGGATCGATCCAAAGAAGGCGCCTCGCTCGAGAGTGACCTCGACGGCGGGCAGCCTGTCGGCCGCCGAGTAGAGGTTCTGGTTCTGCCAGAGGTTGTACTGGGCCAGTAGCTGCAGTTGTGCTCTAGGGGTCATGGGGCGCTGCTTCGGGATGAATGGAATTGCGTCTGCGAGCAGCTTATCCGCCTCTCGGACAGGTAGTCGCATCACGACGGTGCGCCGTTGCACAGATCGGTGCCCCATTTCAGGGAAACACCCGAATCCAGGGTATTTATTTAGGTCTAAAGTTTCCTGTCCGTTTGGCACCGCTTTTGCGTGCCGCAGGCTGCGACGGTGCATTGGCGCACCTGGCTTCTTGGCGTACACGGAGGCTTCATGCTCATGTCCACATCGACCCCGGCTTCTGCCGGCCTGCATCGAGCGATGCTGGTCGCGCCGACGAGGCAGTTGTTCGCCTCGCGCGATGTGCAGGAGACGCGCGCGCTGGTGTCCCGCGTGATGAAACCCCACGCGTTGAACATCGCCAGCGGCCGGCAGAGCCTGGACGCGCGCATGCACCACCTGGGCTTCGGCGATGTAAGCATCAGCCGCCTGTGCTATGGCGCCGAGGTGCAGATCGAGCCTGGCGAACTGGAGGATTTCTTCCTGGTGATGATGCCCTTGCAGGGGCGTGCCCAGGTGCGCAGCGGCTTCGACACGCTGGAGTCGCAACCCGATGTGGCCTCGGTGATCAGCCCGCACCTGGGAACCGCCATGCGATGGAGTGCCGATTGCGACCAGCTGATGGTGCGCATTGCCCGGCCATTCCGGAGCGCATGCTGACCGCCCAGTTGGGGCATGAGCCGGATGCGCCTCTGCAGTTTTCTCTGGGCTTTCGCTGGAAGGAACAGCCCGCCTGGCAATGCCTCGTGCGCTACCTGGTGGATTGGGCCGAGCAAGCCGGCGATGTGTCGGAGCACAAGCTGCTGGTGGGCCAGCTCGAGCAACTGGTGGCCACCTCATTGCTGTCCTGCCAGGCCCACAACTTCAGCGACGAACCGCTGGCACGGCGTTCGACCGTGCTGCCCCGGCATGTGAAGCGCGTGCAGGAGTACCTGCAGGCCCATGCCCACGAGACCATCCGGGCCGAGGCCCTGGCCGAGATCGCGGGTGTCAGCTTGCGCAGCCTGTACGCGGGCTTTCAGGATTTCTGTGGCATGAGCCCGATGCAGTACCTGCGCCATACCCGCCTGGAGCGGGTTCGGGGGGATCTGCTGGCGGGGCCCGTCAGCGGTGGCGTGGCTTCGGTCGCGCTGCGATGGGGGTTCGCGCACATGGGGCGGTTCAGTGCGGAGTACAAGGATCGCTTCGGCGAATCGCCCAGTCAGACCTTGCGGAGAGCTTGAGCGCTTTGTCTTTGCAGCGCGGGGCGCGGGATGTGTTGGCATCCGGCCGGGCGCCCTCAGACCCCGCCCCGCGCTGTCACGAACAAGCGCTCAATCCAACGCAGGCAAAGAACGTGCGGGCTCTGGCACTCGATCAAGACGCATGGACCAGCGACTCAAACCGTCCATGGTGAAACACCAGCGGTGCCCCTTCAAGCGTATCCAGTCGCACCACCCGCCCGATGAACAGTTCGTGATCGCCTTCACTGTGGTGCTTGACGGTACTGCATACCAAGGTGGCCACAGCCCCCTCGATCACCGGCATCCCCTCCGGCGCCTCCCGCACCGCCACCTGATCGAACTTGTCGACCACGGCGGGGTTGGCGAAGCGGCTCGCCAATGCCTGCTGATCCTGCCCCAGCACACTGATCGCGAAGTGCGATGCCTGCTGGAAGGCCGCCAGGTTGGGCGAGCGGTCCACCAGGCTCCACAGCACCAGCGCCGGTGACAGCGACAAAGATGCAAACGAGTTGATGGTCAGCCCGATGGCCCGTCCATCAGGGCAGCGCGCCGTGACGATGGCCACCCCCGTAGGATAGCGCCCCAGCGCCTGACGCAGTGCCTTGCATTCGAACTCGGTCTGGCCCCAGACCGGGCTGCGTGCAGAACTCATGGTGAGTGCTCCCTGCATCGCCATCATGCGGCCACCGCCTGGGTCATCTTCTCGCCGACGAACTGTTCGCAGGCCTGCTCATCGCCCCACCACGGGTACAGGCTCGGCGGGTGGTTGAACCCATTGACGATGGCCTTGGCGATCGGCGGGCATTGGCCGGCAGCACCCAGCAGGTTCAACAGGTGCGGCGGGGGCGGCATCAGCATCGAGTTGGTCCACGCCACCACATCCTGCGCATAGTGCCAGAAGGTCTCGAAGGTCTGGTTCATCCAGTCCTCGCTGTAGGCCTGGTCCCCTCGGGCGAGGATCGCATCCAGGTACACGCGGAAGGCCTTGGTGGCGTTGTTCGAACCCTGCCCGGTGATCGGGTCGTTGACCACCACCGCATCACCCAGGCCCAGCACCAGCTTGCCGGAAGGCAGGCGCAGCACCGGCTTGCGGATGGTCGGCGCAAAGGTGCCCGCCAGGATGCCGTTGGCATCGGTCAACTCGGCATGGCGGGCCCGCTCGGCCTCCCAGGGCAGGTAGGTCTGCAGGATCTGGCAGCTGAAGGCCAGGTGCTCCTGCGGGCTGGTGATGCCTTTCCAGCCATCCATCGGGCCGCCGGGCAGGCCTTCGAACACCATGATGTCGCACGGGCCGCTCAAGGTGTAGGCCGGGAACACGAAGTACTCGCCGACGCCCGGGATCAGGTTGAAGGAGACGCGGCTGTACTCGGGTGTCGGGGCCAGTCCATGCACATAGGTCAGGGCCAGGGCGCGCTGCGGCTGCTCGAAGCGTGAGCGCGCGGCATCGCGTTCGAACAGCTTGACCACCTCGCCCTTGCCGGCAGCCAGGATCACCAGGTCATTCGTGGCCGCGAGTTCTTCCAGCTCGGCCACGCCCGCATCCTGCAGGATGAGCTTCCCGCCGCGCTGCTCGAACAGCTCCAGCCAGGCCGGCATCTTCACGCGCTGGTCCACGGCTTGGGCGATGTGGTCCAGGCGGTGCGACCAGTCGATCAACTTGGCGCCAGGCTGCTCCGGGTGCGGCACGGTCAGGCTGATGCCCTCCACCGGCGGACACACGGCTTCCCACTGGTTCAGGCCCACGTCGCGTTCGATCTGCAGCGAGGCGTCGAACATGCACTGGCTGGACATGACCTTGCCCGCACGGATGTGGTCTGGCGTGCGGTTGGACACGAGGGTGACGTCGTACTTCCTGTCGAGCAGTGACAGGGCCAGTGGCAGGCCGGCCTGGCCTCCACCCACGATGGCGATGCGGCGCATGGTGCGTTCCTTTGGTCAGAAGAATGGGGGTTGGGTGCCTGTGCGGTGGCGGCTCAAGCCATCAGGCGGGGAATGGCGGGCACGTTCTGCTCGGGGCCCATGGCCGAATAGCCGCCGTCGACGGCGTAGTCGGCGCCGGTCACGAAGCTGGCATGGCTTGAGAGCAGGAAGGCGACGACCTCGGCCACCTCGGCCGGATCGCCCAAGCGCCCGAGCAGGTGGTAGGACGCGGCCACCTCATCGGCCTTGGCGCGGTTGCCGCCGGCGCATTCACTGATCACGCGAGACCAGGTCCAGCCGGGTGACACCGAGTTCACGCGGATGCGGTCGGGCGCGAAGTCCATGGCCATGCTGCGCGTGACCTGCAGCAGCGCGGCCTTGGACACCGGGTACAGCCAGCGGCCGGTCTGCGCCACGCTCGACGAGATGCTGGTGAAGTTGACAATGGCACCGCCACCGGCCTGGCGCATGGGTTCGCGCACGGCGCGCGCCATCATCACGGCGCTGACCACGTTCACGTTCAGGGCCTGCAGCCAGTCTGCGCGGCCAGAGGCGGCGCCATCGTCCAGGTAGGAGCAGGCCAGGTTGACCAGGGCGTGCACGCCGCCCAGCGTGCGGACCACCTCGGCCACACGGACGTCGAGCTGGGCGTCATCGGTCAGGTCCAGCGTGTGGAACTGCACCTGTTCGGGGTGGCGGGAGGCCAACTGCGTGCCACCTTCAGCATCGATGTCGAACACCACCACCTGGGCCCCGGCGGCCACCAGGCGCTCGACGACGGCCTGGCCGATCAGGGTGGCGCCGCCCGTGACGATGGCCACATTTCCGTTCAATCCTTGCATGACGTTCCTTTCGATCGCTCTGATCAATGCGCGGTGTGTCACCGTGCATTGATCTTGATCGAAAGGGCGGCATCAGCAGTAGCCGCAGGCTGCAGCGCCTATCCAGTAACTGCGGCCTTCGTCCTTGCAGCTCAGGCGAGCTCGCGCGCCAGCATGTAGCCGGATCCGGCCCCCGTGCCGCCACCCGGCCAGGTGCTGGCGCCCACGTGGTACAGGTTCTGCACGCCGGTGCGCCAGCGTGCGCGTCCCCAGCCCGGGCGCAGCATGAAGAACTGGTCCAGGTGGTGGCTGCCGCTCAGGCTGTCGCCTTCGACCAGGTTGGGGTTGTCCCGTTCCAGATCGACCGGGGACAGCACCGTGCGGGCCAGCACCTTGGCCTTGATGCCGGGGGCATAGCCTTCCAGCAGGTTCATCATGCGGTCGGCGTAGGCTTCTTTGAGCGCGTCCCAGCTGCCGGCGGGCAGTTCATTTGACGCGTCGGCACGCACCTCGTAGGGCAGCGTGCGCACCTGCACCCACAGCACATGCTGGCCGGCCGGTGCCCGCGAGGGGTCGTGTGCGGTAGGCTGGCCGACGACGAGCATCGGCTCCGAAGGCAAGGTGCCTTCGAGTGAGTTTGCATAGGTCGTGGCCAGTTGCGTGAGCGACGGCGCCAGGTGCACATACGCGAACTGCTTGAGCGCTTCACCAGCGGCCCAGTCGGGCAGCGAGTCCATGGCCAGGTGGATCATCATCGTGGCCGGTCCAGGGCGCAGCCTGGCAGCCCCGGCGCTGTCGGCGGGCGCATCCTTGCCCAGCAGTCGGCCATACAGGGCGCGTGGGTGCACGTTGGCGATCACGGCCTTGCTGGCCAGCAGCGTCTGGCCGCTGGCGAGTTCGACACCGGTGGCACGCCCGGATTCGACGGTCACCCTGGCCACCTCGCAACCTGTGCGCACCTCGCCTCCAGCGGCTTCGATGGCCTTGGTCATCGCCTTGATGATCGTGTCGGCACCGCCCTGGCCCAGCATCATGCCGAAGCGCTGGCTGGCCATGGCCTCCAGGTAAGGGAACAAGGCACCGCCCGACACATCGGGCCCGAAATCAAGGTGCATGCCCCACGATGCCAGCATGCAGTGCACGGAAGGGCTCTCGAAGTGCTCGTGCAGCCAGTCGCGCGGCGAGCTCAGCAGGATGCGCACCAGCGCCGAGGCCTTCTGCAGGCCCAGACCACGGTACAGGCGCCACAGCAGCTTGAGCGCAGCCCACGACGGCGCGGGCGTGCCCAGCAGGCCGAACAGGTAGGGCGCCTGTTCGTCGAAGGTCTTGTCCAGCTGCTGCCAGCGCTCGGCATCCTTCGGGTTGGCCCGCCGCACGTGCGCCAGCGTGGCCTCCAGGCCTTTCTCGACGCCCACCCAGGGCAGCTGCGAAGCGGGCGGGAAGGCCGAGGCGAAAGGCTTGTCGGCGGGCACGAAGCCCAGGCCATGCTTGGCCAGCAGGCCGCCATGCTCGGCATGGAAAGGGGATCCAGCGAAAGAACTCAGGTTCATCGCGTACAGGTCATGGCGGAACCCGGGCAGGGTGCACTCCACGGTCTTGACCGCGCCGCCAGGCAGTGCCTGGCGCTCCAGCACCAGGACGCGCCAGCCCTTGGCTGACAGGTGAACGGCGGCGGCCAGACCATTGAGGCCGCTGCCCACGACGATGGCATCGAATGAACTCATGCAGCTTGCAGAAGAGAATGTTCAGAGTGACGAAATTGCCCTGGGATGAAGCCCGCCACGCGGGGCCGCAGGGTGTCCGAGGGCGAGCAGCCGTAGCGCTTGCGGTACTGGGCCGCGAAGCGCCCCAGGTGCACGAAGCCGAAGTGCAGTGCCACCTCGGTCACGGCCACCGGCCGGCCGGAGCGGTTGGCGTTGCACAGCAGTTCATGCGCGGCCTTGAGGCGCTGATCCCGCGCATAGCTCAGCGGTGAGGCCTCGCCCTGGCGCCGGAAGGCCGATTCCAGCGTGCGCGCGCTGACGCAGGCGTGGTCCGAGATCTCGCACAGGGTCAGGGCCCGGTCCAGGTGCGCATGGATGTATTCCTTGGCGCGGCGCACGCAGCGCTCGTTGTTGCGCTCCGGGCGGGTGTTGCCCGCATCCGTGGGCATGAGCAGGGCGAAGGCCGACAGCAGGAACTCTTCCATCGAGGCGCACGCCGCCCGGTGGCTCAGCCACAGCGAGCCGAACTTGTCCAGGTTGTGGGTGATGTCCATGGCCGCCTGGCACCACGCGGCCACGCCCGGGTCCTGCCGGGAACGGCTCAACGCGAAGTCCAGTGTCCGGGGGGCGTGGTCGTTGAAGAAGCGGCGTTGCACCAGCTGGCTGGGTGCACTCAAAAGGAGCATCTGGCAGTCACTGCTCCAGTGCATGCGCCCGTGTCCCTTGGGCTGCAGGATGCTCAGCACGTCCGAATCCACGTGGATGTCATCGCTGCTCGATTCCAGGCGTGCCGATCCCCGCAACGGGATCTGCACCATGTAGAAATCACCACGCTCGCCAGGGTCGATGGTGACCTCTGCGCCGTACGACAGCACGTTGAGCGAAGCCTCTTCCAGGCGGACCTGGTTGTGGTGGGCATGCAGAGCCTGGGTGTCGCCATGCAGTTCCAGTTGGTGTTGAGAGAAGGCGCGGCCGATCTCATGGCGGGCCTGCTCGGCGGTGCAAGCCCGGACAAGGGGGAAACTGTCGAGTAGTTGTGGGGCGGGGAAAGGGGACATCGATCACTCCAGGAGTGTGACGGATAGTTGACAGATAAAGTAATAGCCAGGCAACTAGGGTTTGCGCCTAGCCACCAGGAAATCCGACACGGGCCGAAAACCTCAGGCTTGCCAGTAACTTAAGAGGTAAAGCAATTTGCGGGCTCACCCGGTGCGTGCGGACCAATCGGCGCGTTTCGGCTACAGGCTCGCGGCCAATGGATAGCCCTCCAGCGCCCCGGCGGCGAGCATCAGGCCTGTGTTCAACGGCGGAAGTCGGACAGGCCCACAGCCCGTTTGATGCGTCATCGATGTCCTGGAAAGCCTTCTTGAAAACCCTCTTTCACATCGCGCTCACGCTGCTGGGCGTGGCGGTGGTCGTCTTCTTCCTGATGAGGGTGGTGCCTGGGGACCCGGTGGCGATGATGATTCCGCCCGGGGCCGGCCCCGAGGACATCGCCCACCTGCGCGCCTTCTATGGCCTCGACAAGCCGATCCCCGAGCAGTTCGGCATCTGGCTCTGGCACGCCGTGCAGGGGGATTTCGGCGTGTCCATCAGCCTGAAGCAGGACGTGCTCGGCCTCATCCTGGAGCGCCTGCCGGCCACGCTGGAGCTGGGCTTCACCGCGCTGACGCTGGCCGTGGTGGCCGGGGGGCTGCTCGGCATCATGGCCGCGGCGGGGCAGGGCTCCTGGCTGGCCTCGGCCATCGATGGTGTCACCGCCTTCTGCCAGGCCATCCCCGATTTCCTGTGGGGCCTGATCTTCATCCTGCTGTTCGGTGTGCTCTGGATGTGGCTGCCGATCTCGGGGCGCGTGGACCCCACCATCGCCTTCGACGCGCACACGGGCTTCTACTTTTTCGAGAGCCTGCTCAGGGGCCGCTGGGATGTCACCGCCTCGGTGGTCCTCCATTCGATGGCGCCCGCCGTGGCCCTGGGCATCCCCGTGAGCGCGATGATCGCGCGGGTGCTGCGGGCCTCGATCCTGGAGGCACTGTCGTCCGACTATGTGCTGCTGGCCCGGCTCAAGGGCATGTCGGGCACCCGGGTGCTGTGGGTCGAGGCATTGCCCAATGCCATCACCCCCACGCTGCAGCTCACCGGCGTGCAGTTCGCCTTCATGCTGGGCGGCACCGTGCTCATCGAGCGGCTGTTCAGCTACCCCGGCATCGGCGGGCTGGCCATCAACGCCGTGATCGCCCGCGACCTGCCGCTGATCCAGGGCATCGTGCTGACCTTTGCGCTGTTGTTCGTGCTGATCAACCTGTTGGTCGAGGTGCTGACCCTGGCCATCAACCCCCGCCTGAGGAGCTCGACATGAGCCGCGCTGCTGTTCCGATCCATGCCCGCCTGGTGCGCAACCCGCGGGTGGTGCTGGGTGCCCTGATTGTGCTGGTGCTGCTGGTGTCTGCGGTCTTTGCCCCGTGGCTGGCCCCGGTGGACCCGCTGGCGCAGGACCTGATGTCGCCGCTGCTGCCGCCGGGCACCCTGGCCGAACCCCTGATGGAGGGCGATGCCGCGGTGATGCATTGGCTGGGCACCGACAGCCTGGGCCGCGATGTCGTCTCGCGCATGATCTGGGGCGCACGCACGGCGCTGATCGTGGCCCTGCTGGCCGCCACGCTGTCGGCCCTGGTGGGCACGCTGCTGGGCGGCCTGGCAGGCTACTTCGGCGGCCGGCTCGATGCCGTCATCTGCCGCATGGTCGATGTGTGGATGGCCTTCCCGCCCGTGCTGCTGGCGGTGGTTCTGGTCGCGCTGCTGGGCACGGGCCTGACCTCGGTGATCATCGCCATCGTCGTGGTCGACTGGACCCGCTTCGCGCGCATCGTGCGTGCTGAGGTGCGCGCCCAGCGGCAGCTGGATTACGTGACCTCGGCGCAGATGCTGGGCCTGGGCCCGATCCGCACGCTGTTCAGCGAGATCCTGCCCAACGTCGCGCCCTTGCTGATCACCCTGGTCACGCTGGAGATGGGCGTGGCCATCGTGGTCGAGGCCATCCTGAGCTTCGTCGGCCTGTCCATCGCCTCGGGCGAGGCCACCTGGGGCAGCATGATCGGCGAAGGACGCCTCTACGTGAACCAATCGCCCTGGCTGATGACGGTGCCCATCATCGCGACCATCGTGTCGGTGGTCGGGCTGAACGCGCTGGGCGATGGCCTGCGGCATGAACTGGACCCGGTGGTGCGCAAATGAGCAAGAACGTACTTCAGATCGAGAACCTGGAGATGTCGATCACCTCCGCGGGGCGCGTCTCGCGCATCCTGCGGGGCGTCAACCTGCGTGTCGAAGCCGGCCAGGTGCACGCGCTGGTGGGCGAGTCCGGCGGCGGCAAGTCCATGGTGACACGCTGCGCCACGGGGCTGATGCCAGCCGGTGCGCGCATCACGGGTGGCAACATCATCCTGGCCGGCAAGGACGTGACACAGGCGAACGAGCGCGGGTGGCGCACGCTGCGCGGCAAGGTCGTGAGCATGGTGCTGCAGGATCCGCTGACGGCGCTCAACCCGCTCCGGCGCATCGGCGCCCAGCTGGAAGATGTGCTGCGCCTGCACAGCGGGATCCGGGGCGCCGACCTGCGCAAGGAATGCATCGCGCTGCTCGACAAGGTGCATGTGCGCGACCCGGAGCGCGTGCGCACCCTCTACCCCTATGAGCTGTCGGGCGGCATGCGCCAGCGCGTGGTGATCGCCATCGCGTGGGCCTGCCGGCCGCAGCTCATCATCTGCGACGAACCCACCACGGCGCTGGACGTGACCGTGCAGAAGGAAGTGCTCAAGCTGATCCGCGAGCTGGCCCGCGAAGGGCAGGGCGTGCTGTTCGTCACCCACGACCTGGGCGTGGTGGCCAAGCTGGCCGACGAGATGAGCGTGATCCACACGGGCCGCATCCTCGAATCCGGCCGCGTGAACGAGGTCTACCAGAACCCGCAGCACCCGTACACGCGCGCCCTGCTGGCCGCCACGCCCCGCTTCGACCGGCCGGGGCACCAACTGACGCCGGTGAGCGAGACCCTGATCGACACGCTCCAGGCCGAGGCGCTGCAGATCGACGCCCTGAAGGAGGCCGCATGACCCAGCCACTGCTGCACGTGCGGGGCCTGGGCCTGGATGTGCCCGATCTGTCCGCCCAGGGGCGGCGCGACAAGGCCGTGCGCGCCATCCTGCAGGATGTCAACTTTTCCGTCGAGGCCGGCCAGGCGCTGGGTGTCATCGGTGAATCGGGCAGCGGCAAGAGCTCGCTGGCCCGTGCACTCACCTTGCTGATGCCGCCGCAGCGCGGGTTCATCGAGTTCGATGGCGCACCGATCGGCCCGGAGATGGACGCCACCCGGCTGCGTGACTACCGCGCCAGCCTGCAGCTGGTGTTCCAGGACCCGATGTCGGCGCTGAACCCGCGCCGCCGGGTGGGTGCCAGCATCGTGCGTCCACTGGAGGCCTTGAACCGCCTGAACGGCCAGCGTCCGGAGCAGGCCGCTGCGGCCCTGCTGGACCGCGTGGGCCTGCCGGTCGGTTTTGCATCGCGGTACCCGCACGAACTGTCTGGCGGGCAACGCCAGCGCGTGAACATCGCGCGTGCGCTGGCGCTGAAACCCAAGGTGCTGATCGCCGACGAGGTGACCTCGGGCCTGGACGTGTCCGCCCAGGCCCGGATCGTCGAGCTCCTGGAATCGCTGCGGCGCGATGAACGGGTCTCGTTGATCTTCATCAGCCATGACCTGTCGCTGGTGCGCAGCCTGTGCGACAGCGTGCTGATCCTGCGTGGCGGGCACGTGGTGGAGTCCGGAAATTCGGCCGAGGTCTTCGCGCAACCCAGGAGCGAGTACACGCGCAAGCTGCTCGATTCCATCCCCCTGCCGGTGCCGGACGCCCACTGGCTGGACGCGGTGGAAGGATAAGCGCCAGCTGGATAGCCGAGTGCGGATTCTGGATAGAAGCCACCACCCAGGCTGGGCAAGATAGCATCATCGTCAGACCTTCGCAGGAGCAATGCAGTGACCCACGTCCTCCAGGATCTCGTTCAGGAACTCGCCACCGGTGCGGTGCGCATCGTGGACCTGACCCACACCTTGTCCGAGGACTTCCCCGCGCTCCAGCTGCCGCCGGAATTCGGACAGGTCTGGGGCTTCAAGCGCGAGAAGATCTCGCAGTACGACGAGGCTGGCCCCGCCTGGTACTGGAACAACTTCAGCTGCGGCGAGCACACCGGCACCCACTTCGACGCGCCGGTGCACTGGGTCAGCGGCAAGGACTTCCCGGCCAACACGGTGGACGAGATCGACCCAGCGGCCTTCGTGGGCCCCGCCTGCGTGATCGACGCCAGCGCCGAAGTGGCCGCGAACCCCGACTTCATCCTCACTGTGCCCTTCATCGAGCAGTGGGAAGCCAAGCATGGCCGCATCCCGGCTGGCGCCTGGGTGTTCCTGCGCACCGACTGGTGCAAGAAGATCTCGGCCCCCGAGACCTTTGCCAACCTCGCCGCCGATGGTCCGCACACACCCGGGCCCGACAAGGCCGCGGTGGAGCTGCTGGTGTCCCGCGATGTGCGTGGCTTCGGTGTCGAGACCATCAACACCGATGCGGGCCAGTCCTTCGGCTGGGAGCTGCCCTACCCCTGCCACACGCTGATGCACGGTGCGAACAAGTTCGGGCTGCAGTGCCTGAACAAGCTGTACGAGCTGCCGCCGACGGGCGCCTTGATCATCAGCGCCCCGCTCAAGATCAAGGAAGGCTCCGGCTCTCCGCTGCGGGTGCTGGCCCTGGTCAAGAGCTGACCAAAGGGCCGGCCTGGCCGGCCACCGCTGCCTGGCAGCGCTCCTGAATCGTTCTGCGTCGTTGCCCATCGTGCATGGGCAATGGGATTGCTTTGTCTGTTTGATGGCGCCGACATGCGCGCCGGGAAAGGCTTCTATGACTACGAATGCGAACCACGATGGTGGCCGACGCTCCTTCTGCGCGAGCACTGGCCTCGTGATCGCCGCCCTGGGGGCCTCCGGCCCGCTCAGCGTGCTGGCGCAGACCCAGAAGACGCTGACCATCGCCTACAACGTGGACCTGCCCTCCTGGGATCCCACCGTGGGTCCGTCGGCCGTCAACCCGACCATCCAGTCGCTGTACAAGGCGGTGTTCGCCCAGTTCATCACACAGAACGCCGACCTGTCGCTCAAGCCGGACCTGCTCACCGAGTGGGGCTGGAACGCGGACAAGACCCAGGTGTCGATGACCGTTCGCAGCGGTGCCAAGTGGCACGACGGCACGCCCATCACCGCCGAGGACGTGGCCTGGTCGCTGCGCCGTGCCGCCGACCCGAAGACGGGCAACCCCATCCAGTTCCTGTGGAGCAAGATCACCAACATCAAGGCCACGGGCAACAAGGTCACGGCCGATGTGCGCGAGTACGAGCCTGCGCTGTTCAAGTGGATGGCCTTCCTCACGGGCTACATCCTGCCCAAGGCCTATTTCGAGAAGGTGGGCGCCGACGGCTTCGAGAAGAAGCCCATCGGCAGCGGCCCCTACAAGGTGGAGGAGTTCGTGCGCGGCTCGCACGTGCGCCTGTCGGCCTTCAAGGAATACTTCGGCCCCAAGCCGGTGTTCGAGAGCGTGGTCATCAAGTTCACGACCGATCCATCGTCCCGCGTGGCCGAGGTGGAGTCGGGCCGCTCCGACCTGACGCTCGAAGTGCCCTATGAAGAAGCCGACCGACTCAAGGCCAAGGGCTTCGGCGTGAGCACGGCGCCCATCTCCGACATCGGCATGATCTTTTTGACGAACGTCGAGCCCATGACCAACGACAAGGTGCGCAAGGCCCTGGCCATGGCCATCGACAAGAAGGCCCTGGCCAGCCGCCTGCTGAAGGGCCATGTGCGCCCGCTGGACACGCTGGAAGCGCCGGGCTATGCGGCCTACGACGCGTCCATCAAGGCCCCGTTCGACCCCAAGAAGGCCGCGGCGCTGATGGCCGAGGCCGGCTACACCCGCGACAAGCCGCTGAAGTTCAAGGTGCAGACCACGCGTGGCTTCAAGCCCAAGGATTTCGAGGTGATGCAGGCCGTGGTGGGCATGTGGGCGCGCATCGGTGTGCAGGCCGAGCTGGAGGTCTATGAAGTGGCCAAGCATTACGAGCTGCGCTCGCAGCACAAGCTGGCACCGGCAGCCTTCTACAACTGGGGCAATGCCATCGGCGATCCCTCCACATCCACCGGCTTTGCCATGTTCAGCCACTCGCCGCACTCGGCCTGGAAGGACCCCAAGGTGCTGGACGGCATGATCGCGCCGTTGTGGGGCGAGAAGGACGAGGCCAAGCGCATCGCCGGCTACAAGGCGGTGAGCAGGTACATCGCCGACGAGGCCCTGGTCATTCCCCTGTTCCAGTACAGCCAGACAGTGGTCTACCGCAAGGGCCTGAAGTTCACGCCGCATGGCGCCGGCTTCGTGGTGCCCCAGGCCATCGGCCAGTAACACGGCGGCTCGTTTGCGGTTCTCCTGACGCTGGAAAGATGGCTGTGTCCTGCAATTCGATCACCCTTGTCAGAGCGGTCTCGGTGCTGGGCATGGCTGTCGCCGCGTTGGGAGCTTGGGGCCCGGCGGCGGCACCACATGCCTGGACAAGCGGCGTGTTGATGGTGCTCCTCGGGCTCGTTTTTGTGTTCAGCCTGTTCGTGCCAGGGGCGCGCAGGCCGCTGGATGAGCGCGCTGCTGTCGGCAGGCTGGCGTCTTCACCGGCCCCAGCACTGGTGCCGCCTGCTGCTCAGCCTGTCCAGCCACCGCAGGAAGCACTGCCCGTCGAAGCCTTCGCGGACCTCGCGCAGCGCCTGCGGGAGGGCATCGAGCTGTGCCGCAGCGACATGGACCGTGTCACCGAGCTGGCGCGGCAATCCAGCGCCCTGGTGGCCACGGCGTCGGGGGCCACCAAGGACGTCAGCGCCTGCTTCGAATCCCTGCGCCTCAACCTGCAGGCCACCGCCACCGTCTTCAAGGACCTGCAGGGCCGCTCGGGCCAGATCGAGGGCATCGTGGCCGTGATCAAGGAAATCGCCCGCCAGACCAACCTGCTGGCCATCAATGCGGCCATCGAAGCCAGCCGGGTGGGCCACCACGGCAAGGGCTTCGCGGTGGTGGCCGCCGAAGTGAAGAACCTGGCGCGGCGCACCGACGAGGCCGCGGCCGAAGCCGGTCGCCTCACCCGGGATCTGTCCGACTGCTGCCGATCGGCCGATGCCGAGGTGGGCAAGACGCTGCGGCTGGGCGACGAGGGGGTGGGCTTCAACGACGCCTCCCGCAACGCCATCGGGCAGGTCGAAGGCAGCGCGGCCAAGCGCATCGAGATCGTGTCCGCCTTCCTCAGCCGCCTGGACGAGCAGGTCCACCGCAGCCGCGACCTGGACAAGCTGCTGCGGCAGCAGATCGACTGAGAGAGCGCCAACTCATCGCCAACGCCTGTCCCGCGCACATCCTGTCCTGCGGGACGTCTGCATTTTGGAAACCAGATCCATGACACAAGCATTCGACGTGGTCTTTGTCGGCAGCGGCATCAACTCGCTGGTGGGCGCGGCCCTGCTGGCCACCCGCGGCAAGCGCGTGGCCGTGCTCGAGCGCAACGACCGCCTGGGTGGCTGCATCCGCACGGAAGAGCTCTTCCCGGGCTACCGCCACGACGTGCTGTCGCAGTGGTACCCGCTGTTCATGGGCAGCCCGGCCTATGCCGAACTGAAAGACAAGCTGGCTGCGGCCGGCCTGCAGTTCGCCCAGTGCGACTACACCACGGGCCTGGTGCTGCCCGATGGCCGCGGGCTGGCGCTGAAGCAGGACATCGCCGATGCGGCCCGCCGCATCGATGCGCTGTGTCCGGGCGATGGCCAGAAGATCGCGGCCATGGCGGCCCGCATGTTCGGTGAAGACGCCTCGCTCACCTTCGGCCTGATGGGCCAGTCGCCCTATGGCTGGGACACCGTGCGCCTGCTGGTGCGCGAGAGCTTCAAGCGCGGGCTCGACGGCATGCTGGCCTATGCCTCGGCCTCGATGGAGAGCTTTAGGCGCTGGGCCGACCGCGAGCTCGACCACGACCTGAGCCGTGCCCTGATCGCTCCCTGGATCCTGCACTCCGGCCTGGGCCCGGACGAGGCCTGCTCGGCACTGATCGGCAAGCTCACGTTCGCGGCCGTGGTGGCCGGCGGCATGCCGGTGGTGCGCGGCGGCAGCGAAGGCGTGGTGCGTGCGCTCGCCAAGGTCATCGAGGAGGCCGGCGGTGAGCTGCGCACGAATGCGGAGGTCAGCGAGATCCTGTTCAGTGATGCCAGCCCCAAAGCACGGGCCACCGGCGTTCGCGCCGCAGGGCAGGTGATCAACGCGCGGCAGGCGGTGGTGTGCAACGTGACGCCACCGCAGCTGTACGGCAAGCTCTGGCCACAGGCGCCTCAGGCCGTGAAGTCACGGGCCTCGGGCTACCGCTTCGGCCGCGGCGGCATGCAGATCCATTTCGCGCTGCGCGGCCAGCCCCGCTGGATGGACCCCGAGCTGGCGCGCGTGCCCCTGGTGCACCTGACCGAAAGCCTGGAAGAAGTCTGCGCTTCGGTGGTCACGGCCACCAATGGCCACCTGCCTGCCCGGCCCACGCTGGCCATCGGCCAGCCCACGGCCGTGGACCCCAGCCGCGCGCCGGCGGATGGGTCCATCCTCTGGGTGCAGATGCAGGAGCTGCCCAGCCGCATCCGTGGCGATGCTGCGGGATCGATCGAGGTGCCCGCCGACGGGCGCTGGACCGAGGCCGTGCGCGAGGCGATGGCCGACCGCGTGCAGCAGCGGCTCGAACAGGTGATGCCGGGCCTGGGTGAGCAGGTGCTGGGCCGCCGGGCCTACAGCCCTGCAGACCTGGAGCGCCTGAACTGCAACCTGGTCGGGGGCGATCCCTATGCCGGCGTCTGTTCGCCCGACCAGTTTTTCTGGATGCGGCCGTTCGCGTCGACCGCCGGCGCGCGGGGCCACAGGACGCCCTGCAGGAACCTCTACCAGATCGGTGCCTCGACCCATCCAGGCCCCGGCCTGGGCGCGGGTTCAGGCTACCTGGTGGCCCAGGAACTGAGCCGTCGCTGAGTGCTGGAGACGGTGCCGGGGCTGGCGCGGTATCCACAAATCGCAGACCGCTATCCGAAACCGGCAGCACGTCGATTCCATGAAGAATCATCGATTGACAACTAAAGCAATTGATGGAACAGTGACCCCGGTGGCGCGCGAGATGTGCGCACCGACTCGGAGATAGTGCGATGGCCGAAAGATCGTTTGTTGAAGAAGTGAAGAAGCTCCGCCTGGGTGCTGGCGAAGTGTTCAGCGGTGAAGGCATCCTGGCCGTCACCAAGGCCCTGCTGGAATCGGGCGTGTCCTACGTGGCCGGCTACCAGGGCGCCCCGATTTCGCACCTGATGGACGTGCTGGCCGACGCGCAGGACATCCTGTCCGACCACGGCATCCGTTTCGAGAACAGCGCCAGTGAGGCCACCGCGGCGGCCACGCTGGCGGCATCGGTGAACTACCCGCTGCGTGGCGCCGTGACCTTCAAGGCCACGGTGGGCACCAACGTGGCGTCGGACGCGCTCGCCAACCTGGCCTCCGGTGGCGTGCTGGGTGGCGCGCTGATCATCGTGGGAGAGGACTACGGCGAAGGCTCGTCCATCATGCAGGAGCGCTCGCACGCCTTCGCGATGAAGTCGCAGATGTGGCTGCTCGACCCCCGGCCCAACCTGCCGTGCATTGTCCAGGCGGTGAAGGACGGTTTTGATCTGTCCGAGGCCAGCAGCACGCCGGTGATGCTGCAGCTGCGCATCCGCGCCTGCCACGTGCATGGCCAGTTCGTCGCCAGCGACAACAAGCGCGCCTCGTTCACGATCAAGCAGGCCCTGGCCCGCCCGCAGCGCGATGTCAACCGCATCGTGCTGCCGCCCGCCAGCTTCATGCACGAGAAGGAGAAGATCGAGCAGCGCTGGCCCGCGGCCGTGCGCTTCATCAAGGAACGCCAGCTCAACGAGTTTTTCTCCGAGCACGACGATGACGTCGGCCTGGTGGTGCAGGGCGGTTCGTACAACACGCTGATCCGTGCGCTCAACAAGCTGGGCCTGGCCGATGTCTATGGCGAAAGCAAGGTACCGCTGTACGTGATGAACGTGGCCTACCCGCTGATCGACGACGAGTTCGAGCGCTTCTGCCAGGGTAAGCGCGCCATCCTGGTGCTGGAAGAGGGGCAACCCAACTTCGTCGAGCAGAACGTGGCCGACATCCTGCGCCGCCTGCAGTCGCCCACGGTGCTGCACGGCAAGGACCTGCTGCCCCTGGCCGGCGAGTACAACACGGCCACCATGCTGGCCGGCGTCAAGGCCTTCCTGCAGCGCTACGGCAAGGTCGAGGCCGATCCGAAGGAGCGCAAGGTCATCCCCCTGCAGCCCGTGTCGGCCGAGGCCAGCGCGGAGTTGGCCGCCAACGTGCATGCGCGTCCGCCGGGCTTTTGCACCGGCTGCCCGGAGCGGCCCATCTTCACGGCGATGAAGCTGGTGGAGCGTGAGCTGGGGCCGCACCACGTGACGGCCGACATCGGCTGCCACCTGTTCTCCATCCTGCCGCCGTTCAACATCGGGGCCACCACCATGGGCTACGGCCTGGGCGCGGCCAGTGCCGCGGCCTTCAACACGCCAGGCGCCAAGCGCGCCATCTCGGTGATGGGCGATGGCGGCTTCTGGCACAACGGCCTCACATCGGGCATTGCCAACGCGGTCTTCAACCGCAGCGACAACCTGACCATCGTCGTCGACAACAGCTACACCTCGGCCACGGGCGGGCAGGACATCCTGTCGTCCACGGCGCTCAACCCCACGCGCAGCACCGGCCATGCGATCGAGAAGGCCGTGCGGGGTGTGGGCGTTGAATGGGTGCACCGTGTCCAGCGCACCTACGACCTCAAGACCATGATGGCCACGCTGCGCGAAGCGCTGACCACCAAGGAGACCGGCCCCAAGGTGCTGATCGCACAGAGCGAATGCATGCTCAACAAGCAGCGCCGCGAGAAACCCCAGGTGCGCAAGGCCGTGGCCGCTGGCGAGCGCGTGGTGCGCGAGCGCTTCGGGGTGGACCCGGACACCTGCACGGGCGACCACTCCTGCATCCGCCTGTCAGGTTGCCCCTCGCTGACCATCAAGCCCAACCCCGACCCCTTGCGCACGGACCCCATCGCGGCGGTGCAGGACAGCTGTGTCGGTTGCGGCCTGTGCGGCGAGGTGTCGCACGCGGCGGTGCTGTGCCCCTCGTTCTACCGGGCCGAGATCATCACCAATCCCACGCGCATGGACAAGTTCAGGAAGCGCCTGAGCGGCCTGGTCATTGGCTGGCTCCAGGGCCGGGATGCGCGTCGTCGTGAGCAGCTGGCCTTCTGAGGCATTCAACATGCAAGAGATCAAGAACATTCAGCAGCCCATCAAGATCGCCATCCTGGCGATGGGCGGTGAAGGCGGCGGCGTGCTGGCCGACTGGATCGTGGACCTGGGAGAGCACCATGGCTGGTACGCGCAGACCACCTCGGTGCCCGGCGTGGCCCAGCGCACCGGCGCCACCATCTACTACGTCGAGCTGCTGCCGCCGGCACCAGCCCATGAGAAGCGCAAGCCCGTGCTGGCGCTGATGCCGATGCCCGGCGACGTGGACGTGGTGCTGTGCTCCGAGCTGATGGAAGCGGGCCGCGCCGTGCAACGCGGCCTGGTCACGCCCGACCGGACCACGCTGCTGACCTCGACGCACCGCGTGTACTCCATCGCAGAAAAAGCCGCGATGGGCGATGGCCGGGTGGATGTCGACGTGCTGCTCAAGCACGCCGAGAAGGCCGCCAAGCGGCTGGTGAGCTTCGACATGGCCCAGGCCGCCGAAGAGACCGGCAGCGTGATCAGCGCGGTGCTGTTCGGTGCCCTGTGCGGCACCGGCGTGGTGCCTTTCAGCCGCGAGCAGTTCGAGCAGACCATCGAGCGCGGCGGAGTGGGCGTCAAGCCCAGCCTCAAGGCCTTTGCGCGTGGTTGCGGCGAGGCGATGGGACAAGGCGCGCCCAAGGCCGAGGCCGCTGCCGAGGCCCTGCCCAACCCGAAGTCGCCTGCCGTGGCCCAGCTGTTGGACCGTGTCGGCAAGGCCTTCGATGAGAAATCGGGCCGCCTGGTGCGCGAAGGCGTGCGCCGCCTGATCGACTACCAGGACATCCCGTACGCCAGCCTCTACCTCGACCGCCTGGAATCGCTCCAGCGGCGCACCGGCGGGATGGATCCGGTGCTCACCGGCGAGGTGGCACGCCACCTGGCCTTGTGGATGTCCTATGAAGACACCATCCGCGTGGCCGACCTCAAGACCCGTGGCAGCCGCTTCGACCGGGTGCAGGGCGAGGTGCGGGCCAAGCAAGAGCAGCAGGTCCACATCAACGAGTTCATGCACCCGCGCATCGAAGAGATCTGCGAGACGCTGCCATCAGGCCTGGGCCGCTGGCTGTCCAAGCCGCACTTCATCCATCGCATGATCGCCCGCATGACCACGGAAGGCCGCGTGATCCGCACTTCGTCGCTGCCGGGCTTCATGCTGCTGTGGACACTGTCGCGCTGGCGCGCCGGCCGCCGCACCACGCTGCGCTATGAGCTGGAGAACCAACGCATCGAGCGCTGGTTCGGCAAGATCCTTGCCCTGGCCCACGCCCATCCCGCCCTGGCCCTGGAGGTGGCACGCCTGCAGCGCCTGGTCAAGGGTTATGGCGACACGCATGCGCGCGGGCTGGGCAACTACGAAACGCTGATGGGCTTCCTGGAGAAGCACGAGACACAGATCGCGCCAGCCACGCTCGGCGAGCTGCGCGAGGCCGCGCTGGCCTCCGAGGACGGGCAGAAGCTGCGCTTCGCGCTGCAGCGGATGGCGTTCAACTGAACACGGGGAGAAGCCGCTTGAAGACCGTCCAGGACCCCAGGGCCTTCCAGGTGCCGCACCGGATCCGCTTCTCGGAGTGCGACCCCGCGGGCATCGTCTTCTACCCGCAGTACTTCGTGCTTTTCAACGACCTGCTGGAGGCATGGATCGATGCGGTCACGCCGGACGGGTTCTCCGACCTCATCGTGAACAAGCGTTGGGGGCTGCCCACCGTGCACCTGGAGGCGGAGTTCTTCGCCATCAGCCGCATGGGCGATGACGTGACCCTGAGCCTGCGTGTCGAGCGGCTAGGCACGAAGTCCATGACGCTGGCGCTCGAGTGCACCGCGGCCGGCGGAGAAAAGCGCATGGCCGTCAAACAGACGATCGTGACCACCTCGCTGGTCACGCACCAGGCCATCGAGATCCCGGCGATGCTGAAACAGGCGCTGGAACCGGCGCAGTGAGGCGCAAGGAGACGTTTGATGAGCAAGCTCTGTGTGGTTGACAACACCGGCATCCGAACACCGGGCTTCGTGGACAGGTACCTGCCGGCCCTGCTGAACCAGGCGTCCCACCTGATCGTGGGCGATTTTGCCGAGGTCGTGCGGTCCCACGGCCTGTCGATCGTCGAGTGGCGTGTGCTGGCCATCCTGGCCGATGGCGACGCGGTGCCGGTGGGGCTGCTGGCGCGCAAGGCCGTCACCAAGCAATCGACATTGACACGGTTGCTGGACCGCATGGCCGAGCAGGGGCACATCGTGCGGCTGGCAGGAGGGCATGACCGCCGCCTGACCCTGATCGGCATCACGGAGGCTGGGCGTGCGTTGGTGGAGGTGCTGGTGGAGCAGGCCGAAGCGCAGCAGAAGCGCGCTCTGGCTGGGCTGGACCCGGCGCACCAGTGGCAGCTCGAGCACCTGCTCAGGCACCTCATCGACAGCCTGGCGGCCGATGCACCCGGAGCGCCCCGCGTGGTGGGCGTCTAGCCCTTGGTGCGGCGCCGTGCCTTGGGTTCGGGGGGCGCAGGGACAGGAGCAGGTGGTGGGGCCTCGGCGGCCCGTGCGGCGAACATGCGCAATTGCCCCAGCAGCTGCGTGAGCTGCGCACGGTCGGAGGTGCGCATGCCGGCGAACATCGACACCACCCAGGATTCGTGGACGGCGGCGATCTTCTCGAAGGTGGCCCGGCCTTCCTTGGTGAGCTGAAGCTGGTACGAGCGGCGATCGGTCGGGTGGACCTGCCGGGCCACCCAGCCCTGCTTTTCAAGCTCCTGGGTCAGGCCGGTCACGTTGCCGCCTGTCACCATCAGGTAGGCCGATAGCGCACTCATGCTCAGACCATCCGGGTAGCGGTGGAGCTGGGCGAGGTAATCGAAACGCGCCAGTGACATGCCGAACTCCACGCGCAGGCGGCGGCGGATCTCGGCCTGGACCTGGTTGGTGCAGGACATCATCCTGAGCCACAGCCGCAACGACTGGTGGTCGTCGTCGGTCACGCTGGCTTCCAGACCGAGGTTCTCGTCGGGAAGCGCCAGTTTCAAAGGGGATGGCAACGCGGGCATGGTGTGACGGCAATGAAGGGAGGCCAGCCAGGCAACCGGTAAAGGGGCTCCTCCACCTTGATTCGATTGTAGTGGCTGGCCTTGATCAACAGGGGGCATCTTGGGCGACATGGACAACGGCGATCTGGACGAGGGCCCGGCGGTGCTGCATGTGGGCGACCCGACCTGCCCGTGGTGCTGGGGCATGTCGCCTTCGGTGAAACTGCTGGCAGCGACCTGCCACCCGGCGGGGATCGATGTCCGGCTGATCGTGACCGGGCGCCGCATCGACGGCGCAGACGCCGGTAGCCCATCACGGCGAAATCGCCTTCGCAAGGACTGGGCCTACATCCGCAGCGTGACGGGCCAGCCGTTCGACCTTGGGTTGCTCGAGCGCGCATCGTTCGAGCACGACACCGAGCCCGCATGCCGAGCCCTGGTGGCGGTTCGCGGCGTGGTGAAGGCGCATGGGCTGCCCAGGCCAGTCGAACTGGCGTTCTTCTCGGAGGTGCAGCGAAGTCTGCATGTGCAGGGCGAGGACCCGACGGAGAGCGCCTTCTACCTCGGCATCTGCGAGAAGCTGGGCGTTCCCCGCGACGCCTTCCGGGCGCTCTTCTTCAGCGCCGGTGCCAGGTCACAAGTGCAGGCGGATGCTGTGCTGGCCCGTCGCCTGCGCGTGAAAACCCTGCCCACGCTGCTGTGGCAGAACGGCCAGGACCTGCACGTGCTGGCCGAAGGCTATGTCGGCGCAGATGAACTGTTGGCGAGATTGCATGGCAGGTTGGCCTCTTTCCCGATGCCACGCAAACTGGATACCTCATTGCGCCAAACGGATTGAGGCCTTGGTGGTGCTCACGCGAAACTGAATTCGCTCCATCGAGAGCGCACTCGCATGTGCGCGCCCCCAACCCCCTGTTTGTCCTTTAGGAGATCTCTGTGAAGAAGTCGACGATATTCTCTCTGCTGTGTTGCGCTTCGGGTTTGTCCATGGCTCAGTCCTCTTCGGGGGTGACCATCTACGGGATTCTCGATGTCGGTATTGACCGCGTGAGCAACGTCGGCGGACACGGCAACACGCTGGTCAACACCGGCGTGCTGGTGCCCAACCTGCTGGGCTTTCGCGGCAGCGAAGACCTGGGCGGCGGCCTGAAGGCGATCTACAAGCTCGAGACCCAGTTCGCCATCGACACGGGCACCACCATCGGCATCAACGGCACCAGCGAAGGCATGTGGAACCATGGCGCCTACGTGGGCCTGGAAGGCAGCATGGGCAAGGTGACGATCGGTACGCTGGATGACTTCATGTTCTCCAACCTGTCGGTCAAGCGCTATGGCTTCGGCGCGATGTTCCCGTTCGTGAGCCTGACCTTCCTGCGCCAGGGCCCGTTCGCGAACCTGACCCCGGTGGGTTCGTTCGACTTCGACCGCACCGGCCTCACGAGCCGCGTGTCCAATTCCATCCGTTACGACAGCCCCACCATCGGCGGCTTCAACTTCGGTGCGCTCTATGGCCTGGGCGAGCAGTCAGACAGCCAGTCGCGCAACAGCACCTACAGCCTGGGTGCCGATTACAGCAGCGGCCCGTGGACCTTCACCGCCGCGATGATCAATGCCAAGTCGCCGCTGATCAACAACGGCAACGACGGCCTGACGAGCTGGGGCCTGGGTGGCCGCTATGACTTCAGCGGCGGCATCTCGACCGACTTCCTGTACACGAACACGAAGAACACGTTCACGGATGCCAAGATCGATTCGTACGAGATCGGCGCGATCATGAGCCCGACGCCGACGACGCGCCTGATCGGGCAGTACACGTACATGAAGGGCAACGATCAGCTGAGCAACAACAAGGCGCACCAGATCAACACGGGGCTGCATTACCTGCTGTCCAAGCGCAGCAATGTGTATGTGCAGTACTCGTACCAGAAGGCTTCGGGCGATGGCGACAATGCCAAGGCACAGCTGATGCTGATGGGGGCTTCTTCTGGCTCGTCTCAGGGTGTGCTGCGGGTGGGGATGTTCCACGCGTTCTGATCTGTTGATTGATCAACGCCTGCGGGGCTCTTGGGCCTCGTGGGCGTTTTTCATTTGCGGTTCGACGGTTGAGCGCTTTGTCGTGGCAGCGCGGGGCGCGGGATGTGTGGGCATCCGGCCGGGCGCCTATGTTGTCGGTCCTGACTCCGTCATGACTGCCTTGCGATGCTCGCGACGAGGTGGGGTCGCAGAACTCGCTACGCGGCTTCGCCGCTGCGCTCAAACAGCTGCGACCAGTCAGATGAACGAAGCGCGCTGAGCGCGCCCACCTCGCCACTGTGCTTCTCAGCGCCAACGAAGGCGCCCGGCCGGCTGCCCCCACATCCCTTCTTCGCCCCGCTCGGTGGCGTGCGTAGAAGGCTGTGCTGTAGGTCGTTCGGTTCGCGCGGCTACAGGCCCGGGGACGCTCTGCCTTTTGGGATATAGCTGTACGCCTGGCTTGCAAAGGCAAAGGAAAAGACCCTCCGCATGCGGAGAGCGGGGCACAAAGGGCTGAGCTGGCTTCCGTCCGGGCGCCTTGAGGGGGCTGAGGAGCACAGTGGCGAGGTGGGCACGCGCAGCGTGCTTAGTTCAACTGACAGGCTGACGCTGTTTGAGCGTAGTGGCGAAGCCGCGTAGCGAGTTCGGCAGCCCCACCTCGCCGCGCGCACCGCAGGGCAGTTCCGCCGAAGGCGGAACCCCCCGAGTGAAGCCCGGACGGAAGCCAGCTCAGACCCCGCCCCGCTGCCCCGAAAAAGCGCCGACCCTTTGCAGACAAAGAAAAAGCCACCGGGCTCAAGCAGAACCCGATGGCAATGGAGACCGGCGGAGCCAATGCCCCACCGTGGAGAAATTCAGAGAAGAAGGCTCAGAACGCCGCAATCCCCGTTTGCGCACGCCCCAGGATCAACGCATGCACATCGTGAGTCCCCTCGTAGGTGTTGACCACCTCCAGGTTCACCAGATGCCGCGCCACCCCGAACTCGTCGCTGATGCCATTGCCGCCCATCATGTCCCGCGCCAGCCGCGCGATGTCCAGCGCCTTCCCGCAGGAGTTGCGCTTCATGATCGACGTGATCTCCACCGCCGCCGTGCCTTCGTCCTTCATGCGCCCCAGCCGCAGGCAGCCCTGCAGGCCCAGCGTGATCTCGGTCTGCATGTCGGCCAGCTTCTTCTGGATCAGCTGGTTGGCCGCCAGCGGCTTGCCGAACTGCTTGCGGTCCAGCGTGTACTGGCGCGCACGGTGCCAGCAGTCTTCGGCCGCGCCCAGCGCACCCCAGGCGATGCCATAGCGCGCCGAGTTCAGGCAGGTGAAGGGGCCCTTCAGGCCGCGCACTTCGGGGAAGGCGTTTTCTTCGGGACAGAACACCTCGTCCATCACGATCTCGCCGGTGATGCTGGCGCGCAGGCCCACCTTGCCGTGGATCGCCGGGGCGCTCAGGCCCTTCCAGCCCTTCTCCAGCACGAAGCCGCGGATCGCGCCTTCGTCGTCCTTGGCCCACACCACGAACACATCGGCGATCGGGCTGTTGCTGATCCACATCTTGGCGCCGCTCAGGCTGTAGCCGCCAGCCACCTTGCGCGCGCGGGTCACCATGCTGCCAGGATCGGAGCCATGGTCCGGTTCGGTCAGGCCGAAGCAGCCGATCCACTCGCCACTGGCCAGCTTGGGCAGGTACTTCTGCTTGGTGGCTTCGTTGCCGAACTCGTTGATGGGCACCATCACCAGCGAAGACTGCACGCTCATCATCGAGCGGTAGCCCGAGTCCACGCGCTCGACCTCGCGGGCCACCAGGCCGTAGCTCACGTAGTTGAGGTTGGCGCCGCCATAGGCTTCGGGGATGGTGATGCCCAGCAGGCCCAGCTCGCCCATCTCGCGGAAGATGGCCGGGTCGGTGCGCTCATGGCGGAAGGCCTCAAGCACGCGCGGTGCCAGGCGCTCCTGGCAGTAGGCATGGGCGGCTTCGCGCACGGCGCGTTCGTCGCTGGTGAGTTGCTGGTCGAGTTGCAGGGGATCGTCCCATGCGAAGGAAACTTTGGTCGTGGCCATCAAGGGGCTCCGTAGATGATGAGGTCGGGGAGGCGGGGCGGGGCGGGGCTCAGGCCGGGATGACGGCCGTGGCTTCGATCTCCACCTTGGCGCGGTCTTCCATCAGGGACTTGACCTCCACCGCGGTCATCGCGGCGTTGTACGAACCGATGATCTCGCGGAAGGCCCGGCCGATTTCGCGGCCCGCGGCGAGGTACTCGCGCTTGTCCGTGACATACCAGGTCATGCGCACGATGTGTTCCGGGCGGCCACCGGCCTCGCGCAGCACCTCGACGATGCTGCGCAGGGCCTGCTCGGTCTGGACGACGAAGTCGTCGCTGTGGAAGACGCCGTGCGCATCCCAGCCGATCATGCCGGCGATGTAGACCTGTCGGCCTTCGGCGGCGACGCCATTGGCGTAGCCTTTGGGGCGGGGCCAGCCTTCAGGGAGAAGTACTTGCATGGAGATACTGCCTTGTTCGTAGTCTTGATTGATGATGCGGGCCTCAGCCCGCCTGTCCTTCTCGCACGTCCTTGAGCAGTTCGCGCGCGATGATGAGTTGCTGTACTTCGGTGGCACCTTCGTAGATGCGCAATGAGCGGATCTCGCGGTACAGGCGCTCGACCGGCTGATCGCTGACCACGCCCTGGCCGCCCCACAATTGCACGGCGGCGTCGATCACGGTCTGGGCGCCTTCGGTGGCGGCCATCTTGGCCATGGCGGCCTCGCGGGTGACGTTACGGCCCTGGTCGCGCTGCCAGGCGGCGCGGTAGGTCAGCAGCGCAGCGCCGTCGATGGTGGTGGCCATTTGGGCCAGCTTGGCCTGCGTGAGTTGGAAGTCGGCCAGCACCTGGCCGAACATGCGGCGGGTGGTGGCGCGCAGCAGGGCCTCGTCCAGTGCGCGGCGGCCGAAGCCCAGCGCGGCAGCGGCCACCGAGGTGCGGAACACGTCCAGCGTGCGCATGGCCACCTTGAAGCCTTCGCCCGCGGCACCGATGCGCTGCGTGACGGGCACGCGGCAGTTGGTGAAGCGCAGTCGGGCCAGCGGGTGCGGCGCGATCACGTCGATGCGTTCGGCGATGTCGAAGCCCGGCGTGCCCGCTTCGATGATGAAGGCCGAGATACCTCGTGAGCCGGGCGCTTCGCCGGTGCGGGCGAAGACCACGTAGAGGTCGGCGATGCCGCCGTTGGAGATCCAGGTCTTCTCGCCGTCGAGCACGTAGTGGTCGCCGTCGAGCCGGGCCGCGCAGGCCATGGCGGCCACGTCGGAGCCGGCCTCGGGCTCGGACAGCGCGAAGGCCGAGATGGCCTCGCCCTTGGCCACGCGGGGCAGGTAGCGGGCTTTCTGCTCGGGCGATCCATCGATGCTGATGGCACCGGAACCCAGGCCCTGCATGGCGAAGGCGAAATCGGCCAGGCCGTTGTGACGGGCCAGGGTCTCGCGGATCAGGCACAGCGTGCGGGTGTCGAGCGTGTCGCTCGAACCGCCATGCGCGGTACCGGCCACGGCATGGCGCAGCCAGCCGGCCTTGCCCAGGATGCGGACCAGGGCGCGGCAGTCGGCGTCCACATCATCGCTGTGGATGTCGGCCACGTTCGTGGCGGCCCAGGTGTCCAGGTCGCGGGCCAGGGCGCGGTGGTGGTCCTGCAGGAAAGGCCAGTCTAGGTGGGGCAGGCGTTCTGTAGGCATCTCAGTTTCCTTCGAACACGGGTTTCTGGCGCGCCACGAAGGCTTCGTACGCGCGGTTGAAGTCTTGCGTCAGCATGCACAGGGCCTGGGCCTGCGCCTCGGCCTCGATGGCCTGGTCGATGCCCATGGTCCATTCCTGGTGCAGCATGGTCTTGGTCAGGCCGTTGGCGAAGGTGGGGCCGGCGGCCAGGTCGCGGGCCAGGGCCTGGGCATCGTCCAGCAGGGCTTCGGGGGTGCTCAGGCGGTTGAAGAAGCCCCAGCGCTCGGCTTCCTCGCCGGCCATGCTGCGGCCGGTGTAGAGCAGGTCGCTGGCGCGGCCCTGGCCCACGATGCGTGGCAGGATGGCGCAGGCGCCCATGTCGCAGCCGGCCAGGCCCACGCGGTTGAACAGGAAGGCGGTCTTGCTGCGCGCGGTGCCCACGCGCAGATCGGAGGCCATGGCCATGATGGCGCCGGCGCCGGCGCACACGCCGTCCACCGCGGCCACGATGGGCTGAGGGCAGGCGCGCATGGCCTTGACCAGATCGCCTGTCATGCGGGTGAACATCAGCAGCTCGGGCGCCTTCAGCCGCACCAGCGGGCCGATGATCTCGTGCACATCGCCGCCAGAGCAGAAGTTGCCACCGGCGCCGACCAGCACCACCACGTGCACATCGGGCGCGTGGCGCAGCTGACCGAACAGGTCACGCAGTTCGGCGTACGAGTCGAAGGTGAGCGGGTTCTTGCGTTCGGGACGGTTCAGCGTGATGGTGGCCACGCCATCGTTCAAGGACCACAGGAAGTGGCGGGCTTCGTAGCCGGCCAGGGGACGGCGGTTGCCGGCTTGCAGGGCCGGATCCAGCAGGGGGGTGTCACTCATGCGTTGTCCTGGTTGGGGCGGATCGGATGGGTTCAGCGTGGCAGTTCGCCGCCGCAGACGGCGATGCTCTGGCCATTGACCGAGGCGGCGCCGCGTGAGCTCAGCCACACGACGGCATCGGCCACCTCTTCGGGCTGCACGAAGCGGCCCTGCGGGTTGCCCGCAGAGAACTGGGCGCGGGCCTCTTCTTCGCTGCGGCCGGTCTTGGCCATGACGTTGGCGATGCTTTCGCGCAGGATGTCGGTCTCGGTGTAGCCGGGGCACACGGCGTTGACCGTCACGCCTTGCTTGGCCACTTCGAGGGCCAGCGAGCGTGTGAGGCCGATCACGGCATGCTTGGCGGCGGCGTAGGCTGTCACGTAGGTGTAGCCGGTCAGGCCGGCCGTGCTGGCCACGTTGACGATGCGGCCCTGTCTGGCTTTCACCATGTCGGGCAGGGCGGCCTGGGTGCACAGCACGGTGCCCATCAGGTTGACGTCCAGCATCTGCTTCCAGGCGTCACCGCCTGTTTTCAGGAAGGGGGCGCTGCTGGCCTGGCCAGCGTTGTTGACCAGCACCGTGGCTGGGCCGAAGCGCTGGCGGGCCTGCTCGAAGGCGGCCGCCACTTGAGCCGCATCGCTGACGTCGGCCACCACCGCAACGCGGCGCGCCGGGTCTTCGGCCACCAGCGGGGCCAGGCTCTCGGCGCTGCGGCCGAGGATGCTCAGGCGTGCCCCGCGGGCTGCGAAGGCGCGCACGATCGCGGCGCCGATGCCGCGTGCGGCGCCGGTCACCAGCACGTGCTGGTCTTGCAGGGAGTCGTTGGCGCTCATGGCTCAGCCCTTCGCGCCGGTCTGCGCGGCAGCCTGGGCCTTCTCGCGCTGGAACAGCGATTCCATCTGCGGCTTGGCCGAGCGGTACTGCTTGGGCCAGTCGATGCTGGTGAAGCCGATCTTGGCGGCCTCGGTCAGCGTCCACGCCGGGTTGGCCAGGTGGGGGCGCGCCACGGCGCACAGGTCGGCGCGGCCGGCCGCGATGATGCTGTTGACGTGGTCGGCTTCGCTGATGGCGCCTACCGCGATGGTCTGGATGCCGGCTTCGTTGCGCACGCGGTCGGCAAAGGGCGTCTGGAACATGCGGCCATAGACGGGCTTCTCGGCCTTGCTGACCTGGCCCGACGAGCAATCGACCAGGTCGGCGCCAGCGGCCTTGAAGGCGCGGGCGATCTCGACCGCGTCGGCCGGGGTGATGCCGCCTTCGACCCAGTCGTGCGCCGAGATGCGCACCGACATCGGCAGGTGGGCGGGCCACACTTCGCGCACGGCTGCGAACACCTCCAGCGGGTAGCGCAGGCGGTTGGCCAGCGAGCCGCCGTACTCGTCGGTGCGCTGATTGGTCAAGGGCGAGATGAAGCTCGACAGCAGGTAGCCGTGGGCGCAGTGAAGCTCCAGCCAGTCGAAGCCGGCTTCGGCCGCCCAGCGGGCGGAGCGCACGAACTGGTCGCACACCTCGTCCATGTCGGCGCGGGTCATGGCGCGGGCGGTGTCGCTCACGCCCTTCAGATACTGCTGGGGCGAGGCCGAGATCAGTGGCCAGTTGCCCTCGACCAACGGCTTGTCGATGCCTTCCCAGGCCAGGCGGGTGGAGCCCTTGGCGCCAGCGTGGCCGATCTGCACGGCGATCTTGGCGTCGCTGCGCTGGTGCACGAAGTTCACCACGCGCTTCCAGGCGTCGCGCTGGGCTTCGTTCCACAGGCCCGGGCAGCCCGGGGTGATGCGGGCGGTCGGCGAGACGCAGGTCATCTCCACCATGACCAGGCCTGCGCCGCCCAGGGCACGGGAGCCCAGGTGCACCAGGTGGTAGTCGCCGACCAGGCCATCGTCGCAGCTGTACTGCGCCATGGGCGACACCATCACGCGGTTCTTGATCGTGAGGTCGCGCACCGTCAGGGGGGTGAACATGGGCGGCACGGGCGTGGCACCGTCGGCGGTGCTCAGGCCGGCCTGCTCGGCGAACCAGCGCTCGTAGCCTTCCAGCCAGCCCTTGTCGCGCAGGCGCAGGTTCTCGTGGCTGATGCGCTGGCTGCGCGTGAGCATGGAGTACATGAACTGCTCGGGGGCCAGCTGATCGCAGTAGCGCTCGCCACAGACCTCGAACCATTCCATCGCGTTCCAGGCGGCGTTCTGCAGGCGCAGCACGTCCACCGCGCGGGCAGCCTGGTAGCGTGCCAGCACCTCGGGGATGTTCTCGGGCGCATCGCCCAGGGCCTGGAACTGGGCCGTGAGTTCGATGGCGTCTTCCAGGGCCAGCTTGGTGCCCGATCCGATGGCGAAGTGGGCCGTGTGCACGGCATCGCCCATCAGCACCACATGGCTCTTGCCGTTGTGCAGCGACCATTGTTCGCACTTGACGCGCTGGAAATTCAGCCAGGCCGAGCCGCGCAGGTGGCGCGCATTGGTCATCAGTTTCTCGCCCTGGAGGTTGCTGGCGAAGAGCTTCTCGCAGAAATCGATGGATTGCTGCTGGTCGGCCTTGTCCAGCCCATGGGCCAGCCACACGTGCTCGGGGCACTCGACGATGAAGGTGCTGGTCTGCTCGTCGAACTTGTAGACGTGGGCCTGGAACCAGCCGTGCTCGGTCTTCTCGAACAGGAAGTTGAAGGCGTCGTAGACCTTGTTGGTGCCCAGCCAGATGTAGCGGTTAGGGCGCAGCGCGATGTCAGGTTTGAAGGTGTCCTGGTACTTGGTGCGGATCTTCGAGTTCAGTCCATCGCTGGCGATGATCAGGTCGGCATCGGGGAAGTCGGCGTCGGAATCGACCTCCTGCTCGAACACCAGCTTGACGCCGACCTCCTCGCAGCGGGCCTGCAGGATGTTGAGCAGCTTCTTGCGACCGATGCCCACGAAGCCATGGCCGCCCGAGCGGATGGTGTGGCCCTTGATGTGCAGTTCGATGTCGTCCCAGTGGTTGAAGGCCTGCTGGATCTGATCCGCCGACTTGATGTCCCAGCGGCGCATGTTCTCCATCGTGGCGTCCGAGAACACCACGCCCCATCCGAACGTGTCGTAGGCGCGGTTGCGCTCGACCACGGTGATGTCGTGCGTGGGGTTGTGCTGCTTCATCAGCAGGCCGAAATACAGGCCGGCCACGCCGCCACCGATACAGACGATCTTCATCTCAATCCTTCCAGTCAGGAGCGTTCGCCCAAGGGCATGCACCGCATGTACATGCCTTCTAAGTGATTTAGTTCTAAAGTAGTTTAGCGAACTAAATTGAAAGGGGCAAGGGGGCGAAGGCGAGTGTCGTCAGGGATTGCGGGCAGGGCCGGGAAAACGTTGAGGCGGGTCAAGGCACGAGGACGGCACGGGCCGGTGTGCCGTGTCTGTCCCACGATCTAGGGCTTGCCAAGGGGGCGGTGGTGGCAAAAAGTGGCCGCAGCACATCACCCACAGATCCTCAGGAGGACAGCATGGCGGACCCGAGCAGTTATCACTTCACGCTCCCGAAGAGCAAGCGGCCCTCGGAGGTCACTTTGAACGAACCCTGGTATCCCGGGGTGCAGCCCTTCTGGCCGGCGTGCACGACCAAGCGCTCGGTGGACCCCATCCTGGGGGTCACGGCCGTGGTGATCCATGCCACCGCCGGCTCATCTTCTGCCGGGGCCATCTCCGTGATCAAGCGGGCGAAGGACCCGGCATCGTTCCATTGGCTGGTGCCCGATGAGGACGAGCCGCAGCACGGTCAGTTGGTGTGGGCGTGCGTGCCCGAGGCGCTGGCGGCCTGGCACGTGCGGAACGCGGCCTCGCACCCGGATGTGAATGGCGGGGCCACGCGGGTCAACCACTGGTCGCTCGGCATCGAGGTGGTCAATGCCCAGAAGAACGATCCGTTCTCTGACTGGCAGATCGAGGCGACGGCGCGGATCGTGCGCCATTGCTGGGCGAAGTACCCCAACCTGCTGCACGTGCTGTCGCACGCGAAACTGGATCCTCAGCGGCGCAGCGACCCGGGGTCGCACTTCGACTGGGCCCGGTTCAAGGGCCTGGTGCTCAACGGCGAGGCCGAGGCCGTGGATCCCCTGGTCGCGCTGGCCAAGCCCTTGTCGAAGCTCAAGCCAGCGGAGGCGAATGGCTGCTGCGACGTCTGATGGGTCAGACCGCCTTCACAAGATCAAGCAGCGGTGCTGAGCGGCGCCTCGGCCTGGTCCAGTGAGAACTGCGTGCGCAGCAGGTGCCCGAAGCGTCCGTAGGCGGCCAGTGCACCGGCGATCACACGGTCTTGCACCTCGGCCAGCTCTGGCGCATCCAGGGCCGCCACGAAGCGCTTCCAGACGCGCGCGCGTCCATCCGGATAGGCCGCCAGGTTGCGGGCGCCGAATTGACCGTCCAGCCCGAGCTTCTCGCTGACTTCCTTGAGCAGGAAGGCCGCGCCCAGGGTCGAGCCTTCGGACACGTACAGCCAGCCCAGCGCCTCGGGGGCGGTCACGCCCTGCGTGGCGATCGGCTCGCTGGGCACGGGTGCCTGCAGGTCGGCCAGGTCGGCCTGCGAGTCTGTGGCTCGGCCGCGTTCGGACAGGTCGGCCACCAGGCCCTGCACGGCCGGGTCGTCGAACAGGTGCTCCACATCGCGTTGGAACAGGTACTGCACGGCGACGAACTTGGCGTACTGCGCTCGCGAGGAGAAGGGCTGGGCCTGCTCCATCAGATGGTGCATCTGCTCATGCTGGGGAGCGGTCTCGAGCTTCAATCTCTGGGACAGCGTGTGGGTCAGGGTGGTCTCGGTCATGTGGGTGCGCTTGAGGGGCCGCCAGACGATATTTTGCAATTGAGAATCATTCTCATGATAGGCCATTTTGTAGAATTGTGCGGCCGGCGTGCATGACCGGGATGAAGAGCAGATCATGATCAAAAAAGGGGAGAGGTCTGGCAGACGCTGGCTCCAGGGGATCGCGCTCGTGTCCGCAGTGGCGGTGGCGCTGGTGGGAGGCTGGGTGCTGGCCAACAGCATCGACAGCGATCTTCGGCCTTGGGAACCCGGGTTGGAGCCAGTGGCCGAGGAGCGAGCGGATGGCGCACGCCATGAAGGCTGGCTGTCCTTGATGGGGTTGCAGCAAGGCCATCTTGATGACACCCTGGCGCAAGGCCGCAAGAGCTGGGCGGCCTGGGACGCCGGGCGCCAGCGGGTGCTTGCACTCGACCAGATGACCTTGGTGCCTTCGGTGCCGGCGGCGGTGAGACTTGATCCGGGCAGCGCTCTGTTTTGTCGCCCTTTGCATGCATGCGGTGAGACGTTTCGGCAGAGCCTGTCGAAGCTGCCTGAGGCGTTGAAAGCCGTGGCGCCCTTGGCAAGGGCCTGCGCAGACATCGGTCGCCTGACGGGTTTCGACGAGCCATTGGTACGGGTGCCTGTGGTCTTGAGCCGACCTGGTCCGGGCATGGCTCTGGGCACCTGTGGCAGGTTGTGGATGGCTCAGCTGGCCCTGGCCAGCCAGCAAGGGGATGCGGACAGCGCGTTCGAGGCCTGGGGCGCCTTGCACAACGTGTCCACCAGGGTGTTCGCTGGATCGCAATCCATCATCAACGGCGTGATTGCGGCGACGTGGCTGCAGGTGGTCCATGCCGAAGCACCCACCCTGGTGGCGGCGTTCCCGGTGCTGCAGCCTCGGGTCCAGGCTGCCTTGGCGACTCCGGTGCCATGGCGCGACGTGAGCCACCGTTGGTGGATCGATGAGGGTTGGGCGCAGGACCGCGTGCTCTATGAAGCGCTGGATGCCGGGGTCACCATCACATGCCTGGCGCAGGGGCCAGGTGTGGAGCGATGCGAGACAAAGCGGCCCGGGAAGCTGCCTCCGAAGTCGAGGCCTGTGTTGCCCAACCTGACGCGATCCGAGTTCCGCGAACAGCATGCGGCCGTCGTGGCGGCCACGAAGGACAAGGATCCGTCCGTGGCCCTGCAACGTTTGAAAGCGCAGGCCAGGCGCCAGACGGACAGTGTGTTTTCCAATCTGCATTTCAGGAACACCCTGGGAGGCATCCTGCTGTCCGTGTCCAGCCTTTATTCCAGTGTGGACCGGTACATGCGCCAGAGCATGGATGCGGAATCCACCAGGCAGGGGGCGGTCCTGAGCCTGGCCGTGCTGTCCCGGCGCCGTCAGGGGATGTCATTCTCCGAAGCCGATGTGATCAGGGCAACGGACGGCAGCGCGATCCTGAAGGGGGCCATCCATTGCGAGGACGACTGCCATCATCTGGTGCTCAGGTCATGGCGCCTGGATCCGGGTGCGCCTCAATGGCGCCTGCAAGCGAGTCCTTGAGCCGGTCTGGACAGGGTTGCTCACAGCAGTGTTGTGGCTGTGTCGGCCGTGTCGAGTGTCACCCCCCGCTGACAGGGCAGCGTGACGTGGAAGGTTGTACCGATGCCGGGCTGCGATTCGGCGGCGATCGTGCCCCCCAGCCGCTCGATGGCACGACGCACGATGGTCAGGCCCAGGCCGGTGCCGGGGAAATCGGTTTCTTCATGCAGGCGCACGAAAGGCTGGAACAGGCGGCTGGCATGGCGGGGATCGAAGCCGGCGCCGTTGTCCTGGATGAACAGCTGAAGCTGATCGTCGGGTGCAGAGGATTGAGCGCCCACGACCACGCGGGGCCGGCTCTGCTTGGATGAGTACTTGAAGGCGTTGGACAGCAGGTTGTCCAGCGCCAGGCGCAGCAACCCGGGGTCGCCATAGGCCGTGAGCCCCGGTTCGATCAGCACCTCGGCATCAGGCAGCGCGGTGCCCTTGCGCAGATCGGCCACCGACTGGCGGGCCAGCTCGCTCACGTCGATCAGCTCCATGTCGACTTCCTGGCGGCCCGCGCGGGCCAGTGTCATCAGGTCGGAGATGGTGTGCTTCATCTGCGAAGCGCAGTCGCGGATCGTGTGGATGTAATCCTGCTGCGCGGCGTCGAGTTTGGGGCTGACCTGCATATCGAGCAGCGAGCTGAAGCCCAGGATGGCATTGAGCCGGTTGCGCAGGTCATGAGAGACGGAGGACGAGAAGGCCTCCAGCTCCTGGTTGGTGCGGGCCAGGTCTTCGGTGCGCTCGATGACGCGGCGTTCGAGGTCCTTCTGAAAGCCCACGTTCTCGATGGTCAGCGCGGTGGCGTTGGCCAGCGCCTGCATGAGCTCGACATCCTCTGGCGTGGCATGGCGCTCGATGGCCCAGTAGGTTCCGATGGCGCCGATGGGGGATTCCGCGCGGATGGGCACCATCAACAGGCTGCGCACGAAGGTGACGGCGTAGGCCGCGTGCGGCACGCGTGGATCCTCATAGATGTCTTCGATGATCACGGGGGCCCGCGTCAGCATGGCGACGCCGCTGATGCACTCGCGGATCGAGAAGCGCTGGCCTTTCCACAGAGGCGAGATGGCGTCTTCGTCGGCGTAATAGCATTGCTCGCGGTCGCGCAGCACGAAGGTGGCCCCATCGGCGCCGCTCAGTTCGCGCGCGGCGCGGCGCACGATGGCCATGACGTCCGCCAGGCTGCGGGTCATGGACAGCTGCTGGACCACATCGACCAGGCGCGCACGCCGCGAGAGCAGGGCATCGGCGCGGGCCTTCTCGATGATGCTGCGCAGGTGGTGCAGGGCCACGCGCAGTCGGGTGCTATCCTGCGGGCCGATCACATCCAGGGCACCGGCATCCAGCCATTGATGGGCCTGCGCGGCCTTTGAGGTGTCCGACACCAGCACGAAGCCCGCCACCCCAGGCAGGCCGCCCAGCAGCGTGGCAGCATCGTGGCCCCACAGGGCGGCGGGGCTGATCACGCCCACCGGCTGGTGGTGCTGAAGCAGGCTGTGGAAGGCCGCCATGTCGGGGGCCGTGAGAACTTGGACCGAAGGCGGCAGCTGCGGCAAGGCCAGCGCTGACGGGGCTTCGGGATCCTCCAGATGAATGATATGCAGCGTCTGCATGGTCACACAGGTCGCGTCGGGAAGCCTACTCTACGCGCGAGTCTTCAGGCGTGCCAGAACCCCTGCACGACATGGGTGAATGACCGCACGATCTCTTTGAATTTGGGACACGCGGCCTAGGGCATGTCTGCCCTGCAGGCCGGTCGGGCACTGTGCGAGGGGGCCCCTTCCGGGTCGTCCGACAGGAAGCCGCCAGCCTGGCGGCTCCACAGGCGCCAGTACGCACCGCGCTGCTCCAGCAGGGCATCGTGCGATCCATCTTCGATGATGCGGCCCTGGTCGAACACCAGGATGCGGTCCAGGTGGGCGATGGTGGACAGGCGGTGCGCCACCACGATCACGGTCTTGCCTTTCATGACCTGGCCCAGTGTTTCCTGGATGGCCTGTTCGGTGAGTGAGTCCAGCGCCGAGGTGGCCTCGTCCAGGATCAGGATGGGCGCGTTCTTGAGCACCACCCGTGCGATGGCCACGCGCTGGCGCTGCCCGCCCGAGAGCTTCACGCCGCGCTCGCCCACCATCGAGGCATAGCCATCCTTGATCTGGCTGATGAACTCGTGGGCATGGGCCTGGCGCGCGGCTTCGATCACCTCGTCGTCGCTGGCCTCGATGCGGCCGTAGCGGATGTTGTCCATCAGGCTGCGGTGAAAGAGGCTTGGGTCCTGCGGGATCAGGCTGAGCTGGCTGTGCAGCGAATCCTGCGTCAAGGTGCGGATGTCCTGACCGTCGATCACGATGCAGCCCGCCTGCGGGTCGTACAGGCGCAGCAGCAGGCTCACGAAGGTGGATTTGCCCGAGCCCGACACGCCGACCAGGCCGACGCGCTGGCCGGCCGGGATGTCCACGCTCAGGCCCTTGAAGACAGGGGCCTGCGACGCATAGGCGAAGTCCACCGCCTCGAAACGGATGTGCCCGCGTGTGACAGCCGCGGCCCGGGCGTCGGGCTGGTCCACCAGCTCATGCGGGCGCACGATGGTCTGCACGCCATTGGCCACGTTGCCGATGTATTCGAAGAACTCCAGGAAGCGACGGCTGAGGTTGCGCGCCTCGTTGATCACCAGCAGCGACAGGCTCACGGTCATCACGAAGTCGCCGACCCCGATGCGGCCCTCGGCCCATAACTGCAGTGCGAACCACAGCAGGCCGATCTTGAGCAGGGCCGCGGCCGAGAACTGGAACCAGCGTACCCGCTCTGCATAGCCGTTGGACAGGCGCACCGCGGTCAGTTCGCGTTGCAGGTGCTCCTGCAGGTGCTGGCGTTCGAAGCCCAGGCGGGCGAACAGGCGGGCGCTGGTCAGGTTGGTGACCGAATCGACCACCGCCCCGGTGGTCTCGCTGCGCGTGGCCGCGGCCTTGATCACGTAGGGCCTGGCCCGCCTGGCCAGCAGGTAGGACAGGCCGACGAACAGCACTGTCCAGCCCAGCGCGAACCAGCCCAGCGTGGACTGGGCCTGGAACATCAGCACCACGGCCACGCCCAGCACGATGGCGGTGGGCCAGAACTCGGTGATCAGCGACCACAGCGTCTGCGTCACGCCCAGCGAGGTCTCGCTGATGCGGTGCGCCAGGGCGCCCGCGAAGTGGTTGCTGAAGTAGCGCTGCGAATGGTGCTGCAGGTAGTGGTAGATCTGGCGCACCACCTCCTGCCGCTGGCGGGGGCCCAAGCGCACCTGCACAGCGCCGGCCAGGCGGCCGAACAGCACCTCGCCCACGCACAGGGCCATGAACAGCAGCACGGGCGTGTGCAGCGCGGCCAGGATGGTGCTGCTGGCCTGTCCCTGGCTGCCGGTCACGCCCTTGAGGATCTGTCCCAGCGCATAGGGCAGCAGGATGCCGCAGGCCGCATTGAAGGTTTCGAGGGCCAGGATCAGGGCATACCAATGTCGGTTCTGGCGTACGAAGTGCAGCACGAAGCGCAGTGGGGTGTCGGGCAGGGCAGGGGCCCCGGGGGCGCGTTGACGGGCGGCGGTGCCGGCGATGTCTTTCGGGACGGCGTCTTGCGCCATGGAGATCCTCTGCGTGTCTGTGTGCTGGCCCTCTAAGGTACCTTGTTTGGGCGGCCCGACCGTGGCGCAGGGCGTTCCCCCTCAAGCGGGGGGCCTGAAATCCAAGCTTCATCCTGTTTCACGCCTTGACACGGCAACATGCGTTAATGAGAATAAATCTCATTCTCAAAAGAGAATCCGGTGCAGCATCAGTGGACGTTGCCCGGCTTGTTCGCCCGCCTTCGGCGGGTTGTTTTTTGCAGTGAAAGGACTCTTCTCGATGACTTCGATGTTTGCCAAAACCGTGATCGGCCTGGCCGTGCTGGCAGCCACGGGCTTGGCCCAGGCCAACGTGACCCATGAAAACATCACCGATGTGGCTGGCTCCGTGTCCTTCGACGCCTGGAACGAGCTCAACCGCAACCGTGCGGGCGGTGCGCTGACCGAGGCCGAACTCGTCGCCGGCAGCGGCTCCAACGTGGCTGGCTCGGGCGACGCGGTGTTCACCCGCCTGTCCGGTTCGCACTACCCGGCAGGCTTTGGCCTGTACGGCAGCAACTCGGTATTCACGTTCACGGACAACACCGTTGCCAGCAACATCAGTTCGCTGGTGTTCCAGGGCATCATCAATGACTTCGATGCCCAGTTCGGCGCCACGCCGTTTTCCCTGACGCTGAGCCTCAATGGCGGCAGCGATGTCCTGGCCGCCACCTCTGTCACCAGCGTGCTCAATGGCGGTGTCTCCGACCTGCACACCTACACCTGGGACCTGTCCGGCGTGACCACGCCCATCACGTCGTACAGCCTCACGCTGACGGCAGGCTTCTCGCAAGTGCTGGCGCTCCAGGTGGACCAGGTGGCTGCGGTACCGGAACCCAGCACCTATGCCATGGCCATCGCCGGTCTCGCGCTGGTGGGTGGGCTGGCACTTCGCCGTCGTGCTGCCCAGTGATCCTATTGACGATGCTTTGCTGATCCGCCTTCCGGATCGAGCTGAGCGGGCATCTGCTTCCGCGGGGGACGAGATGCTGACCGATAACCCCGACCCCGATCCCACCGCTGTTTCCCGATCCTGACCCACCGCAAGCAGCGGTTTGTGAGAGATCAAGGTGACGCCAGATGCGGCGTCCTAGCATGGCGAACCGTTTGAAGTCGTCATGTCTCCGTTCCCGATTTCCCTGCTTTCCGTCGAACCGCCCAGCCTGGTGGTCTGTCCGTCGTCCGTGCGCCTTCGCTGTCCAGCCCGATGAACACTTCGAACTGGCTCTTGCCCACGCCGCAGGAAGAAGCCGCCGCCTGCGCGGCCACGGTCGAGAACCTCGAGAACCCTGGACGCGCCGATCCCCCCGTGCGCCTGCTGCGGCATGTGATGCTGCCCACGACCATTGCCCTGGTCGCCGTCGTGCTGCTGTTCGTCTTCATCGCCGGCCATCAGATGTACCAGGCCCAGGTGGCCGCGGCATGGGCTGATGATCCGGCGTCCATGTCTGCCGAAGTGAGGCCGGGTACCCGCGGGCAGGATGCCGACCTCATCTCAGGCCACCTGCTGCTCAACGTGGCAGGCGCCGGTGCCGCGACCGTGGCCCTGATGCTGTGCGTGATGGTGGTGCGTGTGCGCGATGCCGAGGCGCGCCTGCGCCGCGCGGACATGGCCTTGCGCCTGGCGGCGACGGCATTCGAATCACAGGACGGCATCATGGTGCTCGACGAGCGGGGCGCCATCCTCCAGGTCAACCAGGCCTTCACCGACATCACCGGCTACAGCCTGCACGAGGTGCGCCGCCGGCCGGTGGAGATTCTGCAGGCCGCCGCCAACCCGCCTGACCTGTACGACACCATCGCCCGGCAACTGGCCGAACGTGGCCGTTGGGTGGGCGATCTCTGGAGCCAGCGCAAGAACGGCGAGGTCTATCCCAAGCGGCTGAGCCTCACGCTGGTGCGTTCAGCGCCGGGCGAACCGCGCTACTGCGTGGGCAGCTTTGCCGACATCACCGAGCATAAGCAGGCCGAGGCGCGCATCGAACAGCTGGCCTTCTACGACCCGCTCACCGGCCTGCCCAACCGGCGCCTGCTGCAGGACAGGCTTCAGCAGGCCGTGGCCGCATCCCGGCTGAACGGGCAGGGCGCGGCGCTGTTGCTGATCGACCTGGACGAATTCAAGACCCTCAATGACACCCTGGGCCATGACATGGGCGACCGCCTGCTGCAGCAACTGGCGACGCGGCTTCAGGGGGCCTTGCGCGAGCGCGACACCCTGGCCCGGCTGGGTGGGGACGAGTTCGTGGTGGTGCTGCAGGAACTGAGCCCCGGCCTGCATGAATCCGCCGAACAGGCCAGGGAAGTGGGCGAACGCCTGCTGAGCGCGCTGGCCGCGCCCTGCGAGCTGGACGGGCATGAGCATCACAGCACCTGCAGCATCGGCGTAGCGATGTTCGGCGCAGCCCACCCTGTGGCCAGCCTGGAAGAGCTGATGAAGCACGCAGACCTGGCGATGTACGAAGGCAAGGCCGCCGGACGCAACACGCTGCGCTTCTTCGACCCGGCCATGCAGAACGCCATCAGCCAGCGCACCGCGCTGGAGTCGGATCTTCGCCGGGGGCTGCAGCGAGGTGAGCTGCTTCTGCATTACCAGGCGCAGGTCGATGACACTGGCCGACTGCTCGGCGCGGAGGCTCTGGTGCGCTGGCAGCATCTGCAGCGAGGCATGGTCTCGCCAGCCGAGTTCATCCCCGTGGCCGAACAAGGCGGGCTCATCCTGCCGCTGGGTGAGTGGGTGTTGCTGACAGCGTGCCGCCAACTGGCATCATGGGCGTTGCATCCCTTGCTGGGCCGGCTCACCTTGTCGGTCAACGTGAGCGCGCGTCAGTTCCACCAACCTGATTTTGTGGACCAGGTGGTGATGGCCTTGCAACGCACGGGCGCCCGGGCCGACCGCTTGAAGCTGGAGCTGACCGAAAGCGTTCTGATCGATGACGTGGACGCCGTGGTGTCGCGCATGGGCGCGCTCAAGGCCTGTGGTGTGCGCTTCTCGCTGGACGATTTCGGAACGGGCTATTCGTCGCTGAACTACCTCAAGCGGCTGCCGCTGAGCCAGCTCAAGATCGACCAGTCTTTCGTGCGCCATGTGCTGACCGATTCCAACGATGCCGCCATCGCGCGGACCATCATCGCGCTGGCCGCGGCCATGGGCCTGAGTGTGATCGCCGAGGGTGTGGAAACGCAGGCGCAGCGAGAGTTTCTGAAGCGGCATGGTTGCACCAGCTACCAGGGTTATCTGTTCGGGCGGCCGATGCCGCTGGCGGCTTTCGAAGCGCTGGCACAGGCCACGGCGCAGGATGCGTCACCGGCTGGCAGACATTCAGTGCTTGGCGCTCGAACGCTTGGTGCCTGAAGAACTGCGGGCCGGGACCTTGGCCCCGGCCTTGCGCGCCTCGGACAGACCGATGGCCACGGCCTGCTTGCGGCTCTTGACGGGCTTGTCGGAGGTGCCGCTTTTGAGCGTGCCTTCCTTGTATTCGTGCATGACCTTGCCTACCTTGTCGGACGCTTTTTCGCTGTACTTTGCCATGGCAGCTCCTTTCGTTCGGGCCCGTACCGGCCCTTGCGACCATCACGGCAAGCGGTGTTCCCGGGCTTGGAACAGGCTCAATGCGCCGGCGGGATG
>NZ_RSED01000022.1 GCF_003933735.1 Aquabacterium soli | reverse complement strand
AGCTTGTGGGCGTCGGCTTGATCAACCAGTTAGGCTGCAATGTCATAAAAATGATTCAGGCCTTTAATGCTGGCAGGCTGATTAATATAGGCATGTCTTGCTCAGGAGGAAATGACAGGGTGTTCTTCAGAATCCCCTCAATCTCGCGTGCCTTGTTCAAAAAATATAGCATTCCTTCGTCGGAATAAAATGCCTTTTGAAGGTTGGTGTAGTTGCTGGGATCAAGCCTGAGCGATGGCAATATTTTTGCGGCGAAGAGCCGCTGGGCGGGAAGTTGAAGAGGATTTTGATCGAGGCTGATGCAGTTTTCCTCATTTTGCTCAAAGCTCAGCCAAAGATTGCGCCCATGGGCAAATATGTTTCTTAGATTGGCCAAGGCGTTTAAATCGCTATTCAATTCGCCCAAAGTATTGCTTAACTTTATGCAAAAAATATCTTGAAAGAGCTCGATTAAATTTTGCAAAGGTGCTTTCTCTATTTTTCGCTCAAAGTTGAACAATATTCCCCTGAGTGATTCAAAGATCGGTTCGGTTGGGTGCGTAGACTTAACCCCGTTTGAGTTCCAATCGAAAGTGGCTTCTTTGAGTGAGGTTGATACTGAGAAGACAAAGCCCAGCCTTGTCTCGATGATCTTCGAAAGAAAGGCTTCCATGTGACCAGTAACAGTCAGGTAGAAGAACTGGGAGAAACCATTGCGTTCGTATTCGGCAAGCTCATGCCGCGCTTGCCATGCGCGTTCTAAATATGCACGGTTAAATAACGTGGTTGAGATGGAAACATCTAGAACAGGCATGATTTCCCTTTGTTTCGTGGCGGCCTAACGCAATGTAGACGACACAAACGTGCCATAACCAGCCACGTTCGTAGTCCTTCGATGTTCCCTAACCTCGGTTACCAAGGTTAGGCGACACCCCCTCCAATGCGGGTGTTCAGCCTCTGCGTCCGCTGCCAGAATGCTGTAAAAAATCACAGGGGTTCCCAAGGTTATGCGACAGAGGTTCGCCGACGCAGAGGCACTGCCTCCGCTGACCGCCGTCAAGCTGCTCGATCAGGTGCGCGAGCGCGTTCGTTATCTTCATTACAGCATACGCACGGAAGAGGCTTATGTGTATTGGGTGCGGGGTTTCATCCGGTTCCATGGCACCCGGCATCCGCGCGACATGGGCATCGCCGAGATTGAAAAGTATCTGTCTCACTTGGCCACCGAACGCTTGGTGGCTGCGTCCACGCACAAGCAGGCCTTGTCGGCATTGATATTCCTCTACGAGAAGGTGCTGTGTGTCGACATGCCCTGGCTGGGTGATATTGGCCGTCCAAAATCCCAGCGCAAGATCCCGGTGGTGCTGTCGCATGATGAGGTCTCTGCGGTTTTGGGCGCACTGGAGCCCAAATACCAATTGGTAGGCCAATTGCTCTATGGCACTGGTATGCGTTTGCTCGAAGGGCTGCGTGTGCGTGTGAAGGACATCGATTTCGGTCACCACGCCATCGTCGTGCGTGATGGCAAGGGCGGCAAGGACCGCACGGTGATGTTGCCCACACGGTTGGTCGTGCCGCTTCGCCTGCACCTGGAGCGTGTCCGCCTTCTGTGGGAGCGCGACCGCGCCGCCGGCCGGCCCGGTGTGTGGATGCCCGGGGCGCTGGAGTCCAAGTACCCGCGTCAGGGCCAGACCTGGGCATGGCAATGGGTCTTCCCCACCGATGAGCCATGCATTTGCCCGCGCACCGGTGTCGAGCGTCGTCACCATGTGATCGACAAGACTTTCCAGCGTGCCTTCAAGCGGGCGCTGGCGCTGTCAAAGGTCAGCAAGCCCGCCACGCCCCATACTCTGCGGCATTCGTTCGCCACGCACCTGCTGCAGGCTCATTACGACATCCGCACGGTGCAAGAGCTGCTTGGGCATGCCGATGTCAGCACCACCATGATCTACACGCACGTGCTCAAGGTCGGAGGCGGCGGGGTGCGCAGTCCGCTGGATGCGTTGGCTTGAGCGGGCATCAGGCAGATGGTGGGCCATGCCTCTGCCACAATGTTTCCATGTCCAACGCTGCGCCGGATCCCACGCTCGATGTCGTCTGCCTGTGCGCCGACTGGTGCGGCACATGCCGTGACTATGAGGCCGTGTTCTCTGCTTTGCAGAAGGGACTGCCGCAGCATCGTTACCACTGGATCGACATTGAGGACGAGTCTGCGCTGGTGGGCGATGTGGACGTGGAGACCTTCCCGACGCTGCTGCTGGCCTGTGCAGGCCAGGTGCTGTTCGCCGGGCCGGTGTTGCCGCGTCTGGGCGACGCACAGCGGCTGATCGAGGTGCAGGCGGCGGCTGTGGCGCATGGCGGCGGCGCGCCTGACCTGGCCGCTGCAGGCTTGCCACACGACCAGATCGAGGCCTTCAGGGCGCTGGCGCGCCAGCTGAATGACAGGCTGGCGCTTGGCTGACTCGCCGTTCCCGGGGCTCAGCGCACCGGGTCCAGGCGCACGACGTGCGGCTGGTCATTGATCCGTGCGCTGGCGACGATCTGGCCACTTTCATTGACAGCCACCAGGCGGTTGAGCGTCACGACGGGCGCGCTGGCCGGCCCGTTGTCGACGATCAGGCTGTGGATGTCCTTGAGGCCGGTCAGCAGGCTCCAGACGAAACCGACAGGGGGATTGTTGCCGTCGGGTCGGTAGAAATAATCCCGGTTGCCGATCACGCGGTAGTTCTTGTCGATGCTCACGGCCACCAGCTCTTCCGCGTACGAGTTCAGCAGCATGAGGTTGGTGGTGCCGTAGCGGGCCGACCAGGTGAACAACTTGGTGCGGCCCGTCTTGGGATCCCTCAGGAAGCCTGCCACCTGGCCTTGCGAGTTGATGGTGGTCGGGACGATGTCCGAGTAGGTCGAGGATGGCGAGCTGATGGACTTGACGCCGGTGGAGGGGGACCAGAAGAAGCCCTTGGTCATCTGCGGGTCGTTGGTGTCCGATGCGGTGCCTGTGCCTTGGTCCTGATCGTTGAGTGATTTGATGTAGTGGGGCGATGTGCCGGCAATGCCGTCCAGGTACGTGATGCCGGTGTTTGGGCGCCACAGAAAAGGCTTGTAGCGGTCGTCCGTCGGATCCTTGGCGCTGGATGAGCTGCTGATGTGCCCCAGGTTGTTGATGGCGTGGGCGCCGGTGGTGGTGTGCTGCGCTTGCCAGGGCAGGGCCTGCAGACCGGTGGCGGCGGTCCAGGTGAACGGCGCCCCCCGCGCAATCTGGTAGTGCCCGGCGGCTTCATAGCGGTAGCTGTAGCCGAGCACCGTTCCGGCGCCGCTGATGGCGCTCGTGGTGCTGTACACGTCACCCGGAAACTTGCCGAGCAGGGTCGGGCCGGTGTCGCCTGTCTTCCAGACGGCGGCATAGTAGTCTGCCCAGTTGGCCTCGGTACGGACGTGGCCCGAGATGGTGCCATCGTTGGCGATGCCCGTGGGAATGCCGGGGCCCAGGTTGACCAGGCGGTATTTCTGGGCTTGGGCTGTTTGTGCGCCCAGCAGGCAGCACAAGGTGATGGCGGCGGTCAGGCCGGTGCGAATGGCGCGCAGGCGCATGAGGTTTCTCCCTGTTGAACGTTTATCAGCGCCTGCACTTTAGCGCGGCGCGCTGTCGTCAACTGTTAAGGATTTACCCCGTCGGATCCGCCTTTGCGAGGGTCACAGCCGGTGCAGGCTGTGACCTGGTTGCAGAAATTCGGTCATGCGGTCGATCAGCCATTGCGCGCGGGCCGGGTCGCGTTGGCCCGCCTGATGCACCTGGTGCACGTCATCGTCCAGCGCGTGGCTGTCGAAGTAGCGCATCGACCATTGATCGAACAGCCGGCGGTCTGCATCGACGGTGCACAGCTCCAGCACCGCTGTGTGGCGGGTATCGGCTGCGATGCGGCGCATCAAGGTGTCGATGGGTTCGGCACGGCCTTCAATGCACTGGATGAAGTAGCGGCCTGTGAAGCCCAGCGCACCAGTGATGTCCTGGCGGCGATTGTTGCGTTCGCTGAGCGATTGCAGCCGTTGCAGGTCAGGGGCTGACATGGCCGCCGCGGCCTGGCTGACATAGATGAGACGTTTGAGAGGCATGGTGCGGAAACGGCGCCATGCCGCGTTCATGGCGCCCTAGGTCAGATCATCGCGGCGAATTCGGTGCTCAGCCACTCGTGCGTGGTGTCGGGCGGCACCCAGGTGCGGGCCCAGTGCGGGAACTGCGCGGCGGGCATCGGGCGGGCAATGAAATAGCCCTGGGCCTCGTCGCAGGTCAGGCCGGCCAGCAGCTTCCATGACTTGGCGTNCAGGTCAGGCCGGCCAGCAGCTTCCATGACTTGGCGTTCTCCACGCCTTCGGCCACCACGGTCAGGCCCAGGTTGTGGGCCAGATCAACCGTGGATCGAACGATCTTGGCATCCTGCAGATCGCTCTCCATGTTCATCACGAAGGACTTGTCGATCTTGAGCTCGTCCACCGGCAGGCGCTTGAGGTAGGCCAGCGAAGAGTAGCCCGTGCCGAAGTCGTCGATGGAGAGCTTGAGCCCCATGGCGTGCAGGCGGCCCAGCGTCTGCATGGCGCGCTGTGGGTCGTCCATGATGGCGCTCTCGGTGATCTCCAGGATCAGGTTGTTGGGGTTGACGGTGTACTGGCCCAGCAGGCGTTCGAGCTTGGCGGGCAAGTCCTGGTCCATCAGGTCGCGCGTCGACAGGTTGACCGACAGCTTCATGGGCTGGCCTTCGGCCGTGAGCTGCGCGCTCATCATGGCCGATTGCTCGATCATCCAGGTGGTCAGCACGCGGATGAAGCCGGTCTGCTCGGCAAAGGGGATGAAGCGCATCGGCGGCACCAGGCCGCGCTCGGGGTGCTCCCAGCGCACCAGGGCTTCGGCACCAATGACGGTGCCGGTGCGCAGGTTGATCTTGGGCTGCAGGAACAGGCGCAGCTGGTGGTGGTCGACCGCGTAGCGCAGCTCGCTCATCAGGGTGAGCGATTCTTCGCTCGATGAGTCGAGCCCCGGGTGGTAGGCCACGGTGCCGGCCTGGTGCTGCTTGGCGGCGTACATGGCCACCTCGGCGCGGCTGAGCAGCGGATCGGCCTCTTCGCCGTGGTCGGGGCAGCTGGCGATGCCGATGCCGGCGCCCAGGTCGACCGTGTGGTCGTCCAGCGTGATGGGGCGCTCGAAGGCCTGCTGCACGCGCTCGGCCACGGCCTTGGCCGCCTGGGCATCGGTGCGCGCCAGCAGGATGGCGAACTCGTCGCCGCCCAGGCGCGCCAGGATGTCGCTGGGCTGCAGGGCTTCATTGCGCAGGCGCTCGGCCACGGCGCGCAGCAGGCGGTCGCCGAAGCGGTGGCCCAGCACGTCGTTGACGTGCTTGAAGCGGTCCATGTCCAGCAGCATGATGGTGCAGGGCGTGCCGTCTTCCTTGGCGCGCAGGATGGCCTGGCGCAGGTCATGGCGGAACTGCTCGCGGTTGGGCAGGTCGGTCAGGGCATCCTGGTAGGCCAGGCGGCGGATCTCGCCCTCACGGGCCTGGATGGCCTGGCGCATGGTCTCGAAGGATTGGGCCAGGTCGCCGATTTCATCCTGCGAGTGCACGCGCACTTCCGCGCCATAGTCGCCGCGCTCCAGGCGGCGGGCCGAGCCGGCCAGCACGCGCAGCGGGGTGGTGATGCGGCGCGCCGTGAAGTAGCCGCCCACCCCGAAGGCCGCGATGCCCACGGCCGACAGCAGCAGCAAGGTCAGCTTGAGCTGGCCGTAGGGCGCCAGGGCCTGGTCGACCGAGCGCAGCAGCAGGGCGGTGACGGGCGGTTGGCCGGGCGTGCCGGGCAGCACCACCTGGTGGCCGCTGTATTCATCGCCCTGCACCAGCAGGGACAGGTCGGTGCCATCGCTGTTGGCTGAAATGGGGCTTTGCCAGGCCGCGGCCACGGGCTGCCACTGGTCCTTGCCCAGGGTGCCCTGGCTGACGTTCCAGTCGCCCTGGGGGGTGCGCAGCATCAGCACGACGTCCAGGCCCGACAGGGCCTTCATGTCCTTGAGCAGGGCATCGCCGATGGGAAAGCCCATGCCCACCCAGCCGATGATCATGGGCGCGCGCACGGGCACGGCCACGATCTGGAAGGGCTGGCCATCGACCACCTCGACCTGGTTGGGCTGGGCCCCGCCGGTCATGCTCTGGCGGGCATAGCGCTGCACGGCGGCCACGAAGTGGATCGCGGTGGGCACGGTGCTGGCCTTGAGCTGGAACTGTGCGTCGGTGAACACGGCCACGCCCGCGTTGATGCGGTTGCCGTGGTTCTCGAGCGCAGACTGCAAGGTCTCGGCATCGTCGCTGCCCACGGCCGAGCGGAACCCGTAGTCGGCCGACAGCACGCGCGTGGCCTGTTCGAGGTTGTAGGTGTTTTGCTGCAGCAGGCGCAGGAAGACGCGCTCGCCGGTGTTGAGCTCGGTGCGGATCGATGCGCGGGCGTTGCGGTCGACGCTGTCCTGGATGAACCAGTAACTGGCCGCCTGGATGACCACCAACAGGCCCAGGTAGACCGCGACGATGCGGGCCTGCAGCTTCTTGGGGTTGATCACGGTCGGCAGCATGGCGAATGCATCGTGGAGGCTGGGGCCGGGTCAGCGAGTGTTGTCGGTGTGCTCGGTGGTGCGTGCCCACAGCCGCCAGGCATCGTTCAGCCAGCCGGTCGTGGTGGAGTTCACATCAGTGTGCATCAGGATGGCGGCTTTTGGCGAGTGGTCGGCGATTTCCCGACCTGTATCGGCATCGGCCTGATGGGGGCTGGCAGGATCCAGCAGGGGGGTCATGGACGAAGGCTCCGTAATGCATGGGTCCCCCGTCTTATCGGCAAGTGTCGCCCCGATCTCAAGTTCGGGATGGCCCGAATAGCGGGAGGCTGTTCGGGCATTTCGTGATCCAGGTCACGCGGACACGGGTACGGACGCGGGCACCGGCAGTGGTGCCAGCCAGCGCGTCACGACCGCCTGGGCACGGCTGATCAGCGCCTGCATGTCCTGATCTTCGAACTCGTCGCGCTGGTGGCTGCACACCATCACCTGCCGGCCGTTCACGCTGACGAACACCATCAGCGGCGCTGCACCGGACACTGCGGGGTAGATTTCGGACAGGCGCACGCGGGCGCCCTCCGGGTTGAAGGCGTCGGCCGAGCCGATGTTGGTGGTGTGGCAGCTCAGGTGGGGCAGGGTGTCCAGCCGCTTGCCCCGCATGATCAGGCGGGTGTAATCGTGCGTGCGGATGCCGCCCAGCCATTCATACGGCAGCAGTGGCAGGATCATGGTGCGCTGGGTGAAGCGGTCCATGCCTTCGCGCATGCGGGCATCGATCCAGCGCACGCGTTCGGCCTCGGGCACGTCCTGCGGCAACAGCAGGTCGAGCGTGGCCACGAAGTTGCCCATGGTGGGCGCGGTGCCCTCCGGGAAGTAGCGGCGCAGATCGACCGACACGCGCACCAGGGCGGCGGTGCCCGGGCGGTTGCCGGCCTGCTCCAGCAGCGCTGTGCCCATGGCGGCCATCAGCAGCGAGTTGCCCGAGCCGCCCCGGGCCTTGGCGGCTTTGGACAGATCCTTGGACAGGCAACCCAGTTCGTGGTGCTGCACGCCGGTGCTGAGGTAGCGGGCCGAGCGCTTGATGGGCAGGCGCACGATCTCGTAGCGGGCCCGTTCGCGTTGCTGGGCCTTCTGTGCGCGGTGGGCGGCCAGCAGCCTGCCGGGGATCTGCCACCAGTGGGCGGGCAGCACGGCGGGCAGCATGCTGGGGTTGTCCAGCGGCAGATCGGGGATGGCCTGCCCGTTGAGCAGTTTCACCAGGGCCTCCAGGCACATCACGATGGAGCGGCCGTCGACCAGCAGGTGGTGTGCGCTCCAGATCATGGCCGGGCGTGTGGGGTGGGGCACGAACTGGAAGCGCACGCCCAGGCCGCGCTGCAGCGGCACCGGGTCGTTGAGCGCGAGCTCATGCCAGCGGCGCAGGGCGACGGGGTCGTCCAGATCGATGTGCTCTGTGCGGAAGGCCAGCTTGAACAGGTCTTCGAGCTGGGCGTCTTCCGGCAAGATGCGCAGCTGGAAGCGCCGTGCGGTGGGCTCCAGCACGCCGCGCAGGCGCGGGAAGGCCGAGAGCATCCGGCGGCAGGCTTGGCGAACCTCTTCGGCGCTGACCGGGTCGTCGAAGCGCAGGATGTAGGGCTGGTTCAACTGGCCCATGGGGCCGTCACACGCCGCATAGAGCCACTCGGACCGGTTGAGGGTGACGGCCGGGGCGCTGGATGGGGGCAGGGGACGGCGAGAAGGCATGGCTGCAAGGTGTTGAACGCAGCTTGACTATAGGGGGGCCCCCGGTGGGCCAGGCTCAGGTTTCCCCGCGCCTCCCCTCGCGTGCGGGGGATGGCGCTGCGGCGCGGCACAGCATCAGCGCCAGGCGGGCCAGGGCCTGCCAGGGCTCATCGGGCCACTGCGGGTGGCGCAGGCCCTTGACGATGCCGTCGACGATGCTGGCGGCATGCACCAGGCGGGCCGTGGTGGCGCCGCGCAGTTGCGGCAGCACGCGCTCGAACAGACGCTCGCGCGGGCCCCACACGCGCTGCTCGCGCAGCACCATGGGCAGGGGCTTGCCGGCGTCCAGCGCCTGGCGGGCGCGGTGCAGGCCCAGGATGTCGTCGCTGAGCGACCAGTGCACCAGCACGGCGGCTTCGCCCTCGGCCTGCAGGCCTTCGATCATGCGCAGGGCGCGGGCGGTGTGGCCGCCCAGCACGGCCTCGCTGAGCTTGAAGACATTGAAGCGCGCCACATCGACCACGGCCGCGTCGATCTGGTCGAAACTGAGCGTGCCTGGCGGGTGCAGCAGGCCCAGCTTGAGCACCTCCTGGTGCGCGGCCAGCAGGTTGCCTTCGACACGGTCGGCGAAGAAGGCCAGGGTGCGCTGGCCAGCCTCGCCGGGCTCGACCTGCTGGCCCTGCGCGGCCAGGCGCTGGGCGATCCACAGCGGCAGGGCCTGGCGCTCGACCGGATCGCAGCGCACATTGAGGCCGGCGCCATCGAGCGCGGTGAACCAGGCGCTGCCCTGCTGGGTCTTGTCCAGGCGGGGCAGGCTGACGATGGTGAGCAGGCCATCGTTGCCGACGGCCTGTTCGCAATAGCTCTGCAGTGCTTGCGATCCGTCCTTGCCGGGCTTGCCCGAGGGGATGCGGATCTCGATCAACTGCCGGTCACCGAACAGCGACATGGCGCTGGCCGCGCCCAGCACGCCACCCCAGTCGTAGTGGGCGCCGGCCACGGTGAAGACTTGCCGCTCGGTGAAGCCGGCCTGGCGGGCGGTGGCGCGGATGGCGTCGGCGGCCTCCTGCGCCAGCAGGGCCTCGTCGCCATGCAGGGTGTAGACCGGCTTGAGGCCGGAAGGCCCGGCCTTGCGCAGGTGCTCGGCCAGCTGGTCGTGGCGCAGTTGCATGGGTGTGCCCGGGCCTCAGGGCTGCGTGAGCTGCGAGGGGCGGATCACGGACAGGCGGCGCAGCGTCTGCGCGACGATGTCGGTCTGCATGGCGCGGTGCAGGCTGGCGGATTCTTCCTGCTTGGCCAGGGCATCCTTCTCGTTGTAGGCGATGTCGCGCGCCAGGTTGAGCTCGGTCGGAGGGATCAGCACGCTGCCATCGCCACGCAGCACCTGGAACTTGAAGAAGGTGCGGATGCTGAGGTCGCGCACCTGGCTGTAGGCCGTGGTGGAGGCCACGGCTTCGTCGCGCGTGTCGTTGAGTGCTTGCAACGTGACGTGCGAGGCCAGCCACGCGGGGGCAGCCCCCGAGGCGGCCGATGCGGCAGCGGCCACCTGCAAGGCCGTCTCGATCACGGTGACGCCGCTGTCTTCCAGTGCGCGGGCCAGCTCGGTGGCCATGGGCGAGTTGTTCGCAAAACCCGACAGCGAGACCGTGCGAAAGACCATCCTGGGCGGCTGGCGAAGCTGGAAGCCGCAGGCCGCCAGCAAGGCGGTTGCGGCCAGGGCGGTGCTGGAGGTGAGCAGGGCGCGGCGGTTCATGCTGGGCACCTTACACCACCACGTTGACCAGGCGGCCCGGCACCACCACAACCTTCTTGGCCGGCTTGCCTTCACTGAAGCGGATGAACTCTTCATGTGCAAGGGCGGCGGCCTCGATGGTGGCCTTGTCGGCAGTCGGGCTGACCTTGACCGAGCCGCGCAGCTTGCCGTTGACCTGCAGCATCAGTTCGATCTCGTCCTGCACCAGGGCCTCGTCGACCACGGTGGGCCAGGGCGCATCCAGCAGGTCGCCCATGCCTCGTTCGGCGGCATAGCCCAGGTCTTCCCACAGCACGTGAGTGAGGTGTGGGCAGGCCGGGTACAGGCTGCGCAGCAGCACGCCGAAGCCTTCACGCAGCACGCTCAGATCCTGGGCGCTCGTGCCCTTGTGGCCTTCGAGCGCATTGAGCAGTTTCATGGCGCCGGAGGCCACGGTGTTGTACTGCATGCGCTCGTAGTCGTAGCTGATCTGCTTGAGCACCACGAACACCTCGCGGCGCAGGGCCTTGGCATCGGCGCTCAGTTCGCCCTGCACCACGGCGCCTGCGGCCTTGAGCGCCTCGGCGTTCTTGGCGCCGAAGTTCCACACGCGCTTGACGAAGCGGTGCGCGCCTTCCACGCCGGCGTCGTTCCACTCCAGCGTCTGCTCGGGCGGCGAGGCGAACATCACGAACAGGCGGGCGGTGTCGGCGCCCATGGTGTCGATCAGGGCCTGCGGATCCACGCCGTTGTTCTTGGATTTGGACATGGTGGTCAGCTCGTAGTCCAGCACGGTGCCGTCCTGCTTGAGCTTGCCGCCCGTGATCTGGCCGTGCGCGTTGCGCTCGACCTCGACCTCGTGTTCCCAGTAGTAGTTCTTGCCGGCGCCTTCGGGCTTGTGGGAGTAAGCGTGCTTGAGCACCATGCCCTGGGTGAGCAGCTTCTTGAAGGGCTCGTCCACCTTGGTCAGGCCCAGGTCGCGCATCACCTTGGTCCAGAAGCGCGCATACAGCAGGTGCAGGATGGCGTGCTCGATGCCGCCGATGTACTGGTCCATGCCGCGGTCGCCCGGGGCGTTGGCGCCGCCCATCCAGTACTCGGTGCGCTCGTCGACCATGGCCTGCGTGTTGTCGGCACAGGTGTAGCGCATGAAGTACCAGCTCGAATCCACGAAGGTGTCCATCGTGTCGGTTTCGCGCTGGGCGGGCTTGCCGCACTTCGGGCAGCCCACGTTCAGGAAATCAAGGCGGGTCTTGAGTGGGTTGCCGCTGCCATCGGGCACCACGTCTTCGGGCAGCACGACGGGCAGGTCTTGCTCAGGCACGGGCACGGCCCCGCAATCACCGCAGTGGATGATGGGGATGGGGGTGCCCCAGTAGCGCTGGCGGCTGATGCCCCAGTCGCGCAGGCGCCAGGTGGTCTTCTTCTCGCCGATGCCCTTGGCCGAGAGCAGCCCGGCCACCGTGTCCACGGCGTCCTTGTGGTTCAGGCCATCGAGCGCGCCGCTGTTGATGCACACGCCCTTTTGCTTGTCGCCGTAGCCTTCCTTCCAGGCAGCGGTGTCGAAGGTCTCGCCCTCGACCGCGATCACCTGTTTGATGGCGATGCCGTACTTCTTCGCGAACGCGAAATCGCGCTCGTCGTGCGCCGGCACGCCCATCACGGCGCCGTCGCCGTAGGACATCAGCACGTAGTTGCCGATCCACACCTCGACCTGCTCGCCGGTGAGCGGGTGCGTGACGAACAGGCCCGTGGGCACGCCCTTCTTCTCTTGCGTGGCCAGTTCGGCCTCGGTGGTGCCACCCTGCTTGCACTCATCAATGAAGGCCTGCAGTTCGGGCTTGATCGCCGCGGCGTGCGTGGCCAGCGGATGCTCGGGGGCCACGGCGCAGAAGGTCACGCCCATGATGGTGTCGGCGCGCGTGGTGAAGACCCACAACTGGCCGTGGTTGATGGCCTGGCCATCGGCGCCCTTGATGTCGTGCGGAAAGGCGAAGCGCACGCCCTGCGACTTGCCGATCCAGTTCTCCTGCATCAGGCGCACACGCTCGGGCCAGCCGCTGAGGTAGTTCTTGTCTTGCGGATTGGCGACAGCGCTCAGCAGTTCATCGGCGTACTTGACGATGTTCAGGTAGTAGCCGGGAATCTCGCGCTTTTCAACGAGGGCGCCAGAGCGCCAGCCGCGCCCGTCGATCACCTGCTCGTTGGCCAGCACGGTCTGGTCGATCGGATCCCAGTTCACGGTCTGCGTGCGGCGCTCGGCGATGCCGGCCTCCAGCATCTTCAGGAACAGCCACTGGTTCCACTTGTAGTAGCTGGGCTGGCAGGTGGCGACCTCGCGGCTCCAGTCGATTGCCAGCCCCATCGCCTTCATCTGCTTCTTCATGTAGGCGATGTTGTCGTAGGTCCAGGCGGCTGGCGGCACCTTGTTTTTGAGTGCGGCGTTCTCGGCCGGCAGTCCGAAGGCGTCCCAGCCCATGGGCATCAGCACGTTGTGACCGTTCATGCGCAGGTGGCGCGTGAGCATGTCGTTGATCGTGTAGTTGCGCACGTGGCCCATGTGCAGCTTGCCGCTGGGGTAGGGCAGCATGGAGCAGGCGTAGAAGGGCTTCTTGGTCTTGTCTTCGGTGACGCGGTAGGCGTCGCGGGCCTGCCAGTGCGCCTGGGCGCGGCTTTCGACGGCGCGAGGGTCGTAGTTCTGGGAGGCGTTTTCGGTCGCGGAGCTCATGGGGGTCACCACAAAGACAAGATCAGGCGCTGCCCCCGCGGTGGCAGGGGCGCGCCTGTGGCAATTTCGGGAAATTCCGGGGAAAGAGTGGCGATTATAGGAAGGCGGCCCCGGTGGCGCGCGGTGGACGCATCAGGGCGCGGGCTTGCGCTCCAGGTAGTCGTCCAGATCCAGGTCGGTCGGATAGGCGTCCGGCGGGGCATCGCCTGCGCTGGTGTACAGGCGCGTGCCCTCCACGAGGCGCAGCTCTTTGGCAGGAACCTGGTCCACGGTCTTGTCGACCGGCAGGCCCTTGCCCTGACCGTGGCGTTGCAACAGGAACTGTGTGGGGGTTTCTCCGAGCCAGCCGGCACGGGCGTGGCTGGCCGTGAGCTGCCCCCCCTTGATGGGTTTGGTCTGGATTCGATCCACCGTGCGCCCCTGGATCTGGGTTGTGCCGTCAAAGGACCACTGCACAGCGGGCATGTGGAAGATCACGACCAGGCTGGCCGGGGCGCAGCCCTCGGCGTCATGGATCGCTTTGGCGTACCGTGCTTCGATGCCAGTGCCCGCCGGGGCCAGGTCGATCAGGTCGCGGGTGTAGAACGCCTCGCCCAGTTGCTGGCACCCTGACTCAAAATGGCCGGCATAGGCGGCCGTTCGAGAGGACGCCGTGTTCGCGGCAGGTGCGGTGTCGGCAGAAGATGCCTTGGCGTCTTGTGGCGGAGAGGTCTGGGCGCAAGCCGTCATGGCCACGCACAGGGCTGCGAGCAGGCTCGGGATGGCCTTGGGGCGCTGTGGTCGTGTGGATTGGTGCATGGGTGTCCGGCAGGATGTGCGATCAAGGCGTGGGCCGTGTTGGAGAGCCAGTGTAGCCAGGGGTTCCCGCCCGCCGCATGGGTTCTATCCCCAGCCTGGATAATGGCCCTGATCATCAACGTCCAGAACCCGGGCTCCAACCCGGGCGCTCTCCGCCCATGTCCCTGAACCGCCCCCTGCGGCAATTGGCCCGCACCTTCTTGACCGGCCTGCTGGCCGCCTTGCCCTTGCTGGCCACGGTGGCGGTGTTCGTGTGGGCGATGCGCCTGCTCTATTCATGGCTGGGACCACACAGTTTCGTGGGGCAGCTGTTCGTGGGGCTGGGGCTGGGTCTCGGGGGCTCCGAAGCGTTGGGCTACCTGCTGGGCATCCTGTTTTTTGCCGGGGCCGTGTTCGCGCTGGGTCTGCTGGTGCAGGCCGAGCTGCAGCGGGGCCTGGAAACCGCCGTCAACGCCCTGGTCAGCCGCATCCCGCTGGTGCGCAATGTGTACGATCTGGTCCGCAAGTTCGTGGATCTGCTCAGCCAGCGCGATTCCGACGGGCTCAAATCCATGAGCGCCGTGTGGTGCACCTTTGGGGGCGAAGGCGGCGTGAAGGTGCTGGGCCTGCTGTCCACCCCCGAGCCGATCGAGATGGACGGACAGCTCTACTTCGGCGTGCTGGTGCCCACGGCGCCCGTGCCCGTGGGCGGCGGCCTGCTCTACGTACCCCAGGCGTGGGTCACACCGGCCGACATCGGCATGGACGCGGTCACCAGCATCTACGTGTCGATGGGCGTGACCTCGGCCCAGCACCTGCGGCGCCCGCCGGTGCTCTGAGCACGCGGCTGCACCTCAGGCGTACACCCGGGTGCAGTCCCGGCCGTCGCTCTTGGCCTGGTACAGGGCCCGGTCGGCGTGCTCGATGGCGGTGCGCATCTCATCACCCGTGTGGAACTCCATCAGCCCGGCCGAGAAGGTGACGTGCAGCTCGGGCAGCTCGGGCACCAGCGGTGCGTGCATCAGTGATTTGCGGATGCGCTCGATGCTCAGCGAGCCCGCATCGGCGGGGGTGTCGGGCAGCATCAGCATGAATTCTTCGCCGCCCCAGCGGGCCAGCACGTCGGTTTCACGCAGCGTGTACTGGGCAATCTCGGCGAAGTGGCGCAGCACCTCGTCGCCGGCCCCGTGGCCATAGGTGTCGTTGATGCGCTTGAAATGGTCCAGGTCGATCAAGCAGAGGGTGAAGGGCTTGCCGGTGCGCTCCTGGCGCTTGATCTGCTGCTCCAGCATTTCCATCATGTGGCGCCTATTGAACAGGCCCGTCAGCTCGTCGCGGATGGCCATGGCCTGGATGCGCTGCAGGGCATGTTCCAGTGCTTCCTTCTTGGCCTTGAGGTGGGCGCGCGTGGTGGCCATCTGCGCACCCAGCACCGTCACCACGGGCAGGATGGTGGCCATCAGCACGAAGTGCACGACCTCCAGCATGGCGCTGTCGGGATGGATGTGGGCTGTCAGCAGCATGACGGCGCTCATCAACACCACGCTGTAGACATTGCTCAGGCGCCGCTCACGCGCGCTGAGGTTGAAAATGCCAAAGACCAGCACCAGGGCCAGCAGCATCATCAGGGCGCCCCGGAAGGGATGGCAGATCACATAGGCGGCGGCCACCCAGGTCTGTGCCCCCAGGATCTGCAACAGGCTCAGGGCCGGGTCGTCGAAACGCAGGTTCACGCCTGAGCGCAGCACCGCATAGATGAGCACGACCCAGGCCAGCAGGGTGGCCTGCAACCAGCGCGCCGGCCCCAGCGCGATCACGCCGTGGTACTGGGCGTACTCGGTGGCGCCGATGCACACGGCGAACACCAGCATGGCCGTGAGCGAGCGGCTGATGCGCAGCCGCTGCAGGGTGTCCGTGCTCAGGACCAGATCGCCCAGCGCCACCCACGGCGTGCGCGAGCGGCCCGGCGCACTGGGCGTCGGGTCGGGCGATTCCGGATGGGGGATGGCAGGGGACGGGGTCCGTGACGGATCCATGGTGGGCATGCTCTTCAACTTGGGCGCGCGCAGGTTATCGGGGTTTCCCGGCGTCGCCTGCACGAAAACGCACAGAGTCTGTCAAAAGTCTCGTTCAGGCGGGCGGCGCTTGCAAGGCCTGGGTTGAGGGTGGGTCTTCTCCACGCAACGCATGAGGCATGGCCGCGGTGGACGCCGCCAGGCGCTGCTCGAATTCGGCGGGCTTCATCAGCTTGCCACCCCAGAGCATGTAGACCTCGTCGCCAGGGCTCAGGCTGTGCTGGCGGTGGGTGATGATGAAGCGCCCGCAGCCCAGCGCGTTGATGGATTGCTGCACATGATGTTCGGTGTCGAAATCCAGGTGGCTGGTGTATTCATCGAGCAGCAGGAAGCGGGGCTTCTTGTACAAGGCCCGGGCCAGCAGCACGCGCTGCTTCTGCCCGCCCGACAGGGTGGCGCCCATGCCGCCCACCAGGGTCTGGTAGGCCATGGGCATGCGGGCGATGTCGTCGTGCACGCAGGCCAGGCGTGCGGCCTCCATCACCTTCTCGGGCGTGGCCTCGGTGTCGTTCATGGCGATGTTGTCGTAGATGGAGCACGAGAACAGCTGGTCATCCTGGAACACGGTGCCCAGCACCGAGCGGAAGGCCTCCGAGCCCAGGCGGGCCATGGGCACGCCATTGAGCAGCACCTCGCCCGATTCGGGCTGCACCTGGCCTGAGAGCACCTTGAGCAGGGTGGATTTGCCGCAGCCCGAAGGCCCCACCACGGCCACGGCCTGGCCGGTGCGCAGGATCAGGCTCACGTCGTCCAGCACGGGTTCTTCATCGGCCGCATAACGGAAGGTGATGTTGCGCAGTTCGAGCGTCATGGGGCCGTCGCCGCGCAGGCCGGCCGCGGCCTGCGCGGACGAGGCGGTCTCGGTCTCGCTCAGCACGATGTCGGCCAGGCGCTCGCCCTGCAGCTTGAGCAGGCGCAGGCTGATCACGCGTTCGAGCAGCTCGCCCGTGCGCTGCAGGAACTGGCCCTTGTAGGCGATGAAGGCCACCATCATGCCGATGGAGAACTGCCCTTCCAGGATCATGCTGGCAGCCAGGTACAGCACCAGGGCCTGCTCCACCGCGCCGACCACGCCGTTGACGCCCTGGTAGAACATGCTCACGCGCTGTTGCCTCACGGTGGCATTGACCAGGGCCACCTGCTGGTTCATCCAGCCGCCCACGCGCCAGTTGGGTTTGGCGAAGAACTTGATGGCGGCCACGCCACGCAGGGTCTCGAGCAGGAAGGTCTGGGCCGTGGCCTCGCGCACGATGGTCTCTTCGGCGGCCTGGCGGTAGGGCTTGAACACCGCGAAGCGCACGATGGCCTGGATCACCGCCACGGCCAGCACGATCAGCGCCAGGGTGGGGCTGTACATGAACATCAGGCCCAGCGTGACCAGGCTGACCACGCCGTCGAGCACGGCCTCCACCAAATGGTTGGTGATGGTGTCCTGGATCTCGTGCACGGAGCCGAAGCGCGAGAGCACATCGCCCGTGTGCCGCTTGTCGAAGTAGGACAGGGGCAGCTTGAGCATGTAGCGGAACACATTGGCGCTGGACGACACGCGCCAAGACAGGCTGGCGCCCAGCACCACCCATGTGCGCAGCAGTTTGGTGCCCAGCGACATGGCCGCCAGCAGGAAGGTGGCCAGGGCCAGCATGGCCAGCAGGGGCGTGTCACGCGTCACGATCACGTCGTCGATGATCCACTGGCTGAGCATCGGCATCAGGATCGCGAAGATCTCCAGCACGATGGACAGCAGCGCCATCTGCCCGAAGGCTCGCCACAGTCCGTGCTGGCCGGTGAACAGCACGCGCAGATCGAACGGGGTCTTGTCTTCCTTGCGCTGGAAGGCCGCGCTGGGGCTGAGCTCCAGCGCCACGCCGGTGAAGTGAGGGCTGACCTCCTTCATGGCGAGTGTGCGTTCGCCCAGTGCCGGGTCATGGATGGTGATGCGCTGGGCATCGGCCTTGACCAGCACGACGAAGTGGTTCAGGTCCCAATGCAGGATGCAGGGCACCTGCAGCTGTGGCAGCTCATCCAGCTCCAGCCGCACGGCGCGGTTGGCGAAGCCCAGCTGCTCGGCGATCTCCATCAGCCGCGCCAGCGTGGCCCCGCGTGAGGACAGCTCGAAGCGCCGGCGAAGGGTCAGCAGGTCGGTCTCATGTCCATGCGCACTGGCGATCATGGCCAGGCAGGCCAGCCCGCACTCGGCCGCCTCCGACTGCAGGATGAGCGGCACGCGCTTGCGCGGCCACAAAGAAAGCAGATTGGTGGTCACGGCCATGTCAGAGTTTTCCGCTGAAGGCGAAGAGAGGGTCCAGCATCCAGCGGATCAGGCGGCGGCGGTCGATCTCGATGTCGGCCGTGAGCGTGTGGCCGGGGCGCAGCGCGATGTCGGTGTCGTAGGCGCGTACGCTGGGCTGCGCCAGTGCGACACGTACCATGAACACGGCTCGGCGATCTTGCTGGCCCTGCTGGCCGCCGGTGCTGGCGGGTGCCGAACTGGTCACGTCGGTCTGCGACACGGCGCGCACCGTGCCGTGGTACTGGCCGAAGCGCTGGTAGGGAAAGGCGTCGTAGCTGATGCGCACGCCCTGGCCCGTCTTGATGAAGCCCATGGCCGTGCTGGGCACGTAGAGCACGGCTTCAAGCTTGGCGCTGCTGGGCACCACCGAGGCCAGCACGGTGCCGGCGGCCACGCTCTGCCCGGGCGTGGCCAGCAGGCCCGAGACGACGCCGTCCACCGGGGCCTTGAGCAGCGTGATGCTGGTGCCGCGGCGCTGCACCTGCTCCTGCTGCAGGTTGAGCAGGTCTCGGTCGAGCGTGGCGCGGTCCAGGCGGTGCTGCGCACGGAGGCGGTTGCGTTCATCCTGCGCCTGGGCCAGTTCGGCCTCGGTGGCGCTGCGCTGGCGCTTGAGCGTCTGCAGGCGGCCGGTCTGGTCCAGCAGGGTCTGGTGCTGCTGCTCGTACTGCAGCTCGGAGATGATGCGGTCGGCCAGCAGGGGCTTGAGCTGGTCCAGCAGCTTGGTCGATGAGGCGATCTGCTGTTGCTGCAGGCGGATCTCTTCGCTGCCGGTGACCAGGTCGCGGCGGGCCTGGGCGATGCGCTGCTCGAGCGAGGCCAGCGAGGCGGTGTGCGCCTGGGCCTGGGCCTCGGTCTGCGCCGCCACCTGTTCGCGCTGGCCCTGGAGGTTTTTCTCCAGCAGGGCCTGGGTGCTGCCGGCATCGGTGTAGCGCTCGCTGCCGATCTCGGCGATCACGTCGCCGGCCTTGACGGCATCGCCTTCGCTCACCAGCACGCGCTTGATGGTGCCGGCCTCGGGGGGCACGACCATGGCCACGCCCTCGCGCGCCTGCACCACGCCCTGCACGCGCTCCTTCTTGGTGTACGAGCCGAAGACCAGCACGCCCAGCACCATCAGCGCCAGCAGCACGAAGAAGGCGGTGAGCCGGCCGGCGCCCACGGGGCGGATGTCCACCGAGGCGCCGGAGGCAGTGTCTGCACGCGCGGACAGCACCTCCTGGCGGAACAGCGATTGGGGATCGTCAGAGCTCATGGAGAGTCGTCCATCAGGGGAACGAAAGGCGCGACGTGGGCCGCGTCCAGCTGGTCCAGCAGGGCCAGGATGTTGACTTGCGCGGCCAGGCCGTTGATGCGCGCGGTGACCAGGCTTTGCCGCGCGGTGTAGATCTGCTGCTGGGCATTGAGCAGGTCGAGGTTGGTGCGCATGCCGGCCACGAAGGCCTTGCGCACGGCATCGAAGGTGGCGCTGGCGCTGCTTTCGACCTCCTGCTGTACGGCGATCACGGCATGGGCCTGGGCCAGCGTCTGGTAGGCGTCGCGCAGGCTGGCCTCCACCTGGGCCTGGGCTTCATCCTGGCGCGCCTGGGCCTGCATGAGCAAGGCGGCCGCCTCGCGCACGCGGCCGCCGTGCTGGCCGCCGGTGAACAGGGGCCAGTTCAACTGCAGCCCCAGGGTGCGGGAGGACACGTTCTGCTCGTCGCTCAGGCCATTGAACTGCTGCACTTGGCGGTTGTGCTCCAGCGTGGCCACGGCATCCACCGTGGGCTGCCAGCGCTCGGCCTGGCGGGCACTGGCGATCTCTGTGGCCGCGCGTGCCTGGGCGTCGGTCTCCAGGCGCTGGGGGTTGCGGCTGGCGGCTTGGGCCAGGGCCTCCTCCAGCGGCGGCACGATCTCAGGCAGCGGGGTGTTGGCGGGCTTCAGGCCTGTGGGCAGTTGCACGGCGGGCTGGCCGGTCAGTCGCTCGATCACGAGGCGCTGCGAGGCCAGGCGGGTGGACAGATCCTGCACGGCGGCGCGGCTCTGGTCGACGCGGGTGCGCGTCTCCAGCACATCCAGCACGGTGCCCGCGCCGGCCTGCAGGCGGCGGTCGTTGATGCGCAGCTGTTCTTCGAGCAGGGATTGCTGGGCCTGCGTGAGGCGGCGCTGCTCCGCGGCCTCCACGGCGTTGAGGTAGGCCAGGCTCAGATCCTGGGCCACGGTGCCGCGGGTGATGCGGGCCTGCCACTGGGCCTGCTCGGCCTGCTCGGCCTGGGCCCGGGCGCTGGCCCGGTCGGCCGCGCGCCACAAAGGCACGGTGGCGGTCAGCGAGGCCGCCCGGGTGGGGGTGCTCACGTTCACATCGTTGACGGTCTGGCGTGTGCGCAGCATGGAGGCGGCGGCGTCCACCCGGGGCATCCAGGCGGTGGCGCGGGCCTGGTCGCTCAGGGCCTGGGCAGCGGCGGCGCCGGCATCGGCGGCCCGGCTGCCAGCGGCCTGCCGGGCCAGGGTGAGCAGCTCGGGCCAGTCGCCGGCCTGGGCCGCGCGTGGCACGGTGGGCGAGAGTGTGGTGGACCAGCGCAACCCGGGCGCTGCGGCCTGGGCCCCTGCGGCCGTGGACAGCGCGTATCCGGTGACCACGGCGAACAGGCGCAGCCACCGCCCCGTCTGCAGGGGCAGGGACGTGTGCGTGTCAACGAGGCGGCAGAACCTGGTCACGTGTTGTTCGGGAAAGGCAAAACAAAGGCCGCTTGCGCGGCCCTTGGAGACGGCGGCGTGTGCCGCCGTGCTGTGGATGCGTGCGCCGCAGGGCGGCGGATCAGTTGTAGTTCGGGGGAGGAGTGGTGCCGCCGCCGCAGGTGGTGCAGGTGCTGGTCGACTTCTTGCCGGTCAGGACCAGCTTGAACAGGCCACCGAAGAAGCCCAGCACCAGCGGAATGGGGGCGCAGGGGTTGGTGAGGTTGAACGTACCGCCGCTGACGGCGGAAATTTCATTGGATGACAGTTGACGCATGGGGAGGTGCTCCTAAATTGGGTTGCCCGTCACAAATTCACGTGTTGGCAACAATTCGTTTACAACGGACGCCATTTTTGCACCATTTGGTGGCATTTCCGTATCCCATGGACGAGGGGCTCGGGCCAGGGCCCTCCTTACCGTTCAGGAGGCGATCGTCAGGCCCACGGACAGTGACTGCATCAGCGCAGGCATGGGTGGGGGCGGCAGCGCGTCGGTGAACACACGCTGAACCTGCCGCAGGTGGGCGCAGGGCGAGGGCGAAGTCTGGCCGAACTTGCTGGCGTCGACCACCAGCCAGCAAGCCTGGCTCTGTTCGATCAAGGTGCTCACCACCGCCAGTTCGCGCTCGTCACGGTCGAGCAACTGGCCGTCGGCATCGATGGCCAGCGCCGAGATGATGGCGATGTCGGCCTTCTTGCCACGCAGGCTGGCCACGGCGTCGGGGCCTTCGAGGGCGCTGTCGCGGTGTCGCATCAAGCCGGCCGGCACCTCGACCTTGCAATCGGGGTGGTTGGCCAGGGTGTGGGCCACGTGCAGGCTGTGGGTGATCACGTGCAGGCCCTTCTTGGCGCTCAGGGCCTGTGCCACGGCCTCGACCGTGGTGCCGATGCCGAGCATCAAACGCGACCCATCCGGTATGGCGGCGGCCACCGAACGCGCGATGCGTGCCTTGGCATCGGCCTTGAGCGCCTGGCGTTCGCGCCAGGCCACGGCCGGTGTGGCGCGGGGACTGGAGGGCGGCGGCAGGCTCACGCCGCCATTGAAGCGGTCGAGCAGGCCGGCTTCGGTCAGGCGCTGGATGTCGCGGCGCACCGTCTGCATGGTCACGTCCAGGCGCTGGGCCAGGCGCTCGACCGACACGGCGCCGCGGGCGCGCACTTCATCGAGCAGGTTCTTTTGGCGTGGGTTGGGGGCCCAGGCCTCGCTGCGGGGCGACGGCATCGGTCAGTCTCCTAGTGCTGTTGTTGTGGGGCGATGACATCCAGGCAAAGCTTGTCCGCAAGCCTAAAGCAAAAGCGGGGCGCTTGTCAGCCGATACCATGTTCACATGAGTTCATCCCACCGCGACGCCCAGCCCGACGCCCACCCCTCCCAGGACACCTCTGCCGACGTGTCCTGCGACGTGCTGGTGATCGGCGGCGGCATCAATGGGGCGGGCATCGCGCGCGACCTGGCCGGCCGCGGCTGGTCGGTGGTGCTGTGCGAGCAGCATGACCTGGCCCAGCACACCTCGTCCGCATCGACCAAGCTGGTCCATGGGGGGCTGCGCTACCTGGAGCACGGCCAGATCGGCCTGGTGCGCAAGGCCCTGCAGGAGCGCGAAGGCCTGCTGCGTGGCGCGCCGCACATCATGGCGCCGCTGCGTTTCGTGCTGCCGCACGATGCCAGCATGCGGCCGGCCTGGATGATCCGCGCCGGCCTGTGGCTGTACGACCACCTGGCCCGGCGCGATTTCCTGCCCGCCAGCACTCAGATCTCGCTGAAGGGCCATGAACTGGGCCGCCCCCTGCAGCCGGCCTGGCGCCAGGCCTTTGTCTACGCCGATGGCTGGGTGGACGACGCACGGCTGGTGGTGCTGTGCGCCCAGGATGCGCGCGAACGCGGCGCCTCCATCCTCACACGCACGCGTTGCCATCAGCTGCGGCCTCTGGCCCAGGGCTGGGAGGCCCTGCTGGCCCACCATGATCCGCACACGGGCCGGCTCACCCATAACGTGGCCGTGAAGGCGCGCCTGGTGGTCAACGCGGCCGGTCCGTGGGCGGACCAGGTGCAGGCGATGGTGGCCGGTGATGCCCAACAGGGTGCGCCTCGCGTGGCGGCACAGCACCTGCGGCTGGTCAAGGGCAGCCACATCGTCGTGCCGCGGCTCTTTGAGCATGACCACGCCTACATCTTCCAGGGCCGTGACCGCCGCATCGTGTTCGCCATCCCTTACGAGCAGCGCTTCACCCTGATCGGCACCACCGACGTCGATCACGTGGGCGATCCCGGCCAGGCGGCCATCGACGCGGCCGAGGTGGATTACCTGTGCGAGGCCGTGAACCGCTATTTCCGCCAGCCCGTGCGGCCGGCCGATGTGGTCTGGGCCTATGCCGGCGTGCGCCCCTTGATGGAAGGCGAGCGGGCGGGCGGCAAAGCCTCCGCGGTCACGCGTGACTACCGCCTGCAGCGCCAGGCCGGGCCGGCGCCGTGGCTCACGGTGTGGGGCGGCAAGATCACCACCTTCCGCAAGCTGGCCGAGCAGGCCGGCGATGTGATCGGCGAGCTGCTGGAAGACCGGCGTGCCGCCTGGACGCGTGAAGCGGTGTTGCCCGGCGGGCGCCTGCTGGAACTGATCGAGACCGAGGTGGACCCGGTGACGGACATGGCCGAGTTCCAGCGCCGCCTGCGCCAGCGCCATCCCTGGATGGACCTGGGCCTGGTGCGCCGCTGGAGCCGGCAGTACGGCGCGCAGGCCCTGCGCCTGTTCGAAGGCGTGCAGCAGCGCGCCGACCTGGGCGCCGAGGTGGCGCCGGATGTGTACGAGGCGGAGCTGTTCTACCTGCGCCGCCAGGAATGGGCCTTCACGGGCGACGACGTGCTGTGGCGCCGCACCAAGCTGGGCCTGCACCTGGACGCGGCCCAGCGCGAGGCCGTGTCGCGCTGGATGATGGACCAGGCCTGATCAGCCCTCGCGTGCCGGCAGCAGGCAGTGGCTGCGCGCCGTGACGATGGGACGGCTGGGATCCTCCTGCCAGACCTGCACGTGCACCAGCGCCACGCGCGCGCCCTGGCGCACCGTGGTGCAGCGCGCCCAGGTGTCCACCGGACGGGCAGGGCGCAGGTAATCCAGCGAGAAGTCGACGCCGCGCGGCGCGTCTTCCGGGGCCAGGTCGCTGGTGTAGATCACATGCAGCAGCGCGGCGGTTTCTGCGAAACCGGCCACCACGCCGCCATGCAGCGCGGGCAGCACGGGGTTGCCGATCAGCTCGGGCTTGAAGGGCATGCGGAACACGCCGGCGGCCGGGTCATCGGGCGGGGCGCAGCGCTCCAGTGCCAGGAAATCGGCGTACGGCGAGCGGCCGGCAGGAGATGCGGGGATGCGCACCAGGCCCGGGGCGGCGCAGGCGTCCGAGATCGCGGCGGCCGTGGTGGCGGCGGCGAGGGCGCTTTGGGGGATCGGGGCAGAGGCTGCTGCGGGTGCTGTTGCTGGCGCAGACGTGGATGCCGAGGTGGCGGCACTGCTCGCCGCCTTGGCCGTGCGCCGCTGGTTGGCCGTGCCCAGCATGAAGGTGGCGCTCACCATGGCCACGGGCTCATCGGTGCCGGGCTGGTAGATCTCGCCGCGCACGAAGGCCACGTTGCGCGACACGCGGTGGCAGTGCGCCTGGCAGCTCAGGCCGATGCCTGCTCGGGCGGGGCGCAGGTAGTCCATGCGCAGATCCAGCGTGGCAAACGGCACCAGGGTGTCCAGCGCCGCGCCCACGGCCAGGCCGCAGGCGGTGTCGGCCAGCACGGTGGCGCAGCCGGGGTGCAGTTGCTGCGTGACCGTGTCGCCTGTCCAGGCGTCACGCGCGGGCATGTCCACGGTGGCATGGCCCCTTTGCACGCCCACGTCGCGGGCCGTCATGCCCGATTCGCGGGCGTAGGGAATGCCCTGCAGGAAGGCGTTGGCCCAGGCGGGCACGGTGTCGGCGTTGAACAGGCTCATGGCAGTGTCAGGACTTGGGGGCCAGCTTGATGGCCAGGCCGCGTTGGGTGATCTTGATGTCGGCCACCGTCAGGCCATGCTCGTCGGCGCGGCGCAGTTCTTCGGGGGTGAAGCGGTGCACCACGTAGTCCTGCAAGCGGTCTTCCGTCAGCCAGCCGCCGAGCTTGGTCATCTGGCGCTGGTAGCTGTCGGGCAGGCCCTGCATGCTGACCTTGTCGATGGTGACATTGGCCAGGCGGATGGTCTGGTCGCGCGGCTCGTAGCGCAGGCCGAAGCTCATCCACAGCGAGCCCTGGTACTGCCGCTTGAACCAGCGGTCGGTGGCGCTCAGGTCGATGTCGGCCAGCACGCGGTTGGCGTCGGGCTGCATGGTCAGGCGTGGTGCACTGGCCGTCACCTCGAACACGTCGAGGATCTGGTTGCGCAGCGGGAACTGCTGGCCGAGCTTCTTGAGCAGCTCTTCGCGCGTGATCTCGACGGTGCTGGGGGCCAGCATCGAGTTCAAGCTGGAGCAGGCCGCGAGCATGGCCACGGCGCCGATGGTCAGCAGGCGGCCGACGGCGCGGCGGGACAGCGGTGAAGGCATGGTGCGTGTCGGCGTGTGTGCCTGTTGGTGTGTCGGATCAGGGCGCTGGGCGGGATGCCACCCACTGCTGCAGGCTCAGCACCTGCGTGCCATGCAAGCGGGCGCGTTTGGCCAGCTTCAGCAGCGCTGCATCTTTCGTGAACAGCCATTGTGCTTTCAGGTGCAGGGCCAGGTCGATGAAGACCTGGTCGTCCGGGTCCTTGCATTTGAGCGGGCCGCGCGGCGGCTCGTCCACCATGTGCGCGTGCTCGAACACGGTGGTGGTCAGGGCCGGATCGGGCTGCCAGCGTGCGAACACGGAGCGAGGCCACACGTGGTGCCACTCGGTCTGCATCGACGGGCAGGCGATCCAGCGCATCGTGCCGGCCGCCAACTGGGCGGCCAGCGGGTGGGCGGCCGGGTCCTTGAACACGCGCCAGTCCAGCAGCGCGTTGGTGTCCAGGATGACGATGGCGGTCTCGCTCATGCCGCGGGGCCCGAGCCGGTGATCACGCCACCGCCCAGGCACACATCGCCGTCGTACATCACCACGGATTGGCCAGGCGTCACGGCCCATTGCGCCTGTGGGAAGCGCAGCTCGATGTGGTCGGGTGTGGCGGCGGTCACCTCGCAGGCGGCGTCTTCCTGGCGGTAGCGCGTCTTGGCGGCCAGCGCAGGCAGGTGCTCGGCGGGCGGCTGGCCGGCCACCCAGCTCAGGTCATCGGCCGCCAGCGTGTGCGATTGCAGCCAGGGGTGGTCGTGACCCTGCACCACGTACAGCGTGTTCTTGTCCATGTCCTTGCGGGCCACGAACCAGGGCTCGTGCTCGCCGCCGCCGCGCGGGGCCTTCTTGTCCTTCACGCCGCCGATGCCGATGCCCTTGCGCTGGCCCAGCGTGTAAAAGCTCAGGCCCACGTGCTCGCCCAGTTTGCGGCCCTTGTCATCGAGCATCGGGCCGGGCTGGTTGGACAGGTAGCGGTTGAGGAACTCGCGGAAAGGCCGCTCGCCGATGAAGCAGATGCCGGTCGAATCCTTCTTCTTGGCGTTGGGCAGGCCGATCTCGGCCGCGATGCGGCGCACCTCGGTCTTGGGCAGCTCGCCCACGGGGAACAGCGTCTTGGCCAGTTGCGACTGGTTCAGCCGGTGCAGAAAATAGCTCTGGTCCTTCAGTGGATCCAGGCCCTTGAGCAACTCGAAACGCGCGCCGCCGTCAACGCGGGCATCGGCCACCTCGCGCACACGGGCGTAGTGGCCGGTGGCGATCTTCTCGGCGCCCAGGCGCATGGCGTGGTCCAGGAAGGCCTTGAATTTGATCTCGGCGTTGCACAGCACATCGGGGTTGGGTGTGCGGCCGGCCTGGTACTCGCGCAGGAACTCGGCGAAGACGCGGTCCTTGTAGTCGGCCGCGAAGTTCACGTGCTCGATCTCGATGCCCAGCACGTCGGCCACGCTGGCCGCATCCAGGAAATCCTGGCGCGACGAGCAGTACTCGCTGTCGTCGTCATCTTCCCAGTTCTTCATGAAGATGCCGACCACCTCGTGGCCCTGTTGCTTGAGCAGGTGCGCGCTGACGGCGGAATCGACGCCGCCGCTCAGGCCCACCACCACCCGGTACCGCTTCATGATGACAAGGGCAGGAGAAAGAACGTGTCGGGGATCAGGCCACGCGTGCGGGGGGCACGGATGGCGGAACGGAAGGGGACGCGGGCGACGAGAACAGGCTGTCGTGCGCGTTGACGATGCCCAGCGGATAGCGCTGGCCAGTCAGGTAGGCCTCGATGCACTCGAGCACCAGCGGGCTGCGCAGGCGCTCGGGCTGGGCGCGGATCTCGTCGGCCGTGAGCCACAGCGTGCGCACGATGCCTTCGTCGAGTGTCAGCGTGAGGTCGGGCTCGGACACGCTGCCGATGTAGGTCAGGCGCAGGTAGGTGGTGTCTTCACCGGTGCGGGTGCGCCGAAAGCGCGACATGAACATGCCCAGGAAGCCCTCTGGCGTGAACCGGCAGGCGGTTTCTTCGAGCGTTTCGCGAATCACGGCCTGCTCGGGCGTCTCGCCCGGGTCCAGGTGGCCGGCCGGGTTGTTCAGCAGCAGGCCATCGGAGGTGTCTTCCTCGACCAGCAGGAAACGGCCTTCTCGTTCGATCACGGCAGCCACCGTCACGTTGGGTTTCCAACGTGCCTTGGGGGCTTGCAGCGGGGTGGCAGACACCGGTGACATCCGTGCGGCTTCCTATAGATCGGGTGGATCGGGTGGCAGATCGAGGTCGACTGGTTTCAACAACCCGGCATTATCCGATATTGCCGAGAAAGCTGCATGACAGTTTTCACGGAGGGCTGGCGGGTGTGGCCCAGGCGGTCAGGCTCTGGTTCAGATCGGTCAGCACCAGGTCCCGGTGAGCCTGGGCCTGCTCGGGAGGTTGGTCCAGGATGCCGATGGCGACATGCAGGAAGCCGAAGACCCTGTAGAGCAGCAAGGTGCGCAGGGTGGCCGTGTCCGCCGAGGCAGGCAGGTGAGGCTGGAGCAGGGCGTCGAGCTGCTGGAAGTGCAGCTGCATGCCTTCGCGGTCGAACAGCTCGCGGCGCAGGACCACGAAATCCGTGCTGGGCGAGTCGTTCAGGAAGATGAAGCGGAAATCGGCACGGTGTGCCAGCCAGTGGTCGATGAAGGCCGCGACATAGGCCTGCAGGCGCTGGCCGGGGGCTTGTGCCTCGGCCTGGGCAGCGCAGTGGCGGGCGCTGGCCTCGACGATGCCATCCCAGATCACGCACAGCAGCGCGTCCTTGCTGCTGAAGTACCAGTAGAAGGCCATCGGCGTGACCCCGGCGGTGGCGGTGACGCGGCGAATCGTGACCGCGGCATGGCCTTCGGTCAGGAAGATGTGGCGGGCGATCGAGATCAGTTCCTGGCGGAACGCTTCGCGGGCCTGCGGGGTGATGCGGCGTTTTCCCTTGTCTTCGTTGGGCATACGGATGAGGGCCCGATGCAGCCGGGCGCCGCAGGAGTGTAAGCAATGCGCGTGACGGCTCAGGCCGCGGCGGCCGCCTGAGTGACGCAGGATGAGGGGAGATCCAGCCTGAACACCGAGCCCCGGCCTGGTCGGCTGCGCACCGACAGCGTGGCGCCCATCAAGGCGGCCATGCGCTGTGCCAACGCAAGGCCCATGCCCGTGCCGTCGGCCATGCACAGTTCCTTGCCCAGACGCTCGAAGGGTTGGAACAGCCGCGCCTGCTGCGAGGCGCTCAGGCCCAGGCCACTGTCCCACACGCGCAATTGCACGCCGCCGAGGGCGGTCACCCGGGCGCAGACCACCGCATGACCACCGGGCTGGTTGTATCGGATGGCGTTGGACACCAGGGTGCGCAAGGTGCGGGTCAGCAGGGAGGGGTCGGTCCAGCCGGTCATGGACGCCGGCGCCCGCAGGCTCAGGCGTACCTCTGCCGCCATGGCTTCGGGCTGCAGCAGATCCACCACCTGCCTGCATACCGAGCCCACGTCTACCAAGCAGGGGCGGGCCCTGGCTTGTGGCGCGGACAAGGCCAGAAGGCCCAGAAACTCTGCCCGCAGATTGCCCAGCAGTTCCACGGTGTCGTGGATGCGGCGCAACTGCCCATCGCCCTGCGCCAGGGATGGGACATGCTCCAGCCGGGCGGTGGCGTCGAGCAGGTCGCCCAGCACCTGGCCGAGTGCCTGCAGGAAGCGATAGAGCACGGGCGCTGGAACGGCCGGAGCCTCCGAGGCATCGGCCGGGGCACCGGCAGGGCGGCGGGGCTCGCGGAAAAGGGTGGAGTTGTCCCGGGTCATGGGCAGGCCTTCCCGACTTGTGATTTGTGTTCTTATACATGTATAGTACATGTATAAGAAGGACTGTCACAGCCTGCGGATCCTTTGGAATAGAGGGGTTGCAGGCGATCCTAGTGAGGCACCTTCAAGCCGGGCTTGCGCTGCGTCAAGCGTGGCCTAGGCGGTGCGGGGCCTACCGCGGGAACAGGGGAATGAGCAAGCAGGACACGGGTGCGGACATGCCAGGGGTGCTGGAGCAACTGCAGAAATATCGCTTGGTGGTGGAGCACACCCGCAACATGGTGGTCATCACCGATGCCGCGCGCCGCATCGAGTACGTGAACCCGGCTTACACCGCCGTGACCGGCTGGACGCTGGAAGAGGTGCGCGGCTGCAAGCCGGGGCGCCTGCTGCAGGGGCCCAGAACCAACCCGGACACCGTGCGCCACCTCTCGGCTGCGCTCGACAAGGGCTGCGCCGTGACGGGCGTGGAACTGGTCAACTACAACAAGCAGGGCGACGAGTACTGGGTCTGCCTCAACATCCAGCCAGTGCTCGACGCTCAGGGGACGGTGACCCACTTTGTGGCCATCGAATCGGATGTGACCGAGCAGCGCCGCGCCCGTGAAGAACTGGTGGCCAGCGAGCGACGCCTGGCCGAGGCTCAGTACCTTGCCCGCATGGCCAGCTTCGAGTGCGATCTGAGCACCCACCGCATGGTCTGGTCGCGTGATTCGGCGCGTGTGCTCGCCCTGGCGCCCGCCGCGTTGGCCGGGCATTTCATGGAGCACGTGGCCTGCCTTCACCCCGATGATCGCGACCTGTTGATGGACGCCTACTGGGCGGCCGCGTCGGAAGGGCATTCCTACGAGGTGGAGTACCGCGTGCCCGGTGAAGACGGTGCCCTGCGGTGGCTGCGCGAGCGCGGCCACTGCCTGCCCGGCGACGAGCAACTGCCGAATCGGCTCAGCGGACTGATCCAGGACATCACCCTGACCAAGGCCGCGCAGGACCGCATCGAGTACCTGGCCCTGCACGACACGCTCACTGGCCTGGCCAACCGCGAGCAGCTCAAGCAGCTGCTGCGCCAGCACATGCTCAAGGGCGCCCACGGGCAGGGCGAGCAACTGGCCCTGCTGTTCATGGACCTGGATCGCTTCAAGAACATCAACGACAGCCTGGGTCACCACGTCGGCGACGAGGTGCTGCAGATCCTGGGAGCACGCCTGCGCGAGGCCGTGCGCGCCAGCGATGTCGTGTGCCGTCTGGGTGGCGACGAGTTCGTCATCGTGCTGGTCGGTGTGGAGGATCCCCAGGTGGTCAGCCGCGTGGCCAGCAAACTGCTCGGCCGCGTGGCGCAGCCACTGGCGGTGCAGGGCCGCGAGCTGCACGTCACGGGCAGCCTGGGTGTGAGCCTGTTTCCGCAGGATGGCAACGCCGTGGAAGAGCTGATGCGCCATGCCGATGCCGCCATGTACCAGGCCAAGGCGCGTGGGCGCAACACCGTCGCCTACTTCAGCCCCGAGATCAATGCTTTGTCGGGCGAGCGCTTCGAGCTGGAAAGCCAGTTGCGCCTGGCGCTGCATCGGCACGAGCTGCAACTGCACTACCAGCCTCAGTTCCAGGCCGATGACGGTGTCTTGATGGGCTTCGAGGCGTTGCTGCGCTGGCGTACCTCCACCGGCCGCTGGGTGCCGCCAGACACCTTCATTCCCCTGGCCGAAGAGTCCGGCCTGATCGACGACATCGGGGCCTGGGTGTTGGACCAGGCCTGTGCCCAGTGGCGGGCCTGGCGAGATGCCTTTGGCGTCTCGATGCGCCTGGCCGTGAACCTGTCGGCTCACCAATTGCGCCGCCCTGGCCTGGTCGAGCGCATTGCGGCCCTGATTGAACGCCATGGCCTGCCGCCGCGCACGCTTGAGCTGGAGCTCACTGAAACCGTGGCCATGCACGATCCGGCCGCCAGCATCGAGCTGATGCGGCAACTGCGTGACCTGGGCGTGTGTCTGGCCGTCGATGATTTCGGCACGGGCTACTCATCACTGGCCTATCTCAAGGCCCTGCCGCTGGATCGGCTCAAACTTGACCGATCCTTCGTGAAAGACATCGAGACCGACCCGGACGACCGGGCCATCTGCAGCGCCACCATCGTGCTGGCCCGCACCCTGGGGCTGGAGGTGGTGGCCGAAGGTGTCGAAACCCTGGCACAGCGTGACTACCTCCGCAACCAGGGATGCGACCTGATGCAGGGCTTCCTGCTGGGCCGCCCCATGTCCGCCGATGACGCCGGAGCCTTGCTTCGCGGCCCTGCGTCATCCGTTCTTTCACCCCCTTTACCTTGCCAACCCCACTGCGCCGCGGAGCACGAATGCGCCAAAACCTGCCTGTCACACAGCGAGAGCAGCCCTTGCCCGACGGAGTGTCTCTCCTGTCGACCACCGACCTGAACAGCCGCATCACCTACGCCAATGCGGCCTTCGTGCAGGCCAGCGGTTTCAGCCGGGAAGAGCTGATCGGCCAGCCGCACAACCAGGTGCGCCACCCGGACATGCCGCCGCAAGCCTTCGCCGACATGTGGGCCACCCTGCGCGCTGGCCAGTCCTGGACGGCGCTGGTGAAGAACCGCTGCAAGAACGGCGACCACTACTGGGTGCGGGCCAACGCTGCGCCCATGCGGCGAGAGGGCCGGGTGATGGGCTATCTGTCGGTCCGCACCAAGCCCTCCGAACTGGAAGCTGCCCGTGCTGAAAGGCTGTACGGCCGCTTTCTCAGCGGCCAGGCCGGCGTGCTGGCCTTTCACAAGGGCCTGGTCATCTACAGAGGCTGGCATGCCTCGTGGCGCTCGGCGCTGCAGTTGCTGCCGGTGCGCTGGCGGCTGCGCGCCGCCAGCACCGGTGCGGCACTGGTGTGGTCTCTGGTTTGGGCGGTGACCGTTTCGCTGGGGCCGCGTCCGATCGGGTTGCCAGGCCTGATGGGCGCTGCAACGGGCCTGCTGGTCAGCGTGGCCGCCTGCCTGTGGCTGGAACGCCAGTTGGCGCAGCCGCTGCAGGCCGTGCTGCAGCAGGCGCTGGCGGTGGCCAGCGGCCAGCCCGGTGACAACATCCACCTGGACCGTGTGGACGAGATCGGCATGATCCTGCGCGCCGTCAACCAGGCCGGCCTGAACCTGCGCTCGCTGGTGGAAGACGTGGGTGCACAAGTGGCTGACATGCGCCATGCCAGCGCCGAGATTGCTTCGGGCAACGCAGACCTCAGCACCCGCGCTGAACAGGCCGCATCGAGTCTTCAGCAAGCTGCCGCCTCGATGGACGAACTCAGCGCCACGGTGCGTCACAACGCCGAGGTGGCCCGCGAAGCCACGGGCCTTGCCGCCACCGCGCGCCAGGTGGCCGGCCGTGGCGGCCAACTCGTCGGAGAGGTCGTGCAGGCCATGCAGGATATCAGCGCCGGTTCCAGCCGCATCACCGACATCGTTGGCGTGATCGACAGCCTGGCCTTTCAGACCAACCTGCTGGCGCTCAACGCGGCCGTCGAGGCCGCGCGGGCTGGTGAGCATGGCCGTGGCTTCGCCGTCGTGGCTGGCGAGGTGCGAGGCCTGGCCCAGCGCAGCGCCGGGGCCTCGCGCGAGATTCGCGGCCTGATCGGCGCTAGTGCGTCGCGTGTGGACGCAGGCGCACAGCGGGTGCACGACGCGGGGAGCGCCATGGACGACATCGTGGCCCAGGTGCAGCGCATGAGCGCGCTCGTGCACGACATCAGTGAAGCCTCGGCCGAACAGGCGCGTGGCCTCGATGAGGTGGCCCAGGCCGTGTCGCGCCTGGACCAGATGACGCAGCAGAACGCTGCACTGGTAGAACAGTCCGCCGCAGCGGCCGGTCGACTGCGGGAGCGTGCCGACCGGTTGGCCGATGCGGTCGATGTGTACCGCGTTCAGGGGGGCGGTGCCTGAACGCCTCCAGCATCAGGTACCATCCGCATGTGACAACGTAGATTGTCAGGTTTTTGTCTGCCACGGCGGTGACGGACCGCTTTCGCTTGTTTGCATGCCGATCCCGCTGCAAACCTGTGTATGCTGGCGCGTTCCGCTCTGAATACCGCCCCCTTTGAAGGGCACCACCCCTAGGAGACCACGTATGCTCATCGGCATACCCCTGGAAACAGTCGCGGGCGAATCCCGCGTGGCGATCACGCCGGAAACCGTCAAGAAACTCAAGGCCCAGGGCCACACGCTGCGCGTGCAGTCGGGCGCCGGCATCGCCGCCAGCGTCATCGATGAAGCCTATGTGGCCGCTGGTGCCGAGATCACCGATGCGGCCGGCGCCCTGGGCGCCGACATGGTGCTCAAGGTGCGCTCGCCCCAGGCGTCCGAACTGCCCCTGATGAAGCCCGGCGCCGTGCTGGTGGGCATGCTCAACCCTTTCGACAAGGACGGCCTGCAGGCGCTCACCGGCGCCCAGCTCACCGCTTTTGCGTTGGAGGCAGCGCCGCGCACCACGCGGGCGCAGAGCATGGACGTGCTGTCCTCGCAGGCCAACATCGCCGGCTACAAGGCCGTGATGATCGCCGCCGACAAGTACCAGCGCCTGTTCCCGATGCTGATGACGGCCGCCGGCACCATCAAGGCCGCGCGTGTCGTGATCCTGGGCGTGGGCGTGGCGGGCCTGCAGGCCATCGCCACGGCCAAGCGCCTGGGCGCGGTCATCGAGGCCTCTGATGTGCGCCCCTCCGTCAAGGAACAGGTCGAGTCGCTGGGTGCCAAGTTCATCGACGTGCCCTACGAGACGCCCGAAGAGAAGGAAGCCGCCGAAGGCGTGGGCGGTTACGCCCGCCCCATGCCGCAGAGCTGGCTCGATCGGCAGAAGGTCGAGGTCGCCAAGCGCGTGGCCCAGGCCGACATCGTCATCACCACCGCCCTGATCCCAGGCCGCGCCGCGCCCGTGCTCGTCACGGAAGACATGGTCAAGTCCATGAAGCCCGGCTCGGTCATCGTCGACCTGGCGGCCCCGGCCGGCGGCAACTGCCCGCTGACCGAGCCTGGCCAGATCGTCGTCAAGCACGGCGTGACCCTGGTCGGTGAAACCAACCTGCCCGCCCTGGTGGCGGCGGATTCGTCCTCGCTGTACGCGCGCAACGTGCTGGACTTCCTCAAGCTGGTCTTCAACAAGGAAGGCCAGTTCCATGTGGACCTGGAGGACGACATCGTCAAGGCTTGCCTGATGTGTCGCGACGGTCAGCTGCTGCGCGCCTGATCCTGATTTGAGAGTTTGATATGCAACGCATGATGCTGCGGGCCAAGCTGCACCGCGCCACCGTGACCGAGGCGGACCTTCACTACGAAGGTTCGTGCGGCATCGATGAAGACCTGCTGGAAGCGGCCGACATGAAGGAGTTCGAGCAGATCGAGCTCTACAACATCAACAACGGCGAGCGCTTTGCCACCTACATCATCAAGGCGCCGCGCGGCTCCGGGGTGATCTCGCTCAATGGCGCGGCGGCCCGCAAGGCCCACGTGGGTGATCTGATGATCATCTGCACCTACGGCCCCTTCGATGAGGCCGAGGCGGTCAGCCACAAGCCCAAGGTGGTGCTGCTCGACGCCGAGAACCGCATCAAAGAGATCCGCAAGTTCTGACAACATCTGGAGAAGACACGATGGAAGCCATCTCCCACGTCGTCACCAACCTGACCATCTTCGTGCTGGCCATCTATGTGGGCTATCACGTGGTCTGGACGGTGACCCCCGCCCTGCACACCCCGCTCATGGCCGTGACCAATGCGGTCTCGGCCATCGTCATCGTGGGCGCCATGCTGGCGGCCGCACTCACCGTCACGACCCTGGGCAAGACCATGGGCGTGCTGGCCGTGGCGCTGGCAGCCGTGAACGTCTTCGGCGGCTTCCTGGTCACCCGGCGCATGCTGGAGATGTTCAAGAAGAAAGAAAAGAAGGCAGAGGCCAAATAAATGAGCATGAACCTCATCACCCTGCTGTACCTGGTCGCCTCGGTGTTCTTCATCCAGGCGCTCAAGGGCCTGAGCCACCCGACCACGTCCATCCGCGGCAACGTTTTCGGCATGACCGGCATGGCGATTGCCGTGCTCACCACCATCGGCCTGATCCACGGACAGGCCCAGGCGCTGGGCGTCGATTTCGGCCAGGGCATCGCCTATGTGCTGGCGGCGGTGGTCGTCGGTGGCGGCGCGGGCGCCGTGATGGCCAACCGCGTCGAGATGACCAAGATGCCCGAGCTGGTGGCCTTCATGCACAGCATGATCGGGCTGGCCGCGGTGTTCATCGCCGTGGCCGTGGTGGCAGAGCCGGCCGCCTTCGGCCTGGTGCCAGCCATCGTCAAGGACGTGATCGCCGTGGGTGACCCGGTGGCCGTGTCGGCCCAGATCGGCAGCCTGCAGCTCGACGCCATCGTGCCCTCGCCCGTGGCGGTCGAGGCTGCTGCCGTGAGCACTGGCGTGGGCCAGATCCCGGCCGGCAACCGACTCGAGCTGTTCCTGGGCGCGGCCATCGGTGCCATCACCTTCAGTGGCTCGGTGATTGCCTTCGGCAAGCTCAGCGGCAAGTACAAGTTCCGCCTGTTCCAGGGCGCGCCCGTGCAGTTCAAGGGCCAGCACATGCTGAACCTGGTGCTGGCGCTGGCCACCATCGGCCTGGGCCTGGTCTTCATGGCCACCGAGCGCTGGGATGCCTTCTTCGCCATGCTGGCGCTGAGCTTCGTGCTGGGCGTGCTGATCATCATCCCGATCGGCGGCGCCGACATGCCGGTGGTGGTGTCCATGCTCAACAGCTACTCGGGCTGGGCGGCGGCGGGCATCGGCTTCTCGCTGAACAACAGCATGCTGATCATCGCCGGTTCACTGGTGGGCAGCTCGGGCGCGATCCTGAGCTACATCATGTGCAAGGCCATGAACCGCTCGTTCTTCAACGTGATCCTGGGCGGCTTCGGTGGTGAGGCCAGCAGCGCCGCCGCCGGTGGCGCGCAGCAGCAGCGCCCCGTCAAGAGCGGTTCGGCCGACGACGCCGCCTTCGTGCTGGGCAATGCCGAAACCGTGATCATCGTGCCCGGCTACGGCCTGGCCGTGGCCCGCGCGCAGCACGCCGTGAAGGAGCTGGCCGCCAAGCTCACCGAGAAGGGCGTGACCGTCAAGTACGCCATCCACCCGGTGGCCGGCCGCATGCCCGGCCACATGAACGTGCTGCTGGCCGAGGCCGAGGTGCCCTACGACCAGGTCTTCGAAATGGAAGACATCAACGGCGAGTTCGGCCAGGCCGACGTGGCCATCATCCTGGGCGCCAACGACGTGGTGAACCCGGCGGCGCACGTCAAGGGCAGCCCGATCTACGGCATGCCCATCCTGGAGGCCTACAAGGCCAAGACGGTGATCGTGAACAAGCGCTCCATGGCCTCGGGCTATGCCGGCCTGGACAACGAGCTGTTCTACATGGACAAGACCATGATGGTCTTCGGCGACGCCAAGAAGGTGGTCGAAGAAATGGTCAAGGCGGTGGAGTGACCGCACCGGCCGCGCCGCTGGCGCGGTGAGCGGCCTCACCAAGGGGATGAGGCGTCAAACAAAGAAGGGAGCCCGAGGGCTCCCTTCTGTCATTTCGCGCCGCAGGTCACGGGCCGGGTTGTCCGGGCGCCGCGGCGCGGCACCTGTGTCATTGTCGGCGGTCGTTGCCGCCTCTGGTGACGATGAATGGGGCCACATAACGACCGGTGTAGCCCTGGCTGGGGTTCACCGAAACAGTCTGCGGCGTGGCGTTGCCGACACCGGCGGGCTGTTGCAATGATGGCAGCACGGTCTTGGTGATGTCGACCACGCCGCCGGCAGCAGCGGCGGCTGGTCCGAAGAACGCGCCTTGCACCGTCCCTGTGACGGTGGCCCGCGGATCGGTGGTCCCTACCGTGTTCGATGTGAAGGTCGAGCCGACGACGGTGCCCCCGGCTGTGAAGCCCACGCCCCCTGTCAGCATGGTTCCGCCGCTGGTTGTAGCCCTGGTGCTGACGACGTTGCTGTCGCCGCCGCCATTCCAACTTCCTGTCCACGAGCCCGCATTGAAGTTCACTTTCACGTTGACATTCGTGCCGTAGTGATCCGTGCCGTTGTACTCGGCATTGGTGACGCCTCTGATAGTCGCCATGCTGGCATCGGTGGTGGTATAGCCGATCACACCCCAACTGCCTTGCATGCTGGATGAGCCTTGCACGTACGTCACCAGCTTGAAATTGATGGCTTCTATCTGCTCGGGCGAGTAGAAGCTGCCAGCTCGCTGGGGGTCTGCTCCGATTTGGTATGCGTTGGTGGGTAGGTTGTTATTGGCGTAATGGAAGCCGCCTGGTGTCTCCCCCAGAAACCGTCCATATCCAGCGGTCAAGTTCAAGTCGCCTGACGCCGGTAAGCGGAAACTCGCATCGGTGGAGGACAGCACCGTGACTTCTAGCTGAATTGTTTGAGGCAGCAATGCGGAGCCGGTTTCGCCTTGCGAGCCAACGGTGCCATTGAGCCGGAATGCGTTGAAGTCGGATAGAGGCTTGGATTGGTCTGGGTCGTTCAGATCACCACCCCTGAAAATGCCAAATCCGCAGATGCTGCCGCCGGCGCATGCCGCGACAGGATCGATAGGTGGCGTGGTGCCGGGTTGCGTGATCTGCGCCAGCGGACGGTACGGATCGGTGCTGACACGCGGCGCCGCCACGGGCGGGTTGTTGCCCGCGGCCGTGGGTTCGAATTCAGCCCAGGGGCCCCAGCTGCTGGTCGAGTCTTCCTGGATGCTCACGTTGGCATACAGCGTCACGCTGCGCAACTGCTCCGGTGTGGCGGCAGCATGGCTGGCCTGGTGCCAGCACAGGGCGGCCGTGGCCAGGGCGACGGCGGTGATGCGGGTGGTGGTGGTCTTCATGAACTGCTCCTGATGGGTATGGTCAGAACCCGCGGCCCAGCGTGAACTGCACGGTGTCGCGGTCGTAGCCATAGAGGCTCAGATTGGCCTCGTTGTGGACATTGGTGACGGTGGCCGACAGCTGCCATTTCTGCAACCAGCCGGTCTGGAACTCGTGGCTGGCGCCCAGCTCGACGCGGCGCTCGGTCTCGCGGCGGGCCTCGCCGTAGAGCGGCTCGACGCCGTCAAAGCGGCTGCGGCGCCAGGCGGCGCGGGCAAACAGGTCGCCGCCCTCCCAGGCCCGCAGGCGGGCGCCCAGGAAGTACTCGTAGCCGTCGTTGCTGAAGCGGTCCTGATCGGCCGATTCATCGAACCAGCGGGCGCCGCCCTGCACGGCCAGCTGACCGCGGTTGAACAGGTGGCCATAGGCCAGGCCTGCCGAGCGGTAGGTGCTGTCGCGGCCTTCATCGACGCTGCGTTTGAAATCGCGCTTGACCCACTGCACGTCGGCCGTGAGTTCGCCATCGGCCCCGATGCGCACCGCGGCCGACGGGCTCAGCGAGGTGTACACGCCCAGCGTGTCGCCACCGAAGGTCAGGTGGTCGACCTGCAGGTTCAGGTTGCCGCGCCACTGGTTGCCCACGATCAGCGTGGGGCCGGTGGCCAAGGTCGCGACGCCCAGGTTGTAGTCGTGCTCGTTGTGGTAGCTCTTGTAGTACAGGCTGCCCTGGCTGACCCAGCCGAAGCGGGCGGTGGACTGGCCCAGGCGCACCGGCGAAGGGCTCATCCAGGTGTGGATCAGGCCGGCCTGGGCCACCACGGCCCAGTCGGAAGTTTCCAGGCTGCCGGGCGTGAGCTGGAAGCCGCCGGGCAGCACGGCGTTGTCGGGCCCGGCGTTCACGTTGCTGTCGTACAGCAATCCCAGAGACACACTGGGCTCGAACTTATGGGGCTTCTCGAACGCGGCCTTCTCTTCAAGCTCGAGCTGCTTCAGGAAGGACAACACCGACAGCTTGACGTTCTCGGGCGTCTGTGGATCGTCCAGCACGCGCTGTGATTCGGCTCGGGCCTTGGCGAAGTTCAGCGTGCGGTAGTAGCTCACGGCCAGTTCCAGCCGGGCACGGTTGAGCGTGGGGTTGGCCGACAGCAGGGTTTCGAGCGATTCGATGGCGGAGTAGGGCGCGCCGGTTTCGCGCTGGTACAGCGCCTGGCGGTACTGGTCGTCGACGGAGGCGTCGGCTTGGGCATTGGCCGCACAGGGGGCCAGCAAGGCAGCCAGGCCAGCGACGGCGAGGGCGGTGGAACTCAGTCGTGCGGACAGGCGGCGCTGCGTCAGCGGGGATGTTGTTTGAGGCATTGGCGAAAGTCCATTCGGATCATGATTATTCGAATCATTGTGAAATATCACCGCCTCGCCGTCGAGCGCTGGCCAACGCCGATATCGGGGGCCTGACCCCTAGAAATAGGGGAAGCGGCTATGAAAATGGGACACGCTGATGCATGGAGGGCTGCAATTTGCGCGATGTGCCATCATTCGTGCATGCACACGTCCATTGCTCACCTGCGCCTGACACCGGCCCTGGCCTTGACGCTCGGGTTGGCGGGGATGTCGTCACAGGCCTCGGCTGCAGACCTGGGCGTCACGGCCCAGCCCGCCTGCCCGCCCTTGCTCAACAAGACCTTCCCGCGCCTGCAGGATGAAAAACCGCAGCCCCTGTGCCAGTACGCGGGCAAGGTGTTGCTCGTGGTCAACACGGCCAGCTACTGTGGCTTCACATCGCAGTACCAGGGACTGGAAGCCTTGCACGCCAAGTACAAAGACCGGGGCCTGGTGGTGCTGGGCTTCCCGTCCAACGATTTCGGCAACCAGGAGCCGGGCAACGCCAAGCAGATCGCCGAGTTCTGCCAGAACACCTTCGGCGTCAAGTTCCCGATGTTCACCAAGAGCACGGTCAGGGGCGAGGGCGCCAACCCGCTCTATGCCGAGCTGATCCGCCTCAGCGGCACCAGCCCCAAGTGGAACTTCTACAAGTATCTGGTGTCTCGAGATGGACGCACCGTGACGGCCTACAGCAGCATGACCGCACCAGATGACGGCGATCTGGTCCAGGACATCGAGAAACGCCTCGCGGCACGTCCCTGAGCCCGTGCAACGCCGGCCTGCTCCGTGGCTGGCGACGCATGTTGTGCAATACACCACAGCGCTTCACCCGCTGCACTGGTCAGCCCTCAAGTCGGGGAGTGACGCAGCCGAAGCTGAGGTCAATGATGGGCTTGAGAACGGGCAATTTGTCCCCAACTCCCTGTCAGACCCAGACAGGATACGGAGTACCGTCCATGCACATGCTCTACAACTCAGACAACTACGCCGTCGTTCAGATCGACATGGCTGCCGAACAGGTGGGTATCCACCTCGCCCAGGCGCTCACGCGTGGTGGTTATGAGATCGTCGACAAATTCGCCCGCAAGGAAATCTTCATCGAAGGTGCCCTGGCCGAATCCTTCAAGGAAGGTGTCGAAGCCTTGATCGAATCCTCGCCCAGCATCGAAGAGTTCGATGCCTACCTCGAACGCTACGCCGGCATGGCGCAGCAACCGGTCGTGATGCACTGACATCCGGCCTGGCCCGGCCTGCCGCCTGATGCGCGGCGGGCGGAGCCGCCTCACGGCGAAGTCCACGCGGGAGCGTGCAGCACTTTCGGCCGTTTTTCCGTCTTCTGCCTCCTTTTTCGCTCCGTGACTGGTTTTTGCCCGTTCTTCCGCGCTCAAGAAGTGTTGTAAGAAGCCGAAACTCACACGGTGATGGCGCAGCGGCGCGCCTCCTGGAATCTGGATATGGTCGGTGAAGTGATTTTCATGCCGTCGAGCTACGAAGCATGGACCGTCGTGGCATCGGTGCTGCTGGCGATGTTCGCGTCTTTCGTGGCGCTGGACCTGGCCAAGCGTGTGCGCACGGCCGATCGCGCCATCGCCCGCGCCTGGCTGATCGGTGGTTCGGTGACGATGGGCATCGGCATCTGGGCCATGCACTTCGTCGGCATGATGGCCTTCAAGCTGCCCATCTCGGTAGGCTACGACGTGCTCTACACCCTGGTGTCGGCCCTGGCTGCCATCGGCGTGTCGTACATGGCGCTGTGGATCGCCAGCCGCCACAAGCTCACCTGCCTGCGCCTGACCGGCGGGGCCGTGGCGATGGGCGCCGGCATCTGCGTGATGCACTACCTGGGCATGCACGCCATGGAAATGAGCCCGGACGTGGTCTGGGACTGGCGCCTGGTGGCGGCCTCGGCCGGCATTGCCGTGGGCGCCTCGGCCGTGGCCTTGCTGATCTTCTTCTGGCTGCGCAAGCTGCAGGGCCTGCCGGCCCTGGTGTGGCAGATGGCGGCGGCGGCCATCATGGGCGTGGCCATCGCCGGCATGCATTACACGGGCATGGCCGCGGCGTCCTTCCCACTGGGGTCGGTCTGCACCTCGTCCAGCGAGCTGCGTGGCGACACCTTGGGTGTGATGGTGGGCGCGGCCTCCATGCTGCTGCTGTCGATGACGCTGCTGACCTCCATCATGGACGCACGCACACAGTCGCGCACCAACAAGCTGGCCGCCTCGCTGCAGGTGGCCAACCAGGAGCTCAAGCACATTGCCTTCAAGGATCCGCTCACGGGCCTGGCCAACCGCCTGGTCTTCGAAGACCAGCTCGACAGTTCGGTGCTGCGGGCGCAGGAAGGCAACCGCCGCCTGGCCATCCTGTTCATCGACCTGGACGGCTTCAAGCCCATCAACGACAGCNGTGCTGCTGGCCGAGGCCGAGGTGCCCTACGACCAGGTCTTCGAAATGGAAGACATCAACGGCGAGTTCGGCCAGGCCGACGTGGCCATCATCCTGGGCGCCAACGACGTGGTGAACCCGGCGGCGCACGTCAAGGGCAGCCCGATCTACGGCATGCCCATCCTGGAGGCCTACAAGGCCAAGACGGTGATCGTGAACAAGCGCTCCATGGCCTCGGGCTATGCCGGCCTGGACAACGAGCTGTTCTACATGGACAAGACCATGATGGTCTTCGGCGACGCCAAGAAGGTGGTCGAAGAAATGGTCAAGGCGGTGGAGTGACCGCACCGGCCGCGCCGCTGGCGCGGTGAGCGGCCTCACCAAGGGGATGAGGCGTCAAACAAAGAAGGGAGCCCGAGGGCTCCCTTCTGTCATTTCGCGCCGCAGGTCACGGGCCGGGTTGTCCGGGCGCCGCGGCGCGGCACCTGTGTCATTGTCGGCGGTCGTTGCCGCCTCTGGTGACGATGAATGGGGCCACATAACGACCGGTGTAGCCCTGGCTGGGGTTCACCGAAACAGTCTGCGGCGTGGCGTTGCCGACACCGGCGGGCTGTTGCAATGATGGCAGCACGGTCTTGGTGATGTCGACCACGCCGCCGGCAGCAGCGGCGGCTGGTCCGAAGAACGCGCCTTGCACCGTCCCTGTGACGGTGGCCCGCGGATCGGTGGTCCCTACCGTGTTCGATGTGAAGGTCGAGCCGACGACGGTGCCCCCGGCTGTGAAGCCCACGCCCCCTGTCAGCATGGTTCCGCCGCTGGTTGTAGCCCTGGTGCTGACGACGTTGCTGTCGCCGCCGCCATTCCAACTTCCTGTCCACGAGCCCGCATTGAAGTTCACTTTCACGTTGACATTCGTGCCGTAGTGATCCGTGCCGTTGTACTCGGCATTGGTGACGCCTCTGATAGTCGCCATGCTGGCATCGGTGGTGGTATAGCCGATCACACCCCAACTGCCTTGCATGCTGGATGAGCCTTGCACGTACGTCACCAGCTTGAAATTGATGGCTTCTATCTGCTCGGGCGAGTAGAAGCTGCCAGCTCGCTGGGGGTCTGCTCCGATTTGGTATGCGTTGGTGGGTAGGTTGTTATTGGCGTAATGGAAGCCGCCTGGTGTCTCCCCCAGAAACCGTCCATATCCAGCGGTCAAGTTCAAGTCGCCTGACGCCGGTAAGCGGAAACTCGCATCGGTGGAGGACAGCACCGTGACTTCTAGCTGAATTGTTTGAGGCAGCAATGCGGAGCCGGTTTCGCCTTGCGAGCCAACGGTGCCATTGAGCCGGAATGCGTTGAAGTCGGATAGAGGCTTGGATTGGTCTGGGTCGTTCAGATCACCACCCCTGAAAATGCCAAATCCGCAGATGCTGCCGCCGGCGCATGCCGCGACAGGATCGATAGGTGGCGTGGTGCCGGGTTGCGTGATCTGCGCCAGCGGACGGTACGGATCGGTGCTGACACGCGGCGCCGCCACGGGCGGGTTGTTGCCCGCGGCCGTGGGTTCGAATTCAGCCCAGGGGCCCCAGCTGCTGGTCGAGTCTTCCTGGATGCTCACGTTGGCATACAGCGTCACGCTGCGCAACTGCTCCGGTGTGGCGGCAGCATGGCTGGCCTGGTGCCAGCACAGGGCGGCCGTGGCCAGGGCGACGGCGGTGATGCGGGTGGTGGTGGTCTTCATGAACTGCTCCTGATGGGTATGGTCAGAACCCGCGGCCCAGCGTGAACTGCACGGTGTCGCGGTCGTAGCCATAGAGGCTCAGATTGGCCTCGTTGTGGACATTGGTGACGGTGGCCGACAGCTGCCATTTCTGCAACCAGCCGGTCTGGAACTCGTGGCTGGCGCCCAGCTCGACGCGGCGCTCGGTCTCGCGGCGGGCCTCGCCGTAGAGCGGCTCGACGCCGTCAAAGCGGCTGCGGCGCCAGGCGGCGCGGGCAAACAGGTCGCCGCCCTCCCAGGCCCGCAGGCGGGCGCCCAGGAAGTACTCGTAGCCGTCGTTGCTGAAGCGGTCCTGATCGGCCGATTCATCGAACCAGCGGGCGCCGCCCTGCACGGCCAGCTGACCGCGGTTGAACAGGTGGCCATAGGCCAGGCCTGCCGAGCGGTAGGTGCTGTCGCGGCCTTCATCGACGCTGCGTTTGAAATCGCGCTTGACCCACTGCACGTCGGCCGTGAGTTCGCCATCGGCCCCGATGCGCACCGCGGCCGACGGGCTCAGCGAGGTGTACACGCCCAGCGTGTCGCCACCGAAGGTCAGGTGGTCGACCTGCAGGTTCAGGTTGCCGCGCCACTGGTTGCCCACGATCAGCGTGGGGCCGGTGGCCAAGGTCGCGACGCCCAGGTTGTAGTCGTGCTCGTTGTGGTAGCTCTTGTAGTACAGGCTGCCCTGGCTGACCCAGCCGAAGCGGGCGGTGGACTGGCCCAGGCGCACCGGCGAAGGGCTCATCCAGGTGTGGATCAGGCCGGCCTGGGCCACCACGGCCCAGTCGGAAGTTTCCAGGCTGCCGGGCGTGAGCTGGAAGCCGCCGGGCAGCACGGCGTTGTCGGGCCCGGCGTTCACGTTGCTGTCGTACAGCAATCCCAGAGACACACTGGGCTCGAACTTATGGGGCTTCTCGAACGCGGCCTTCTCTTCAAGCTCGAGCTGCTTCAGGAAGGACAACACCGACAGCTTGACGTTCTCGGGCGTCTGTGGATCGTCCAGCACGCGCTGTGATTCGGCTCGGGCCTTGGCGAAGTTCAGCGTGCGGTAGTAGCTCACGGCCAGTTCCAGCCGGGCACGGTTGAGCGTGGGGTTGGCCGACAGCAGGGTTTCGAGCGATTCGATGGCGGAGTAGGGCGCGCCGGTTTCGCGCTGGTACAGCGCCTGGCGGTACTGGTCGTCGACGGAGGCGTCGGCTTGGGCATTGGCCGCACAGGGGGCCAGCAAGGCAGCCAGGCCAGCGACGGCGAGGGCGGTGGAACTCAGTCGTGCGGACAGGCGGCGCTGCGTCAGCGGGGATGTTGTTTGAGGCATTGGCGAAAGTCCATTCGGATCATGATTATTCGAATCATTGTGAAATATCACCGCCTCGCCGTCGAGCGCTGGCCAACGCCGATATCGGGGGCCTGACCCCTAGAAATAGGGGAAGCGGCTATGAAAATGGGACACGCTGATGCATGGAGGGCTGCAATTTGCGCGATGTGCCATCATTCGTGCATGCACACGTCCATTGCTCACCTGCGCCTGACACCGGCCCTGGCCTTGACGCTCGGGTTGGCGGGGATGTCGTCACAGGCCTCGGCTGCAGACCTGGGCGTCACGGCCCAGCCCGCCTGCCCGCCCTTGCTCAACAAGACCTTCCCGCGCCTGCAGGATGAAAAACCGCAGCCCCTGTGCCAGTACGCGGGCAAGGTGTTGCTCGTGGTCAACACGGCCAGCTACTGTGGCTTCACATCGCAGTACCAGGGACTGGAAGCCTTGCACGCCAAGTACAAAGACCGGGGCCTGGTGGTGCTGGGCTTCCCGTCCAACGATTTCGGCAACCAGGAGCCGGGCAACGCCAAGCAGATCGCCGAGTTCTGCCAGAACACCTTCGGCGTCAAGTTCCCGATGTTCACCAAGAGCACGGTCAGGGGCGAGGGCGCCAACCCGCTCTATGCCGAGCTGATCCGCCTCAGCGGCACCAGCCCCAAGTGGAACTTCTACAAGTATCTGGTGTCTCGAGATGGACGCACCGTGACGGCCTACAGCAGCATGACCGCACCAGATGACGGCGATCTGGTCCAGGACATCGAGAAACGCCTCGCGGCACGTCCCTGAGCCCGTGCAACGCCGGCCTGCTCCGTGGCTGGCGACGCATGTTGTGCAATACACCACAGCGCTTCACCCGCTGCACTGGTCAGCCCTCAAGTCGGGGAGTGACGCAGCCGAAGCTGAGGTCAATGATGGGCTTGAGAACGGGCAATTTGTCCCCAACTCCCTGTCAGACCCAGACAGGATACGGAGTACCGTCCATGCACATGCTCTACAACTCAGACAACTACGCCGTCGTTCAGATCGACATGGCTGCCGAACAGGTGGGTATCCACCTCGCCCAGGCGCTCACGCGTGGTGGTTATGAGATCGTCGACAAATTCGCCCGCAAGGAAATCTTCATCGAAGGTGCCCTGGCCGAATCCTTCAAGGAAGGTGTCGAAGCCTTGATCGAATCCTCGCCCAGCATCGAAGAGTTCGATGCCTACCTCGAACGCTACGCCGGCATGGCGCAGCAACCGGTCGTGATGCACTGACATCCGGCCTGGCCCGGCCTGCCGCCTGATGCGCGGCGGGCGGAGCCGCCTCACGGCGAAGTCCACGCGGGAGCGTGCAGCACTTTCGGCCGTTTTTCCGTCTTCTGCCTCCTTTTTCGCTCCGTGACTGGTTTTTGCCCGTTCTTCCGCGCTCAAGAAGTGTTGTAAGAAGCCGAAACTCACACGGTGATGGCGCAGCGGCGCGCCTCCTGGAATCTGGATATGGTCGGTGAAGTGATTTTCATGCCGTCGAGCTACGAAGCATGGACCGTCGTGGCATCGGTGCTGCTGGCGATGTTCGCGTCTTTCGTGGCGCTGGACCTGGCCAAGCGTGTGCGCACGGCCGATCGCGCCATCGCCCGCGCCTGGCTGATCGGTGGTTCGGTGACGATGGGCATCGGCATCTGGGCCATGCACTTCGTCGGCATGATGGCCTTCAAGCTGCCCATCTCGGTAGGCTACGACGTGCTCTACACCCTGGTGTCGGCCCTGGCTGCCATCGGCGTGTCGTACATGGCGCTGTGGATCGCCAGCCGCCACAAGCTCACCTGCCTGCGCCTGACCGGCGGGGCCGTGGCGATGGGCGCCGGCATCTGCGTGATGCACTACCTGGGCATGCACGCCATGGAAATGAGCCCGGACGTGGTCTGGGACTGGCGCCTGGTGGCGGCCTCGGCCGGCATTGCCGTGGGCGCCTCGGCCGTGGCCTTGCTGATCTTCTTCTGGCTGCGCAAGCTGCAGGGCCTGCCGGCCCTGGTGTGGCAGATGGCGGCGGCGGCCATCATGGGCGTGGCCATCGCCGGCATGCATTACACGGGCATGGCCGCGGCGTCCTTCCCACTGGGGTCGGTCTGCACCTCGTCCAGCGAGCTGCGTGGCGACACCTTGGGTGTGATGGTGGGCGCGGCCTCCATGCTGCTGCTGTCGATGACGCTGCTGACCTCCATCATGGACGCACGCACACAGTCGCGCACCAACAAGCTGGCCGCCTCGCTGCAGGTGGCCAACCAGGAGCTCAAGCACATTGCCTTCAAGGATCCGCTCACGGGCCTGGCCAACCGCCTGGTCTTCGAAGACCAGCTCGACAGTTCGGTGCTGCGGGCGCAGGAAGGCAACCGCCGCCTGGCCATCCTGTTCATCGACCTGGACGGCTTCAAGCCCATCAACGACAGCTTCGGCCATGCCGTGGGCGACGAGGTGCTCAAACAGGTGGGCCAGCGGCTCTCTTCGGTGGCGCGCCCCGGTGACGTCGTGGCCCGGGTGGGTGGCGACGAGTTCCTGATGTTGCTGGAGAACAATCCCGATCGTGCGACCGCGGCGGCCGTGTCGATGAGCGTGCGAGAGGCCCTCTCCAAGGCTTTCGAGATCGACGGGCGCGGCATGCACCTGTCGTGCTCCATCGGCATCGTGGTCCACCCGGACCATGGCCCGCGCGCTCGCCTCATCGCCAATGCCGATGCGGCCATGTACGCCGCCAAGCGGGCCGGCGGCAGCGTGCACTGCTTCTACGAAGCCGACATGGCCAACGATGCCGAGATGCAGATCGCCCTGCAGCGCGATCTGCGCCATGCGCTGGACCATGGCGGCAAGGGCCTGGAGCTGTACTACCAGCCCAAGATCCATGCGATCAGCCGCCAGACCACGGCGGTGGAGGCCCTGATCCGCTGGCACCATCCCACGCGCGGCACCGTGAGCCCCGTGCAGTTCATCCCCATCGCAGAGCGCTTCGGCCTGATCGGTGCGCTGGGTGACTGGGTGATCAACGACGCGTTCCGCCAGATGCGGCAGTGGCAGAAGGAGGGCTTGCGCATGCGCGTGGCCGTGAACCTCTCCATGCACCAGCTGCGCCAGAACGACCTGGTCGAACGCATCTCGAAGGCCCTGCGCGAGCACAGGATCGAGCCGGATCTGGTCACTTTCGAGGTGACTGAGTCCGCCGCCATGGAAGACACGCAGACCTCGTTGCGCATGTTCGACCAGTTGGCCGCCCTGGGCGTGCGCCTGTCCATCGACGACTTCGGCACGGGCTATTCCAGCCTGGCCTACCTGCGCAAGCTGCCGGCGCGCCAGCTCAAGATCGACCGCAGCTTCATCAAGGATCTGCAGCCCGAGGGCGACTCCTACGCCATCGTGCTGGCCGTGGTGCAACTGGCCCACGCGCTGGGCCTGAACGTGGTGGCCGAAGGCGTTGAAACCGCCGAGCAGGAGCGCATACTGCTGCAGATCGGCTGTGATTCGCTGCAGGGCTTCCGTTATGCCAAGCCGATGCCGGCCAAGCGGCTGGCGATCTGGGCCGCCAGCGAGGAGGGCCCCGACCACGGCGCACCGTTGGGCTTCCGCGATTCGCTGATCGAGCCCGAGGTCTGATCGGCGAGGCGGGCGTTGCTGCAGGGGCTTGACGCCCTTTCTACAATAGAGGCATGAGTTCCTCCGCCACTTCTGCCTCGTCGTCCGTCCCTGCGGCCCTGCCACCCGTGGAGCGCCGCCCCTACACCCGTGCCGCCGAGCTGCCCGAGATCATGCGCCAGCGCATCGTGGTGCTCGACGGCGCCATGGGCACGATGATCCAGCAGTACAAGCTGGGCGAGGCCGATTACCGTGGCAGCCGCTTCACCGAGCACCACAAGGACCTCAAGGGCAACAACGAGCTGCTGCAGCTCACCCGCCCCGATGTGATCCGCGAGATCCACGAAGGCTACCTGGCGGCCGGTGCCGACCTGATCGAGACCAACACCTTCGGCGCCACCACCGTGGCGCAGGACGATTACGACCTGCCGGAGCTGGCCTACGAGATGAACCTCGAAGGCGCCCGCCTGGCCAAGGTGGCCGCGCTCAAGTACAGCACGCCCGACAAGCCGCGCTTCGTCGCCGGCGCCATCGGCCCCACGCCCAAGACCGCCAGCATCAGCCCCGATGTGAACGACCCGGGCGCGCGCAACGTCGATTTCGATGCGCTGCAGCAGGCCTACTATGAGCAGGCCAAGGCCTTGCTGGAGGGCGGCAGCGACGTCTTCCTGGTCGAGACCATCTTCGACACCCTCAACGCCAAGGCGGCCATCTTTGCGATCGACCAGCTGTTCGAGGACACCGGCGAGCGCCTGCCCATCATCATCTCCGGCACGGTGACGGACGCCTCGGGCCGCATCCTGTCGGGCCAGACGGTCAGTGCCTTCTGGCACTCGGTGCGCCACGCCCATCCGATCGCCATCGGCCTGAACTGCGCCCTGGGCGCGGCGCTGATGCGCCCCTACATCGAAGAGCTGTCCAAGGTGGCCGGCGACACCTACATCAGCTGCTACCCCAACGCCGGCCTGCCCAACCCGATGAGCGACACCGGCTTCGATGAGACGCCGCCGGTCACCGGCGCGCTGGTGGAAGACTTCGCCAAGGCGGGCTTCCTGAACATCGCCGGCGGATGCTGCGGCACCACGCCGGCCCACATCGCCGAGATCGCCAAGAGAGTAAGCGCTTACAAACCACGCTGCCTGCACGATGAGGGCGTGCGCGGATTCCTCAGCGGTCTGGCCGCCTGATATGGCGCCTTCAGTCAATACGATTGTCGTTTAACACTCATTCGTGGGGTGTTGCGGGTTTGCCCAAGGATTCAGTTTCTGAATGACGAGACATGATCGGCGCGCGCCTGAATTTTGAACAAACGTTCAACGTTAAGGCGTGATGCGCTACGCATGAAACTCAACATAAGGAATCCAAAATGAAAGTCCTGAGCAAGCAAGAAATCTCGCAAGTCAGCGGCGGCGAGAGCCTCATCGACGCCATCCACCGTGCCGAATGGAACAGCTACGGCGTGCCCCTGGCCAACGCCGCCATCTTCGCGTACAACCTGTTCGCCACCACCAAGGTGGCCTACCTGAAGCCGATCCCCAAGCCCTGAGCTTGTGACAGGCTGCACGCTCCGGCCCGCCGCGATGGCGCAGGTCCGGAGCGGCTTCTCAAGCCGGCCCCTGGCCGGCCGATAGACCGGCGAGTTCCAATTTCCCGTTTCCGAAGGAAATCTCGCCGTGCCCCCTGGTTTGCGCCGCCTTGCCACCGCTCTGTGGCAGGTCGGCCCCGTTCTGGCCCCACCTGCATCGACCAGGTCAGGCCCGGCATGGGCGGACAGCACCGCCGGGACGGGTTTTCGCAGTGCCCGCGGGGCGCAGGCCAAGCACCAGCGCCGCATGCAGTTGCTGCTGGCGCTGGGCAGTGTGCTGCTGATGCTGATCGCGGCGGGCTGGGCGGTGTTCTTCGTCGTCAATGGCCTGTGGCTGATCGTGCCGCTGGACATGGCCATGGTCGCCACCGGGGCCGCCTCCCTGGTGATGAGCCGCCGCGGCGAACTGCGCAATGCCTCGTTGCTGCTGTTGGGCAACCTGTTCGTGTTCATCGGGGCGATCTGCGTGTTCCTCGATGTGCCCAGCAGCCAGGTGCCCCGGGCCACCCACCATTTCTTCCTGTCGCTGGGGGCCAGCGCCTACCTGCTGTTCCGCGCGGAGCGGGCGCTGTTGCGCCATGGCGTGGCGCTGCTGTTCTTGGCCGCCTTCGTGGTGTTCGCCAGTTGCGAGGCGGCCATCGTCACGCCCTATGCCTTGCCGGACGACATGCGCGTGGCGGGCACCTGGGCCAACAACATCCTGGCCGTGCTGACGCTGTACCTGGTGCTGCATGTGATGCAGGCCGATGTGGTGGCGCGCAACGAGCAGGAAGACGAACTGCGCACGGCACTGGACGAGCAGCAACTGGTGCTGCACTACCAGCCGCAGATCGGCGCGGGCGGCCAGGTCATCGGCGCCGAGGCCCTGGTGCGTTGGGTGCATCCCCAGCGGGGGATGGTGTCGCCTGGCGAGTTCATCCCGCTGGCCGAGCAGACGGGCCTGATCCTGCCCCTGGGCGCCTGGGTCATGCGCGAGGCGTGTGCGCAGTTGCTGCGCTGGTCGGAGGATCCGCGCATGGCACCGCTCACGCTGGCGGTCAATGTCAGCGCGCAGCAGTTCCGCCAGCCCGATGCGGTGGCGCGCCTGGACGCGGTGCTGGGCCGGCAGGGCATCGACCCGACCCGCCTGAAGATCGAGCTGACCGAGAGCATGCTGGTCAGCGACATCGAGGACACGATTGCCAAGATGACGGCGATGAAGACCCGGGGCGTGGGCTTCTCGCTGGATGATTTCGGCACGGGCTATTCATCGCTGAGCTACCTGAAGCGGTTGCCGCTGGACCAGCTGAAGATTGACCAGTCCTTCGTGCGGGATGTGCTGACGGATCCCAACGATGCGGCGATTGCGCGGACGGTGGTGAGTCTGGGGCAGAGCCTGGGGCTTTCGGTCATTGCCGAAGGGGTGGAGACGGAGGGGCAGCGGGCGTTTCTGGCGGACATTGGGTGCGAGGCGTATCAGGGGTATCTGTTCAGCCGGCCCCTGCCTGTCGATGTGTTCGAGGCGTTTGTGAGGGAGCGGGCGGGGCTCTGACCTTGAACGTGTTTGTCCTTTGCCTGCGGTGCTTGTCTCGCTTTCGCGTGGCAGCGCGGGGCGGGGGCTGAGACGGCATCCGTCCGGGCTTCATTCGGGTGGTTTCGCCTTCGGCGAAACTTCCCTGCGGTGCTCACGGCGAGGTGGGGCCGCAGAACTCGCTACGCGGCTTCGCCGCTGCGCTCAAACAGCTGCGGCCAGTCAGTTGAACGAAGCATGTGCTGCGCACATGCCCACCTCGCCGCTCCGCTCCTCGGCACCCTCAAGGCGCCCGGCCGGATGCCGTCTCAGCCCCTTTGTGCCCCGCTCTCCGCATGCGCCGGCTGCGTCCTTGGCCTGTGGCGGGCTGGCGCTGGCTCACGCATCGCTTCGTTGTGCACGCGCACCGCGGCCCCATGGATGTTGCCCAGATCCGGTGTTGCAATGCGCAGCGAGCAAGGCGTGCCACCATTTTTCGCATACCGCCAGCGGGGCGAAATAAGGGATGTGGGGGCGGCTGGCCGGGCGCCTTGTTGGCGCCGAGCAGCGCAGCGGCGAGGTGGGCGCGCGCAGCGCGCTTCGTGAACTGACTGGCCGCAGCTGTTTGAGTGCAGCGGCCAACGGCCGCGGAGCGAGTTCTGCGGCCCCACCTCGCCGCGAGCAGCGCAGGGCAGTCCCGCCGAAGGCGGGACCGCCAACAATGAAGCCCGGCCAGACGTCTCCACATCCCGCGCCCCGCGCTGCCCCGACAAAGCGCTCAAAACGATTTCAACGTAGAACGGATGCGCACAAAAAAGGGGGCCCGAAGGCCCCCCAAACTCTTCACCCCTAGAGAACTGGTACCCGGGCCCTTCAGCCCATCGTGGCCCGGTGCCGTGCCACCGCCTTGCCGAAACTCGAATCCGACCACTGATTGGCCAGGCGACGACGCCAGCCCGCGCCCGAGCGCGACGGCTTGAACAGCAGCTTGAGCACCTGCGGCGCGATCACCTGGAAGAAGGTCACCAGGTCGGCCCGGCCCACGCAGGGCAGCTCGGTGCCGCGCTCCCACTGCGGGTTGCGCTGCTCGAAGAAAGCGATGTCGGTCTCGGTGCGCTGCGCCGCGCTGATCGGCGTCACGTCGCTCTTGAGGCAGTTCGAGCCCTCGCCGAAATCCAGCACCATGGCGTCGCGGTCCAGCTTGCCCGGGAACAGCTTGTCGCAGTAGGCCTCCACGATGTGCTTCATGTGGGGGTTGTCATGCTCCGGGTGCGGGTAGTAATCCGGGAAATTGCGCGTCAGCAGCAAAAAGGTTTTATATCCCTTGGAAATCAGGAACCAATACTGCGGCGTGAACGGGTCCTTGATGGCCTCCCACACCAGCCGCTTCACGAAAGCGGCATTCATGGCGCGGTTGCCCCAATATTCCTTTTCCAGAATGGTGTCGCCGCTGAAAATGCCGCGGATCTTTTTGCCGTCCACCTCCATGTGGTAAATACCCATGGTCGAGAAACCCACGATCGCGTCGTCGATCTTGCGGCGGATGATGAACGCGCCCGATTTGCGGTTCAGGTCGGAGATGAACTGCTCCAGCGAGGTGTTCTCGTAGTAACGGCAGAACACCTTGAACATCTCGCGCACGTCCTGCACGGCGATGTGTTTCAGCGGGTGGTAGCGGGTATAGATTTTTGATTTGTGAAGAGCTGACATCGAAACCTCTCGGGGTTTGCATCGGAATGCGTTGTCGATGGCTCGATTGTTCTCATCCCCGGTTCAGACCGTCACAGGGTGGCCCCTGAGGGCCCCCAAATAAGGGGGTGAAACCGCGTGATCAATTCACGGATTGAGGCGCGGTTTTATTTTCCCGGCAGCAGCGCCTGTTTTCAAACAGTTGTTCGTGTGTTATTTCCGCCCCAGATATTCGGGCAGGCGGGGCGTGAGTGGCCCCGCCAGTTTCAGGCCGCGTACGGGTCGTCAAAACCCAGTTGCGCCAGGATCTCGCGCTCCCGCGCTTCCATGGCGTCGGCCTCTTCGGGATCCTCGTGGTCCCAGCCCTGGGCGTGCAGGGCGCCGTGCACCAGCATGTGGGCGTAGTGCGCCTGAAGCGGCTTGCCTTGCTCCTGTGCCTCGCGCTCGATCACGGGCGCGCAGATGATCAGGTCGGCCATCACCACCGGCTCAGTGGCGTAGTCGAAGGTGAGCACGTTGGTGGCGTAGTCCTTCTGGCGGTAGTCGCGGTTCAGGGACTGGCCCTCCTCGGCATCCACCAGGCGCACGGCGATCTCGGCGTCTGATTCCAGCGCGGCGCGGATCCATCGGGTCACCTTGTGGCGGGGCAGATGTTCGCGGTGGCGCTTGTCGGCGAACTGCAGACTCAGGGACAGGGCGGGCTTCATGCTTGCGTAGGGGCGCTGCCGGCGGCGGCATCGGCCTCGGCGGTGTTCTGGAAACGGTCGTAGGCCTCGACGATGCGGGCCACCAGTGGGTGGCGCACCACGTCCGAGGCGCCGAACTGCGTGAAGGCCACGCCCTTGACGCGCTTGAGCACCTGGCGAGCCTCGATCAGGCCGCTCTTGCTGCCCTTGGGCAGGTCGATCTGGCTGACATCGCCCGTGATCACGGCCTTGGTGCCGAAGCCGATGCGGGTCAGGAACATCTTCATCTGCTCGGGCGTGGTGTTCTGCGCTTCATCGAGGATGACGAAGGCGTGGTTCAGCGTGCGCCCGCGCATGAAGGCCAGCGGGGCCACCTCGATCAGGCCCTTCTCGAAGGCCTTGGTAACACGGTCGAAGCCCATCAGGTCGTACAGGGCGTCGTACAGCGGGCGCAGGTAGGGGTCGACCTTCTGCGACAGATCCCCCGGCAGGAAGCCCAGGCGCTCGCCGGCCTCCACGGCCGGGCGGGTCAGGATGATGCGCTGCACGGCGCTGCGCTCCAGCGCATCGACCGCGCAGGCCACGGCCAGGAAGGTCTTGCCCGTGCCGGCCGGCCCGATGCCGAAGCTCATGTCGTGGCCCATGATGTTGCGCAGGTACTGCACCTGGTTGGGCGTGCGGCCCTGCAGGTCGCTGCGGCGCGTGTGCAGGGTGGGGCCGTCGGCGCCCTCGTCGGGCAGGCTGTCCTTCGGGGCAGCAGCCGTGCGCCGGGCGGTGCCGGTGCCGCGGCCCGCGCCGCCAGAGGCGGATCCCTGTCCGCCCAGCGCCTGCGCCACCATCAGCTGCACCGTCTCGGGCGATATGGAGCGGCCGGCCTTGGCGTACAGCGCTTCCAGCAGGCCCAGCGCCTGCTGCGAGGCGGCCTTGGCCCCGTCGATGCGGAAGCTCTCGCCGCGCCGCGCCAGCGTCACGTTGAAGGCCGCCTCGATGGTGCGCAGGTGCTCGTCCATCGGGCCGCACAGGTGGGCCAGGCGGGTGTTGTCGGGTGGGGTGAAGCTGTGGCGCAGGGGCATCGCAGGGCGGTGGTCCGTGGGGATCGTGCAAGATAGCCCCTAAATTGTCGCTTGCCCTGGGCTTTCAGGTGTGACATCTGCCGCAGAATCCAGCAGAGCCTCCCTGACCACCCCCGGGGGGCCCCTAACGCAGGGCGGTCCTGCGTTTCATCGAGAGCAGTCCAGAACATGGTTCAACAGTGGTGGCAGCAATGGTGGGCGAGGACAGGTGGGCGCTGGTCGCCGACCATCTCCCCGGGCGGTACGCCCGATGAGGAGGTAGCCTCGTCGCGCCTGATGGCGCTGGGCACGATGCTGCTCGGCCTGCTGCTGGCCTGGGTCGTGGCCTGGGCCATCGTGGCGCTCAACCGCTCGGCCGGTGGCGACGAAGATGGCCGGGCCGATCCCGAACACCTGCACGGCGTGGCCCTGCGCGGCGCCTGGACAGCCGCCACCCCCGGCCGCACAGCGGGTGTTTTCCCCACGCACCTGGCGGGCCAGGTCACCACCTTGCCCGATGAATGGTCGCGCTCGCGCCCGGGCTTCGATGGCAGCGTCTGGTACCGCTTCCAGTTCGAGCGGCCACAGCGCATCTCGCCCGACGTGCTGCTGGCCGCCTATGTAGAGCGCGCCTGCTCGGCGGTGGAAGTGCAGCTCAACGGCCAGTTGCTGTACCGTGCGGGCCGTGTGGGCCAGCCCATCGCCAGCCAGTGCTACCAGTCGCACGTCGTGCCGCTGCCCGGCTTCCTGCTGCGCGCTGGCGAGAACCACCTGGATGTGAAGGTCTCGGGCCACCCGCTCGACAAGGTCACGGCGCGCCAGCGCGCCGGCGGCCTGGGCGCCGTGCGCATCGGTACCTGGGGCGATCTGAGCGATCTGCACGATGAGCAGACCTTCTGGTCCGTCACCGTGTCGCAGATCATCGGCGGCATCCTGGCCGTGCTGGGCGTGTTCGCGCTGGGCCTGGCCTGGGTGCGCCGGCTGGGCTACCTGGCCCACTTCGCCCTGCTCACGCTCAGCTGGGCGCTGCTCACCGGCCGCTTCTGGCTGACCGACGTGCCGCTGTCCAACACGGTGCTCGAGGTGCTGATCGCCTGCCTGTTCGCGCCCATGGCGGCCTTCGCCGTCAAGTTCCTGCTGGGCTACGCGGGCCACGGCCTGCACGCCCCCGGCGAGCCCATGCGTGAGCGCCTGGTCAACCGCATCCTGTGGGCCCAGGTGGTGCTGATGCCCATCACCCTGTGGCTGGGCCTGTCCAACCTCTTCATCGTCAGCCGGCTGTGGTACCTGGTGCTGGCGCTGGAGGTGTTCGCGGCCATCGTGTACTTCCTGTGGTTCGCGGGCCGCTCGCGCCGTGCCGAGTTCTGGCTGATGAGCGGCACGCTGGGCGTGACCTCGGCCCTGGTCGGCATCGAGCTGTTCTTCCAGCACCGCCTGATCCACATGTGGGGCTGGAACGTCACCTACTTCGTGATGCCCATGCTGTTCGCGGCCGTGTCCTTCCGCCTGATCCAGGTCTACGCCCGCGCGCTGCAGACGGCCGAGGGCGCCCGCGTGCAGCTCGAGCGCCGCGTGCAGGAGATCAGCAGCGAGATCGAGCGCAACTTCACGCAGATCGCCGAGCTGCGCGTCGAGCAGATCGCCGAGAAGGAGCGCAAGCGCATCGCCGCCGACTTGCACGACGACCTGGGCGCCAAGCTGCTGACCATCGTGCACACCAGCGACAACGACCGCATCTCCACGCTGGCCCGCGAGGCGCTCGAAGAGATGCGCCTGTCGGTGCGCGGCCTCACGGGCCGCCCCATGCGCCTGCCCGACGCGCTGGCCGACTGGCGCGCCGAGGTGGTCTCGCGCCTGGGCCAGGCCGGCATCGAGGTGGAGTGGCGCCACCCGATGGACGTGATGGACGAGCCCCTGTCGGCCCGCACCTATGTGCAGACCACGCGCATCGTGCGCGAGGCCGTCAGCAACATCATCAAGCACAGCCAGGCCTCGCACGTGGTGATCAACTGCGAGGTGGGCACGCACGATTTCCAGATCGTCATCCAGGACAACGGCAAGGGCATCCCGCTCGAGCTCGACGGCCGCCTCGACCGCGGCCATGGCATGGCCAGCATGAAGCACCGTGCCAAGCAGCTCAACGGGCAGTGCCTGGTCGAATCCGGTCCCGGATTCGGCACCGTGATCCGGATGAACCTGCCGCTGGAGATCGAAACCGTGGCATCCGCGCTATCTCATGGGGGATCAACCCCCCGTAAAGGTGCTGCGGCTGCTAGCATCCCTGTTCGGACCCCTGGGGAAAACCCCCGCGCTTTTTGAATGAGGCCCTGGCCATGAAGCAAATCCTGTTGCTCGAAGACTTGCCCGAGATCCGTGCCTGGCTCAAGACATTGGCCCTGCAGGTGTTCCCCGGTGCGCAGATCCACGAAAGCGCCCGCATCCACGATGCCCTGCAGCTCGTCAACGCGATGCGCTTCGACGTGGCCCTGTGCGACCTGGGCCTGCCCGACGGCTCCGGCGTCGAGGTGGTGCAGGCCCTGCGCGACAAGCAGCCCGATGTGCAGTCGGTCGTGGTCACCATCCACGACGACGACGAGCACCTGTTCCCTGCGCTGCAGGCCGGTGCCTTCGGCTACCTGCTGAAAGAACAGTCGCGCGAGCAGCTGGCCGAACAGCTGCAGCGCATCGCCCAGGGCGAGCCGCCGCTGTCGCCGTCCATCGCGCGCCGCGTGATCCAGTACTTCACGGCCCAGGCCCGCCAGCAGCCGCAATCGCACAACGACGCCGATTCCGTGACGCCGCACGTGCAGCTCACCGACCGTGAAAACGAAGTGCTGCTGCGCGTGGCCAAGGGCTTCACGCTGCCCGAGATCGGCCAGCAGCTCAACCTGTCGCGCCACACCATCGCCGACTACGTCAAGCAGATCTACCGCAAGCTCAACGTGTCCTCGCGTGCCGAGGCCGCGCTGGAAGCACAGCGCCTGGGGCTGTTCCGCCGATGATCTCCAGGTTGACGGGCGTGCTGGCCGACAAGGCCCCGCCCAGCGTGCTGGTCGACGTGAACGGCGTCGGCTACGAGGTGCAGGTGCCCATGAGCACCTTCTACAACCTGCCCGACACCGGCGCCAAGGTCACGCTGCTCACGCAGTTCATCGTGCGCGAAGACGCGCAGCTGCTCTACGGCTTCCTCACCTCGACCGAGCGCGAGTCCTTCCGCGAGCTGGTCAAGATCAGTGGCGTGGGTCCGCGCATCGCGCTGGGTGTGCTGTCAGGGCTGAGCGCCAACGACCTGGCCCAGGCCGTGGCCGCCCAGGACACGGCCCGCCTGACCAAGGTGCCCGGCATCGGCAAGAAAACAGCCGAACGCCTGCTGCTCGAACTCAAGGGCAAGCTGGCACCCGCCTTGAACCTGCCGGCCACCGAGGCCAGCGGCGGCGAATCGCATGCCGACATCCTGCAGGCGCTGGTGGCGCTGGGCTACTCCGACAAGGAGGCGCGCGCCGCCCTCAAGGCCCTGCCGGCCGACGTGGGCGTGAGCGAGGGCATCAAGCAGGCACTGCGGGCGCTGTCCCGCTGACACGGCTCTGCCCCTCTGACGCGTGTCACAGAGCCTTGTTGGATTCAAGGCATGATAGAGGGCTATGCCCTTCGTGAGATCACCCCGCCAGGCGGCCCGTGCCGCCATCGCGGCGCTGATGCTGGCAGCGGTTCCCGCCCTGGGCGCCGCCGCACCGCAGGCAGCCGCCACCGCGTCATCACCGAATTCGCCGACCCCGCCCGTCAAGGCGGCGCCAGGCAAGCCGGCACAGCCCGCGGCCAAGCCGCCCGCGCCCGCCAAGCCTCCCGTCAACATGACGGTCAAGCCCTCGGTGCCTTCGCTGGTCAACAAGCCATCGGTCGTCAACAAGCCGGCCGCCAACACCGCGCCCGCCAAATCGGTGCTGCCCACCCCGGCTGCCTTGGCCAAGCCCACCGTGTCCATCGCCACCTCGCAGGCCTTCTGCGAGCAGAGCGTGCGGCGCCTGCCCAGTGTCTCGACGGCCCTGTGCAAGAACGCCCAGCTCACGGACAACGGCGGCCGATCACTGCAGGGCCAACCGTTCTACCAGCGTGATGTGATCTCGCCGCACGCCCAGCTCAAGGTGCTGGTGATCGGCGGCATCCATGGCGATGAGCTCTCGTCCACCTCGCTGGTGCTGCACTGGATCCAGCACGCCACACAGACGCCGGCCAATGTGCACTGGCGCTTCGTGCCGCTGGTCAATCCCGACGGCATGCTGCGCGATGTGCCCAGGCGCACCAACGCGCGCGGCGTCGACCTGAACCGCAACTTCCCCACGCCCAATTGGGACAAGGAAGCGCCGCACTACTGGAAGGACCGCACCCGCAACGATCCGCGCCGCTACCCGGGCCCCAAGCCGCTGTCAGAGCCCGAAAGCAAGTGGGTGCACGACGAGATGGAGCGCTGGAAACCCGACCTGATCGTGTCGGTGCACGCGCCTTACGGCGTGCTCGATTTCGACGGCCCCACCTCGCCGCCGCAGCGCCTGGGGCGCCTGTACCTCGATCAGGTGGGCATCTTCCCGGGCAGCCTGGGCAACTTCGGCGGCGTGCACAAGCGCGTGCCCGTGGTCACCATCGAGCTGCCCAGCGCCATCCGCACCCCGCAGGATGCCGAGATGCGCCAGATGTGGCTGGACCTGCTGCGCTGGATGGGCGAGAGGTTGGGGGCGAATTGATGGCTTCTTCGCTTTGAGGCGGTTTGAGCGTCGGGGTGGAGGCGATGGGCGCCTGACTCCGGCCCACGCTCGCGGGGCACCACCGCGCGCTGCCCACGTCACCCCTTGAACACCGGCCAGGCTGTGGCCGAGCCATGACACCGCGAATGGGGCCTGCGCAGGCACCCATCGCCTCCACCCCGCGAGACATCGTGGCGTGCGAGAAGCATCAATCGCGGGTTGGGAAGGGGGCGGTCGGCTTGCGCCGACCGCATCGGCCGCGCCGCGGCACATCACCTGAGTGAGCGCCGCCACAGCGTCGCGGGGCGGAGGCTTGCGGTGGTCGGGCGCAGGCCCCATTCGCGGTGTCATGGCCTGCAACAGCCTGGCCGGTGTTCAAGAGGCCAAAAGTCGACGAGCTCGGTGATGCCCCGCGAGCGTGGGCCGGAGAACGATCACCGCAAGCCTCTGACCTCGCTCAGCCCCCCCAAGAAGCGAACGGGCCAAAACACACAAAAAGCTTCAAGCAGCGCTGCTGGGCAACGTCCCAGCCCGAGCCTTCTCCAGACGCTCAGCAAAACTGGCCGGCGGCGGCGCCACGGTCTTGCGTCCCTGCCCGAAGTTGTCTGCCGACAGAAACACCACCCCGGTCTTGCCCCGAGCCACTTCACGCCCAGTCGCCTTGTCCCTCAACCGGAACACCAGGTCGAAGCCATACTTGTTGAAATCGTCCGGCACCATGTCCACCTGCATGGTCTCGCCATAGAAGGCCTCGGACTTGTACTGCGCCATCATGTCGCCCACCACGATCGACTGCCCGTCGATGTCCCCCTCGCTGCGGTAACCCAGCCAGCGGAAGAAACGCACCCGCGCCTCCGACACCAGGGTGAGCAGCAGGGCGTTGTCGAGGTGACCGCCCTGGTTCACATGACTGATGTAGATGGGAACGTCGGTGGAGAACAGGAACTGCTCGGGCAGCTCGAACTGGATACGGGCCATGGTGGGCGGGGACTGCAAAGTACAACAGGCCGATGATACCTGCGGGTTTGTACCTATGCTTGTGCGCAGGCCGCCCCCGCAGCCCCCAAACCGGTCAGATTCAGCGCGGCGGTGGGTTCGCCGGCATGCCCGCCAGGATGCCCAGCAGCCGCTGCAGCTGGATCGGCTTGACCAGGTAGTGGTTGAAACCGGCCTGCAGCGCACGGGCGATGTGGTCGGGCAGGGCGTCGCCGCTCAGCGCGATCAAGGGCACACGCCGTGTCAGCGGGCTGGCGCGCAGGGTTCGGCACAGGTCCAGGCCGCTGCCGTCGGGCAGGTTGATGTCCACCAGGCCCACGTCGGGCATCTCGCCCTGGATGGCGGCCAGCCCTTGCGACGCGGTGGCGAACGATGACAGCTGCACCTGCGGGTACGCGGCGAACAAGGCCTCGACCAGGCTGCGGTTCAGGGCGTTGTCCTCGACATGGATGATGCGCAGCGGCGGCAGCTCGATGCCTGCGGGCGGGTGCGCGGCGGAGGGGGCGGCCGGTGGTGAAACCAGGCGGTCGGCCAGTGGCAGGTTCAGCGTGAACATCACACCTTTGCCCAATGCCGTGGTCACGCCCAGGCCGCCGTTCATCAGCTCGGCCAGGCGCTGCGCGATGGCCAGGCCCATGCCGTGGTCGTCCAGTTCGTCCACGGACTGGCCTTGCCTGGCCGAGGGGGCGTTGTTCGGCACGGCCTTGAAGGGCTCGAACAGGCGGCCGGCATCGCCGCCAGGCAGCAAGCCATCGCCGCCGGGGTGGTTCACCTCGATCAGCGCGCGGCCGTGGTCGGGCGAGTGGCGGCAGCTCACCCACACGGTGTTGTCGGCCGGGCAGTGCGAGATCGCGAAGCGCAGCACCTGCGTGAGCACGTCGCGCACATGCACCGGGTCGGCCCAGGCCGTGGGCCCGTCACCTTCGATCACCAGCGTGACGCGACGCTCCCGGGCGGCGGCCTCCAGCGCATGGCTGGTCTCCTTGCTCACGGCCAGCAGGTTCACGCGCTGGGCATGCACCGGCAGGGCGCGGTCTTCGGCATTGGCCAGCTTCACAGCCTTGTCCAGCAGATGGATCAGCTGCTGCGCCGCCTGCTGGATGTTGCCCACCTGGCGTCGCGCGTCGGGGCCAGCCTGGATGTCCATGTCCAGCAACTGCGAGAAGCCCACGATGGTGTTGAGCGGCCCGCGCATGCCCAGGCTCAGCTGGCCCAGGAAGGTGGTGCGCCGCGCCAGGGCCACCTCGGCCTCCAGGCGGCTGTGGTGCTCTTGCTGCGCCCAGCGCTGGGCGTGCAGGTCGGTCAGGATCTCGATGTAGCGGTCGACCGCGCCATCGGGGCCGGGCAGGGGCTGCACGGTGCGCTCCACCCAGAAGGCATCGCCATCCTTGTGGTGCTGGCACATGGCCACGCGCTCGACGCCTTCGCCCTGCGAGATCCACTGGTTGATGCGGCGCACCGCCTCGGCATCGGTCTGCGGGCCGCTGAGCAGCTCTTCGACCTGGCGGCCATAGGCGTCTTCCAGCGTGTAGCCGGTCAGGCGGGTGAAGGCCGGATTGGCCCAGCGGATGCAGCGTTGCGCATCGCATACCAGCACCGCATCGGTGATGCGGTCGGCCATCAGGGCCAGTTCCTGGTTGGTGGCCTGTGCGCGGGGCGTGGGGGCCTGCTGAGCGGCCAGAGACGCGTTGGGGTGGACGTTTGATGAGGAGTCCGACATGACCCGTGTCTCCTGAAGTGCCAGTGCTTATGCGGATGTTATGCAAAACAGGATATCCAGGGCGTCCGGGATCCGCAAGGGCCCAGGCTGGATAATGGGTAACTCAACTTTGCACCAAGGTGGCGTCCCATGAGCACTGTCTACGATTTCACGGCCGAGACCATCAATGGGCAGCCGGCACCGTTGTCCGAATACAAAGGCAAGGTCCTGCTGATCGTGAACACCGCCAGCAAATGCGGCTTCACGCCCCAGTTCGAAGGGCTTGAAAAGCTGTGGAAGGAGTACGGTGACAAGGGCCTGGTGGTGCTGGGGTTCCCATGCAACCAGTTTGGCTCGCAGGACCCGGGCGCGAACGATGAAATTGCCTCGTTCTGCCAGCTCAATTACGGGGTCAGCTTCCCCATGATGGGCAAGATCGATGTCAACGGCGGCAAGGCCCATCCGCTGTACCAGTGGCTCGTGAAAGAGGCCCCCGGCATCCTGGGCACCAAGTCGATCAAGTGGAACTTCACCAAGTTCCTGATCGGCCGCGATGGCCAGGTCATCGGGCGTTATGCGCCCACCGATGCGCCCAAGGCCCTGGTGTCCGACATTCAGAAGGCGCTGGGCTGATCCAGCCTCAGCCCGCCGCGCCGGCCAGGTTCATCGGGTCGGCGGTTTCCAGCACGCTGTCTGACGGCGCGCTGTCGTTGGTCACCACCTGCGGGCAACGCAGGCAGGCGCTCACGCCTTCCTGCGCCCACCACACGCACCGCGTTCGGATGGCGCAGCGCGGCGGCTTGCTCACCACCACGGGCGCGATGCGCACCGTGCGGATGGCCAGGCGGCACTTGCGGCGGTCTTCGTCGAAGTGCCAGCAATCGGTGCTCATGGCGCAGGGCGCGCCGAAGCGGAACACCTCGGCCGGGTCCACCGGGGCGGCCATGGCGACCACCTCCGGTGTGACCGCAAAGGCCTGTTCAAGGTAGGACACCTCGGGCCGCTCGGCGCTGCCGCCGATCACCGCGAAGACTTCGGCGCCGTCCAGGTGGTGCTGGGCGCTGGGGCACATGGGGATGGCAGGGTGGTTCATCGCATGCTCCTCGTCGTGGGCCGTGGTGTCCTCAGGCAAGGCGTGCGATCAGCGCAGCACCAGGCCACCGAGGGTGGCGGTGTTGATCTGCGGGATCTGCGAGACCTGCAGGTTGCGGATGATCTCGGGGTTGATCTTGCCGTTGATGATGTGGCCGCCGACAGGCAGGTACACGCCGGCGCCGCTCACGGCCTGCACCTGTTCGGCGCTCAGTTCGGTCATGCGGCGGGCGGCCAGCGCGCGCTCCACGCCTTGGGCGGCCAGGGATTGCAGGTCGGCCAGGGCAGCGCGGGGGGCGGTCTTCAGTTCGGTCTTGGTGGTCATGATGAGTCCTTTCAAAATGGAGATGGATCGTTGGAATCGCCACCGTGATCAGCAGGGGTCGGGTGTCGATGGGTGGACTGTAGAAACCGCAAGGCCGCGCCACATCCTGCGAACTAGGGCCTCCCCTAGCTCAAGCTAGGGCCCTCTTGTGGGGGCCCCTTCCGTGGGGAGCCCGGATAATGCGAGCTCCAGTCAGGAGCTCTCAGCCATGTTCAAGCACGTCGATGCCTACCCCGGTGACCCCATCCTCACCCTCAACGAAGATTTCCAGAAAGACCCGCGCCAGGCCAAGATCAACCTGAGCATCGGCATCTACTTCGACGAAGAAGGCCGCCTGCCGGTGATGAACGCCGTGCGCCAGGCCGAGACCGCCCTGCTGTCGACCATCGGCCCCAAGCCCTACCTGCCCATGAGCGGCGCGCCCGATTACCGCCAGGCCATCCAGCACCTGCTGTTCGGTGCCCAGCACGAGGCCGTCACCGCGGGCCGCATCGCCACCATCCAGACCATCGGCGGCTCAGGCGCCTTGAAGGTGGGCGGCGATTTCCTCAAGCGCTACTTCCCTGATTCGCAGGTGTGGGTGAGCGACCCCACCTGGGACAACCACCGCGCCATGTTCGAAGGCGCCGGGTTCACGGTGAACACCTACCCGTACTACGACCCGGCCACCGGTGGACTGAAGTTCGACGAGATGCTGGCTGCGATGGATGCGCTGCCCGCCAAGAGCATCGTGCTGCTGCACGCCTGCTGCCACAACCCCACCGGTGTCGACCTGAGCCAGGCGCAGTGGACAGCGCTCACCGCCGTGCTCAAGGCGCGTGAGCTGCTGCCCTTCCTGGACATCGCCTACCAGGGCTTCGGCGATGGCATCGACGAAGACGCCTTCGCACTGCGCACGCTGGCCGATGCGGGCGTGAGCTTCTTCGTGGCCAACTCGTTCTCCAAGAGCTTCTCGCTGTACGGCGAGCGCGTGGGCGGCCTGAGCGTGGTCTGCCCCGACAAGGCCGAGGCCGGCCTGGTGCTGGGCCAACTGATGGCCTGCGTGCGCCGCAACTACTCCAGCCCGCCCACGCATGGCGCGCGCATCGTGGCCCAGGTGCTGGGCACGCCCGCGCTGCGCCAGGCCTGGTCCGATGAACTGGGCGCCATGCGCCAGCGCATCAAGCTGATGCGCCAGCGCCTGTACGACGGCGTGGTGGCCCAGCTGCCCGGCCGCGACGTGCGCTACTTCATCGACCAGCGCGGCATGTTCAGCTACACGGGCCTCAGCGCCGCGCAGGCCGATACCCTGCGCGAGCAGCATGGCGTGTACGTGCTGCGCTCGGGCCGCATGTGCGCGGCCGGCCTCAACGCCAACAACGTCGACAAGGTGGCCGAGGCCATCGCTGCCGTGCTGCGTTGAACGGCCTGTCGGCATTGGCGTGCGGATGCCGGCCATTGCAGACGCCTGGGGCGGCAAAGCGGACATTTTTGCGGCCCTTATCAGGGAACCCCTTAGTTGAGGGGGGCGCCAGTTCGGTTCAAGATGACCCTTTGATCGAACAAGCAACGCTCAAACGTTGAGGCGCCATGACCCAAACCTACCCCTGGCTCAAGAGCTACCCGCCCGGCGTGCCGGCCGAGATCGACCACAGCATCTACCCCTCGCTGGTGGACCTGATCGACGAGGGCCTGACCAAGCACCGCGCCAAGCCGGCCTACGTGTTCATGGGCAAGCAGTTCAGCTTCGGTGACATCGACCAGGGCTCCAAGGCCTTCGCGGCCTACCTGCAGACCCTGGGCCTGGCCAAGGGCGACCGCGTGGCCGTGATGCTGCCCAACGTGCCCCAGTACCCGGTGGCCGTGATGGCCATCCTGCGGGCGGGCTTCGTGGTGGTCAACGTGAACCCGCTGTACACGCCGCGCGAACTGCAGCACCAGCTGTCGGATTCGGGCGCGCGCGCCATCATCATCCTGGAGAACTTCGCGCACGTGCTGCAGCAGGTGCTGGCCTCCACGCCGGTGCAGCACATCGTGCTGGCCAGCATGGGCGACACGCTCGGCCTGCTCAAGGGCGCCATCGTCAACCACGTGGTGCGCAAGGTCAAGAAGATGGTGCCGGCCTTCGACCTGCCCAAGGCCATCCGCTACAAGGATGCCATGGCCCGTGGCGCGCAAGGCCGCTACACCGCGGCCCAACCAGGCCCTGAAGACGTGGCCGTGCTGCAATACACCGGCGGCACCACCGGCGTGAGCAAGGGCGCCACGCTGGTCCACCGCAACGTGGTGGCCAACCTGCTGCAATCAGAAGCCTGGAACCAGCCCATCTGGTCGCAGGTGCCCGAAGGCGAGCAGCCCACCATGGTGTGCGCGCTGCCGCTCTATCACATCTTCGGCTTCACGGTGAACATGATGCTGGGCCTGCGCCTGGGCTCGTGCAACATCCTGATCCCCAACCCGCGCGACCTGCCGGCCACGCTCAAAGAGCTGTCCAAGCACCGCTTCCACAGCTTCCCGGCCGTCAACACGCTGTTCAACGCGCTGGCCCACCATCCTGATTTCAACAAGGTCGACTGGAGCCATCTGCGCCTGTCGGTCGGCGGCGGCATGGCGGTGCAGGGCGCCACGGCCAAGCTCTGGAAAGACAAGACCGGCTGCCCCATCGCCGAAGGCTACGGCCTGTCCGAGACCTCACCATCGGCCACCTGCAACCCGGTGACCAGCACCGCCTACTCCGGCACCATCGGCGTGCCCATCCCCTCCACCGAGGTGCGTGTGCTCGACGACGCGGGCAACGAGGTGGCCGTGGGCACCGCCGGCGAGATCGCCATCCGCGGCCCGCAGGTGATGGCCGGCTACTGGCGCCGTCCGGATGAAACCGCCAAGGTCATGACGGCCGACGGCTTCTTCCGCACCGGCGACATCGGCATCATGGACGAGCGCGGCTGGTTCAAGATCGTCGACCGCAAGAAGGACATGGTCCTGGTGTCGGGCTTCAACGTCTACCCCACCGAGATCGAAGAGGTGGTGGCGCAGATGCCCGGCATCCTCGAATGCGGCGTGGTGGGGGTGCCCGATGAACACTCGGGCGAGGCCGTCAAGCTGGTGGTGGTGCGCAGCGATCCGAACGTCACCGAGCAGCAGGTGCGCGAGTACTGCGCTCAGAACCTCACGGGCTACAAGCGCCCGCGCGTCATCGAGTTCCGCACCGAGCTGCCCAAGACCCCGGTGGGCAAGATCCTGCGGCGCGAGCTGCGGGGTTGAACCTGCAGCGACCGGGGCTGGCTGTGCTCAGTCGGCCCCGACCAGCTTCACCGGCGTGATCTCCACCGACCGGTCGCCATCGCCCACCCACACGGTGCCGTCCTGCACCGTCACCTGCAGCACCATGCTGCGCTGAGCCAGCTTGGCCAGCTCCTGGCTCTGCTCGGTGGGCACCTGCCACACCGTCAGCTTGTCGGCCCGCACCAGCTTGCCGGCAATGTTGTTCCACCACACGTTCGTGCTGCTCTGGAAGGCCCACACGCTCACCTTGTCCGAGCGGCCGCAGGCCTTCATCAGGCGCTTGTCGTCGGGCTGGCCCACGTCCACCCAGTGCCGGATATCGCCCGTGAAGTTCTTGTGCCACAGCGCGGGCTCGTCGGTGTCCCACATGTCCTTGGCCAGCTCCAGCGTGCCCTCTGATGTGTCGGCCGGCCAGCCCATGGCCAGGGCCAGCACGCGGATCATCATGCGTTCGTCCGTCTCCGAGGGGTGGCGCGCGATGGTGGTCTGCGGGTCTGCGTAGACATGGCGGTCCATGTCGGCCAGTTGAAGCTGGGCCTTGTAGATGGTGGCTTTGATGGCCATGGTGGAACTTCCGGATCGATCGATGTGTGGTTGATGAGGCTCGCGCGGCAGCGTTGGTGTTCAGCGCGCCGCCAGCCAGGCGCCCAGGTCCTTCAGCACGGTGGCCTGGTCGGGCTCGTTGAAGATCTCGTGGGCCATGTGGGGGTAGGCGTGGGTGGTGACCACGTCTTTCGGTGCCGCGGCGCCAAAGCGCTCGCTGCCGGCCGGGCGCACGCAGCGGTCGCTGCCGGCGTACAGCAGCAGCGTGGGCACGGTCCAGCTGGCGGCCCGTGCGTGCACGGTCTCGCCGCCTTCCAGCATGAAGCGCGTCAGCCGGCCTGTGATGCGGTCGTGCACGAGCGGGTCGTCCACATAGCGCTTCACCACGGCGGGGTCGGAGCACACCCATTCGGGCTTCAGGCCATTGCCCACCGCCAGGTCGGGCGTCAGGCGGCCCAGGCTGTTCAGCAGGCCCTTCTGCACGGCGTTGAGGCCGATGTCCAGCGCGGGCGATGACAGCACGCACAGGTCCACGGGGCGGCGCCATGCGGCGTCTTCGGCCGGGCGCGCCCAGGCCGACACGAAACGCGACACCACCAGGCCGCCCAGGCTGTGGCCCAGCACCAGCAGGCGCTGGCTGGGGTAGGCGCGGCGCAGCGTGTCGATCACGGCGGCCAGGTCGTGCAGCAGGTCGTCGTCGTGCACCAGGCCGCCGCGTGGGCCGGGTGAGCGGCCATGGCCCCGGTGGTCGTAGGACACCACGGCCCAGCCTGCCTGGTTCAGGAAACGCGCCACGTGGGCGTAGCGGCCCGCGTGCTCGCCCAGCCCATGCACCAGGCAGACCACGCCCTGCACGGGCTGGCCAGCCTCCACGGGCCAATGGCTCAAGGCCAGCGGCAGGCCATCGCGCGTGGTGGCCGTGTCGGGCAGCGGTGTCGTGGCAGACGGTGCAGTGGTCGTCATGGTGTGGCGGTGAATGGTGGACACGCGGGCGGTGCATCGGCGCACATGGCCGATGAAATGGCCGATGCGCAGGGGCGCGAAGCCCCGAAGTATCCCGCAAAGCGCGCCGCGTGGGCGTTCAGCGCCAGGCCTGCATCCAGCCCAGGCCTGCGGTGGTGCCGCCCGGCACGGCCTGGCGCGGCCTGTATTCGCAGCCGATCCAGCCTGCCCAGCCCAGGCGCTGCAGCTCGGCGAACACGTGCGGGTAGTGCAGTTCGCCCTGGTCGGGCTCGCCCCGGTCCGGCACGGCGGCCACCTGCAGGTGGCCCACCTGGCCGGTGGGCAGCCACCGGCGCAGGCGCGTGGTGATGTCGCCCTCCATGATCTGGCAGTGGTACAGGTCCATCTGCACCTTCAGGTGCGGTGAGCCGATTTGCTCGACCAGGCCGTGGGCGCGCGCCTGCCCGCTCAGCAGGTAGCCGGGCATGTCGCGCGTGTTGATCGGCTCGATCAGCAAGGTGATGCCGGCGGCGCTGGCCTGGCCGGCGGCCCAGCCCAGCCGGGCCTCGTAGCGCGACCACGCGCTGTCAGCCGCCGCGCCCGGCGCGCTCAGGCCGGCCATCACGTGCACGCGCGGGCAGTTCAGCGCCTGGGCCTGGGCCAGTGCCGAGCTGATGCTGTTCTGGAAATCCGCCTCGCGCCCATCCAGGCAGGCCAGGCCGCGTTCGCCCGCAGCCCAGTCGCCCGGGGGCGCGTTGAACAGCACCAGTTGCAGGCCCAGATCGCGCAGGCGCGCCTGGATCTCGGCGGTGGGGTGCTCGTGCGGGAACAGGCATTCCACGCCCTTGAAGCCGTCGCGTGCGGCGGCCTCGAAGCGGTCCAGGAAAGGCAGCTCCGTGTAGAGCCACGACAGGTTGGCGGCGAAGTTCAGCATGGTCATGTCGCGGCAGGCCGGTCCAAAAGAAGTTCGGGGCATGGAGGTGTGTCCATGCCCCGAAGCCTATCGCGTTGTGACGCCGATCAGCGGCCCATCAGCGCCCGATCAGAAGGTTTCCCAATCGTCGTCCTTGGGCGGTGCCGAGGCGGCCGGCGGGGCCTTGCGGGGCGCCGCAGCGGGTGGCAACTGCGGTGCCACGGGCTTGCGGGCCACCGGCGCGATGGCCTTGGCCTTCGGTGCCGACACGGGCTTGGCGCTCAGCACGGGCGTGGTCGGCGGCTCCGGCATCTGCCGGGCGGTGGCCTGGGCACGGGCGATCACCTCGTTGGCGTGGCCACGGGCCTCGGCCTGCGCCACCATGCGGGCATGGCCCAGCTTGAAGGCGGCCACGGCGTTGGCCAGCTTGCTGGCCTGCTCGCGCAGGCTCTCGGCCGCGGCGGCGGATTCTTCCACCAGGGCGGCGTTCTGCTGCGTCATCTGGTCCAGCTCATTGACCGAATTGTTGACCTGGCCGATGCCCTGGCTCTGCTCGGTCGATGCCGCGCTGATCTCGCCGATGATGTCCGACACGCGCTGCACGCTGCTCACGATCTCCTGCATGGAGACACCGGCGTCCTGCACCAGCTTCGAGCCGGATTCCACCTTCTCGCTGGAGGCGCTGATCAGCGTCTTGATCTCCTTGGCGGCCTCGGCGCTGCGTTGCGCCAGTGAGCGCACCTCGCCGGCCACCACGGCAAAGCCGCGGCCCTGTTCACCGGCACGTGCGGCCTCCACCGCGGCGTTCAGCGCCAGGATGTTGGTCTGGAAGGCGATGCCGTCGATCACGCTGATGATCTCGGTGATCTTGCGGCTGGCCCCGTCGATCTCGGCCATGTTGGTCACCACCTGCGAGACGATCTCGCCGCCGCGTTGCGCGGCCGTGGCAGCGCCCGAGGCCAGCTGGTTGGCCTGGCGGGCGGCATCGGCGCTCTGGCGCACGGTGCCGGTCAACTGCTCCATCGAGCTGGCGGCCTGCTGCAGGTTCGAGGCGGTGTTCTCCGTGCGGCTGGACAGATCCTGGTTGCCGGTGGCGATCTCGGTCGATGCGGTCGAGATCGAATCGGTGGCCATGCGGATCACGCTGACCGTGTCGCGCAGGCGGTTGACCATGTCGGCCAGCGAGGCGTGCAGCGAGCCGCTGTCGCCCTGGCCACGGCGGATGTCGATGTCCAGATCGCCCTCGGCGATGCGGCCCACCAGCTTGCGCAACTCGGCCGGCTCGTCGCCCAGGTCCTTCCACACCGAGGTGACGATGGCCCACGAGGCCGCACCCAGCACCACCAGCACCACCAGCGCCGTGATCACCGAGGCCCACAGGCTGATGCGCATGCCTTGCTGCACCGATTGGGCGGCCGCGGCCAGCTCGGCGGCAGATTCGGTCTGCTGCGTCTTGAGCACGTTGTTGAGGTTCTGCAGCGCCGTCTGCATCTGGCCGACGTCATCGGCGCCACCGCTCTTTTCGATCATGCCGCGCGTGGCGGCCAGCCCCTTGGACTGGAAGGCCTCGAAAGCATCGGCCAGGGCCGTGGCTTCCTTGGTCTTGCCATCGAGCTTCTTCAGCGCGTCCAGCGCCTTGCGGCCGGCGGCCACGGCGGTCTGCGCATCGGCCAGGCGGTCCACGCTGCCTTCGATGGCGGCGCCCTGTAAGTGAATACTCACTTGTTCAATGGCTCGCTCCACGCGGGCCACGTGCTCTGCGTAAGGCGCATCGACCTGCGACAGGCGGTCAAAGCGCGCCGACGTCTGGTCGTTGATCAAGAAGGACACGATCATGCCCACGATGAAAACCGCCGCCGCGCTGAGGGGCAGCATCCAGATTCTTGTTCGAAACTTCATTTCCAAAAGACTCCTGTGGAGCACAGCTGATGCCCTGGGCCTGCGAGGGCAGACGGGCGACATCGGGTTTTCGGCAGCAACGCGTCCCAAATTAAGGAGATAAGTCGCAGAACGACGCCTCTCAGGCCTTTTTAGAATGCCGGGATGACGCAACCCCCTTCCGCCGTGGCTGCCCGGCCGCCGACGACCTCCCGCCTGATGTTCTGGGTGGCCCTGCTGTACTTCTCGGAAGGCCTGCCGCTGGGGTTGTTCTTCGACCTGTTCCCGGTGCACATGCGCCAGGCGGGCGTGGGCCCGGCCGAGATCGGCCTGCTCAGCCTGCTGGGCCTGGCCTGGACGGTGAAGTTCTTGTGGGCGCCGCTGGTGGATGCCCTGCGCGGCCACCGCTTCTGGATCGCGGGGGCCAACCTGGGCATGGCGGCCGTGCTGGCGGCGCTGGCCATGCAGCCCGGCGCCCTGGGCAGCGGCGAAAGCTGGCCCTGGGTGCTGCTGGCCGCCTTCACGGTGCTCTCGGCCACCAACGACATCGCCACCGACGGCTACACCATCGAGCAACTGGCCCGCGGTCAGTACGGCATCGCCAACGGCCTGCGCATCGGCTTCTACCGCGTGGGCATGCTCACGGCAGGCGGCATGCTGGTGGTGGCCGGCTGGACGGGCACGGCCGGCGCGCCCAACTGGCAGGCCGCCTACGCCATGGCGGCGGCGCTGCTGCTGATCAACGGCTCGCTGGCGCTGCTGGCGCCCGCGCCGCTGCCGCGCGTGGTGGCGGTGCGCACGCAGGCCGAGCAGGCCACCTCGTCGTGGTCGGCCGAATGGGGCCGCCTGCGCGCCCAGCCCCTGTGGCTGCTGGCCCTGGGCCTGGTGATCGCCGGCCTGCTGTGGCCCGTGCTCGGCCCCCTGGCCAAGGCCCTGCAGCCCGATGCCGCTGCGGTGGCCACCGTGGCCGATCCCAACCCCCTGCTGGCCTGGATCACCGCCTACAGCGGCACCTGGTGGTTCAAGGGCGCCATCCCTGTGGGCCTGATGCTGCTGGGCAGCGGCCTGATGGTGGCCGCCGCGCGTGACCCGCGCGCCACCGCCATGGCCGACGGCCCGGTGTTCGGCGGCTGGGTCAGCCTGCTGGCGCGCCAGGGCATGCTGCCGGTGCTGGCCTTCATCCTGCTGTTCAAGCTGGGCGATGCGGCCATGGGCTTCATGGTCAAGCCCTTCTGGGTGGACGCGGGCTTCACCCCCGCGCAGATCGGCCTGGTGTCCGTGAACGTGGGCCTGGGCCTGTCGATCGCCGGGGGACTGGTGGGCGGCTGGTACGTGGACCGCGCCGGCATCTTCAAGGGCCTGTGGGTGCTGGGGCTGGCGCAGGCGCTGTCCAACCTGGGCTATGCGCTGGCGGCCTGGTGGGTGCCCCATGGCGTGCCCGGCATGCCGGTGGACATGCAATACCAGGCGGCCGTGTACGCGGCCAGCGCGCTGGAGAGCTTCACCGGCGGCCTGGGCACGGGCGCCTTCCTGGCCTTCCTGATGGCCATCACCGACAAGCAGCGCGCCACCACCGAGTACGCCATCCTGTCCTCCATATTCGCGTTCTCGCGGGCGGTGGCCGGCTGGGCCGGCGGCCTGGGGGTGGAGCAGATGGGCTATGCCCTGTTCTTCCTGATCACCTTCGGGCTGTCATTCCCGGCCTATCTGCTGTTGCCGCAGGTTCGTCGTATGCTTTCCCGCGACGAGGTGCGTTAAGCCCTGTGACAGCCTGTGGCATGCGCCCGGGCCAGCCCCTGGAAGGACTTTGCAGATCATGAAAATAAAAGTGTCTTTGTTCGCCGCCACCACCCTGGCCCTGGCCGCCGCCCTGGCCACCACCCCCGCGCTGGCGCGCGAAGGGGTGGATGTCGGCAACCAATCGGGCTTCAGCCGCCTGGTGCCGGCCGAGCAGCTCGAGCAGGCCGCCGTGCAGCAGTACGACCAGCTCAAGGCCGAGGCCGCCAAGAAGGGCGTGCTGGGCACTGACGGCGATCCGCAGGTGATCCGCCTGCGCGCCATCGCCAAGCGCCTGATCCCCTACAGCATCGAGTGGAACCAGCGCGCCAAGAGTTGGCCGTGGGAGGTGAACCTGCTCAAGACCAAAGAGCTCAACGCCTTCTGCATGCCCGCCGGCAAGATCGCCTTCTACTCCGGCATCCTGGAGCAACTGCAGCTCAACGACGACGAAGTGGCCATGATCATGGGCCACGAAATGGCCCACGCCCTGCGTGAGCACGCCCGCGCCCGCATGGGCAAATCGGCCGCCACCCGCATCGGCGCCAGCCTGCTGTCCAGCGTGCTGGGCCTGGGCAACACGGGCGATGCCCTGCTGAACATGGGCAGCCAGTTGCTGACCCTGAAGTTCAGCCGCGAAGACGAATCAGAGGCCGACCTGATCGGCATGGAACTGGCCGCCCGCTCGGGCTATGACCCGCGCGCCGGGGTGACCCTGTGGAAAAAGATGGAGGCCGCCAACAAGGGCGCGCCGCCGCAGTTCATGTCCACCCACCCCTCCAGCGGCACCCGCATCCAGGACATCGAGGCCAACCTGCCCAAGGTGATGCCCCTGTTCCAGCGCGCCGGCAAGCCGCCGCAGCGTTTCGACGCGCCGCGCAAGACGGGCCAGGCCGATGGGCAGGATGCGCTGGCGTACTGGGGCGTGGCCAGCGCGCCGCAATCCACGGCGGTGCACAGCCATGGCACGCCTGAGCAGGCGAAGCCGGCCACACAGCCCGTTGCGCAGCCCGCCACCACCACCCAACCCGCATCCACCAAGGATGCCGGTGGCTGGGTGCGTGTGACGCCCTGAGCGCCAAGCCCGCGGGTCAGCGGCCCGCGGCCAGGTACGGGTTGTAGAGCCGCTCTTCGCCGAAGGTGCTCTCAGGCCCGTGGCCTGGCGTGAAGGTGATGTCATCACCCAGGGGCAGCAGCTTGCCCTTGATCGCGTTGATCAGATCGGCATGGTTGCCGCCCGGGAAATCCGTGCGGCCGATGCTGCCCGCGAACAGCACATCGCCCACGAAGGCGTGGCGCGTGGCGGGCTCGAACAGCACCACGTGGCCCGGCGTGTGGCCCGGGCAGTGCAGCACCTGCAGCGTGTGCTTGCCGATGGTGACGGTGTCGCCATCTTTCAGCCACTGCGTGGGCGCGAAGGGCTCTGCCTGCGGAAAGCCGAACATCTGGCTTTGCTGGGGCAGGGCATCGATCCAGAACTGATCACCGGGGTGCGGGCCGATGATGGGCACGCCGTGCGTGCGCGCCAGCGTGCCGGAGGCACCGGCGTGGTCGATGTGCGCGTGCGTGAGCCACAGGGCCTTGAGCGTGAGGCCGCGTTCTTCGATGGCACCCAGCAGCAGGGGGATGTCACCGCCCGGGTCGATCAGGGCGGCTTCGTTGGTTTCATCGCACCACACCAGGGAGCAGTTTTGGGAGAAGGCGGTGACGGGGAGGGTGTGGCGGTGGAACATGGGCGCGAAGGAGGAAGCGGATAACAAATCTCAAAAATCAAAACATAGTTTCAAAACGCGCTGTCCAAGCATGTCTGCCTGGAAAACACTGTCTGGGGTGCTTTCGATCGCAACCAGTTGGATCGTGAGTGCCATCGTCTGGGCTTGAACAACCCGATCGAACTGCCGCACATCAATTTGAAGCAGGCATTTGCGAAAGCTCGGCGAATCGGGAAACAAGTGGGGATGCGCAAAGCACTTGAGCTGGCATCCCTGCAGTTCGAAGGTACGCATCACCGAGCCCTTGATGATGCAATCAACACAGCTCGCTTGCTGCCTTGGGCTCTGCCGGCGACTTGAACGCGCGCAAGAAGGGCAACGCGTCGTCAGTATTGAGGATTATTTGAATATCTAAAAGACTTGCTTAAAATAGCCCGTTTTTATCATTTCAGCAGGGAAGCCAAATACTCTAGGCTGTCCGCGCCCCGGTAATCTCCGGGATTCAAAGTTCCGCCATTTGACGGGTTTTTATAGCGATTGCTCAGCGTGTCGAGGATGTTCCTAAATCCTCCGACTGAGGCGATTTGATCTTTTACGTTCGAAAAATTGTAGGAAACTACGGAGTGCGTAAATCCGTTGATTGCCCCGTAAGCGGGGTTTTCATCGCTCGTTTCCAAGTAGGACTTAGCTGCTTCGACATATGCGTTCGCAGCATTTTTCAAAGCAGAATCGCCATTTAGTTTGGCTTCAATCCATTTTTTATCAGATGCAGATATATTCCCGGTAACTTGAAGGTCGCCTTTGGAAAATGTGAAATCCCAGTTCGCCTTGCCTAGATCAGGCCTTTGGGCCGAGATAGCCTTTCCTACATCACCAATGCGATCCTCAATGGTGTCCAGCGCGGTATTGGCCTGCTGCATAGGCTGCTGACGGTGGTTCAATGCGACCCCGTAGTCGAACTCTTCCTGCTCTTTGGCAGATCTTGCCGCTTGCGCGGTGTAGGTCAGGCTTGCGTCAAGGGTGACGTTCGGGTCTTCAAGCGCCTTTGAAGTTGTACCTTGCTGCATAGGCGTCAGCCCGGACTTAGCGGCAGCAGCAGCTTCCGAAGCCGAAGTTGGGCGTGTGGTGGCCGGGGTCAAGGCGACTGCGTTGACGTTGGATACGTTCATCGATCTCTCCTGTGTTTAATCCGGCCACGCCCTCATCAGTAGTAGCCTAGGTAGGTTTCGGAACAAATGCGGGTGAACTGAATAGCGAACGTCGAATATTTCGGCGCGACCGGGGCTGCGCCGAGCAATGTTGCCGACACGGTGCCCATTTGAGCAGTCCCCTTCCAGTGATCAGTTGGGTTGCCAGGCGGGCCATAGTTGTTGCTGGACAGCAGGGATCCGCTACAAGCGGCAGCAAAGTTGGTCGTTTTGGTGACGCCGCCAGTCTGAGGCAAGGTTGGCGTGTCAGCAATTCTTCCCCAAATGTTCGTCTTGACGGTCATCACCTGGCGGGAGTTGATGTCATTGTTGAACCGCTGCACCGTCAGTTGAACCGGTTGGTTCTTCACCCATGCGCCTTGGTCATCTATTGCCCCCAGGTAGGTCGAAATGTAGTTCGCAGCCTGCAGGAAGCCTGACACCGGGAACCATCGGGTGATGCTCTCGGTGTTATAGATGTCCATGCTGGCGATGTTGACCACCTGCGCACCAACCCGCAACCCGTAGGCTTGATTAGCGGGTGCACTTGAGTTAGTCCCAGTCACCCGAACCATCACGCCCGCTGGCGTTGTGGTGCCTGCAGTGTTGGCTGCGTACGTTGAGGTGAAAAGGAGTTGCGTGCCTGACTGCGTCGATGACAGGGGCGTCTCTGGCGAAACAGAGTAGGTGTTCGGACCGGTCTTCTGTGCCGAAGAGAAGGCTGCCACCTGATTCGAACCATTGAAGGTCACGGAGATCAAGGCCTTCGTTTGCCCCGTTTTCAGTGGGTAGAAGTAGTACGCCGAGTCAGTGTTGTTGACTAGCGTACCGCTCACTTCTTCATTCATGTCGATGACATGAGCATTCGAAGAAGTGGTGTTCGATGCCAACGTAGGCGCGGAAGGCAGGTTGATGCCATATCCGAACACTTGGCCACCGGTGCCATTCGAGGTGCGAATGACCAGCACCAAGCGGAGGTACTGGGTGGTGGCTGTGCCACTCAGCGGAGCTGTCGGGCTGGTCGACTTTGCGATCATGAAGCCGGAGCCGTTTGTATTGACGTTGAAGAGCTCGCCAATTCCGACGACGCCAGCAGGCAGTTGCGCCTGAAAGTTGATTGCTGTGCTGGCATTGACAACGAACTGGTAGCAAGCCAATGAACCAGGGGGAGGCGTCACACCTTGCAGCAACTGGCCAACGGGAATCTCAGGGCACCATTGATTGACGGAGGCAATGGTCGAAGGCCCCGTGCCTTGAATGCCGTTGGGTGCAGGAGACCCGTAGATGAAGCACCGCACGCCATTCGTGCCGAAATACATCGTTGAACAGGAAGCCGGCGGATCGGGGTCCACGGTCATGGCCTTGGCTCGATCTGATTTTGGGTCTGTGTCACTGGAAGCAGCTTGATCGGATGGCGCCGTCGCAACGAGGGTGTTGAGCTCGGCAGCGCTGAGCGAGGCAATTTGCTCTTGGCTCAAGCTGGATGGCGTAAATTTGCTCTGCTGTTGCGTGTCGGCAGTATTGTCTCCACCGCCACAGGCGACGAGTGACACTACAGCAACGCCCGCGGTGGCAAGCTGAAATGCGCTTTTGATTTGCTTTGCGAAGTTTTTCACTGGTATTTCTCTTAATTAACCGAAATTCAATAACTGATACGTGTTTTCAGTGGTGGAGACCTCCTGGTTATTAATTGAACATGCAGCAGCCAGCCACGGTTTTTAACCATGGCCACTGTAAGTGGCGCGTGTGAGCGAATTGGTAATTCGGACGTCAGCCGTCCGCTTAGCCCGCTGCCATATAAGGCATGAGTTCTCTCCCTTGTTTTGGAGAGATTCTCACGCGATTGTGGATTCTTGTAAACGATGATTCGGGTAAGAAGGCTCTGAGCGTTGGTAAAACGTCAAGCCTCAGGGGCAATGGCCGGATCCGATCGAACTCAATGAAAGTCTTTTGAGGACGTTCGAGGGGGAGTGTCAGATCTTTTGTGTTCAGGGCGGTGAAGCTGCTTACGCAGCGGATTTGATGAATCGATCCGCGTAGAGGATCGCAAACTGATTCATCGCGTTTTTCTAGTCCTGCGCTGCCCGCCCCTATTCGGCTGTGATGTTGCACAAGGCCAGCCAGATCAGCTTGGTCGCCGCATCATCGCTGGGGAAGTGCCCTCGAGTCTTGATGATCTTGCGCAACTGGGCGTTGATGCTCTCAATGGCGTTGGTTGTGTAAATCACATTGCGGATAGCTGGTGGGAAGGCGAAGAAGAGGATGACCCGATCCCAGGCTCTTCGCCATGCTGCCACGACGGTAGGAAACTTCTGGCCCCAGGGGCCGGCCTCGAAGGCGTCCAATTCGGCCAGGGCCGCCTCCATCGTCGGGGCCGCATAAACCGGCTTGAGCGCCGCCGCCGGCCCCCTGCGGTCCTTCCAACTGGCGAAGTCCAGGCTGGCACGGATCAGGCGCACGATGCAAGTCTGAAGTGTCGTGGCAGAGAACACCGCGCCCAGCGCTTCGGGCATGCCTTTGAGGCCGTCTGTGACGGCGATCAGGATGTTATTGACACCACGCGTCTTGAGATCGTTGAAGACCTTCATCCAGAACTTGGCGCCCTCGGTGCCTTCGATCCACAGACCCAGGATGTCACGTGAGCCGACTGGCAGCACGCCAAGGGCCAGGTAGATCGCCTTGTTGCGCACGACCGCGTCTTCACGAATCTTGACCCGCAAGGCATCGAAGAACACCACCGGGTACATCGGCTCCAGCGGCCGGCTCTGCCAAGTAGTGAAGCGCCCCGAGTTTCG
>NZ_RSED01000021.1 GCF_003933735.1 Aquabacterium soli | reverse complement strand
ATCACGTTGTGCAGACCTTCCTTAGGGGTACGAAATATGTTGTCTTCAACAGGGGTGAAATCGTTGATCGCGCTGATGCTCGGTGCGGTTGCCGTGGGCGCACAGGCCCAGAGCTATGCCGGTGCACTGGTGCAGATGAGCGATTACAACAATGATCGCGTATGCAGCAGCTATGGCGTCTCTAATTGCGATAACAAGGCCACAGGCTACAAAGTGTATGCCGGCTCCATGTTGTCGTCATCCGCGGGCGTTGAAGCGGCCCTCATCAACTTTGGCAAGGTCAAGGGAGATTCGCGCGAAGAGGGCCTTGTCAAGTCGATCGTGCTGGCAGCGGTGCTGAAAGTCGATGTTTTCCGTGGGCTGGCCATCAGTGGCAAGGTTGGGGTAGCCGCAACGACTGCACAGGTCAAGGCCGGTGGCGCAGATGATGACGAACAGCATCCTTCGCTGTACTTGGGTGCGGGTATTGAATACCCCATTTACAAGACGATCAAGATCGTCGGCGCTTATGACTTCACTCGAGCGCAGTTGAACAGCCAGAAGTTCAGCGTTTCTTCTTTCGGCTTGGGTGCTCAGGTCGACTTCTGACCTCCCTCCTGCTGCTAAGCATGGCCACCTCCGGGTGGCCTTTTTCTTTTCCCGGCGACAATCGCTGCATGAGTGCTGACCTCCTGTCCCCCCCTGAAAAACCCGTCCTGCTGCTGGTCGATGGCTCCAGCTATCTTTACCGCGCTTTCCACGCGATGCCTGATCTGCGTGGCCCGCAGGGCGAGCCCACTGGAGCCATGCATGGCATGGTCAACATGCTGCGGCGCTTGCGTGAGCAGGTGCCCAGTGGCCATGCCGTGTGCGTGTTCGATGCCAAGGGTCCCACCTTCCGCAATGAGTGGTATGCCGAGTACAAGGCCCACCGCCCGCCCATGCCCGAAGACCTGGCCGCGCAGATCGACCCCATCCACGACGTGGTGCGCCTGATGGGCTGGCCCATCCTGGAGGTGCCGGGCATCGAGGCCGATGACGCCATCGGCACGCTGGCAGTGGTGGCAGAGCGCTGCGGCTATGACGTGGTCGTGTCCACGGGTGACAAGGACATGGCCCAGCTGGTCACGCCCGCCACCACGCTGGTCAACACGATGACCAACGAAACGTTGGACGAGGCCGGTGTGCTGGCCAAGTTCGGCGTGGCGCCCAACCGCATCATCGATTACCTGACCCTGATCGGCGATGCCGTGGACAACGTGCCCGGCGTTGACAAGGTCGGCCCCAAGACGGCGGTGAAGTGGCTGACCGAGCACGGCTCGCTGGATGCTGTCATCGCCAATGCCGCGGGCATCAAAGGTGTGGCCGGCGATAACCTGCGCAAGGCGCTGGACTGGCTGCCGCAAGGCCGCCGCCTGATCACCATCCAGACCGACTGCGATTTGCTGGGCCACGTCGAAGGCTGGCCCAGCCTGGATTCGCTGGTGCTGCGCCAGCCCGATCTGCCGGGCCTGCTGGATTTCTACAGCACCCACGGCTTCAAGACCTGGAAACGCGAGATTGAACAGGCCCTGGGCGGTGGCGATGGCAACGCGGTGCCTGCGCCCGACCTGTTCGGCATGCCGGGCGACAGCGGCGATGGGCCCGAGACCGCGGCCTTCCCGGTGCCGGCCAACCTGCAATACGACACCGTGCTTGATTGGCCCACCTTTGATCGGTGGCTGGACAAGATCAACACGGCCGAGCTGGTGTCGCTGGACACCGAGACCGATTCGCTAGACGGCATGATCGCGCGCATCGTGGGCATCAGTCTGTCCACCGACGTGGGCGAAGGGGCCTACATTCCGCTGCGCCACGACGGCCCCGATGCGCCCGATCAGCTGCCGCTGGACGAAGTGCTGACGCGCCTGAAGCCCTGGTTCGAGGATGCCGCCAAGCCCAAGCTGGGCCAGCACATCAAGTACGACACCCATGTGCTGGCCAACCATGGCATCACGGTGCGCGGCTATGTGCACGACACCCTGCTGCAAAGCTACGTGCTGGAGGCCCACAAGCCGCACAGCCTGGAAAGCCTGGCTCAGCGCCACCTGGGCCGCCAGGGCCTGAGCTACGAAGACGTGGCCGGCAAGGGTGCGAAGCAGATTCCCTTCTCGCAGGTGGCGGTCGAGCGCGCCGCTCAGTACGCCTGCGAGGACAGCGACCTGACCTTGCATGTGCACCGCGTGCTGTGGCCGCAGGTGCAGGCCGATGCGGGCCTGCTCGATGTCTACCAACGCCTGGAGATGCCGGTGGCCACCGTGCTGCAACGCATCGAGCGCAACGGTGTGCTGATCGACGCGGACCTGCTGCGCCAGCAAAGCCAGGAGCTGGCGCAACGCATCGTGGCGCTGGAGCAGGAAACCTACGAACTGGCAGGCCAGCCCTTCAACCTCGGCTCGCCCAAGCAGCTCGGCGAGATCCTGTTCGTCAAGCAGGGCTTGCCGGTCGTCAAGAAGACCGCCACGGGGGCGCCTTCGACCAATGAGGAAGTGCTGGAAAAGCTGGCCGAGGATTACCCCTTGCCGGCACGCATCCTCGAGTACCGCGGCCTGGCCAAGCTCAAGTCCACCTACACGGACAAGCTGCCTTTGATGATCAACCCCCGCACCGGCCGCGTGCACACCAATTACGCGCAGGCCGTGGCGGTCACGGGGCGGCTGTCGAGCAACGACCCCAACCTGCAAAACATCCCCGTGCGCACGACCGAGGGCCGCCGCATCCGCGAGGCCTTCATCGCCCCGCCGGGGCATTGCATCGTGTCGGCCGACTATTCGCAGATCGAGCTGCGCATCATGGCGCACATCTCGCAGGACGAGAACCTGCTGCGCGCCTTCGCCGAGGGCGTGGATGTGCACAGGGCCACCGCCAGTGAGGTGTTCGGCGTGGCCGTCGACGCGGTGTCGAGCGAGCAGCGCCGCTACGCCAAGGTCATCAACTTCGGTCTGATCTACGGCATGAGCGCCCACGGCCTGGCCAAGAACCTGGGCATCGACCGGTCGGCCGCCTCGTCCTACATCGAGCGCTATTTCCACCGCTTCGCCGGCGTCAAGCGCTACATGGACGAGACCCGGGCCTCCGCCAAGGCGCAGGGCTATGTGGAGACGGTGTTCGGCCGCCGCCTGTGGCTGCCCGAGATCAACAGCCCCAACGGCCCCAGCCGGGCAGGGGCCGAGCGCGCGGCCATCAACGCGCCCATGCAGGGCACCGCAGCCGATCTGATCAAGCTCGCCATGGTGGCCGTGCAGAAGGCGCTGGACGAGCAAGGCAAGGCCAGCCGCATGATCATGCAGGTGCACGATGAACTGGTGCTGGAGGTGCCCGAAGCCGAGCTGGACTGGGTGCGGGCCGAGCTGCCTCGCCTGATGGCCTCGGTGGCCGAGCTGCGGGTGCCGCTGCTGGCCGAGGTGGGCAGCGGCCCCAACTGGGAGGCTGCGCACTGATCCCTGCAGATGCCGGCAGATGGGCGCGTGCATGCGTGTTTCTCCGCCCATCGCTGGCGCGCCATGATCCGTTCGGCAGGGTATGCTGTCATCGAGTTGTCATGGAAGTGTCATGACCAGGTGTCAAACTCCGAGGGCAGTTTGTCTGGTGTGGAAGTGGTGATTCGGTGAACAACAATCAGGTCGATGTGAAAGAGGTGGGCGACAAGGGTGTGGTACCCCCACCCGATGCCAACAAGCTGGCGCTGCTCAGCCGCGAGCGCGCCATCCTCGAGTTCAACCGCCGTGTGCTGGCGCAGTCCCAGCGGCCCGATGTGCCACTGCTGGAGCGCCTGCGCTACGTCTGCATCGTCTCGTCCAACATGGACGAGTTCTTCGAGGTTCGCTATGCCGACTTGATCGAGGCCTCCAAGCTGCGGGGCACCGGCATCGGGCCGCAATACCTGGCCGGCATCGCCGAAGAGGTGCACCAGCTGGTGCAGGAGCAGTACCAGGTCTTCAACGCCGAGCTGCTGCCCATGCTGTGCGAGGCCGGCGTGGTCATCCTCAACCATGCCGACCGCGACGACGCCCAGCGTGACTGGGTGGCGCGCTTCTTCCGCAAGCAGGTCCAGCCGCTGCTCACGCCCATCGGGCTCGATCCCTCGCACCCCTTTCCGCAGGTGGCCAACAAGACGCTGAACTTCATCGTCAAGCTGGGCGGCCTGGATGCGTTCGGGCGTGACAACGCCATCGCCATCGTGCGCATCCCGCGCGTGCTGCCGCGCGTCATCAAGTTGCCCGACAACCTGTCGGGCGGGCGCCAGGCCTTCGTGCTGCTGTCCAGCGTGGTGCGGGCCCACCTGACCGAGCTCTTCCCGGGCCGTGAGATCGTGGCGTTCTCGCAGTTCCGCCTTACCCGTGATTCCGACATCGAGGTGGACGAAGACGATGTGACCGACCTGCGCAAGGCGCTGCGCTCGAAGATGAGCACGCGCCAGTTCGGCCAGGCCATCCGCCTGGAGGTGGTCGATTCCTGTCCGCTTGATCTGTCCGACTTCCTGCTTGAGCAGTTCAACCTGCCGGTCGAGTGTCTGTACAAGGTGCACGGCCCGGTCAACCTGGGCCGCCTGACGCAGCTGATCGACCAGGCCGACACCAGCGACCTGCGCTTTGCGCCCTATGTGGCGGGCTGGCCTGAAGATCTGCCGCGGGTGGACATCCTCGACAGCCTTCAGGATGGCGACGTGATGCTGCACCACCCCTTCGAATCCTTCGATGCGGTGGTGGCCTTCCTGCGCGAGGCGGTGCACGATCCGGACGTGCTGGCCATCAAGCAGACCATCTACCGCACGGGCAGCGAGTCCGTGCTGATGGAGCTGCTGCTGGAGGCGGTGCGCCGCGGCAAGGAAGTGCTGGCCGTGGTGGAGCTCAAGGCCCGCTTCGACGAAGAGGCCAACATCAACTGGGCCGAACGCCTCGAGGCGCTGGGGGCTCAGGTGGTGTATGGCGTCGTGGGTCTCAAGACCCACGCCAAGATGCTGCTGGTGACGCGCCGTGAAGGCTCGCGCCTGCGCCGCTACGCGCACCTGTCCACGGGCAACTACAACCCGAAGACGGCCAGTCTCTACACCGACGTGGGCTGGCTCACGGCCGATCCGCACATCACGTCCGACATGGACATGATCTTCCAGCACCTGGCCAGCCTGAACCAGCCCAAGGCGCCGCACCAGTTGCTGCTGGCGCCCTTCACGCTGCACAAGCGCCTGCTGCGCGAGATCCACCGAGTGACCGAAGCCGCCCGCGCGGGCGTGCCGACTCGCATCGTGGTCAAGGTCAATTCCCTGACCGACGAGCCCCTGATTCGCGCCTTGATGGAGGCCGGCCAGGCCGGTGCCCGCATCGACCTGATCGTGCGCGGCGCCTGTGTGCTGCCGCCCGGCGTGGCCGGGGTGACCGACCGCATCCGCGTGCGCTCCGTGGTGGGCCGCATGCTGGAGCACACCCGTGTCATCTACACGCGTTGGGGCCGGGGCAAGGACGACGAATCGCTGTATCTTTCCAGTGCCGACTGGATGAACCGCAACATGACGCGGCGCATCGAGATCGCCTGGCCGGTGCACGACGCCAAGCTGCGCCAGCGCGTCATTGATGAATGCCTGGTGCCCTACCTGCTCGATGGCCGCGATGCCTGGCAGCAGTTGAGCGACGGTCGCTATGAACGGGTGGGCCAGGATGGGCACAGCGCCCAGCAGGCCCTGATGGAACGCTACCGCGCCGCCACCTGAGCGGTGCGGGTGCCACGACAAGGGAAAGGGGCACGCGCATGGACCTGATCATCTGGCGGCATGCCCATGCCGGCGACCCTCTGGACGACCCCGTGGCCGACATGGCCCGCCCCTTGAGCTCCAAGGGGGAGCGACAGGCCGTGCGGGTGGCCGATTGGCTGAACAAGCACCTGACCGACTCCACACGGGTGCTGGTAAGCCCCGCCTTGCGGGCCCAGCAGACGGCGCGGGCCCTGGGCCGCGCGTTCAAGACGGTGGAGGCCTTGTCACCCGCCCATGGCGTGGACGATCTGCTGGCAGCGGCGCGTTTTCCGCGCAGCCGTGAGGCGGTGCTGGTGGTGGGCCACAACCCCACGCTGGGCCTGGCCCTGGCGCGCCTGCTGGAGGCTGCCGACACCACCCAGCCCTGGGTGATCAAGAAGGGCTCGGTCTGGTGGCTGCGCACGCGTGACCGCGAAGGCGGGGATCAGGTGACCCTGCACGCCGTGATTGGGCCGGACAACGCCTGACGGCCCCAGGCATTGCCGTGCTTCACAGCAGTGCGAGCAGATCCAGCGGCTTGGCGCTGATCACATCGGCGCCCCATTGCTCGATGCCCACGGCCTCGCCCAGGTAGCCCCAGGCGGCGGCCACGCTGGGCATGCCGGCGGCCTGGGCGGCCTGGATGTCGCGCAGGTCATCGCCCACGTACATCGCGGCCTGCGGCGGGATGCCCAGTTGTTCGCAGGCGGTCAGCAAGGGCAGGGGGTGGGGCTTGGGGTGCGCGGTGGTGTCGCCGCTGATGATCACGGCGGCGCGCTGCGTCAGGCCCAGGCCCTCCATCACGGGGATGGTGAAGCGGTGGACCTTGTTGGTGATCACGCCCCAGCGCAGGCCACGGCCTTCCAGTGCGGCCAGCAGCTCGGGCATGCCATCGAACAGGCGGGTGGTGTTGGCCAGGCCGGCGGCGTAAGCCTCCAGGAAGGCCAGGCGCAGCGGCTCGTACTCGTCGCTGCCGGGGTGGATGTCCAGGCCTGCGCCGATCAGGCCGCGCGCACCGGCCGATGCATGCGGGCGCAGGCGTTCGACGGGCAGCGGATCCAGGCCCCGCTGCAGGCGCAAGGTGTTGAGGGCGCCGGCCAGGTCACCGGCGGTGTCGGCCAAGGTGCCGTCCAGGTCGAACAGCACGGCCTGGGGCGGCTGCGCCCAGTGGATGGTGGAAGCGCTCATCGCGTCAAGCCGGCTTGCGGCAGGCCACCAGGTAGTTCACGCTGGTGTCGCCCGAGAGCCAGTAGCGCTGGGTGATGGGGTTGTACTCCATGCCCTTCATCTGCTGGGTCGACAGCCCCGCCTCGCGGCACCAGCGGGCCAGTTCGGCCGGCTGGATGAAGCGGGCGAACTCGTGCGTGCCCTTGGGCAGCAGCTTGAGGATGTACTCCGCACCCACGATGGCGAACAGGAAGCTCTTGGGGTTGCGGTTGATGGTCGAGAAGAACACCCAGCCGCCCGGCTTGACCATCTGCGTGCAGGCCCGCACGATGGACGACGGGTCGGGCACGTGTTCCAGCATCTCCATGCAGGTGACGACATCGAACTGCGCGGGCTGCTCGGCGGCCAGGGCCTCGGCGGCCACGGAGCGGTAGGCCAGGTTGGCCACGCCGCCTTCCATGGCGTGCAGCTGGGCCACCTTCAGGGGTTTGTCCGCCAGGTCGATGCCCAGCACGTCGGCGCCCTTGCGGGCCATGGATTCGGCCAGGATGCCGCCGCCGCAGCCCACATCCACCACGCGCTTGCCCTTGATGCTGGCCAACTGGTCGATCCAGTCCAGGCGCAGCGGGTTGATCTGGTGCAGGGGGCGGAATTCGCTTTCCGGGTCCCACCAGCGGTGGGCCAGCTCGCTGAATTTGGCCAGTTCCTGGGGGTCGACGTTGGTGGCGGTGGTGCTCATGGGTGCAATGCTACCAAGCCCCGGGCGGTCGATGCGCCGGGCAGGTCAAACCGCCTGGCCGGACTTGATCTGTTTGAGACGCCGGTACAGCGTGTTGCGGCTGATGCCCAGGCGCCGGGCGGCATCGGACATGTTGCCGCTGCTGGCGCGGATGGCCTGTTCGATGGCGCGGCTGGACAGGCGCTTGAGGTTGGTCTCACCGTCTGGCTGCGGCGTGTCGGCGGGCGCGCCGCCCGCGGCGTATCCGCTGAGCACCGTGACCAGTTCTGGCTCTTCGCGATAAGGCTTGGAGAACACGTCATCCCAGAGGTCTTCGCTGAAGTGCTCCCAGTCGAGCTCTTCATCGTGTGGGCCGAGCAGGGCGCAGGCGGTGCGCAGGGCCGCGTGCAACTGGCGCAGGTTGCCGGGCCAGGGATGCTGGCTCAGGGCCTGCACCACCTCGTCGGCCATGCTGGGGGCCTGGGCGCGTTTCATGTCGTGGGCCAGGCTGTGCAGCATGTCGTCGATCAGCTCGACCAGATCGCCCCGCTCGCGCAGCGGCGGCAGTTGCACGGTCAGGCCGTTGATGCGCCAGTACAGATCCTCGCGGAATTCATGGCGGGTGACGGCTTCCCGCAACTGGTGGTGGGTGGCGCACACCAGCACGAAATCCACCGGCACGGGCGTGCACCCGCCCACGGGCACCACTTCCCGGTCTTGAAGCACACGCAGCAGCCGGGCTTGCAGGGCCAGGGGCATGTCTCCGATCTCGTCCAGGAACAGGGTGCCGCCATCGGCCTGGCGGATGCGCCCTGGTGCGCCTTCGCGGCGAGCGCCGGTGAAGGCGCCGCCCACGTAGCCGAACAGTTCTGCCTCGATCAGGGTCTCGGGCAGGGCGGCGCAGTTCACGGCCACGAACGGGCCTGTCGAGCGCTCGCCATCGGCGTGCAGGGTGCGCGCAAACACCTCTTTGCCGGTGCCCGATTCGCCTTGCAGCAGCACCGCGATGCCCTGGGCCTGCACCTTCAGCGATCGCTGCATGGCCAGCAGGATGCGCGGGTCGTCGTGGGTGCCGCGCGGCCGGGGCGGGCGGGCCGCGAGGGTGGGCTGCGGCGCGGCGGGCGCGGGCCGGGCCTTGGTGGGGTTGGCGGTGGCCCACACGCGGCGGCGGCGCTCGGGCTCGTCGCGCACGAACAGGTTCTGGCCCTGCATGGTCACCACGCGGGTGGGGATGCCGGTGGCGGGCAGGCTCTGCAGGCGCATGGCATGGGGGCCGAGCACGCGGTCCAGCGTGGTGGCGCCGATCTGTGCGGAGGTCAGGCCCAGCCACTGCTGGGCGATGGCGTTGGCGCCCATGATCCAGCCGTCTTCGCTCAAGGCCACCAGCCCTTCGCCGACCGAGCCCAGGCCTTCGGCGTGGGGGTGCAGGCGCAGCAGCAGATCCTGTGGATGGCGGGCATGGAACAGCCGGTCCTCGATCATGCGGGCGGCCGAGCGCACCAGCGCGAAGGTGTGTGGGTGGTGGTTGCGCTGGTCGCCCGAGATGTCGAGCACGCCGCGCAGGCGGCCATCCGGGGCCATCACCGGCGCTGCCGCGCAGGTCAGGAAGCTGTTGCGCTCAAGGTAGTGCTCGGCACCCTGCACGACCACGGCCTTGCCCTCGGCCAGCGTGGTGCCGATGGCGTTGGTGCCGCGCTGTTCTTCCAGCCACAGGGCGCCGGGGCGCAAGGCCACGCGGTCGGCGCGCTCCAGGAAATCGGCGTCGCCCAGGTTGTGCAGCAGCAGGCCGCGCGCATCGGCCAGCAGCACCATGCTGCCGGAGTCGCGCATCTGGTCGTAGACGAACTCCATCACCGGGCGGGCATGCGCCAGCAGGTCGCTTTCCACGCTCAAGGCCTGGCGCAACTGGCTGGCATTGCTGACGGGCGTGGCGGCCAGGGCGTCGATGGGCGACAGGCCCGCCTGCTGGCTGCGCATCCAGGACCGCGCCAGATCGTCCCGCAGCAGCCCCGGCGGCACCTCGCCGCTTTCCAGCAGATGGCGGCGGGCTTCGACCAGGCGGTCGGCGGACGGTTGGGGCGTCAATTGCATGCAGGTGCCTCGGCAAATCGGACGCCAGTATGCGTCCGGCAAGGGGGTGTCACACCCGGGTTGCCCCTGTGTCAGAACGGGACAGCGTCATTATTTGACGCAGGACAGGCACAGCGTGATGAAAACCCTGCCAAGGCCATGATGTCCTCTGTGGCGGCCATGGAAAAAGGGACGCAAGACGGGACAAACCCCAGATGGCACACGCCCTGCGCTGTGAGGTGGGCAGGCCAGGCGGCATCGCCGGCCGCGATCACCCTCAAGGTTCACCACAGGAGACCTCACATGCGCTACGCCAACCCCGGATCCGACGGCTCGTTGATCACTTTCAAGAAGCGGTACGACAACTTCATCAATGGCCAGTGGGTGGCCCCGACCAAGGGCCAGTACTTCGACAATGTCACGCCGGTGACGGGGCAGGTGTTCTGCCAGGTGGCCCGCTCCACCGAGGAGGATGTGAACCTGGCGCTGGACGCCGCGCATGCCGCCGCCGATGCCTGGGGCCGCACGCCTGCCGCCCAGCGCGCCGGCCTGCTCAACAAGGTTGCCGATCGCCTGGAGGCCAACCTGGAGATGCTGGCGGTGGCCGAGACCTGGGACAACGGCAAGCCCGTGCGCGAGACGCTGGCGGCCGACATCCCGCTGGCGATCGACCATTTCCGCTACTTCGCGGCTTGCGTGCGCTCGCAGGAGGGCTCGCTGGGCGAGATCGACGGCGACACCGTGGCCTACCACTTCCACGAGCCGCTGGGTGTGGTCGGCCAGATCATCCCGTGGAACTTCCCCATCCTGATGGCCGCCTGGAAGCTGGCCCCGGCGTTGGCCGCCGGCAACTGCGTGGTGCTCAAACCCGCCGAGCAGACACCGGTGGGCATCCTGGTGCTGGCCGAGCTGATCGCCGACATCCTGCCGCCAGGCGTGCTCAACATCGTCAACGGTTTCGGCCTGGAGGCGGGCAAGCCGCTCGCATCGAGCAAGCGCATCGCCAAGATCGCCTTCACGGGCGAGACGACGACGGGCCGGCTGATCATGCAGTACGCCAGCCAGAACCTGATCCCGGTGACCCTGGAGCTGGGCGGCAAAAGCCCCAATATCTTCTTCGACGACGTGGCCGCGCAGGACGACGAGTTCTTCGACAAGGCGCTGGAGGGCTTCGCGCTGTTCGCGCTGAACCAGGGCGAGGTGTGCACCTGCCCGAGCCGCGCGCTGGTGCAGGAGTCGATCGCCGACAAGTTCATGGAGCGTGTGGTCAAGCGCGTGCAGGCCATCAAGCAGGGCCACCCGCTGGACACCGACACCATGATCGGCGCGCAGGCCTCCAGCGAGCAGGTCGAGAAAATCCTGTCCTACCTGGACATCGGCAGGCAGGAAGGCGCCATCTGCCTGACGGGCGGCGGCCGTGCCAGCCTGGCGGGCGAACTGGGCGATGGCTACTACATCCAGCCGACCATCTTCCAGGGCCACAACCGCATGCGCATCTTCCAGGAAGAGATCTTCGGGCCTGTGGTGTCCATGACCACCTTCAAGGACGAGGCCGAGGCCCTGAGCCTGGCCAACGACACCCTGTATGGCCTGGGCGCCGGCGTGTGGAGCCGCGACGGCAACCGCGCCTTCCGCATGGGCCGTGGCATCAAGGCCGGCCGCGTGTGGACCAACTGCTACCACCTGTACCCGGCGCACGCGGCCTTCGGCGGCTACAAGCAATCGGGCATCGGGCGTGAGAACCACAAGATGATGCTCGACCACTACCAGCAGACCAAGAACCTGCTGGTGAGCTACAGCCCGAACGCCATGGGTTTCTTCTGATGGAGGGCGTGGCCATGAACGAAGCGCCCCACGTGATGCCGCGGGTCGAGCGCGTGGTGGCCACGCCGGCCGCCCTGGCCTTGATCGAACGCCTGCGCGAGCAGCATGGCCCGCTGATGTTCCACCAGTCGGGGGGCTGCTGCGACGGCAGTGCTCCGATGTGTTTCCCGTGGGGCGAGGTGATGGTCGGCGCCTCCGATGTGAAGCTGGGCGAGATCGGCGGCGAGCCGTTCTACATCGGCAAGCCGCAGTTCGCATACTGGCAGCACACGCAGCTGATCATCGACGTGGTGCCGGGGCGCGGCGGCATGTTCTCGTTGGAGGGGCCGCACGGCGTGCGCTTCCTGACGCGTTCGCGCCTGTTCGCGGACGACGAGGGTGAGCGCCTGACGCCGATCGCATCGGGGGATGGCTCGCCGGTCTGATCGCCCGGTTACCATCGGCCGCGTCGATTGTCTTTGCGCGCTTGCTGGTACCCCATGTCTGCTTCCGACCTGATCCTCTACGGCATCCCCAACTGCGACACCGTCAAGAAGGCCCGTGCGTGGCTGGCCGGGCAGGGCGCGGCCGTCACCTTCCACGACTACAAGAAGCAGGGCGTACCGGCCGAGCGGCTGGACGACTGGATCCAGCAGGTCGGCTGGGAGAAGCTGGTCAACCGCCAGGGCACGACCTGGCGCAAGCTGGACGACGCCACCAAGGCCGGCGTGGTGGATGCCGCCAGCGCCAAGGCCTTGATGCTGGCACAGGCCAGCGTGATCAAGCGCCCGGTGATCGAGCGTGGCGGCCAGGTGTTGCTGGTCGGCTTCAACGAGGCCGAGGCGGCCAAGACCCTGGGCTGAGGAGAGGCCTCAGGCCGTGAGCTTGAAGCCGGCCTGCGCCACGGTCTGTCCGTTGATGCGCAGATCGATCTGGTGCTCGCCCGGGTGGTAGCGCCGCGTGGTCACGGGCCGCATCGAATGTGATTTCGCCAGCTGCAGCGTCTCGCCGGGTGCCAGGCTCACGCGCCAGCCTTTGAAGGTCTTGGCCGAGGCGCCGCCCTGGGCGCGGGCGTGGTGCACGGTGTAGTCGATCTCCAGAATCTGGGGGCTGGCGCTGGTGGAAGCCAGCGTGAGGCTGAGCGCCACCGATTCGCCGATGGCCACGCGCTTGGGCGAGACCTGCCAGCGCACGCTGCCGTCGAGCGCCGCACCCAGCCCCCACAGGCTCAGGGTGCGGCCATGGCCCTGCTTGATCAGCGTGCGGCTGGCGTGGCGCAGCAGGCGCTGGCGCGTCAGCGGCGCATCGGGCAGGTGGCACTCCAGCCAGTCGGCCAGGCGCTCGGGGTGGTCCTTGGCGATGTCGTTGAGGTGATTGGCCACGCTGCGGCGCACGTACTCGCTCGCGTCGTCCTGCAGCGCTTCCAGCAAGGGCAGGGTGGGTGTCGGGTCGAGCACCAGGGCCTTGAGGCGCAGGCCCCAGGGCAGGCGCGGGCGGCTGCCTTCGCTGACCAGTCGGCGCACATGCGCGCTGGGGTCGGTGGTCCAGCCGGCCAGGGTGCGCAGCGACAGCTCGGGGTGGGCCACGATGATGGGCCGGATGGCGAACTCGGCCGTGAAGCGCTGGGTGAGCGCGTGCAGTGCCTGCAGCGCGCGCTCAGGGTGCTCAAGCCCGCGCTGGGCGATGAACTCGCCCACGGGCCACAGCACCCACCCGGCCAGGCCGGTGTCGTCGGTGCGCAGCAAGCCGAGCTCCTTGTCCGGATCCTCCACATGGATGACGGGTTTGAAGCTGGCCTCCAGCACGTCGGCAGCGTGGTGGAAGTCATCCGGCATCGTGGCCAGCAGGGCCAGCCCCAGGTGCTGGGCACGGGCCTTGAACTCCAGGTCGTCCAGCCCGTCCAGTGCCAGGCGCTCGAAGCGGCGCTGGTCGAAGGCTGGCCACACGCGCCGCAGGTGCTGGCCGGCCTGGCGCACCACCTCGGCATTGATCAGGTTCTTGAAGGCTTCTGCCATGGTGTTCAGTGGATGGTGAACTGCACGCGCGCCGCGCTGTCCTTGTCATCGGCGGGCAGGCCTTCGCTGCCCAGCCTGGAGGCCGTGAGCAGCACGCGCTCGGGCGGCAGCTTGTCGGCCAGGTAGGCCTTGACGCGGTCGCCGCGCCGGTCTGCCAGCACCTTGAGGGCCGTGTCGTCGGCCGGGGCGCCGGCCTTGAGCAGGGCCTCCATCTCAGCGGGAGGCAGGGCCTTGGCCAGGCCGATCAGGTTGCGCGGCTTCTTGATGTCGGCGGCCTTGTAGGCAGCAGTGAGCCACTGGTCCCGTTCTTCAGGCGCGATGCGCACGTCGGGCAAGGGCTGGCCGGTGGATCTGGCCTTGGCGGCGCGCATCAGGTTGCGCACGTGGCGATCGCGCAGGCCTTCGGCGTCGATGGCCGCATCGGCACGGCCGGTGGCTTCCAGCTTCAGCGCCGGCTTGTCCTTGAGCTTGGCGGCCAGGGTGTCCAGCCGCTGGCGGGCCGTGTCGCTCAACTCGGCGCTGCCGGGGTCGAAGGGCACCGCGCCCAGTTCGTTCGAGGCGCCGCCCATCAGCAGCGAGAAGGGCGCGGTGATGGCCCTGGTCAGCAGGTTGGTGATCACCTTCCAGATGAGCCCACCCACCGAGAACTGCGGATCGTCGAGCGAGCCGGAGACGGGCAGGCTGATGTCGATCTCGCCGCGGCTGTTCTTGAGCAGCGAGATGGCCAGTTGCACAGGCAGCTTGGTGGCGTCGGGGCTGTCGACCTTGTCTCCGAAGGTGAGCTGGTCCAGGAAGATCTGGTTCTGTGCTTCGAGCTTGCCGTTGTCGACCTTGTAGTGCACCGTGAGCGACAGGGTGCCCTTATCGATGGCGTAGCCGGCATAGCGGCCCGCATAGGGGCTCAGGCGTGTCAGCTCGATGCCCTTGGCCGACCCCTGGATGTCGGTGTACAGGCGCGGGCCCAGCGGGTGCAACTGGCCGGTGATCTGCAGGGGGGCGCCATCGTCCACGGCGCCCGAGATCTTCACCTGCGCGGGCTCGGGCTTGCTCGATGCTACGGCCGAGACATCGCCTTCCACCTTGGTCAGGCGGGCCGAGTAATTAGGCTTGACGAAATTGTCGGTGAAATCGACACGGCCTTTGCTCAGGGTGATGTGCTGCCAGCGCAACTCTGGCGCAGGGCCGGTGGTGGATGGTGCCGAGGCTGCAGAGGACGGGGCTGCCGCAGTAGTGGCTTCTGTCTTGGGCGCGATCTTGCCGGTGGTCGTGCCGGTGCCGGGATCGACGGCCTGGGGCGTGCCTGGTGCCCCCTGGGGCGTGGTCAGGGACTTGGCCTCCTGCCCGGCGCCGCGGTCGGCGATGTCGGCCAGGTTGAGGCGCCCATTGGGATTGATGATGACGCGGCCGTAGAAGTCATTGAGCGCGATGCGGCCCAGGTCGGCCTTGAGGGCCTGGTCTTTCCACGCGATGTCCATGCCCTTGGCCGACAGCAGCTTCCAGCGCATGAAGTCGGCCTGGTTGACGCTGTCCTGCACACGCACATCGCCCAGGCTGACATGGCCCTGGTAGCGCGCGTCCAGCTTGTGCACATCGTTGTCCAGCGGCAGGTTCACGTTGAAGCTGCCATCCACGTTGGCCAGCGCCTGCGACAGCGCGATGTTGACGTGAGGTTCGATGTAGGGCTGTATGGCGCGCAGGTCCAGCTGCGTGATGCCCAGCTTGCCGCGCAGCGACAGGGGCTGGGGCCGCACCTCGCCCGTCAGGCGCACCTGGCCCTTGCCCTGGGCGCGTGTGTTCAGCGCGAAGCCCATGAAGCGCCCCAGGTCGCTGGAGGCCTGGCGCACCGTCAGATCGGCCTGGCTGAGCTGCACCTGCGAAGCGGGCTGAACGCTTTGGTCGGTCAGGGCCACGGCGCATTGGGTGCAGCGCAGTTCGGCCACCGACACTTGGGGCAGGGGAGCGTTGTTGGTGGTGGGCGCAGCAGTGGGTGTGGCGGCCTTGCCGTCGGGTGGCAGCAGCAGCCAGTGGCCCTGTGCATCGTGGGTGGCGCGCACGTCGAGCTTGTCCAGTGCCAGCGTCGACAGGGTCAGCGACTCCAGGGCCGATGCCTGGGCCGCTGATGGCAGGCGCAGGCGCGCTTGCAGGCCTTGGGCATCCAGCCCGGCCAGTGACACGCCATCCTTCGCGCCTTGAGCAGAGGCCTGCACTTTCAGGCCTTTCAAGCCGATATGGCCTTGCGTCAGGGCCAACGAGTCTTTGTCCAGCGCCACCTGGGTCTGGACGGCCAACGCTCCTTGCGTCAGCTGCACCGGCAGGGCCAGCAGCTTGTCGAGCGCTGCGAGCCAGGGCGCCGCCTGCAGGCCTGCGAGCTTGAGGTCCAAGGTGGCGCGCGGCGGTTGGGCCTGTACGCCGCCGTCGACAGACAGGGCCATGCCGTGAGGATCCGCTGCGTCCAGGTGCAGCTTGGCAGGGGTCCCATCAGCGCGAGAGTTCAGGCCATGGAGGCTGATGTGGATGGGTCCCAGTGTGGGAAGCGGCTCGGCGCCGGCCAGGTGGATGTCCAACGCCTTGGCGTTCACCTGCAGGCGATCGAGTTGCCAGCGCCAGGCCGCAGGCCCGGGGGCGGTGGCGGCGCGTGATGCGCTAAAGGCCGTGGTGTCAGGCTTGGCTGCAGCCGCCAGCGGTTTGGTGGTGCTGGTGGCCATCGACGCCGCGGGTTGCAACCCGATGCGCGCGCCATCCAGTGCCACGCTGCCCACCCGTGCCTGGCGCTCCAGCGGCAGGCTGTCGATGCCCGCCACCTTCAGCGATGTCCACTGGGCCTGCAAGCCCATGGCGGGCAACGCCAGTTGCAGGTCGTTCACGTCCACCCCGCCGGTGATGGCCACGCGCGGTATGGCCGGTGCCTTGCGCTCTTCGAAGACGATCTTGAGCGAGGCGGCCAGCCGGCCCGACGCCACATCGGCCTGGGCCTGCGGCGGCAGCAAGGGGCGCACGGCCGCGGCCCACTTGGGCAGGTCCACGTCGCGCCATTGGACATCGATCTCGGAATGCAGACCTTCCTTGAAGGGCAGGGTGCGGCCATCCACGCGCAACGGGCTGCCGTCCACGCGGGCTTCCAGCAGGGGTTGAACGTTCACGTCTTCATCGGCCGCCAGGCTGGAGATGAAGGGCACGCCGATGTTGATCGCCTCGATGCGGTGCGTCTGACCGAGCACGCGGTCACCGTATCGGACCAGGCCGTCGGTCACGCGGATGTTGTAGACCGCGAAGCGGGCTGGCTCCGTGTCGGCCGGCTCGGGTTTTTGATGCGCCGCCAGATGCTCCAGGATGGGCGTGAAGTTGAAGCGTTCAGCCTGCTGGCGCTCCACCCACAGCTCAGGCCGGGTGATGGTGACATGGCGTAGCACGGGCGCCAGCCGCCACAGCGAGCCCAGCGACAACTGGGCCTGGGCCTGCTGCACGGTCAGCAGCTCTGCGCCTTTGGCGCCCAGCGCGATGCTGCTTGCTGTGACCTCCAGTGTCCATGGTTGCACGCCCAGCTCCCCAATGCGCACCGGCGTGCCGAGCGCCTCGGTGGCGGCGGCCTCCACCTGGGGGCGCACCCAGCCGGGCAGCCACCAGCCCAGCACCGCGGTCCACAGCAAGGCCAGCACGGTCAGCAGGGCTGCCACCTTCAGCCAGAGGCTGCTTCGGGAAATCGGTCCGCCGTTGTCCGGGGCGTGTGCTTGGTCTTGCATGAAACGCGGTGAGGGTGGTGCCGTTCAGGGCCGAGGTGGCGGTTTTGCAGGCACCATGCAAAAGCCCCGCCTGAGGCGGGGCTTCATTGTGCAATGGCGCGAGCCGGATCAGGCCGCCAGCAACTGCCTCAGCACGAAAGGCAGGATGCCGCCGTGCTGGTAGTAGTCCACCTCGATCGGCGTGTCGATGCGCAGCTTGACGATCACGGTGTCCGTTTCACCAGAGGCCCGCTTGATGATCAACTTGGCATCGGCCTGCGGTGCAATGGCGTCGCCCAGCTCGATGCTGACCGATTCGTTGCCCGTGAGGTGCAGCGACTGCCAGCTGTCATCGCCCTTGAACTGCAGGGGCAGCACGCCCATGCCGACCAGGTTGGAGCGGTGGATGCGCTCGAAGCTGCGCGCCACCACGGCCTTGATGCCCAGCAGCTGCGTGCCCTTGGCGGCCCAGTCGCGGCTGGAGCCCGTGCCGTATTCCTCGCCGCCGAAGATCACCGTGGGCACGCCTGCCTCGATGTACTTCATCGCGGCGTCGTAGATGAACTGCTTCTCGCCCTTGTTGGGGCCGTCCAGCTGGAACAGCGTCAGCCCGCCTTCCTCACGCGATCCATCTTCACGCGGCGGGATCATCAGGTTCTTGATGCGCACGTTGGCGAAGGTGCCACGCATCATCACCTCGTGGTTGCCGCGGCGCGAGCCGTAGGAGTTGAAGTCGGCCTTGAGCACGCCATGCTCGATCAGGTACTTGCCCGCGGGCGAGGACTCCTTGATGGAGCCGGCCGGCGAGATGTGGTCGGTGGTGATCGAGTCGCCGAACAGGGCCATGATGCGCGCATCCTTCACGCCCAGCGCCGACACCTTGGGCTGCATCTCGAAGCCATCGAAGAAGGGCGGCTTGGCGATGTAGGTGCTCTTGGGCCAGTCGTACACCTGGCCCTTCACGCCCTTGATCTGCTCCCACAGCTTGCCGGGGTTCTTGGCGACGTTGTCGTAGTTCTCCTTGAACACCTTGGCGTTCATGGCGTACTTCATGAGCTTGTAGATCTCGTCCGAGCTGGGCCAGATGTCGCCCAGGTACACCGCCTTGCCCTTGTTCGGGCCCTTGGTGGAATAGCCCACCGGCTCGGTCATCAGGTCACGTGTGACGTTGCCCGCGATGGCGTAGGCCACCACCAGCGGCGGCGAGGCCAGGAAGTTGGCCTTCAGGTTGGGGTGGATGCGGGCCTCGAAGTTGCGGTTGCCCGACAGCACCGCGGCGCAGACCAGGTCATTGCGGTAGATGACCTCGTTGATCTCGGTGGTCAGGTCGCCGGCATTGCCGATGCAGGTGGTGCAGCCATAGGCCGCCACGTTGAAGCCCAGCTTCTCGAGGTAGGGCAGCAGGCCGGCCTTCTCCAGGTACTCGGTGACGACGCGCGAGCCAGGGGCCAGCGAGGTCTTGATGTGCGGCTGCACCGTCAGGCCCGCCTCGACGGCCTTCTNGAGGTCTTGATGTGCGGCTGCACCGTCAGGCCCGCCTCGACGGCCTTCTTGGCCAGCAGGCCGGCGGCCAGCAGCACGCCCGGGTTGGAGGTGTTGGTGCAGGAAGTGATGGCCGCGATCAGCACGTCCCCGTTGCCGATGGTGACGCCTGCGGCCACTGCGGGGGTGGTGGTGGGCGGCGTGGCCGCCGAGTGGGCCGAGGCCAGGGTGGGCTTGTTGCCCTCCATCTCGGCGACCTGGCGCGGCGCGCCGGGTGGTGTGGGCGGGGTGGCCGGCGGCGCCTCGCCACCGCCCAGCGCGAAGCGGTGCGTGAGCTTGTCGGCCGGCTGGTTGAAGCCGTTCTCGGCGGCGGGCCGGCTGTACAGGCTGATGAACTGGTTCTTGACATTGCCCAGCTCGATGCGGTCCTGCGGGCGCTTGGGGCCGGACAGGCTGGGAGCCACGGTGCCCAGGTCCAGCTTGACGATCTGGCTGTAGTCGATCTCGCCGGCCTGGGGCACGCCGAACAGCTTCTGCGCCCGGAAGTAGCCTTCGAAGGCCTCGATCTCGGCCTTGGTGCGCCCCGTGCCCTTGAAGTAGTCGATGGTCTTGTCGTCGACCGGGAAGAAGCCGATCGTGGCGCCGTACTCGGGTGCCATGTTGCCGATGGTGGCGCGGTCGGGCAGGGCCAGGCTGGCCGTGCCTTCGCCGAAGAACTCGACGAACTTGCCCACCACCTTGTGCTGGCGCAGGATCTCGGTGACCGTGAGCACCAGGTCGGTGGCCGTCACGCCCTCGCGCAGGCGGCCCGTGAGCTCGAAGCCCACCACGTCCGGCGTCAGGAAGTAAACCGGCTGGCCCAGCATGCCGGCCTCGGCCTCGATGCCGCCCACGCCCCAGCCCACCACACCGATGCCGTTGATCATTGTTGTGTGGCTGTCGGTGCCCACCAGGGTGTCCGGGTAGGCGATGCCATCCTTGGTCTTGTGCACGCCGCGGGCCAGGTACTCCAGGTTCACCTGGTGCACGATGCCGAAGCCCGGGGGCACCACACCGAAGGTGTCGAAGGCCTGCATGCCCCACTTCATGAACTGGTAGCGCTCGTTGTTGCGCTGGAACTCCAGCTTCATGTTCAGGTCGAGCGACTTCTTGGTGCCGTAGTGGTCGATCATCACAGAGTGGTCGACCACCAGGTCCACCGGCACCAGTGGTTCGATGGTCTTGGCGTTCTTGCCCAGGGTGTCGGCCACGTTGCGCATGGCGGCCAGGTCGGCCAGCAAGGGCACGCCGGTGAAGTCCTGCAGCACCACACGGGCCACGACGAACGGGATCTCGTCCTTGCGTTCGGCCGTGGGCTGCCAGTTGGCCAGTTGGGCCACATGCTCGGGGGTCACCTTCTGGCCATCGCAGTTGCGCAGCACCGATTCCAGCACGATGCGGATCGACACCGGCAGGCGGTTGATGCTGGGATAGGTCTTGGCGAGTTCAGGCAGCGAGAAATACTTGAGCGGTGCGCCGGCGCCCGCCTTGAAGGACTTGACCGTGCCGGCGAAGGCATGGCCTGGTGCCTTGGCCGGCTTGTCCGCTTTGGCGGCTGACTTTTTATTGGCAGGAGGCTGAGCTGCGGTCTTCTTGGGGCTCGGGGACGCTTTGGAGGCTGAGGCCATCGGGTTCACTCCATGGATGGGGACGGTGCGACAACATGACGCCGGGCAGGGTGCCCGGCAGGCCTTAATCTTCTACCCTTGCTCGTTGCGAGACAAGCACCCCTGTCGAACACCCCTTCTTGAACCAATGATGGTGTAGGCCATCTGGCCGATGAGTGTGGCCTGATCACAACCCATTCAGCCTCTTCACACGCACCAGAACCGATGACCACGCAAGATCCGCAGGGCCACCAGTTGGCGGATTACCAGCCACCGCCCGACACCGGTCTGGCCCTGTTGTACGAGGATGAGCACCTGCTGGCCTTGGACAAGCCCTCCGGCCTGCTCAGCGTGCCAGGCCGGGGCGAGCGCATGGCCGATTGCCTGGCCGCCCGGGTGCAGGCCCGTTTTCCGGACGCGATGGTGGTGCACCGCCTGGACATGGACACCTCCGGCCTGGTGCTGATGGCCCGTGGCCCGCTGGTGCAGCGCCTGCTCAGCCAGCAGTTCATGGCGCGTCAGGTGGACAAGCGCTACGAGGCGATGGTCCACGGCGTGCTGGCCCAGGAGGAAGGCGAGATCGACCTGCCCTTGATCACCGATTGGCCGCGCCGGCCGCGTCAGAAGGTCGATGCCGAAATCGGCAAGCCCTCATTGACCCGGTTCAGGCTTTTGCAACCCCTGGCCAACAGCAGCCGGGTGTCGCTGGAGCCGGTCACCGGCCGCTCTCACCAGTTGCGTGTGCACCTGATGGCGCTGGGCCACCCGATCATCGGAGATGATCTGTATGGCCCTCCGGGTGATCGCGCCCGCGCCGGGCGCCTGATGCTGCACGCCTGCGATGTGGCGCTGGCCCACCCGGTCAGTGGCCAGGCCCTCAAGCTGGTCTGCCCGTGCCCATTCTGACCGAGGCATCGCGCTGCAAGGCCTTGGCGGCGGCCACCCATTTGCCGATGACCTGGTACATCTGATCGATGTCCAGCGGCTTGGTGATGTGGTCGTTCATGCCGCTGCCCAGTGCGTGCTCGCGATCGCTGGCCAGTGCGCTGGCGGTCATCGCGATGATGGGCAGGTGCTGCCACTGGGATTGCTGGCGGATCTTGCGGGTGGCGGTGTAGCCGTCCATCACGGGCATCTGGCAATCCATCAGCACGCAGTCGAAAGGCTTGTTGCGGGCCAGCGCCGTGAGGGCCAGCGCGCCGTTGTCCGCGCACACGACCGTGGCCCCTGCCAGTTGAAGCAGCTCGCGCGCGATTTCCTGGTTGAGCGGCTGATCCTCCACCAGCAGGATGTGGGTGCCTGCCAGAGGCTTGGGATGGGCTTCCTGCGCTGGCTTGGTGCTCTGCGGTGGGGCCTCGGCGGGCGTCGACAGGGGGCGCACGGTGAGGGTTTTGCGCAGGCAGTCGGCCAGCGCGGCGGGGGTGATGGGCTTGGTCAGCACGTCGGCCAGACGAACGTTGCGGGCCGCATCGATGGCGTCATCCCGGTTGAAGGCCGTTACCAGCAGGATGCAGGGCTGGGTGCCGGGGAAGCGTTGCTTCACCTGGGCCTGCACCTCGTGTGCGCACTGGATGCCGTCCATGCCGGGCATCTTCCAGTCCAGCATGATCCAGTCGTAGGGGCGGCTGGCGCGTTCCAGGGCGGCCAGCGCTTCGGGCCCCGTGCCCACCAGGTCCACCACCAGTCCCATGCCGGCGAGCATCTTGCTCAGCACCTCGCGGGCGTCGGGGTTGTCATCGGCCAGCAGGATGCGTTTGCCGTGCCAGTTGTCCTGCACCTGGATGGCATGGGCAGGTCCCGATGGCAGGCTGATGCTGAACACGAAGTGGAAGGTGCAGCCCCGGCCGAGGGCGCCTTCCACCCAGAGCCGGCCCGACATGCGTTCGAGCAACTGATGGCAGATGGTGAGGCCCAGCCCTGCGCCGCCCACCGGCGGCAGGTCGGGGGGCGGCGAGGGGTTGAAGGATTGCATCAGCCGCACCTGCTGCTCGGCCGTCATGCCTTCCCCGGTGTCGCGCACCCAGCCGTGCAACTCCACCTCGTAGCCGTGGCGGCTGCGCACTTCCAGGCCCAGCGTCACGCTTCCCTCGCTGGTGTGCTTGATGGCATTGGCGCCCAGGTGCAGCAGGATCTGGCGCACGCGGACCGGGTCGCCCAGCAGGTGCGTGGGCAGATCCATGGGCGCGGTGAACAGCAGCTCGATGCCCTTTTGTTCTGCCTGCAGCCCGAGCACGTTGCTCAGCTGGTCGATCAGACCCTGCACCGGGAACTCGATGCATTCGAGCTCCAGTTGGCCGGCCTCGATGCGCGACAGGTCCAGGATGTCGTTGACGATCTGCAACATGCTCTTGGCCGCCTGATGGGCCTTGGCCACATAGCTGCGGTGCTTTTCGGGCTGGGTGTCCTCCAGGGCCAGGTGCGTCATGCCCATGATGGTGTTCATGGGGGTGCGGATCTCGTGGCTCATGTTGGCCAGGAAGGCGGTCTTGGCCCGGTCGGTGGATTGGGCGGCCTCCTGCGCCTTGTGCAGGGCTTCTTCGGTCTGGCGCAGCGCGGTGATGTCCTGCAGGATGCCGAGCACCAGGCCCGGGGTCTCGTGGTCCAGCGACACCACGGCGGCAGCCACCTGGAAGCGTGTGCCGTCCAGGCGCATGTGGTGCCACTCGGTGTGCAGCGGCTCACCCGCGGTTGCGCGCACCTTGTCGATGATGGCCAGCGCTTCGTTCTCGCTGTGCTTGCCCACGGCCTGCTGGGGCGGCGTCAGCGGTGGCTTCCAGGGCAGGCGGCCGCGTAATTGCTCGAAGGAATGCGCGGCAAACATCTCGAGGGTCGCGGCATTGCAGCGCAGGATGCCCTGCTCTCGGTGGCACAGCATCACCGCCACCGGAACCTGTTCGAACAAGCCCTCGAAGCGCTGCTCGGCCTGCCGCAAGGCGGTGCGGTCGACCCAGTATCCATCGTAAATCTGCTCGCCCTTGAGTGAAGGGCGCAGCGTGCTGCCGATGCCGATCCAGCGCTGGTGATCGGGGCCGGGCAGCGTGAACTCGGTGGCCTGGGTGGGCGGCAGCGTCTGGCCGGGTGCCACACGGGACCACAGCCATTGCGGGTCGTCGAGCAGCGTTTCGAGCTCGATGCCGAAAAGCTCCTGGACCCCTGGGCCGACGAACGAGAAGCGGCCTTGCCCGTCACGGCCCACGCGATAGCGGAACACGGTCAATGGCAGGCCCTCGGTCGATTCCAGCGCGTCCTGGTGAGCCAACTCCAAAATGCCCTCGCGCTCCAGCCGGCGCCACATCATCCACAGAAGCATGTAGCCGGCCAGCAGTGCCGCCAGCCCTCCGGCGACACTGGATGCATGGATGGATCCAGTGCGGTTCAGGGGGGCCAGCACCCAGGCCGTGTAGGGGTGGCGCGGCAGAGGGTGGGGCAGGGCGACATGGTCGTGCCCATCGATGCGCAGCATCCGCAGCGACCTCTCTGCCAAGGGCAAGGTGTCCATGGCCCAGTCCAGTCGTTTCGGGATCTGCCTGTACAGCGCCGTCAGTTCGACTTCGCGTCCGTTGGGGTACGGCTGCATGGGGATCTGCCGCAACTGGTACTCAGGCCGGTTGCCCGCCACGACCACGCCATTGCCGTCCGTCAGCATCACCACGCGCCGGGCGGCATCCGTGAAGATGCGCGACAAGGTGCTCATGTCCGTCTTGAGCACCAGCGCGCCCAGCGCCGTGTCCCCATCGGCCACCTTGGCGGCAAAGTTGAAGCCCGGCTGCTGGCTGACACTGCCCATCACGAACTGGAAGCCGCGCCCCTGGTCCATGGCATCGACCACGTACTGGCGGCCGCCGAAGTTGGCCCCGATGGTGGTGTGCTGGCGATCGGCATGGCCGCTGTCTGCCAGCACGTTGCCGCGGCTGTCCATCACGAAGGCCTGGCGGATCTGGAAGTCCTTGACCAGCTCGGCCAGTTGCTGGCTCATGGCCACCACCTCCGGCTGGGTCAGCAGTGTGTCGCGTTGACTGGCGCGGGTGCTGGCGGGGAGATCTTGTGCAGGCGCTGCCTGGGCCGAACTGCCGTGTCGGTGGAAGAAGCTCAGCAGGCCCGGCTGCTCTGCCAGCACCTGGGCCAGCGCCGCAATCTGCAGGAAATTGATTTCGACGCTGTCGCGAAGCATGTCCACCCGCATTTGCGCGTCGATCACGACCTCCGTGAGGTACTGACTCATGCGCTGCCGGTCGACCAGCCAGGTGGTCCCCAACACCGCCACGGTCCATCCTGCGGCCAGGCTCCACAGCAGGCGTTGCCGCCTGGAGAGGGCTGGGGCGATGGACTCGGCGTCTTTATGCATCGCTGACACACGCCCCGTTGAGGGCGCCGGTGAGCGCATGACTACCGGCCATGCACGGACAACGTTCCAGGGCGGCGGACATCTGAAATGTCAGCATTGACTGACAGCGGGATCAGCAAGTCCTGTCCCTGCTCATCAGGCCGGGCTGACAGCCTCCGGACGCCAACATTCTTACATTGGAATCACCAAAGGGGTCATGTAGACAAAGGCCAGGCGTCAACCTGACAACAAATGCATGACCGATATCTTGACATTGACTGGAGCCCAGTATGAAGCGATCTAGCCTCTTGATTACCCCGCTGTTTGTGTCTCTGACGGCCCTGGCGGGCGGTTCCATGGTCTTGATGACCGGTTGCGCCAGCTCTTCCAAGCAAGCCAGCTTCGGGGAAACGGTGGACGACAGCGTCATCACCACCAAGGTGAAGGCTGCTTTCGTGGAAGACAAGACTGTGAGCGCGCTGAACATCTCTGTCGAGACGTTCAAGGGCACGGTGCAGCTCAGCGGCTTCGCCAACACAGCCGAGGAATCTGCCAAGGCCGTGAACCTGGCCCGCAACGTCAAGGGCGTCAAGGCCGTCAAGAACGACATCCGCCTGAAGTAAAGGCCAACAACGGTTGATCTCCCGAGGATCAACCGGCCCGCAACCTATGCACAGGAGAAACACCATGAGCAAGTCCCCTCAAATCGCCGCCAAGGAACTCGACAAGATCCTGGTCGAAGCCCGCACGCTGCTGAACACCGCCGGTGACGACGCTGCCGATCAGGCCAGCGCAGTGACCGCCCGCCTGAAGAATGCCCTGCACCAGGCTCAAGACCGGCTGAACGCCTTTGGCACCGACGTGAGCGACCGTGCCCGCAAGACGGCCAAGGTTACCGACGAGTATGTCCACGCCAATCCCTGGCAAGCCATTGGTGTCGGTGCTGCTGTCGGCATCGTCATCGGCGCGCTGGCCGCCCGCCGCTGATCCGGATCATTCCGGTGTCGGCGTCCTCAACCCTCTGAACGACAGGAGACCATCATGCTGCACTACGCCGCTGTCTTTTTGGTGATCGCGCTGATCGCCGCGGTCTTCGGTTTCGGTGGCATTGCTGCCGGCGCCGCTTCGATCGCCAAGGTATTGTTCTTCATCTTCCTGATTGGATTTGTCGTGTCGCTGGTGCTGGGCTTGTTCCGACGAGCCTGACGCTGACACGGACCACCCAGACCGGGTTGTTCGGTGCCCTTGTCTCCCCCTGCGGGGGCACCTTTTGGCCGATGGCAGTCATTGCCGTCGGCCTTTTTGCATGCCGCTGCAAGTTGGGCACAATCGGGGTCCATTGCCCGTGGTGCCGTTCCTGGTTCCAGCGGATACTCGTCTGTCCCAAGGGAGCCCTGTTTGTCTTCTTCCCCTTCTACCGTTCCAACCGATGCCCACCCCGTGGCATGGTACGAAGCCGTGCCGCCCCGGGTTCTGCTGGCCTTGGTGCTCACGGCGGTGGTGTCGGTGCTGGTGTTCGCAGTGTCGGAGCTGGCCTTCTCCGAGATCTCGATCAATCGCATCGAAGGGCGTCGCGCCATCGATTCCCAGGCCTATGTGCTGCGGGTGCGCGAGCAATTGCTGGCGGCCGAGTCCAGCCAGCGTGGCTACCTCATCACCCAGGAAGATCGCTACCTCGCCCCCTATGACAAGGCCATGGCGGCGGCACGCTCCGCGCAGTCGAGCCTGTTGTCCACCTTGGGAGACCAGTCGCCGCTGCGCAAAGACGCCGTCCAACTGGGCGCCCTGGTCGAGGAAAAGCTCGACGAGCTCAACGTGACGCTGCACATGGCACGTGACCGCCAGCCGGGCATGGCCCTGGCCACGCTGCACACGGATGTGGGCCTGACGCTGATGGAAAAGATCGCGCAGACCACCCGCAAGCTCGATGAAGAGCTGGGCAAGCAGACCAAGATCCGCACGGACAACCTGACCAGGCTGTTTCTGCAGCAGCGCTGGGGCGTGGGCCTGGTGGTGTTCCTAAACCTGGCCTTCCTCTCCATCCTCGGCACGATGATGGTCCGCAATTTTCATGACCGCGAGCAAAGCCGGCGGCGCCTCAAGGAGCATGCGCTTCAGCTCGAAACAGCCGTGACCGAACGCACCGAAGAGCTGTCGGCGCTGTCCACGTACCTGCAGAACAATGCCGAGCGCGAGCGCAGTTCTCTGGCACGTGACCTGCACGACGAGTTTGGGGCCATCTTGACTTCTGCCAAGTTGGACGTGGCCTGGTTGCAAGGCCACGCAGCCGCGGCCCCGCCACCGGTCCAGGAACGTTTGTCGCAGTTGTCCAACGCGCTGGACGAGGCTGTCAACCTCAAACGGCGCGTGATCGAGAACCTGCGCCCCTCGTTGTTGGATCACCTTGGGCTGGCAGCCGCCATCCAGTGGCATGTGCAGGAGGCGTGTGACCGTGCCGACATCGCCTGCGACGTGAGCATCCCTGAAGACATCCAGGTGCCCTCTCACGTGGCCATCGACCTGTTCAGGCTGGTACAGGAGTCGCTCAACAACACGGTCAAGTACGCCCAGGCGCGCTTGTTCGAAGTTGGCCTGACCCAAGAGAAGGGACACTATGTGCTGATCATGAAGGACGACGGTATCGGTATTGCCCAGTTCCAGGCGGATCACCTTACCCACGGCCTGGCTGGTATGCAGCACCGGGTTCGCGCGCTGCAAGGTCGTTTCAATGTTCAGACGGCGCCTGGGCAAGGTACCACCATCGAAGCAACCATCCCGGTGCCTTCTTCAGGTGGGGCGGCTGGCGTCAGCGAGGCGAGCGCCGCAAGTGCCGTGACATCGTCAGGCGCCTGAGCGCCATCATCACTCGTACCGCTCCTGCTATCCAGGGCGGGGCTGGCTCAGGGGAAGAAGGCCTGGTTCAGCAGGGCCGCCAATCGGGGCAATTCGCGGCTCTTGTCCAGGAAGTGATCTGCCCCCGCCTTGATGCAGGCTGCCTCCAGCACCGGCATGGTGTGGTTGGTCACCACGATGACCAGCGGGCCAGTCGGAGAAGCCCCGTACAGCTTGCGCACCGCGTGGATCAGGCCCAGGCCCGAACCCTGTCTCAAGTTCAGGTCCACCACCAACGCATCGGGCGGCTGTGACTGGCTGCGCTGAAAGGCCTCGTGCTCGGTGTCATCGATGCCGGTAACCTCGAAACGGCCCGGCTGCTCCACCAGTTGCCGCAGCAGTTGCTGCACCCTTGGAAGATCCTCGACGATCTGCACCTGAACGGCTCGATCGACCACCCTGCGAGGCTGGGCGCTCGTGCCGGTTTGTGAAGGGGCCCCTGGCGACTTCGTGGTCGTCGGAAGCGCCACAGCATGTGGCTGCAACAAATGCGATGGGGCTGACTGCAGGATCATGGCGTGCTGCAGGGACAAGGGCATGTCGAGGCGCGATGGCGGGGGGCGGCCATATTGAGTCGCAAAGAGGGGAAGCATTTGCTTCATGGCGGCTCTGGCTCAAGTGATCAGGTTGTTCTTGACGGCATATTGGGTCAGGTCAGCATTCGTCCTGAACCCCATCTTTTCCAGCAGCCGGCTGCGGTAAGTGCTGACCGTCTTGGAGCTCAGGCACAGATCGTCAGCAATCTCGGTCACGCTGCGACCCACCACCAGTTTGGAGAAGATCTGGAATTCGCGCTCGGACAGGCGCAAGTGAGGGGGTTGCTCGATGTCCTGCGTCAGGCCCAGGGCGAGCATTTCGCTCAGGCGGGGACTGATGTAGCGGCGCCCCGCGGCCACAGTGCGAACGGCGGACACCAACTGCTCCGCCGCCAGCTCCTTGCTGAGGAAGCCGCTGGCGCCCGCCTTGAGCACGTTCAGGCCGTACTGGTCTTCAGAATAAGCGCTCAGGATCAGGATCGACAGCTCTGGCTTGATTGCCTTGGCCTGCTTGAGCACATCCATGCCGGACAGGTCGGGCATGGACAAGTCGATCACCGCCACATGCAGATCCTGGCTGCGAACGGCCGCCAGCGCCTCGCGGCCCGTCTTGCCTTCGGCTTTGATCTCGATGTCGCTGTGTTGACTCAGGATGTAGCGAAAGCCCGCTCGCACGATGTCGTGATCGTCAAACAAGCCTAAATTAATGAGCACCAGGTTCTCCTCGGATGGGGTCTCGCGCGCATTCACTGCGCTGTGAAGTTACCTTAAGGGGCCAATGCCCACCTGTCGGTCATCTTTCGACGGGACGGCTGTGGGGTCATCCTGATCCCTTTGTAGGCGTCGGCCTACAGCCCCCAATTTAATCGAAAAACCCTCGCATCGGCTGGGTCTGACGGTTACATCAGCCGATGCCTACAAAACGAGCCGGGTAGCACCGACATGCAACGTGTCCGGAGGTTTCCACAATCCAACCCATATCAACAAGCGATCGAACAAAGCGATCCAGAAAGGACCTTTGCATGAAGCCCCAACATCTCTCCTGGTTGTCCGCCGCCGTGGCCCTCTGCGTCAGTGCATCCGTCCATGCACAGGCCACGCCGGACCAGCCGTTGAAGGTGGACCGTGCCGGCTCGGGCCCTGTGCCCTACCTGCTGGATTCGCAGGACGTCATCACACGCAACAACTTCGGCCAGTGCTGGCGTACAGGGTACTGGACCGTCGAGCTGGCTGCCAACACCAAGGTGGTGGGCAGCGAGTTCCCGGCCGGTTGCGCCTGTGATGGCGAGCTGATGCCAGCTGGCACCTGCACGCCCAAGGCCGCCCCGGTGGTTCAGCCGCCTCCGACGCCCGTGGCTCCGCCCCCCCCGGTGCCCACCTCGGAAAAGGTGACCATCCCGACCGACACGCTGTTCGCGTTCGACAAGTCGGTGCTGTCGGCTGAAGGCAAGGACAAGCTCAAGACCTACGCCGACCAACTCAAGACCCTGAACCTGGAAGCCGTGGTGGCCGTGGGTCACACAGACCGCATCGGCACTGAGAAGTACAACAAGACCCTGTCCGAGAAGCGCGCTGCTGCTGTCAAGTCCTACCTCGTCGAGGTGGGCGTGCCGGCCGAGCGCATCTTCACGGAAGGTCGCGGTGAAAGCCAGCCCACCACCGGCACCCAATGTGATGCCAAGGGCAAGGAAGGACCGCGCAACAAGGCTCTGATCGAGTGTCTGGCACCCGATCGTCGCGTGGACATCGAGGCCGTCGGCACCCGCCGCTGACCTGTCCATATCTGCATCCATCACCCCGAGGAGAACACCATGAAAGCACTGCAAACCCTGAAGATCGCTGGCATGGTGGCGCTGATCGCCAGCACCGCCGCCTGTTCCAACATGTCCCCCCGTGAGCGCAACACGGCCGCTGGCGCTGCCATCGGCGGTGTGGCTGGCTCCGTGCTGACAGGCGGAAGCGCCGCAGGTACGGTGGGCGGCGCTGCCGTCGGCGGCGTGGTGGGGAACCAGATCAAGAAGTAAATCGAGAGGGAACCTAGAAGATGAGGGAGTGGGGCGCTGCCTGGCAGCGCCCCTCCGACGAGACAAGCAATAACTAGATTACCCGGCGCGGTTTGCGCCTTTCCCGGGCCGGCTGAGGACGCAGTCGGCCTTTTTTTGTCCGTCGCAATGACATTGTTGTTTTCGGACATTTCCCAGCCACTCCGGGCGGGCCGACGCGTAAGGATTTAACATAGCGCCCTACATCCCGACGCGTCTTGTTGCAAAGACAGGCGGGAGCGAAATCCCCCCATCAACCGGCAGGCGGCCGGGATGCCCGGAAAATGTCTGCGCCGTACGTCGCCGCGGACCACCGGTACCGGCGCCGGCCAGGAAACGTCATGATCCCAGTCGTCATCAGCGGCACCGGTCTGTACCGGCCCGAGCACACCATCACCAACGCGGAACTCGTTGCGTCGTTCAACGCTTACGTCGAGCAGTACAACGCCCAGCACGCCGAGCAGATCGCTGCGGGCGAGTTGCAGGCCCTGGCGCCGTCCAGCGAAGAGTTCATCGAGAAGGCGTCGGGCATCAAGCAGCGCTACGTCATCGATAAAGAGGGCATCCTCGACCCCTCGCGCATGTACCCCCGCTTTCAGGAGCGCAGTGACGACCAACTGTCCCTGATGGCCGAAGTGGCCGCCGACGCGGCGCGCCAGGCCTTGGCCGCAGCAGGCAAGCAGGCGGCCGACATCGATGCCGTGATCTGCTCGTCCGCCAACATGCAGCGCGCGTACCCGGCCATGGCCATCGAGATCCAGCAGGCGCTGGGCGCTGGTGGTTTCGGCTTCGATATGAACGTGGCGTGTTCGTCTGCCACCTTCGGCATCGAGCAGGCCGTCAACGCCGTGCGCTCGGGCACCGCCCGCTGCGTGCTGATGGTGAACCCCGAGATCACCTCGGCCCACCAGGAATGGCGTGACCGCGATTGCCACTTCATCTTCGGCGACGTGTGCACGGCCGTGGTGATCGAGCGGGCCGACACGGCCACCTCCAGCGACCAGTGGGAAGTGCTGGGCACCAAGCTGGCCACGCAGTTCTCCAACAACATCCGCAACAACTTCGGCTTCATGAACCGCAGCGAGGACAGCGATCCGAACGCGCGGGACAAGACCTTCCGCCAGGAGGGCCGCAAGGTGTTCAAGGAAGTGGTGCCCATCGCCGCGGCCCACATCGAAGGCCACCTGCAGTCGCTGGGGCTTGAAAGCACCCAGGTCAGCCGCTACTGGCTGCACCAGGCCAACCAGGGCATGAACCAGTTCGTGATCAAGAAGCTGGTGGGTGCCGATGCCGGTGCTGAGATCGCGCCCCTGATCCTGGATGAATACGCCAACACCGCCTCGGCAGGTTCGGTCATCGCCTTCCATGAACACCACGCCGACCTCCAATCCGGCGACGTGGGCGTGATCTGCTCTTTCGGCGCCGGCTACTCCGTGGGCAGCGTGGTGGTGCGCAAGCGCTGATGGATCAACGGTCCGAGGTCAGCGGACGACCAGTGAGTCGAGCCAGGGGTCGCTGTCCAGCGACCCGCCAAAGCAGCTCACCAGAAAGTCCATGAACACGCGCGTGCGGGCCGGAAGGTACTGCCGCGATGGGTAGGCCGCGTGCACGACATAGTTGCGCTGCACCGGCGTGTCGGCCAGCAGGCGCACCAGCGTGCCGCTGCGCAAGGCGTCTACCAGCATGTAGCTGGGCAGCGCCACCACCCCCATGCCGGCCAGGGCTGCGGCCTTGAGCGTCTCCACATGGTTGGAGGTCAGGGCCACCCGCATCGGCAAGGCGGTGGCCTCGCCACCTCCAGCTCCGCGCACGAACCATTCGCGCGGCGAGATGGGCGACACCGCCACCAGGCAGTCGTGCTGCGCCAGCTCGGCCGGTGTCTGCGGGTGCCCATGCTGGGCCAGATAGGCCGGCGTGGCGCAGATGACCACGTTGGTGCGCGCCAGGGGCCTGGCCACGAAGCCGCCCTCGAGCTGCTCGGTCTGCAGCGACATCAGCACCGAGACATCGCAGCCTTCGTCCAGGCCGCCCGCGGAAGCCGGTGAAATCCAGTCCAGTGTGATGCCCGGATAGGCCTGCCGGAACGCGCCCAGCCGACCGGCCAGCCACACCGAGATGCTCGGGGGAATGTAGACGCGCAGGTGGCCCGCCGGCTCTGCAGCCTGGGAGGCAGCGAGCGATTCGGCTTCGTCCACTTCCGTGAGGATGGTTCGCACGCGCTGCAGGTAGGCCTGGCCGATCTCGGTGAGCGCCAGCCGGCGTGTGGTGCGGTTGAGCAGCCGGGCCCCCAGGTGGGATTCGAGTTCAGCCACCAGGCGTGTCACCACGGCGGGGGCCAGGTCCAGGGCCCGTGCCGCCGCAGCGAAGCTGCCTTCGTCGATGACGCGGGCGAACACCCGCATGCTGCGCAGCTGATCCATGGTGATTATTCAAAAATCAGGAATGAACCATTCTAGTAGCGGTGATTTATTCGTGCTTGTGATGTCAATACAGTGAACCCATCGATCACTGACGACCGACACACCTGAAAGGACCCTGCCATGACCACCCGCCTGACCCTCTCTGTCCTCCTGGCCTCTTCGCTGCTGGCCGGCACCGCTTTCGCCGCCGACACCGGCAAGCCCCTGACCCGCGCCGAAGTGCAGGCTGAACTGGCCCGTGCCCGTGCCGAAGGCCCTCTGCCCAACGACCTGCCTGCCGGTTTCCAGCCCGCCGATGTGCAGTCGGCCAAGGCCGCACCGTCGGTTAAGACCGCTTCGGTGGCCGATTCGACCACCACGGTCAGCACCGCCGCCACCGTGCGCGCCGCTCACTGAGCATCCGTCGGTGCCCTGAAAGCACCGGCCCCCGGCAGCAGGCCCATCGGCCTGACCGACCGGCCCCGTCGATGCGGCCCACAAGGCCGAGCAGACCGGGCCGGTTTCTCGTTTCAGGTGCCCGTGTCAGTGCTTGTGAAGGCGGCGCATGGCGTCCAGCTCGGGCTTGAGCGCCGTGAGGTGGATGTCCACCCCGCCATCCATCTCAGGCGTCGGGATGATCATCAGCATGCGGAACACCACCCGCGTGGCGTCGTGCCAGCTGGGGCGGCCGGTGCCGAAGTCGATCTCGTACATCGGGTAGTGGCTGCAGTTGTTGAGCACCAACCCGCCATCAAGCGTGCGGCCCACCGAGCGCATCATCAGCTTGAGGATGCCCTTGGTCTGGCGGGCGCGCTCCATCAGGCCCAGGTAGCCGAGCAGGTCGTCGTTGGTGAGGCTGTCGGCAGGCATGCGGCTTTTCAGGGCAATGGCAGCCACTGAGAGCTGGTCCAGCTCATCGGCCGTGTACATCACCTCGCCATGGCCCAGTGCGTTGCCGAAGAAATGCCGCGGCACGCGCAGACGGCGCTTGTAGCGCAGGTCGATCACGTGGCCCAGGCAACGATCCCGCCGGTGCGTCCAGAACGGGTTCAGCACCTTCAGGCAATGGGCGGTGACCAGCTCCGCCGTGGTGGCGCCGTCGGCCTGCGGGAACTCGGTGCGGGCCTGCTGCTTCCATTGCTCGATGGTGTTGGCCGGGATGCGGAACACATCCTTGTCGATGCTGACCAGGTGCTGCCAGCCCAGGCCGGCGAACTGGCGTACGCGGTCCCAGAAGCCCATCTGGTACACATAGCCGCGGGTGTAGGGCGTCTGCAGGTTGGCTTCTCCCAGCCTGATCAGTTGTTCACGCTCCATGGGGCGATCGGGCACTTCTTCGCCACGCGCACACGCTGCCCAGTCGACCATGAAGCCCCAGTAGGCGGTGCCGTCCATCACCGAGTGCGCGGCGGTGTTGCTGAGCACCGCGCCACCGTCGTCGAACTGGTAGACATCCACCTCGAACAGCGGCTGGCTGTCCTTGAAGATGTTCCAGGGGTAGATGGGGGTGTGAAAGCCCTTGAGCAGCGGGTGCAGGTGCCTGTCGGGCCCATAGGCGGGGAGCGCGCCTGCGCACTGGTGCACACGAAAGCGGACGCCGGCATCGTTGCCCTCGATGTACGGCAGGCCCTGGGCATCCTTGCGCATGCGCCCGCCCAGCAGCGGGTACTTGCCCAGCATGGTGGTGAGCGAGCGCTGCAACTGGGCCACGTCCAGGCCCTTCGGGTAGACCTGCACGATGGGGATGCCCATGTGCGAGGTGAAGATGTCGATGCCCGAAACGCGCTGTGAGGCGGTGCACACGCCGCCCCTGAGCAGGGTGGTCGAGACGATGCGGGAGGAGATCTTGGCGCTCATGTCAGATGGAGGCTGCACTCGGACGGACGTGCCGGCCACCGACTGTAGCGGCCGCGTGCCAGCCCCGGCACCCGTGTTTGCCCAATGAATCCGCGCCTTTCCTGTAAACAGGGGGCGGGGTGGCCCGGCAGCGCGCCTGCTCTCGGGTATCGTGCGGGGCATGAGCGATTTCACCTTTTACTGGCACGACTACGAGACCTTCGGCGTCGTGCCCCGCCGCGACCGCCCCTCTCAGTTCGCCGGTGTCCGCACCGATGCCGACCTCAACGAGGTGGGCGAGGCCGTGATGCAGTTCTGCCGCCCGGCACCCGACTACCTGCCCGATCCTGGCTCGTGCCTGCTGACCGGCATCCTGCCCCAGGCCTGCCTGGAAAAAGGCATCCCTGAACATGCTTTTGCTGACCTGATCGAATCCGAACTGGCCCGCGACAACACCATCGGCGTGGGCTACAACACCATCCGTTTCGATGACGAGGTCACGCGCCACCTGTTCTGGCGCAACCTGATGGACCCGTACGCGCGCGAATGGCAGAACGGCTGCGGCCGCTGGGACCTGCTGGATGTGGTGCGCTGCACCTGGGCGCTGCGCCCCGAAGGCATCGAGTGGCCCCGCCATGAGGATGGCCGCCCATCGTTCAAGCTGGAGCACCTCACCAAGGCCAACGGCCTGGCACACGAGGCGGCGCACGATGCCTTGTCCGATGTGCGCGCCACCATCGCGCTGGCCCGCCTGATCAAGCTCAAGCAGCCCCGCCTGTGGGAGTTCTGCCTGCGCCTGCGCAAAAAGGACGCGGTGCTGTCGGAGATCGGCGTAGGCAAGCCCTTCCTGCACATCTCCGGCATGTACGGCGTCGACAAGGGCTGCATCGGCATCGTGTGGCCGCTGGCGCCGCACCCCACCAACAAGAACGAGATCATCGTCTGGGATCTGGCCCAGGATCCGACCGAACTGTTCTCGCTGGACGCGACGACGATCCGCCAGCGCCTGTACACCAAGGCCGAAGATCTGCCCGAGGGTGTGACACGCCTGCCCATCAAGAGCGTGCACATCAACAAGTCGCCCATCGTGATCGGCAACCTCAAGATGCTCAGCGCCGAGGTGGCCACGCGCTGGTCGCTGGACGTGGAGCAATCGCTGCGCCACGCCGAGATCGCTGCGCTCAAGGGCGCCTCGATGGCCGGGATCTGGCCCGAGGTGTTTCACCGCGCACCGCCCGAGAGCGCGCCCGATGTGGACGAAGACCTGTATGGCGGCTTCCTGGGCCAGGAAGATCGCCGCCTGCTGCAGCGCATCCGCACCATGACGCCGGAGCAGCTGGCCGAACGGCTGATCGAGCGCCAGCCCGCCTTCGCCGACGAACGGCTTGAAGAGCTGCTGTTCCGCTGGCGCGCGCGCAACCACCCGCACACCCTGAGCGTGACCGAGCAGCAACGTTGGGAGCAGCATCGCCGTGCGAAGCTGATCGACGGGCAGGGGGGCGCACTCACGCTGGCTGGCTTCTTCGAGCGCATTGATACGCTCAGCGAGCAGTTGGCGGAAGATGACGAGCGTGGCCAGGACATCCTGGGCGCCCTGTACGACTACGCCGAGCAGATCGCCCCCTGAGTGAAGCCATGAACACCGCCACCCCGCTGAAGTACCTGGCGGGCTACCCTGAAGACCTGCTGGCGCAGGTGCGCCAGTTGATCGACCAGGGCAAGCTGGGCGACGTGATCGCGCGCCGCTACCCCGAGCCACACGAGGTGCGCACCGACAAGGCCCTGTACGACTACGTGACCGAGCTGAAGGAGCGCCACCTGCGCAAGGCCGATCCGCTGAGCAAGGTGGCCTACGACAGCAAGCTCAAGGTGATCCAGCATGCGCTGGGCACGCACACGGCCATCTCGCGTGTGCAGGGCGGCAAGCTCAAGGCCAAGCGCGAGATCCGCGTGGCCAGCCTGTTCCGTGAGGCGCCGGCGCCGTTCCTGAACATGATCGTGGTGCACGAGCTGGCGCACCTGAAGGAGCGCGAGCACGACAAGGCCTTCTACCAGCTGTGCACCTACATGCTGCCCGATTACCACCAGGTGGAGTTCGATCTGCGCCTATACCTGACGGCCCTGGATCTGCCTTCGGGCTGAGTGCCGCCGGGCACCGCAGCTTCATCCCCACAGTGCGGGCTTGTTGACCATCAGGTAGTACACGGTCAGCATGGCGATGAAGGCCGGGTAGCCCAGGGCTTCCCACCGCCTGGCGTATTGCTGGTACAGGTGGGGCAGTGGCCCGCCCTCGGCGTGGGCCTGTTGGGCCATGGCCGCCATGCGCACCTGCAGCCAGACCACCGGCAGCCAGCAGACCCCCGCCACGGCGTACAGCACGATCGACAGCAGCAGCCAGGGCGCGTCGAGCGGCCAGCCCGCCATGTGGGCCAGCGCCACGCCGCTGAGCGGCTGCAGGATCACCGTGGGCGTGGTGAACCACCAGTCGGCGCGCACCACCAGCCTGCTGACGACGGCCTGTGCCGCGACCGAGCCGCTGCGGTTGGCGAAGAACATGAAGAAGGCCGAGCCGAAGCCCGTGCCGACCATCAGCACGCTGGACATGATGTGCAGCCACTTGAGGATCAGGTAGGTGTTCATGGTGTGTCCTCATCCGAGATCAGCACCCACAGCATCGCGGCGATGGGCAGGTTCTTGAGCAAGGGCCCCAGCGGGTGCAGCCACAGTGTCGGCGCGAGCACGGTCGCCACCACCGTCATGGCGCCCATCGCGATCAGGGCTGCGATCCAGGTGGCACGTCGGGGGCGGAGCAGCATGGCCACACCCAGGACCGCGTCCAGCACAATGCCACCCCAGATCCCGATGGCCTGCCAGATGGGGTGTTGCACGTTCGCCTGCTGCATCAGCTGGAGTGACTGGCCGCGGGCCTCCAGCGCGCTGACGACGGCGGTGCCCAGCCAGACCGTGATCAGGCTGGCGTGCAGCACCCGCCGTTGAGCCTGGTTCAGCGCCATGCGGCCTCCACCATCCGTTGATGGGGCAGCGCGGGCCGCCCCAGCAGGCTGGGCAGGGTCTCGGCCGGTCCCACGTTGTCCTGCGCGAGCAGGGCCAGGGTTTCGCTGCACCAGGGGGCGAAGGGCAGCGCATCACCCACCCGCGCGCTCCAGCGGGTCAGCGGGGCCGGCAGGTGCCGCATCCTGGCAGGGCGGTGCCCCAGTTGGTGGCGCAGGCTGGCGATGAACTCGGCCAGGCCCAGCGAGGATGGGCCTACGCAGGGCAGGATGCCTGTGTGCTCCAGCCCTTCACCGCTCAGCAAGGCGGCCACGGCGTCGGCCAGGTCCTGCACCGCCACGGGTTGCACGCGCGCCTTGATCACGGGCCCCGGCAGCGCAAGCCAGGGGCTGCGTGCCAGCGCCATGAAGAGGCGGCTGCTGTCGCCCCCACGCCCGAACACGATGCTGGGGCGAAGCACGACGCCGTCCAGCCGCCCGGACTGCGTCAAGGCCAGCAAATGCTGGTCGGCCGCCAGCTTGGTGCAGGCATAGCGTGTCGGGTTGCCTTCGATGCCCAGCGCCGATATCTGCACCACACGACGCACACCAGCCAGAGCACAGGCATCGAACAAGGCCTTGGGCACCGTCTCGTGGACCGACTGCAGGGGTCGCGTTGCCGTGTCGCGCAGCACCCCCACCGCGTTCACCACTGCATCGAAGCCCTGAACCCTGGGCAGCCAGCGTGCGACATCCGTGTCCTGGACAAAGTCCACCTTCAGCAGGCCGGGTTGTGGCCTGCGGCCGGAGCCTGCCCCGATCACCTGATGGCCGGCCGTCGTGAGCGAGCGGGCGAGGTGCCGGCCGATGAAGCCTTGGGCTCCGCACAACAGCACCTTCATGATCGGGCTCCCGGGTCAGCAGGCCATGAGGCGTCGGCTCCAGTGCCGGGTGGATGAGCCCGATCCGGTGCGGAGACCTTCTGGCCTTCCATGATCAGCCGCACCTGGCCCCACACCCGGGTGGAGATGAAGGCCACGGTCAGGAACACACCGGAGATGACGGTCAGCAAGGCCCGGCGCATGGCGTCGACGACGCTGGCATCGGGGTCGAACTGCCCGAAGACCAGGGTCATGAACACCGTGCCGCACACCGCCAGCAGGTAGGCGCTGCGCACCCAGAACTCGGCGCCGCCGTCGGCATCGCAGAAAGACCGCAGCACCTTCAGCAGGATGGGACGCAGGTAGGACACGGCCACGATGGGACCGGCCACCGCGATCAGCAGCGACAGCAGGAAGAGAGAGGTGTCCATGGTGTTCTCCTCAGCGCATGGCGCAATGGTTGTCCCGGCAATGGGCCCGGCGGGCGGCTCGCTCCGCTGCCCAGCGGGTGGGGCCCTCGAACAGGCCGGCCACCAGCCAGCGAGGCACCTGGTGGCGATGGCGCACCAGCCACGGGTAGGTTCGATCGGCCCACTGACGCAGCACAGGCCAGGCGGTGGGTGCGGTCAGCCAACCCAGGCCCACGGCGCCATAGGCGTGGCGAAACACTTCCACCCCGGTGATCACTTGCCCGTCCGCCCATTGGGCATGGATGCAGGCCAGCAGATCGCTCTGGGTGGTGTTGATGATGGGCGATGCAAAACCGGGCGCCGAGGCGTCGACGAATGTCAGCAGCCCTTCGGTATTGCGCAGCATCAGGTTGCGCATCTCGCCATCACAGAGCCGGCAAGAGGCGTCGTAGTAGATCGTCAGGGGGTATCGGGCTTGGTTCATGATCGACTCCTTATGAAATTTCAGTAAAAACAGAAATAAACGATCAAAAAAAGGGGCCTTACGAGCCCCGCACGAATTTCTGCACGCTGGCCCCCATGCGCATGACCTTTTCGAGCGTGGAGGGCGACAGTCGGAGCATTTCGTCGGACCAGGAGCCGACCGACTGCATCAGCTTGAGTGTCTCGCGGACCCGGTCTTGTGCATCGGGGGGCTCCTTGGCAAAGCCAGACTGGTTGACGAGATCCTGCAGCATGCGGGTGGTGGGGTCGAACTCGCGCTCCTTGCGCTCTCGGATCACGGTGCGGAACAGCTCCCACACGTCTAGAGAGGTCTCAAAGTAGTCACGCCGATCGCCGAGCAGCTGCGTGGTGCGCACCAGCTTCCAGTTGAGCAGCTCCTTGAGGCTGTTGCTCACATTGGAGCGCGCCACGCCCAAGGTTTCGGCGATGTCTTCGGCATGCAGAGGGCGACCGTGGAAGAAGAGCAGGGCGTGGATCTGCGAGACGGTGCGGTTCACACCCCAGGCAGAGCCCATTTCACCCCAGTGAACCACGAACTTGCGAGCGACATCAGAGAGTTCCATGGCGTCACTATAGTCTGACTGTAATTTCTGTCAATACTGAAATTAAGGGGCGCGCCAAAATCCCTCGCTCTTCCAGCAGCTGATCAGGCGTAGGTGTCGACGTTGGAGCCCACCAGCGAGCCCTCCGCGCGATTGCGGGCCACCGCTGCAGCGTCACGCTGCGCATTGCGGGCTTCCTGGGCCACATTGGTCGGGCGTTCCTCAGGCGGCGGTGAGGCTCGCCTGGTGGTGGTCGGCGTGTCCGAGGGTTGACCGAGTTCGCTCGTGTCCTCGGCGATCTCCGAGTCGTCCTCTTCAGGCTCGGGCACCCCTGCTTGTTGTGCGGCAGCGTTGGCAGCCTGTTGCAGTTGACCGATCTGGGTCTGCAGAAGTCCCATCTGCTGGGTCAGGGCCTGCAGGCGGTAGGTGGCGGTTTCGTCGTTGCTCGATGCGGCACTGGCGCGCTGCTTGTCGAGCGCCTCAAGGCGACGCTGCAACAGCCCGATCTGGGTGTCGCTGGAAACAGGGCGGGTGACGCGGCTGATACCGGTGATGGCTGATACGTTGCTCATGGGAAACTCCCTTCCCATCCAAGGATTAACGTCTTTTTCGGACTGCTTATTGAAAGACTGTAGCCATTTCTGAGCCTTCATTACAAATGATGAATGGAACCTTTAATCTGAAAAATCAAGAAAAATGGCCCGCCGGATTGCTCCATGCGGGCCATTCAGACCATTCAGGCTACCTGGGCCGGGATCATGTCCCGAGCCAAGCGCCAACCTGAACGGATCAGGCGTTCACAGCCTTGGCGGTTTCCACGTACTCTTCAATCTGGTTGAAGTTCATGTAACGGTAGATCTTGTCGGCGTCCTTGGTGATCACGCCCATGTCGGCGTGGTATTCCTCGACCGTGGGGATGCGGCCCAGCTTGGAGGCGATGGAGGCCAGCTCGGCCGAGGCCAGGAACACGTTGGAGTTCTTGCCCAGGCGGTTCGGGAAGTTGCGGGTGGAGGTGGACACCACGGTGGCGCCTTCCTTCACTTGGGCCTGGTTGCCCATGCACAGCGAGCAGCCGGGCATTTCCATGCGGGCACCAGCGCCGCCCAGCGTGTTGTAGTGGCCTTCCTTGGTCAGCTCCGCGGCATCCATCTTGGTGGGCGGTGCCACCCACAGACGCACGGGGATGTCCTTCTTGCCTTCGAGCAGCTTGGACGCGGCGCGGAAGTGACCGATGTTGGTCATGCACGAACCGATGAAGACTTCATCGATCTTGGTGCCTTGCACTTCCGTCAGCGTGCGGGCGTCGTCCGGATCGTTGGGCGCGCACAGGATGGGTTCCTTGATGTCGGCCAGGTCGATCTCGATCACGGCGGCGTAGTCGGCGTCCGCGTCGCCCTTGAGCAGTTGCGGGTTGGCCAGCCAGGCTTCCATCGAGGCGATGCGGCGCTGCAGGGTGCGGGCGTCGGCATAGCCGTTCGCAATCATGTTCTTCATGAGCACGATGTTGGACTGCATGTACTCGATCACCGGCTCCTTGTTCAGGTGCACGGTGCAGCCGGCGGCAGAGCGCTCGGCCGAAGCGTCGGACAGCTCGAACGCTTGCTCGACCTTCAGTTCAGGCAAGCCTTCGATTTCGAGGATGCGGCCCGAGAAGATGTTCTTCTTGCCAGCCTTGGCCACGGTCAGCAGACCGGCCTTGATGGCGTACAGGGGGATGGCATGCACCAGGTCACGCAGGGTGATGCCGGGCTGCATCTTGCCCTTGAAGCGCACCAGCACGGATTCGGGCATGTCCAGCGGCATCACGCCCGTGGCGGCGGCGAAGGCCACCAGGCCGGAACCGGCGGGGAAGGAGATGCCGATCGGGAAGCGGGTGTGCGAATCGCCGCCGGTGCCGACGGTGTCGGGCAGCAGCAGGCGGTTCAGCCAGCTGTGGATCACGCCGTCGCCAGGACGCAGGGCCACGCCGCCGCGGTTGCTGATGAAGGCGGGCAGCTCGCGGTGCATCTTCACGTCCACGGGCTTGGGGTAGGCCGCGGTGTGGCAGAAGGACTGCATCACCATGTCGGCGCTGAAGCCCAGGCAGGCCAGGTCCTTCAGCTCGTCGCGGGTCATCGGGCCGGTGGTGTCCTGCGAGCCGACCGTGGTCATCTTGGGTTCGCAGTAGGTGCCCGGGCGCACGCCCTGGCCTTCAGGCAGACCGCAGGCGCGGCCGACCATCTTCTGGGCCAGAGAGAAGCCCTTGCCGCTGTCCTTGGGCGCTTGCGGCAGGCGGAACAGGGTGGAGGCGGGCAGCCCCAGGAACTCGCGGGCCTTGCCGGTGAGCGAGCGGCCGATGATCAGGTTGATGCGGCCGCCGGCCTGCACTTCGTCGAGCAGCACTTGCGACTTCAGCTCGAAGTTGGCAGCGACAGCGCCGTTCTTCTCGATCTTGCCTTCGTACGGGTACACGTCGAGCACGTCACCCATTTCGAAGTTGGAAACGTCCACTTCGATGGGCAGCGAGCCGGAGTCTTCCTGCGTGTTGAAGAAGATGGGGGCGATCTTGCCGCCCAGGGTGACGCCGCCGAAGCGCTTGTTGGGCACGAAGGGAATGTCTTCGCCGGTGGCCCAGATCACGCTGTTGGTGGCGGACTTGCGCGAAGAGCCGGTGCCGACCACGTCGCCCACGTAGGCGACCAGGTTGCCCTTCTTCTTCAGGTCTTCGATGAACTGCATTGGGCCGCGCTTGCCGTCTTCTTCAGGCTTGAACTGCGCGTCCGGGCGTGCGTTCTTGAGCATCGCCAGGTAGTGCATCGGGATGTCGGGGCGGCTCCAGGCGTCCGGGGCGGGCGACAGGTCGTCGGTGTTGGTCTCGCCAGGCACCTTGAACACGGTCACGGTGATTTTCTTGGCCACGGGCGGACGGGTGGTGAACCACTCGGCATCGGCCCAGGACTGGATCACATTCTTGGCATTGACGTTGCCGGCCTTGGCCAGCTCGGACACGTCATGGAAGAAGTCGAACATCAGCAGCGTCTTCTTGAGCGCATCGGCGGCGATGGTGCCGACTTCGGCATCAGGCAGCAGATCGACCAGGGGCTTGACGTTGTAGCCGCCGACCATGGTGCCCAGCAGCTCGGTGGCCTTGGCGCGGCTGATCAGCGCGACGGGCAGTTCGCCATCGGCCACGGCCGTCAGGAAGGAGGCCTTCACCTTGGCGGCATCGTCCACGCCCGGGGGCACGCGGTGCGTCAGCAGATCGAGCAGGAACGCTTCCTCGCCAGCGGGCGGGTTCTTGATGAGTTCGATCAGCTCAGCGGTTTGCTGGGCGGACAGGGCCAGAGGGGGAATGCCCAGCGCGGCGCGCTCGGCAACGTGTTGGCGATAGGCTTGCAACATGGTGTTCACCTGGGGTAGGGAAGGGCAAAGATCAAGCGGAAGCTTCAGACGCGAACGTTCACGTCGTGAGCGGCGCGCGCGTGCGAAGGCACAAGAATGCAATTTCTGTGCAGACCGCTATTCTCGCTTACCACGAGGGTTATGACCACCCTTGGGCAGACAAAACACTCAATTGAGTTGTCCAAATCGGGCTTGATTGGCGCGCGCGCATCGCCTTGGGGCGGTTCGGAGCGCGGTAAATGCGTCCCGCGTGCATTTGGTGGCGTTCTTCCTGCGACGCTGAGGCGGGATCTGCTGCCCTCCACCCAATGAAAATCGGCGCCGCAGCAAGCTGCAAGCGCCGTTTGTAGGAGGCGGGGCCTCTCGGCCCCGGTGGGGGTGGTTCAGGGCGCCGTGGCGGCCGCTGCGGCAGGCGGCGGCGACTTGCCGTCCAGGTTGAACACGGAGGGCGGTGGGTTGCGGCGCATTTCTTCCATGGCCACGCGCTGCACCTCGTGCATGCAGCCGTCGACCATGCGCTGGCCGGTCTTGACGTTCATCAGCATGGACTTGGTGGCGATCTGCAGCATCAGCGCTTCGCCACGGGTGTCTTCCAGGCGGATGGTGCCGGTGGAAGACACCACGGGCTTCATCACCCAGACCTGGCGGCCTTCGGTGAGGTTGACGTAGCCAGGGTTGGCGTCGTTGCGGTCCACCAGCACGGATTTCTTGAATTCGCACTCGTACTTGCCGATCAGCACGCGCTGGGCGGCGGCGATCTGTTCGCCGGAGGCCTCCGGCAGCGGAGCCAGCTTGGTTTCCACCCCGGCCGCGACGGCCGCTTTCTTGGCGGCGGAGACCTTGCGCTCCTTGCGTTCCTTGAGCGAGGGGCCCTTGGGCTTGGCCGGCGCCTTGACACCGGTGGGCTCGGTGGTGGCCGCGGCGTGCACTTGCGGCAGGTAGACCGTGGCCCACATGCCGATCAGGGCACCGAGGGACAGAGACATCAGACGCACGCGGCGGGATTGCGCGGCAAGCGCATTCAGCGAAAGGGTGGTGTGGCGGGTCATCGGGGTCACAGCAAGAGTCGATCGGCACGAACGCCTGGTTCGCGGAGGATATTGTGACCGTGGAAATCGTGCTTGCAGACGTGAAAAAACCCGGAGGATCGCGCCTTCCGGGCTCTGGATGAATGGCCTGAACCATTCTCGTAACTGGGTGTTTCTGATTCAGGCGTCCATGTCGATGAATGGGCTGGCCGCCGGGGTGATCAGCCTGAGCGTCAGAACGTGTCGCCCGGCACCCGCACCCATCCTTCCATCAGGATGCGGGCACTGCGGCTCATGATGGCCTTGGTGACGGTCCACTGTCCATTGACCAGCTTGGCCTGGGCGCCCACGCGCAAGGTGCCGGAGGGGTGGCCGAAGCGCACCGCCTCGCGCTCGCCGCCGCCCGCGGCCTGGTTGACCAGCGTGCCGGGGATGGCGGCCGCGGTGCCGATGGCCACGGCCGCCGTGCCCATCATCGCGTGGTGCAGCTTGCCCATGGACAGGGCGCGCACCAGCAGGTCGACATCGGCGGCCTGGATGGTCTTGCCGCTGGAGGCCACGTAGTCGGTAGGCGGCGCCACGAAGGCGATCTTGGGGGTGTGCTGGCGGGTGGCTGCTTCTTCGGGCGTCTTGATCAGGCCCATGCGCAGGGCGCCGGCCACACGGATGGCCTCGAAGCGCTTGAGTGCTTCGGGGTCGGTGTTGATCTGCTCGCGCAGTTCGGTGCCGGTGTAGCCGATGTCTTTCGCGTTGACGAACACCGTGGGGATGCCGGCGGTGATCATCGTGGCCTTGAAGGTGCCCACGCCGGGCACTTCGAGGTCATCCACCAGGTTGCCGGTGGGGAACATCGAGCCGCCCTCGTCACCATCGTCCGACGGGTCCATGAACTCGAGCACGATCTCGGCGGCCGGGAAGGTCACGCCGTCGAGTTCGAAATCGCCCGTCTCCTGTACCTGGCCGTTGGTCACGGGCACGTGCGCGATGATGGTCTTCTTGATGTTGGCCTGCCAGATGCGGACCACGGCCACGCCGTTGTCAGGGATGCGAGAGGGATCGACCAGGCCGGCGTGAATGGCGAAGGAGCCGGCCGCCGTGGACAGGTTGCCGCAGTTGCCGCTCCAATCCACGAAAGGCTTGTCGATGGAGACCTGGCCGTAAAGGTAGTCCACATCGTGGTCGGGCACGCTGGCCTTGGACAGGATCACGCATTTGGACGTGGACGAGGTGGCCCCGCCCATGCCGTCGATGTGCGCAGCATACGGATCAGGGCTGCCGATCACACGCATGAAAAGCTTGTCGCGCGCCTCGCCAGGCATTTGGGCAGCGGCGGGCAGATCCTGCAGGCGGAAGAACACGCCCTTGCTGGTGCCGCCGCGGATGTAGGTGGCGGGGATCTTGGTCTGTGCGGGATGGCTCATGAGCTTTCCTTCAATTTTCATCAAACACTCAGACGCTCGCAGACCACGATCCTGATCCAGCGGCAGTCGAGGATCCGGCTTTGCCGGTCCTCCGACTGCGCCCCCTTGAGGGGGAGCGCCGCAGGCGCTAGGGGGTGGTCAACGGTTCTCAGCAAGAAAGTCTTGTGCGAAGCGCTGCAGCACGCCGCCGGCTTCGTACACGGACACCTCTTCGGCGGTGTCCAGGCGGCAGGTCATGGGCACCTTCACGACTTCGCCGTTCTTGCGGTGGATGACCAGCGTCAGGTCGGCGCGCGGTGTCAACTTGCCTTCAACGTCGTAGGTCTCGGTGCCGTCGAGTTGCAGTGTCAGGCGGTTGGTGCCCGGCTTGAACTCCAGCGGCATCACGCCCATGCCGATCAGGTTGGTGCGGTGGATGCGCTCGAAGCCTTCGGCCGCGATGGCCTCCACACCAGCCAGGCGCACGCCCTTGGCAGCCCAGTCGCGCGACGAGCCCTGGCCGTAGTCGGCGCCGGCCACGATGATCAGCGGCTGCTTGCGGTCATAGTAGGTTTCCATGGCTTCCCACATGCGCACCACCTTGCCTTCGGGCTCGATGCGGGCCAGCGAGCCGGCCTGGATGCTGCCGTCTTCCTTGCGCACCATCTCGTTCTTGAGCGTGGGGTTGGCGAAGGTGGCGCGCATGGCCGTGAGGTGGTCGCCGCGGTGGGTGGCGTAGGAGTTGAAGTCCTCTTCCGGCAGGCCCATCTTGTGCAGGTACTCACCGGCGGCGCTGTTCATCAGGATCGCGTTGGAGGGCGACAGGTGGTCGGTGGTGATGTTGTCAGGCAGGATGGCCAGCGGGCGCATGCCCTTGAGCGTGCGCGGGTTGGCGGCCAGGGCGCCGACGCCTTCGGTGTCCCAGTAGGGCGGGCGGCGGATGTAGGTGCTCTGCGGGCGCCAGTCGTACAGCGGGCTGACCTTCTCGCCGGCGTCGGCCTGAATGGCGAACATCGGCTCGTAGACCTTGCGGAACTGCTCAGGCTTCACTGAGGATTTGACGATGGCGTCGATCTCTTCGTCCGAAGGCCAGATGTCCTTCAGGCGGATCTCTTTGCCGTCGACCACGCCCAGCACGTCGCGCTCGATGTCGAAGCGGATGGTGCCGGCAATCGCATAGGCCACCACCAGCGGCGGCGAGGCCAGGAAGGCCTGCTTGGCGTACGGGTGGATGCGGCCGTCGAAGTTGCGGTTGCCCGAGAGCACGGCGGTGGCGTACAGGTCGCGGTCGACGATCTCCTTCTGGATGACCGGGTCGAGCGCGCCCGACATGCCGTTGCAGGTGGTGCAGGCAAAGGCCACGATGCCGAAGCCCAGCTTCTCCAGATCGCCCATCAGGCCGGCTTCGTTCAGGTACAGCTCGACCGTCTTCGAGCCAGGGGCCAGCGAGGACTTGACCCAGGGCTTGCGCGCCAGGCCCAGCCTGTTGGCGTTGCGGGCCAGCAGGGCGGCCGCGATCACGTTGCGCGGGTTGGAGGTGTTGGTGCAGCTGGTGATGGCGGCGATGATCACGGCGCCATCGGGCATCGTGCCTTCATCGGCCGCCGGCATGCTCCACGGGCCGTTGATGCCCTTGGCGGCCATGTCGGTGGTGGCCACGCGGGCGTGCGGGTTCGAGGGGCCGGCCATGTTGCGCACCACGCTCGACAGGTCGAAGCTCAGGGTGCGTTCGTAGACGGCGTCCTTCAAGGTGTCGGACCACAGGCCGCCAACCTTGGCGTAGGTCTCGACCAGCTTCACTTGTTCTTCGCTGCGGCCCGTGAGGCGCAGGTACTCGATGGTCTGCTCGTCGATGCTGAACATGGCGGCAGTGGCGCCGTATTCAGGCGCCATGTTCGAGATGGTGGCGCGGTCGCCCAGCGTCAGGCTGGAAGCGCCTTCGCCGTAGAACTCGAGGTAGGCGCCAACCACTTTGCTCTTGCGCAGGAACTCGGTCAGGGCCAGCACCACGTCGGTGGCGGTGATGCCGGGCTGGCGCTTGCCGCGCAGCTCCACGCCCACGATCTCTGGCAGGCGCATCCACGAGGCGCGGCCCAGCATCACGTTCTCGGCTTCCAGGCCGCCCACGCCGATGGCGATCACGCCCAATGCATCAACGTGCGGTGTGTGCGAGTCGGTGCCGACGCAGGTGTCGGGGTAGGCCAAGCCCTTCTCGTTGTGGATCACCGGGGACATCTTCTCCAGATTGATCTGGTGCATGATCCCGTTGCCCGCCGGGATCACGTCGACGTTGTCGAAGGCCAGCTTGGTCCAGTTGATGAAGTGGAAGCGGTCTTCGTTGCGGCGCTCTTCGATGTCGCGGTTCTTCTGGAAGGCGTCCGGATCAAACCCGCCGCACTCCACGGCCAGCGAGTGGTCCACGATCAGCTGCACGGGCACCACGGGGTTCACCTTGGCGGGGTCGCCACCTTCCTTCGCGATGGCATCACGCAGGCCGGCCAGGTCCACCAATGCCGTCTGGCCCAGGATGTCGTGGCAGGCCACGCGCGCAGGGAACCAGGGGAAGTCGTGGTCGCGCTTGCGCTCGATCAGCTGTGTCAGCGACTGCGTGAGGATGGCCGGGTCGGCCTTGCGCACCAGGTTCTCGGCGTGCACACGCGAGGTGTAGGGCAGGGTGGCCCAGGCCCCCGGCTTGATCGCGTCGACGGCCTCGCGGGCATCGAAGTAGTCGAGCGTTGTGCCGGGCAGGGGCTTGCGGTACTGGGTGTTCATGGCGAGGGACGGCGTGGCGGTGGGGCTGATGGGCGTGTGGGGACGGCGGGGCGGTCAGCGTGGCCCGCATTGGCATAAGCCTGGACGCGGGCCTGAAATGCAAGGTGGCGCCAGGGGCGCCACCGTTCGGTCAGATCACTTGCGATCCTTGATCGGCACGAACTTCTGGTCTTCCGGGCCGGTGTAGTTGGCCGAGGGACGGATGATCTTGCCGTCGATGCGCTGCTCGATCACGTGGGCGCTCCAGCCGCTGGTGCGGGCGATCACGAACAGCGGGGTGAACATCGCGGTGGGCACGCCCATCATGTGGTAGCTCACGGCGCTGAACCAGTCGAGGTTGGGGAACATCTTCTTGATTTCCCACATCGTCGATTCGAGGCGCTCGGCGATGTTGTACATCTTCAGGTTGTTCTGTTCCTTGGACAGGTCTTCCGCCACCTTCTTGATGACCACGTTGCGCGGGTCGCTCACGGTGTAGACGGGGTGGCCGAAGCCGATCACGACTTCCTTCTTCTCGACGCGGGCACGGATGTCGGCCTCGGCTTCATCGGGCGTGTCGTAGCGCTTCTGGATCTCGAAGGCCACTTCATTGGCGCCACCGTGCTTGGGGCCGCGCAGGGCGCCGATGCCGCCGGTGATGGCGGAGTACATGTCCGAGCCCGTGCCGGCCACCACGCGCGAGGTGAAGGTGGAGGCGTTGAACTCGTGCTCGGCGTACAGGATCAGCGAAGTGTGCATGGCGCTCACCCAGCTGGCGCGCGGCTTCTCGCCGTGCAGCAGGTGCAGGAAGTGGCCGCCGATGGAGTCGTCGTCCGTCTCCACATCGATGCGCTTGCCGTTGTGGCTGTAGTGGTACCAGTACAGCAGCATCGAGCCCAGCGAGGCCATCAGCTTGTCGGCGATGTCGCGTGCACCGGGGTGGTTGTGGTCTTCCTTCTCGGGCTGCAGGCAGCCCAGCACGGACACGCCGGTGCGCATCACGTCCATCGGGTGGGCCGAGGGCGGCAGCTGTTCCAGCGCGGTCTTCAGGCCGGCGGGGATGCCGCGCAGCGCCTTGAGCTTGGCCTTGTAGCTGGCCAGTTCTGCCACCGTGGGCAGCTTGCCGTGCACCAGCAGGTGGGCGATCTCTTCGAACTCGGTGGTGGTGGCCAGGTCCAGGATGTCATAGCCGCGGTAGGCCAGGTCATTGCCGGTGCGGCCGACGGTGCACAGCGCGGTGTTGCCGGCGGCGGTGCCCGACAGGGCGACGGACTTCTTGGGCTTGAAACCGGGCGTGGTGCCTTCGGTGGTCGGGGGGGTAGCGCTCATGGACTGTGTCTCCGGATGAGGTTGAGGCAAGCTTGGTGTGGTTACTTCTTGGCGGCGAACAGCGCGTCGAGTTTGCCCTCGAAGGCGTGGTAGCCGATGCGGTCGTAGAGCTCTTCGCGCGTCTGCATCAGGTCGACCACGTTCTTCTGGTGGCCGTCACGGCGGATCGCAGTGTAGACGGCCTCGGCGGCCTTGTTCATGGCGCGGAAGGCGCTCAAGGGGTAGAGCACCATGCCCACCCCGGTGGGGCGCAGGTCTTCCACGCTGAACAGCGGCGTCTGGCCGAATTCGGTGATGTTGGCCAGCACGGGCACCTTCACGGCCTTCACGAACTTCTCGTAGGTGGGCAGGTCGTAGGCGGCCTCGGCGAAGATGCCGTCGGCGCCGGCCTCGACGCACTTGATGGCCCGCTCGATGGCGGCGTCCACGCCATGCACCTGGATGGCATCGGTGCGGGCGATGATGAAGAAGTCCTTGTCGGTCTTGGCATCGACAGCGGCCTTCACACGGTCGACCATCTCTTCCGTCGACACGATTTCCTTGCCGGGGCGATGGCCGCAGCGCTTTGCGCCGACCTGGTCTTCGAGGTGGCAGGCGGCGGCGCCGGCCTTGATCAGGCTCTTGACGGTGCGGGCCATGTTGAAGGCACTGGGACCGAAGCCGGTGTCGATGTCGACCAGCAAGGGCACATCACACACATCGGTGATGCGGCGCACGTCGATCAGCACGTCTTCCAGGCCGCTGATGCCCAGGTCGGGCAGGCCCAGCGAGCCCGCGGCCACACCGCCACCCGACAGATAGATGGCGCGGTAGCCGGCGCGCTTGGCCAGCAGGGCGTGGTTGGCGTTGATGGCGCCGATCACCTGCAGGGGCGATTCTTCCTTGAGGGCTTGGCGAAAGCGTGCGCCGGGGGACAGGGTGGCCATGTGAAGGTGTCTCCAGAAAGGGATGGGGCTTGTGGCCGCGCGGGGCAGCGAAGGGCTGGAGATGTCAACGCAACGCGTGTGCCAGCCCTTGCCGGCGATGTTGCCCCCGGCCTGCGAGCTTGGCAAGGGCTTGATTCTTATGGTTATTTGGCGTGTAGCCGGCACAGTGTCAATGTCATGTTGCAGTGCGTATGTTTCAAAAATGAAACATAATGCGACGATATGATGGAACGATTGAAACGCCAAGCCTCATGAGCACCTATCCGCTGTCAGCGCCGGCTGTGTCCACCGCCTCGCCGCGCATCGTGGCGGTGGGCTACCGCCGCCTCAACAAGATGCTGCAGGAGCTGGCACCTGATTTCCACACCCGTGCCACCGTCGAGGTGCTGGACATGGGCTTCGAGCAGGCTGTCAACCGGGTGCGAGAGTTGCAGGCCAGCCGTCCGGTGGACGTGGTGGTCTCGGCCGGCTCCAACGGCGCTTACCTGCGCCAGCATCTGGAGATGCCGGTGGTGCTGGTGAAGGTGGGGGGCTTCGACCTGATGCAGGCCCTGGCGCGGGCCAAGCGCTTGTCGTCGCACGTGGGCCTGGTCACCTACGAGGGCATGCTGCCGGACCTGTCACCGTATGGCGAGCTGTTCGAGCTGGGCGTTACGCAGCGCACCTACCGCACCGAAGAGGAGGCCCGTTCCACTGTTCGTGAACTGCATGGTGCGGGCGCGCAGGTGTTCGTCGGCTCGGGCCTGGTGGCCGACCTGGCCGACCAGATGGGCCTCACCGGCATGTTCCTGTACTCGGCCGAAGCCGTGCGCGAAGCCCTGGACGACGCGGTCGAGGTGGCGCGCGCCGCCCGCATCGAACAGGCCAAGCGCGAGCGGCTCAACGCCATCCTCACGCAGCTCAGCGATGGCGTGATCGCCGTGGACCGTGACGAGCGCATCCAGACGCTGAACCCGGCCATGGCACAGCTGCTGGGGGTGGCGCCCGCACCCTGGCTGGGCCGGCGCCTGAGCGAGGTCTGCCCCGAGCTTGGGCTGCAGAACACCCTTCGCCTGGCTGTGCCCGATCTGGAGCGCATCGAACGGGTCAAGGGCAAGGCCCTGATCGTCAACCGCATGCCCATCGTGGAGCAGGGTGTGCTGACCGGGGCGGTGCTCAGCTGCCAGGATCCGATCTCCATCCAGCGGGTGGACCGCCACATCCGCTCGCGCATCAAGCCACAGGCCGAGGCGCCGCGCTATGTGCTGGAGCAGGTGCTGGGCGACAGCGCGGCCATCCAGCAGGTGCGCACGCTGGCGCGCCGGTGTGCGGCCAGTCCGGCCACCGTGCTGGTGATCGGCGAGAGCGGCACCGGGAAGGAGCTGGTGGCGCAAGGCATCCACCGCGCCAGCGAACGCCGCGACATGCCCTTTGTGGCGGTGAACTGCGCGGCCGTGTCCGAGAGCCTGCTGGAAAGCGAGTTGTTCGGCTACGAAGAGGGCGCCTTCACCGGTGCCCGGCGCGGCGGCAAGATCGGCCTCTTCGAGGCGGCGCACAACGGCACCATCTTCCTGGACGAGGTGGGCGAGATGCCCGTGACCCTGCAGACCCGGCTGCTGCGCGTTCTGCAGGAACGCGAGGTGCTGCGCGTGGGCGCCACGGAGCCCACGCCGGTCAATGTGCGCGTGATCGCCGCCACGCACCGCGACCTGATGGCCCAGGTGCAGCAGGGCCTGTTCCGCCTGGACCTGTTCTACCGCCTCAACATCCTGCGCATCGACATGCCTTCGCTGCGTGAGCGCCTGGACGATGTGCCGGCCATCGCCGCGGCCTTGCAGCGCCAGGCCTGCGCGCGCCTGGGCTTGGCGCCGCGCCAGGTGCAACCGCTGATCGATGCGCTGGTGGCGCAAGCGCCGCACTACGGCTGGCCCGGCAATGTGCGCGAGCTGGACAACCTGATCGAGCGCCTGCTGGCCTATGCGGGCCCGGCGGATGAGGGCGCGCGGCCTGTGCCGCCCGGGCAGGCGATGGACTTCCTGCGCTCGGTGGCGCCGGAGCTGTTCAGCGGCCCAACGGCGTTGCAGCCGCCTACCGAGGGCAAAGGCCTGCAGGTGCGCAAGGGCCGCCAGGCCGATGCCGAGCTCGCTGAGATCCTGTCCGTGCTGGCCGCCTGCGGTGGCGACCGGGCCAAGGCCAGCGAGCAACTGGGCATCAGCCGCACCACCCTGTGGCGCAAGCTCAAGGCCCTGGAGGGCTGACGCCGGCCAAGGTGTCAGCAGGCCATCGATTCGTGGAAGCGGCTTTCAGTGCCAGGCGAGCACGACACAGCCTCGGCCTCGATGTGCAGCACGGTGCCGTTGCAAAACGCCAGTTCGGCGTGAATCTCCGGCGCCCAGGAGAACGGCAACGCCAGATGCCGATGGGTGTGCCCCGCATGGCTCAAGGTGCCATCGGCCAGGGTGCCCAGGGCCGAACCCAGATCACCGCGCACCGTCGCGTGGGTGAAGACCACGGTCAGCGGGCCCAGAAAGCCTTCTTCGCCCTGGTCCGGGTGGGCGCTGTCGACACGGCGTGCGCTGGCCACCGACAGCCGCACACGCACGGTGCCGTCGGTCACCTCAACCTGCCGCACCTCACTGCCTTGCCATGTCAGAACCATCGTCATGGCGCGAGCGTACAGGCAATCGGGCCGCACACCCTGTCCGGTAAATGCGCCTCTGGGCCCAGGGGTGGTCAAGTCCCCGGCGGCCGGGGCGGGTCTTTGACGTAGGATGCCCCGCAACATGAGCGCTAGCGACACCACCTTCGATTACGTGATCATCGGCGCCGGCACCGCGGGCTGCCTGCTGGCCAATCGCCTGTCGGCCGACCCGTCCAAGCGGGTGCTGCTGATCGAGGCGGGCGGCCATGACGATTACCACTGGATCCACATCCCCGTGGGCTACCTGTACTGCATCGGCAATCCACGCACCGATTGGCTCTACCAGACCGAGGCCGAGCCGGGACTGAACGGCCGCCGCCTTCGCTACCCGCGTGGCAAGACGCTGGGCGGCAGCTCCAGCATCAACGGCATGATCTACATGCGCGGGCAGGCGCGTGATTACGATGGCTGGGCCGAGCTCACCGGCGACGACAGCTGGCGCTGGGATCAGGTGCTCCCGCACTTCAAGCGTCACGAGGATTACCACAGGGGCGCCGATGACCTGCATGGCGCCGGCGGCGAATGGCGCGTGGAAAAGCAGCGCCTGCGCTGGGACCTGCTCGACGCCGTGTCCCAGGCCATGCAGCAGGCCGGCATCCCGGCGTCGGATGATTTCAACCGTGGCAGCAACGAGGGCGTGGGCTACTTCGATGTCAACCAGCGCAAGGGGCTGCGCTGGAACGCGGCCAAGGCCTTCCTGCGCCCGGCCTGCTTTGCCCGGCCCAACTTCGAGTTGTGGACGGGTGCCCAGGTCGCCCGCCTGATGTTCGATGCCGTGCCGGGCGGCAGCCTGCGCTGCACCGGCGCGCAGGTGTGGACCGGCACCGAGCTGGTCACAGTACAGGCGCACAGCGAGGTGTTGCTGTGCGCCGGGGCCATCGGCTCGCCGCAGTTGCTGCAGTTGTCGGGCATCGGCCCGGGCGATCTGCTGCGCGATCTGGGCCTGCCCGTGCTCAAGGACGCGCCCGGCGTGGGCGCCAACCTGCAGGACCACCTGCAGATCCGCACCGTGTTCAAGGTGAACGGCGTGCCCACCCTCAACACGCTGGCCGGCAACGTCTGGGGCAAGGCCCGCATCGGCCTGGAATACCTGCTCAAGCGCAGCGGCCCCATGAGCATGGCGCCCAGCCAGCTCGGTGCCTTCACGCGCAGCGATGCATCGCACGCGCACCCCAACCTCGAGTACCACGTGCAGCCGCTCAGCCTGGAAGCTTTCGGTGAACCGCTGCACACCTTCCCGGCCTTCACCGCCAGCGTCTGCAACCTCAACCCGACCAGCCGCGGCACGGTGCGCATCACCAGCCCGCGCTTCGAGGATGCCCCGGCCATCGCGCCCAACTACCTGGCCACGCCGGAAGACCGCAAAGTGGCGGCCGATTCGCTGCGTGTCACGCGCCGCATCGCGGCCCAGCAGGCCCTGGCGCGCTACCAGCCGCAGGAGTGGAAGCCCGGCGTGCAGTTCCAGACCGATGAAGAGCTGGCCCGGCTGGCCGGCGACATCGCCACCACCATCTTCCACCCCGTGGGCACGACGCGCATGGGCCGCGAGGGCGATCCCACGGCCGTGCTCGACAGCCAGATGCGTGTGCAGGGCGTGGCCGGCCTGCGCGTGGTCGATGCGGGCGCCATGCCCACCATCACCAGCGGCAACACCAATTCACCGGTGCTGATGATGGCCGAGAAAGTGGCCGCAATGATCCGAAGCGCCCCCGCCAGTTGATGGTCGAGACAGGGCGCCCGATGCGCGCCGCCTCGGTTCAGGGCGAACCGAAGAACGCCGCCTCGATGTCGACCGGCAGGGGCTGACCCGTCAGCCAGGCGCGTTCCAGCACATACCAGTAGTGCCGGTAGCTGGCCCGGTCGTGCAGCACACCACGGTGCGAGGTGGGTGCCCAGTGCGCCGCCTGCGCGGCCGCCAGGATCTCCACCGCATCGTCCACCTCGGCCACCACCGGTGCGAAGGCGTCCACGATCACGGGGATCTGGTCCGGGTGGATGCTCCACATGCGGGTGTAGCCCAGCTCGCGGCAGGCCTTCTCGGCCGCCTTGGCCAGCGCGTGCGAATCCTTGAACTCGGTGACCACGCAGTGCGAGGGCGTGATCCGCGCGGCATGGCAGGCCGCGGCGATCTCCAGCTTGGCGCGCAGCACCAGCGGGTGGGTGAACTGCCCCTGCACCCCCATGGCCGACGCGCTGATGGCACCCCGGTGCTCCGAAACGAAATCCATCAGCCCGAAGGACAGCGATTCCAGGCCGGGCAGGGCGGCGATGTCGGCCACCTGCTGCAGGGCCCGGTGGGTTTCGATCAGACCGTGCACAGGCACGATGTGGCCCACGCCGTGCTGCAGACGCGCCACCTTGATGGTCTCGATGGCACGCCGGGTTTCCTGGACATCGCCCAGCTTGGGCACCATCACATAGGCCAGCCGGTGCCCGGCCAGGCGGATCAGGGTGTCCACTTCGTCCTCGAAGCGCGGGTGGCGTGGGTCATGCACGCGCACACCCACCCGTCCGAACACATTGGCCGGGCTGTTGACCAGTTCGGCCACCAGCAAGGCCTGTTCTTGCTCGCCGCCCACCGGGGCGCCGTCTTCCAGGTCGAGTGTCACGTCGAACACCGCGTGGCCGGCCTTGCCCCCCAGTTCGGCCTGCAGGGCCAGGCTCTTGCGCATGCGCGCCTCCACGCCTGCGTAGTGATCGCACACGGGCAGCACAGGCGAGGGGGACTCGGTGCCGAACAGGGCCTGGCGGGGGTGGATGGCGGTCAGGGTGGACATCGGGCTGGAGGGGCGATGAAGATCGGGGGCGGCTGCACCCGCTGCACAACGAGTATGCCAGGGGCCGCCACCCACCCTGACATCCTCCCGGTCATCGCCGGGGCCTCACCCGGCGAGGCGGCGCATGGCGGGCCTATTGTTTGGCGAAAAAATGCCGATAGTGATCAAAGCCAGGACAAGCGGACGCCCGGCGTGGTTGACAGGGACAGTCCGCGCACAACCATCGCCGAGGTGACTGCTCATGAAACTCAATCAGCTCAAGCTGGGCGCCCGTCTCGGGTTCGGCTTCGGCACGGTGCTCGTGCTGGCTGCCCTGATCGCGTCGATCGGCTGGGAGCGGCTGGGCCACACCCTGGGCAACATCCAGGCCAACACCCTGGCCCAGGAGCGCGCACAAGAAGCCCTGCGCTGGGAGGGCATGACCCTGCTGAACGTCAACCGCACCTTGGCGATTGCCAAATCCGGGGGGAACGATGAGGTCGAAAAACATTTCGCCCCCCTGATCAAGGCCACCTCCGCCGAGATCACGGCCCTGCAAAAGCAACTGGAAGGCTCACTCAGTTCAGAGGAAGAAAAAGCCAAGTTCGCCGACATCGCGGCGCGCCGCAAGGCTTACATCACCTCGCGCGATGCCATCTTCCAACTGCTGGAGCTGGACGACCCGGGCGCCAAGGAGGCCCTGAGCAGCCAGTTGATGCCGGCAGCCACGCGCTACCTCACCGCCATCCACGATTACCAGACCTACCAGCGCAGCCTGGCTGAGCAGCAGACCGCCGACACCAACCAGACCGTGGGGCGTGCCCGCTTGTTGTTGCTGGCGCTGGCCGCACTGTGCCTGCTGTCCGGCGGGGCGTGTGCCTGGTTGATCTCGCGGTCCGTGACCGTGCCGCTGCGCCGGGCCGCGGTGGCCACGCAGGCGATCGCCGCAGGGGATCTGTCGCGCGACCTCGATGCACAAGGCCGCGACGAAGTGTCCGACGTGCTGCAGGGCCTCAATGACATGCAGCGCTCGTTGCGCAACATCGTCGGCGATGTGCGCGCAGCCACCGACTCCATCAAGACGGCCAGCAGCGAAGTGGCCGCAGGCAGCCAGGACCTCTCGGGCCGCACCGAACAGGCTGCTTCAAGCCTGGAGCAGACCGCTTCGTCCATGGAGCAGATGTCGGGGGCCATCCAGCACACGGCCGATGCCGCCCGCAATGCCAACCAGCTGGCCAGTGGAGCCGCGGCTGCCGCTGGACAGGGGGGCACGCTGGTGACGCAGGTCATGAGCACCATGGACGAGATCAGCGAAAGCTCGCGCCGTGTGGTGGACATCATCGGCGTCATCGACAGCATCGCGTTCCAGACCAACATCCTGGCGCTCAATGCGGCGGTCGAGGCCGCACGGGCAGGCGAGCAGGGCAGGGGCTTTGCCGTCGTGGCGGCCGAGGTGCGTGCGCTGGCCCAGCGCGTGGCCGAAGCCGCCCGCGAGATCAAGACCCTGATTGGCGCCTCGGTGGGCAAGGTCGACGCGGGCTCTGCCTTGGTCAAGGATGCAGGCGCGTCCATGGAGACCATCGTCGATGCCGTGCGGCGCGTGGCCGGCATCATCGGCGAGATCACCACCTCTTCGGCGGAGCAGTCCGATGGCATCGGCCAGGTCAATGCCGCCGTGACCCAGCTCGACAACATGACCCAGCAGAACGCCGCGCTGGTGGAAGAGTCCGCCGCGGCCGCGGAAAGCCTGAAGGACCAGGCCGACACGCTGGCCCGCGTGGTGTCGGTGTTCAAGCTGCCCGCCTGAGGCTGCATTCCCGCTTTTCTTGCTTGCTGCTGAGGCGAGGTTTCAATCGCCCATGAAAAAACCGGCGCCACGTTGCCGTGGGGCCGGTCTTTGCTTTGAACGACGCAGGCGCCTGGCGGCGGCCGCGTCAGTTCACATCACAGCAGGTGTTTGACACCGTCTTGCTCGCCTTGCAGCTCGGCCAGGGTCTTGTTGATGGCTTCTTGCGAGAAGGCATCGATCTCCAGGCCTTCGACGATCTTGTACTCGCCGTTTTCTGTGGTGACGGGGAAGCCGAACACGATGTCCTTGGGGATGCCGTATTCGCCGTTCGAAGGCACGCCCATCGTGACCCATTCGCCCTTGGAGCCCAGAGCCCAGTCACGGATGTGATCGATGGCGGCGTTGGCGGCCGAGGCAGCCGACGACAGGCCGCGTGCGGCGATGATGGCGGCGCCACGCTTGCCCACGGTCGGCAGGAAGGTGTCGGCGTTCCAGACCTGGTCGTTCACCAGATCCTTGATCGACTTGCCATTGGTGGTGGCGAAGCGGTAGTCGGCGTACATGGTGGGCGAGTGGTTGCCCCACACCGTCAGCTTGCGGATGTCGCCGACCTTGGTGCCGGTCTTGGCGGCCAGTTGCGAAGCAGCGCGGTTGTGGTCCAGGCGCAGCATGGCGGTGAAGTTCTTGGCCGGCAGGTCCGGGGCCGACTTCATGGCGATGTAGGCATTGGTGTTGGCGGGGTTGCCGACCACCAGCACCTTCACGTTGCGCGAAGCCACGGCGTTCAGGGCCTTGCCTTGGGCGGTGAAGATCTGGGCGTTGGCGGCCAGCAGGTCGGCGCGCTCCATGCCGGGGCCGCGGGGACGTGCACCCACCAGCAGAGCGTAGTCGGTGTCCTTGAAGGCTTGCAGGGGGTCAGAGTGGGCTTCGATGCCGGCCAGCAGCGGGAAAGCGCAGTCTTCCAGCTCCATGATCACGCCCTTCAGCGCGTTCTGGGCCTTCTCGTCGGGGATTTCCAGCAGTTGCAGGATGACGGGCTGGTCCTTGCCGAGCATTTCGCCCGAGGCGATGCGGAACAACAGGGCGTAGCCGATTTGACCAGCGGCGCCGGTGACGGCGACGCGAACGGGTGCTTTGCTCATGGGCAACTCCGGAAAATTGTGTGGTGAAGGGTTAGCGACAACCCTTGAGTGTAGCGCGCCGCGAGTCTAGGCGTCAGTCCCGCAGTCGTCAATCCTCTTATGTCTTATATAAGACATCTTTCAGATTTCATCTGGACTCTGGAGGTCGTTTTGTGGTGCAATGCAGCCCGCACCTACCCGGTGCATCTCCGGGCCGGCCACAAGCCTGCCCGACGCCCGACGTTCCATTCCGACCCCGGACAGCCCGCCCCGTGTCATCAACCCCTCAAGCCTCCTTAGTCGTGGAAGCATCGCCCCCCGCAGGCGAAGGGGAACAGATCACCATCGCCGGCCCCTCCTTCAGTCCCCTGTACCAGCAGATCAAGTCCTTGATCGTGCGCAGCCTGCAGGCCGGTGAATGGCGTCCCGGAGAAGCCATCCCCAGCGAAATCGATCTGGCTGCCCGCTTCAAGGTCAGCCAGGGTACCGTGCGCAAGGCGATCGACGAACTGGCGCAAGAAAACCTGCTCGTGCGTCGGCAGGGCAAGGGCACCTTCGTGTCCACCCATGCCGAAGAAAAAGTGCAGTGGCGCTTCCTGCGCCTGACCCCCGACAAACCTGATCCCGCCGGCACCGTCAAGCGCGAACTGCTCGATTGTCGCCGCCTGCGCGCCCCGGCCGACATCGCCCGCGCGCTGGGCCTGAAGGCCGGCGACATGGTCATCGAGGTGCGGCGCGTGCTGCATTTTTCCGGCACACCCGTGGTGCTGGACGACATCTGGCTGCCGGGTCACCTGTTCAAGGGCCTGACCGCCGAGCGCATGAACGAATACAAGGGCCCGATGTACGGGTTCTTCGAGACCGAATTCGGCGTCCGCATGATCCGGGCCGAAGAGAAGTTGCGGGCGGTGGCGGCTGATCCGGCTGTCGCAGACCTGCTGCGAGTCGAGGTGGGGCACCCCCTGCTGAGCGTCGAGCGCCTGGCGCGCACCTACGACGACCAGCCGGTGGAACTGCGCCGCGGCCTGTACCGAACGGAGGCGCACCACTACCGCAACGAGCTGAACTGAAAACACCACTCGTTCCTTGCCCCTCCCCGCGCCGCCCATGGCATGTGTCACGCAACGACGCAAACCCGAGCAGGTGCCTAGCGCAAGGGATTGCCCTAAAATTCAAGATTCTGTAACCGTTCCACGACGCTCGTAGAGCCCTCCAAAAATGGCTGACAACGCGAAAACTCCCCGCCCCGTCTACAGGAACATCCACGTCACTGACCTTGTCAGCTACCGCCTGCCGCCAGCCGGGATCGTCTCGATCCTGCACCGCATCAGCGGCGTCGTGATGTTCGTCCTCTTGCCCTTCGTCATCTGGATGTTCGACACCAGCGTGACCTCCGAGATCAGCTACGACCGCTTCACGTCGCTGTTCGTGGCGGGTTGCGGCTTCGTGCCCGGTTGGTTCTTCAAGCTGGTCGCGCTGGGCCTGATCTGGTCCTACCTGCACCACTTCTGCGCCGGTGTGCGCCATCTGCTGATGGACTTCAACCACGACGCCGTGACCAAACAATCCGGACACAACACCGCCGTGGCCGTGCTGGCCATCAGCGTGCTGCTCACGCTGGTGCTGGGCGCCAAGCTGTTCGGCCTGTTCTGATCTCCACCGCAGGAAACGTCCCCATGTCTCAAAACTACGGTACCAAGCGCATCGTCACGGGTGCGCACTACGGCCTGCGCGACTGGATCGCCCAGCGCGCCACCGCCATCATCATGGCGCTGTTCACCATCGTGCTGCTGCTGCAGGTCGTCATCGGCGAGCCGGTCAGCTACTACAAGTGGGCTGCCATCTTCTCCCAGCAGTGGATGAAGTTCCTGACCTTCGTGGTCATCCTCTCCATCCTCTACCACGTGTGGGTGGGCGTCCGTGACATCTTCATGGACTACATCAAGCCGGTCGGCATCCGCCTGGGCCTGCAAGTGTTCAGCATCGTGTGGCTCGTGGGCTGCGCCGGCTGGTCCATCCAAGTGCTCTGGAGGCTGTAAAAAATGACCGCTATCGTGACCTCTCTCCCCACCCGCAAGTTCGATGTCGTGATCGTTGGTGCCGGCGGCTCCGGCATGCGCGCGTCGCTGCAACTGTCCCTGGCCGGCCTGAACGTGGCCGTGCTGTCCAAGGTCTTCCCCACCCGCTCGCACACCGTGGCGGCACAGGGCGGGATCGGTGCCTCGCTGGGCAACATGTCCGAAGACAACTGGCACTACCACTTCTACGACACCATCAAGGGCTCCGACTGGCTGGGCGACCAGGACGCCATCGAGTTCATGTGCCGTGAAGCGCCCAAGGTCGTGTACGAGCTCGAGCACTTCGGCATGCCCTTCGACCGCAACGCCGACGGCACCATCTACCAGCGCCCCTTCGGTGGCCACACCGCCAACTACGGCGAGAAGCCCGTGCAGCGCGCCTGCGCCGCGGCCGACCGCACGGGCCACGCCCTGCTGCACACGCTGTACCAGCAGAACGTCAAGGCCCGCACGCAGTTCTTTGTCGAGTGGATGGCGCTGGACATCATCCGCGACGCCGACGGTGATGCCGTGGGCGTGACCGCCCTCGAGATGGAAACCGGCGACGTGCACGTGCTGCACGCCAAGACCGTGCTGTTCGCCACCGGTGGCGCCGGCCGCATCTATCAAGCGTCGACCAACGCCTTCATCAACACCGGTGACGGCCTGGGCATGGCGGCACGCGCCGGCATCCCCCTGGAAGACATGGAGTTCTGGCAGTTCCACCCCACCGGCGTGGCCGGCGCTGGCGTGCTGCTGACCGAAGGCTGCCGTGGCGAAGGCGCCATCCTGCGCAACAGCAACGGCGAGCGCTTCATGGAGCGCTACGCGCCCACCCTGAAGGATCTGGCTCCACGCGACTTCGTGTCCCGCTCGATGGACCAGGAGATCAAGGAAGGCCGTGGCTGTGGTCCCAACAAGGACTACGTCGTGCTCGACATGACCCACCTGGGCGCCGAGACCATCCACAAGCGCCTGCCTTCGGTGTTCGAGATCGGCCACAACTTCGCCAACGTCGACATCACCAAGGAGCCGATCCCGGTCGTGCCCACCATCCACTACCAGATGGGCGGCATCCCGACCAATGTGTACGGCCAGGTGGTGATTCCCGCCAACGGCAAGCACAATGAGATCATCAACGGCCTGTACGCCGTGGGTGAATGCTCCTGCGTGTCGGTGCACGGCGCCAACCGCCTGGGCACCAACTCGCTGCTCGACCTGGTGGTGTTCGGCCGCGCCGCCGGCAACCACATCGTCGAGACCAACCTCAAGACGAAGGCGCACAAGCCCCTGCCCAAGGACGCCGCCGACTACACCCTGTCGCGCCTGGCCCGCCTGGACAGCGCCAGGAACGGCGAGTACTCGCAGGATGTCGCCAACGAGATCCGTTCGACCATGCAGGCCCATGCCGGCGTGTTCCGCACGCAAAAGAGCATGGACGAAGGCGTCAAGAAGATCGCCCAGGTGCGTGAGCGCGTCAAGGGCATTGGCCTGAAGGACAACTCCAAGGTCTTCAACACAGCCCGCATCGAAGCCCTCGAAGTCGACAACCTGATCGAAGCCGCCCAGGCCACGATGGTGGCTGCCGCCGCCCGTCCGGAGAGCCGTGGCGCCCACGCCCACGACGACTTCCCTAACCGCGACGACGAGAACTGGATGAAGCACTCGCTGTGGTACTCCGAAGGCAGCCGCCTGGACTACAAGCCCGTGAACCTGCAGCCCCTGTCGGTGGAATCCGTTCCCCCGAAGGTCCGTACGTTCTGACCGACAGCGACACAGGAATTAGGAATCATCATGAAGCGCACATTCCAGATCTACCGCTACGACCCGGACAAGGACGCCAAGCCCTACATGCAGACCATCGAGGTGGAACTCGACGGCCACGAGCGCATGCTGCTGGACGCTCTGGTCAAGCTCAAGGCGGTCGATCCCACCCTGTCGTTCCGCCGCTCGTGCCGTGAAGGCGTGTGTGGTTCGGACGCCATGAACATCAACGGCAAGAACGGTCTGGCCTGCCTGACCAACATGCGCACGCTGCCCGGCGTGATCGTGCTCAAGCCGCTGCCCGGTCTGCCCGTGGTCCGCGACCTGATCGTGGACATGACGCAGTTCTTCAAGCAGTACAACTCCATCAAGCCCTACCTCATCAACGACACGCCGCCGCCCGAGAAAGAGCGTCTGCAGTCGCCTGAAGAGCGTGAAGAACTCGATGGCCTGTACGAGTGCATCCTGTGCGCCAGCTGTTCCACCAGCTGCCCCAGCTTCTGGTGGAACCCCGACAAGTTCGTGGGCCCCGCCGGTCTGCTGCAGGCCTATCGCTTCATCGCCGACAGCCGCGACGAAGGCACGGCCGAGCGCCTGGACAACCTGGAAGACCCGTACCGCCTGTTCCGATGCCACACCATCATGAACTGCGTGGACGTGTGCCCCAAGGGTCTGAACCCCACCAAGGCCATCGGCAAGATCAAGGAACTGATGGTGCGCCGCGCCGTCTGAACCCAGCCTTGCGATGACCGAACAACGCCAGTCCATGCCCGATACCGACGTCAGCACCCCGGCCGCACCCGATGCGGATCTGCTGCGGCGGCTGCGCTGGCGTTGCCGCCGTGGCCTGCTCGAGAACGACATCTTCATCGACAAGTTCTTCGAGCGCCATGGCGACCACCTGACCACGCCGCTGGTCCAGGGCTTGCTTCAATTGATGGACCTGTCTGACAATGACCTGCTCGATCTGCTCCTGTCCCGCAAGGAACCGGAAGGCGATCTGGCCAGCGCAGAAGTCGTACAGGTGTTGTCGTTGATGCGGGTTCCCCGGGCGTAGTCGGGTGTTTTGTACCCCCCGAGTCGAAGGACTGATGGGGTGTGTGCAAGACCCATAATGCCGACCAAGGTTAATCCCTAGTCACCGATAATCGTCTCTCACAAGACCGACCCCTAGTAGGAGTGCTCATGACCCCGTCCGACGTGAAAGCCACCCTGTCGTTCTCCGACGGCAGCCCCAACATGGAACTGCCCATTTACAAGGGCTCCATCGGCCCGGATGTGATTGACATCCGCAAGCTGTACGGTCAGACCGGCAAGTTCACCTACGACCCCGGCTTCCTGTCCACCGCCTCCTGCAACTCGACCATCACCTACATCGATGGCGACAAGGGTGAACTGCTGTACCGCGGCTACCCCATCGAGCAGCTGGCCACCAACTGCGACTTCCTGGAAACCTGCTACCTGCTGCTGAATGGCGAGCTGCCCAACGGCGCCGAGAAGGAAGACTTCGTCAAGAGCGTGACCAACCACACGATGGTCAACGAGCAGATGCAGTTCTTCCTGCGCGGCTTCCGCCGCGACGCGCACCCGATGGCCGTGATGACCGGCCTGGTCGGCGCCCTGTCGGCCTTCTACCACGACAGCACGGACATCAACAATCCGGAGCACCGCAAGATCGCCGCGATCCGCCTGATCGCCAAGATGCCGACGCTGGTGGCCATGGCCTACAAGTACACCATCGGTCAGCCCTACATCTACCCGAAGAACGACCTCTCGTACACCGAGAACTTCATGCGGATGATGTTCGCCACGCCGTGCGAAGAGTACAAGCCCAATGACGTGCTGGTGCGCGCCATGGACCGCATCTTCATCCTGCACGCCGACCACGAGCAGAACGCGTCGACCTCGACCGTGCGCCTGTGCGGCTCGTCGGGCACCAACCCGTTCGCCGCCATCGCCGCTGGCGTGGCCTGCCTGTGGGGCCCGGCTCACGGCGGTGCCAACGAGGCTGCCCTGAACATGCTGACCGACATCCAGAAGAACGGCGGCGTGGAAAAGATCGGCGAGTTCATCGCCCAGGTCAAGGACAAGAACTCCGGCGTCAAGCTGATGGGCTTCGGTCACCGCGTGTACAAGAACTATGACCCGCGTGCCAAGCTGATGCGCGAGACCTGCCACGAAGTGCTGAACGAGCTGGGCCTGCAGAACGACCCGATGTTCAAGCTGGCCATGGCCCTGGAAAAGATCGCCCTGGAAGACGAGTACTTCGTGTCGCGCAAGCTGTACCCGAACGTCGACTTCTACTCCGGCATCGTGCAGCGCGCCATCGGCATCCCGGTGCCTCTGTTCACGGCCATCTTCGCGCTGGCCCGCACCGTGGGCTGGATTGCCCAGCTGAACGAAATGATCGGCGACCCCGAGTACAAGATCGGCCGTCCGCGTCAGTTGTTCGTCGGCTCGCCCAAGCGCGACGTCACGCCCATCGGCCAACGCTGATCGGCTGCTCGTTGGCCATCGCTTTGGGCGGTGGCTTTCGGGCCCATGCAAAACCCCGGCTTGCAGGCCGGGGTTTTTCTTTGTGCATTCGCATTCGCTGGTTGCGTCGGTAGGGTAGGTGACTTGCTCCTTTGTCTGCCTTGGTTTGAGTACTTTGTCGTGAGAGCGCGGGGCGCGGGATGTGTGGGCATCCGGCCGGGCGCCTGTGTTGTCGGTCCTGCCTGCGGCAGGACTGCCTTGCGATGCTCGCGACGAGGTGGGGTCGCAGAACTCGCTACGCGGCTTCGCCGCTTCGCTCAAACAGCTGCGACCAGTCAGTTGAACGAAGCACGCGCTACGCGCGTGCCCACCTCGCCGCTGCGCTTCGCAGCGCCAACGAAGGCGCCCGTCCGGCTGCCCCCACATCCCTTTTTCGCCCCGCTGTGGCGTGCCGAGAAGGCAGCGACAGTGCACGGTCGATGCGAAAAATCACCACGGTTCGCGCGTTTCGCAGGCGCCAGACCGCGCAAGGCAAAGGACAACCCCCTCCGCATGCGGCGAGCGGGGCAAAAAAGGGGCTGAGCCGACATCCGGCTGGGCGCCTTGAGGGTGCCGAGGAGCGGAGCGGCGAGGTGGGCGCGCGCAGCGCGCTTCGTTCAACTGACTGGCCGCAGCTGTTTGAGCGCAAGGCTCGAAGGGCCTGGAGCGAGTTCTGCGGCCCCACCTTGCCGTGAGCACCGCAGGGAAGTCCTGCCAAAGGCAGGACCAACCGAATGAAGCCCGGACGAATGTCGGCTCAGCCCCCGCCCCGCGCTCTCACGAAAAACGCGAAACCCTCCGCAAGCCAGAAAGCCAGGGTATTGGCAACCCTTCCTCAGCCTATTACTGCCTGTAACCCCGAGGCCCCGGGGGCGATAACCCTCGCGTGTTCGGGGCCAATGTCTTAAAATCGACGTCTCCCCGCTGTATGCGCCTACCCACGCCCGATACCAGCCCGCCAAGGGCCCTTGCCACCATGGGACGCACCCTCTACGACAAGCTCTGGGACGAACACGTCGTCCACACCGAAGATGACGGCACCGCCGTGCTCTACATCGATCGCCAGCTGCTGCATGAAGTGACCAGCCCCCAGGCCTTCGAGGGCCTGGACATCGCTGGCCGCAAGATGTGGCGCCTGTCGGCCAACCTGGCCGTGAGCGACCACAACGTGCCCACCACCGACCGTCGCGACGGCATCAAGGACCCGGTGTCCAAGCTGCAGATCGACACGCTCGACAACAACTGCGACCGCTTCGGCATCACGCAGTTCAAGATGAGCGACAAGCGCCAGGGCATCGTCCACGTGATTGGCCCGGAGCAGGGCGCGACCTTGCCCGGCATGACCGTGGTCTGCGGTGACAGCCACACGTCCACGCACGGCGCCTTCGGTGCGCTGGCCCACGGCATCGGCACCTCCGAGGTCGAGCACGTCATGGCCACGCAGACCCTGCTGGCCAAGAAGGCCAAGAACATGCTGATCAAGGTCGAAGGCACCTTGGGCAAGGGCTGCAGCGCGAAAGACATCGTGCTGGCCATCATCGCCAAGATCGGCACGGCGGGTGGCACGGGCTACACCATCGAGTTCGCCGGCAGCGCCATCCGCGCTCTCAGCATGGAAGGCCGCATGACCGTCTGCAACATGGCCATCGAGGGCGGGGCGCGCGCCGGTCTCGTGGCCGTGGACGACAACACGATCAATTACGTCAAGGGCCGCCCCTTCACGCCCTCGGGTGTCGAATGGGACCAGGCCGTGGCCTACTGGCGCACCCTGCACTCCGATCCGGACGCCCACTGGGATGCCGTGGTCGAGCTGGACGCCGCCCAGATCGAGCCGCAGGTCAGCTGGGGCACCTCGCCCGAGATGGTCGTCAGCGTGAACGATCGCGTGCCTGATCCTGATAAAGAGAAGGACCCCGTCAAGCGCTCCGCGATGGAACGCGCGCTGACCTACATGGCGCTCGAGCCCAACAAGGCCATGAGCGACATCCGCATCGACAAGGTGTTCATCGGCTCGTGCACCAACTCCCGCATCGAAGACATGCGCGAGGCGGCGGCCGTGGTGCGTCGCATCGGTGGCCGCGTGGCCTCCAACGTCAAGCTGGCCCTGGTGGTGCCCGGTTCGGGCCTCGTCAAGGAGCAGGCCGAGCGCGAAGGCCTGGACCAGGTCTTCAAGGCCGCGGGCTTCGAATGGCGCGAGCCTGGTTGCTCCATGTGCCTGGCCATGAACGCCGACCGGCTGGACCCGGGCGAGCGTTGCGCCTCCACCAGCAACCGCAACTTCGAAGGCCGGCAGGGCGCTGGTGGCCGCACCCACCTGGTCAGCCCGGCCATGGCGGCCGCGGCGGCCATGGAAGGCCATTTCGTCGATGTGCGCCGCATCGCTTGAACCAACCCTCTGACCAACCTCTCATTCCTGGAGATTCAGACATGACACGTTTCGCTTCGCTGATCGCTGTGTTCGCCGCCCTGATCGCTGGTCTGTCGCTGGCCGGTTGCAACACGGTGCACGGTTTTGGTCAGGACGTCGAGAAGGTCGGAGACAAGATCTCCGGCGCTGCCAAGAAGTAATTCCCCATGCAAGCATTCCGCATTCACAAGGGCCTCGTGGCCCCGATGGACCGGGAGAACGTCGACACCGACGCCATCATCCCGAAGCAGTACCTGAAGTCGATCAAGCGCACGGGCTTCGGCCCGAACCTGTTCGACGAATGGCGCTACCTGGACGCGGGCGAGCCCGGCCAGGACCCGGCCACGCGCAAGCCCAATCCTGATTTCGTGCTGAACCAGCCGCGCTACGCGGGTGCGTCGATCCTGATCGCTCGCAAGAACTTCGGTTGCGGCTCCAGCCGCGAGCATGCGCCCTGGGCGCTCGATCAGTACGGCTTTCGCGCCATCATCGCGCCCAGCTTCGCCGACATCTTCTTCAACAACAGCTTCAAGAACGGCCTGCTGCCGATCACACTGAGCGAGCTGCAGGTGGACAACCTTTTCAATGAGGTGCTGGCGTTCCCTGGCTACGAGCTCACCATCGATCTGGAGAAGCAGGTCGTAGTCAAGCCCGATGGCGGCGAGCTGGCCTTTGACGTGCAGCCCTTCCGCAAGTTCTGCCTGCTCAATGGCTTCGATGACATCGGCCTGACCCTGCGCCACGCCGACAAGATCAAGGCCTTCGAGGCCGAACGCCTGGCCCAGAAGCCCTGGCTGAACCACCGCATCGTTTAAATCAACCCGCTGAGATTCCCATGGTCATGAAGATTGCAGTGCTGCCGGGCGACGGCATCGGTCCCGAGATCGTCACCGAGGCCGTCAAGGTCCTCAACGTGCTCGATCTGCCGTTCGAGCTCGAAGAAGCCAAGGTCGGTGGTGCCGCCTACGATGCCCACGGCCACCCCCTGCCCGAGCACACCCTCAAGCTGGCCATGGATTCCGACGCCGTGCTGTTCGGCTCGGTGGGCGACTGGAAGTACGACAAGCTCGACCGGCCCCTGCGCCCTGAGCAGGCCATCCTGGGCCTGCGCAAGAACATGGGCCTGTTCGCCAACTTCCGCCCGGCCATCTGCTATCCGCAGCTCACGCACGCGTCTAGCCTCAAGCCCGAACTGGTGGCCGGCCTGGACATCCTGATCATCCGCGAGCTCACCGGCGACATCTACTTCGGCCAGCCGCGTGGCCGCCGTGAATCGCCCGATGGCGAGTTCAAGGGCGCCCCCGAAGCCTTCGACACGATGCGCTATTCGCGCCCCGAGATCGAGCGCATCGCCCACGTGGCCTTCCAGGCTGCGCGCAAGCGCGGCAAGCGTGTCACCAGCGTGGACAAGGCCAACGTGCTCGAGACCTTCCAGTTCTGGAAGGACGTGGTCACCGAGGTGCACGCCCAATATCCCGACATCGAGCTGGACCACATGTACGTGGACAACGCCGCGATGCAGCTGGTCAAGGCGCCCAAGAAGTTCGATGTGCTGTTCACTGGCAACATGTTCGGCGACATCCTGTCCGACGCCGCGGCCATGCTGACCGGCTCCATCGGCATGCTGCCCTCGGCCTCGCTGAACGCCAAGGGTCAGGGCCTGTACGAGCCCAGCCACGGCTCGGCCCCTGACATCGCCGGCAAGGGCGTGGCCAACCCGCTGGCCACCATCCTCAGCGCCGCGATGATGCTGCGCTTCAGCCTGAACCAGGAAGAGGCCGCCAGCCGCATCGAGCGCGCCGTGCAGGCTGTGCTGGAGCAGGGCCTGCGCACGCCCGACATCTACAGCGACGGCACGCAGAAGGTCGGCACCACGCAGATGGGCGAGGCCGTGGTGGCCGCGCTCAAGGCGCAATAAAGCCGCGCCATTCCAAAGACACCCTGAGGCATTTAGAAGGATTTCATCATGGCGACGAAACTGGTTGGATTGGTGGGCTGGCGCGGCATGGTCGGCTCGGTGCTCATGGACCGCATGCAGGCCGAGGGTGATTTCGCCCTGATCGAGCCGCTGTTCTTCAGCACGAGCAACGCGGGCGGCAAGGCCCCCGCTGTGGCCAAGAACGAGACCACGCTCAAGGACGCGTTCGACATCAACGAACTCAAGCGCTGCGACATCATCATCACGGCCCAGGGCGGTGACTACACCACCGAGGTGTTCCCCAAGCTGCGTGCCGCGGGCTGGAATGGCCATTGGATCGATGCCGCCTCCACCCTGCGCATGAAGGACGACGCCGTCATCATCCTGGACCCGGTCAACATGCCGGTGATCAAGAACGCACTGTCCGATGGTGGCAAGAACTGGGTCGGCGGCAACTGCACCGTCAGCTGCATGCTGATGGGCGTGGGTGCGCTGTACAAGGCGGGTCTGGTCGAGTGGATGTCCACGCAGACCTACCAAGCCGCATCGGGTGGTGGCGCGCAGCACATGCGCGAGTTGCTCACGCAGTACGGCACGCTCAATGCCGAGGTGAAGGCGCTGCTCGATGACCCCAAGAGCGCCATCCTCGAGATCGACCGCAAGATCATCGACAAGCAGCGTTCCTTGAGCGCCGCAGAGACCGCCAACTTCGGCGTGCCACTGGGTGGTTCGCTGATCCCGTGGATCGACAAGGATCTGGGCAATGGCCAGTCCAAGGAAGAGTGGAAGGGCATGGCCGAGACCAACAAGATCCTCGGTCTGGGCGAGGGCTTCGGTTCTGCACCCATCCCGGTCGATGGCTTCTGCATCCGCATCGGTGCCATGCGCTGCCACAGCCAGGCCCTGACCTTCAAGCTCAAGAAGGATGTGCCGGTCGAAGACATCGAAGCGATGATCGCCGCCGACAATCCCTGGGCCAAGGTCGTGCCCAACACGCGCGAAGCCTCCATCCAGGACCTGACTCCGGTGGCTGTGACGGGCACGCTCACGATCCCCGTGGGCCGCATCCGCAAGCTCGCCATGGGGCCCGAGTACGTGGGCGCCTTCACCATCGGCGACCAACTGCTCTGGGGTGCTGCCGAGCCGCTGCGCCGCATGCTGCGCATCCTGCTCGACGCCTGAACCTCGATCGCTGAAACAAGTTGTGACGACGCCATGTTGCCCTGCGGCGACAATCGGCGCCGTCCGGCATGAAGCAGGTAGGGATAAGCCAGCGATTCACGCAGATCAGTATTTGCGTGAGCTTGTTTCCCTATCTGCTTGATGCTATTGTGATTTCTTCTATCGTTCAGTGTCGGGGCGCGTTGCGATCTCCGGGCTGAAACGACTCGGGGGACGCTTTGAAAGATCGATCGTTGTCAGCGGGGCACCTGCCTTCGCATTCTGTTTCGCCCTTCACCGTGAAAAAGGTCGCGCTTGCCGCGGCCTTTTCTGCGCTGTCGCTGGCGCCCATGGCGTCATGGGCCTTGGGCCTGGGGCGCCTGAACGTGCAGTCGGCACTGGGTGAGCCCCTGCGTGCCGAAATCGAGATCACCGCGATCTCGAACGAAGAGGCTGCCTCGCTGCAGGCCCGTGTGGCCAGCCCGGAAACCTATCGCGCTGCAGGGGTCGACTACAGCACGGTGCTGGCTGCCACCACGATCACGTTGCAAAAGCGCGCTGATGGCCGCTCGGTGCTGCGCTTGAGCAGCGACCGCACCGTCTCCGAGCCCTTCGTCGACGCCATCCTGGATCTGGCCTGGTCTTCCGGCCGCCTGGTGCGCGAATACACACTGCTGTTCGATCCCGCCACACCGCGTTCTGCCGCGCCCCAACAACAGACCGCCCCGGTGATGGACGCGCCTGTGGCGCAACCCGCGCCCTCTGCACAGCCCGCGCCGGCGCCGGTCCCTGTGCCGCTGCCGCCCGTGGCTGCGCCCGCCCCATCGGCCACTGCTGAATCCTCGCGCCCGAGCGCTGCGCCGCGTCCGTCGCGCCCGCCTTCGGCTGCATCTGCGCCGGCTCCAGCACGCGCCCAGGCGCCTGCGCCTAGGCCTGCCCCTGTGCCGCCTGCCCCCGCGCCATCGGAAGCCGTGGCCGAGCCAGCCCGCGGCGGTGATGCCCAGAGCGTGAAGGTTCGCGGTGGTGACACGCTGTCCAAGATCGCCGAGAAGAACCTGACCCCCGGCGTGTCCCTGGATCAGATGATCGTTGGCCTGTACCGTGGCAACCCCCATGCCTTCCAGGGCAACAACATGAACCGGCTGAAGTCCGGCGTGGTGCTCAACGTGCCGGACGCCGACAAGGCCACGTCTGTGTCGCAGCCCGAAGCACGTCAGATCATCATGGCGCAGAGCACGGACTTCGCTGCCTACCGCCAGCGCCTGGCGTCGGGTGTCACGGAATCCGTGGCGTCCACGCGCCAGCGCCAAGCTTCTGGCAAGGTCGAGGCCGAGGTCGAAGACCGCAAGCAGTCCGCCGCGCCCACGCCTGACAAGCTCACCCTCAGCAAGGGTGGTGTGGCGGCCGGGCAGGGGGCTGAAGACCGCCTGGCCAAGTCCCGCGCCGAGAAGGACGCCGGAACCCGTGTGGCCGAGCTGTCTCGCAACCTCGACGAACTGCGCAAGCTGAAAGAGAAGTCGGCGGCATCGGCCGCTGCCTCGAAGGCCGCGCCGGCGCCTGTGGTCAAGCCGGCTCCTGTGCCTCCCCCGCCGCCGCCTCCTCCTCCCCCACCACCACCACCTCCTCCTCCGCCGCCGCCCGCACCGGCGCCGGTTCCCGCGCCAGTGGCTTCCGTGCCCGCCAGCGTGCCGTCTGCTGCCGAGCCTGCTTCAGAGGCCGCATCTGGCGCCGCCACCAGCGTGGCCGATGCCGCGTCCGAACCCGCTTCGGTGGCCGAGGCTGCTTCGCTGCCGGCCCCCACGCTGCCCAAGCCGGTGCAGATCCCGGTGCCCGAACCCGAGGCATCGTCGCCCAGCTTCTTCGAATCGGTCGATCCCTTGCTGCTGGCCGGTGCTGGCGCCGGTATCGCCCTGATCGCTGGCCTGGGTCTGTTCCTGCGCTCGCGCCGCAAGCCGGACAGCGCCGAGACCTCCTTCCTCGAAAGCCGCCTGCAGCCCGACTCCTTCTTCGGGGCCAGCGGTGGGCAGCGCGTCGACACCCGGGACGCCACGGGCGGCCCGTCGTCGATGAGCTATTCGCTCAGCCAGCTCGATGCCATCGGCGATGTCGATCCCGTGGCCGAGGCCGATGTCTACCTGGCCTATGGCCGCGACCTGCAGGCCGAAGAGATCCTGAAGGAAGCCCTGCGCAGCAACCCCGATCGCCTGGCCATCCGCACCAAGCTGCTGGAGGTCTATGCCAAGCGTCGCGACACCAAGGGCTTCGAGCAACTGGCCGGCCAACTGTTCACCCTGACCGGTGGCGCGGGCGATGACTGGCTGCACGCTCAAGAGATGGGCCTGAGCATCGACCCCGAGAACCCGCTGTACCAGCCGGGTGGCCAGCCCTCGTCCTACATGCCGCAAGAGCCGGTGTACCAGGAGCCCCTGGGCGCCAGCACCGTGCCGCTGTCGGAGATGCCGCCGCTGCACGATGTCGCCCCGCCTGTGGCACCTGCGCCGCAGCAGGTCTACACCAAGGACGACCGCGACCTGGGCATCGACCTGGACATCTCTGCGCCGGTGCCTCTGGACGACGATCTGCCTTCGCTGGACGACGTGCCGCCGCTGACCGGTGCCTACCCGGCCCAGCCGAGCGTGGCGCCGGCCCGCGCAGACGACGACCTGTCGCTGGATTTCGACCTGCCGCTGGATGCGGGCACCCCGGCGCCTGCGCCGGTGGCCCAGGCTCCAGCGCCCGGCCCGGCCCCGACGGCACCGATGGACTTCGATCTGTCCGGCATCAGCCTCGACCTGGGTGATCCAGCCCAGCCCGATGGTGCTCAGTCCGCCGACGCCGCACCAGCCGCAGAGAACCCCGCAGACAACCCGCTGGCCCGCAAGCTGGACCTGGCCGAAGAGTTCCGCCACATCGGTGATGTGGATGGTGCCCGCGAGCTGCTGCAGGAAGTGGTCGCCCAGGCCGATGGCGCGCTGCGCGCCAAGGCCCAGGCCATGCTCGACAGCCTGGGATGACGAGGCGCTGATCCATGGACGAAGGGCAGGGGGCTTCGGCCCCTTCCGCCACGAGGGCGACCCGACGGGTCGCCCTTGGCATTTCTTACCGGGGCACGGCATACCACGGCTGGCAGAGCCAGCCCGCGGGGGTGGCCACGGTGCAGGGCGCGCTGGAGAAGGCATTGGCGGCGTTTGCGGTGCAGCCCGTGTCGGTGGTGTGTGCCGGCCGCACCGATGCCGGCGTGCATGGCATCAACCAGGTGGTGCACCTGGACACCGACCTGCATCGCGAGCCCTTCTCATGGGTGCGGGGCACCAACACCTTCCTGCCGCCCGACATCGCGGTGCAGTGGGCCATGGAGGTGCCCATGCATTTCCACGCCCGCAACAGCGCAGAAGGGCGGCGCTACGCCTTCATCGTGCTGGAGGCGCCGGTGCGCCCGGCGCTCGAGGCGGGGCAGGTGGGGTGGGTCTTCCGCCCGTTGGACCACGCTGCGATGGAGGCCGCCGCAGCCTGCCTCATCGGCCAGCACGATTTCAGCAGTTTCCGCGCCGCACAGTGCCAGTCGCCCACGCCCGTCAAGCTGCTGCGCGAGATCCGCATCACCCGCTGCGCCGCGCCGCGCATGCCCCTGGCGCCCGGCTCACCGGATGCCCACATGCCGCAGCGCAGCCCGGTCGGTGCGGGGGCGCCCCGGCAGGCCGAACCGGCGGCCAACATCTACTGGCGCTTCGATTTCGAGGGGCAGGCCTTCCTTCACCACATGATCCGCAACATCATGGGCTGCCTCATCGCCGTCGGCAGCGGCAACCAGCCGCCCTCCTGGATGCAGGCCGTGCTGGATGCGCGAGACCGCGACGCGGCAGCACCCACCTTCCCGCCAGACGGGCTGTATTTCCTGGGACCCCGCTACAACGAAGCGTGGGGGCTGCCCAATGTGACGCCGGCACTGGCCTGGCTGCCTGCCTGACGGTCGTTTCAAACGAAATCAGGTCAATATCCCTCGACCTTGCCCGACCCGCTATCCGGGCACAGTCGTTTTTGAGACAATCGGACCTTCCTCGTATCGGGCCAGGGCGACCGCGCTGGCTTTGTCCCCCCGGATGACCCTGCCTGCCGACCACCGCACCCGCATCAAGATCTGCGGCCTGACCCGCGAAGCCGATGTGGAAGCCGCTGCCCAGGCCGGGGCCGATGCGGTGGGGTTCGTGCTGTATGCCAAAAGCCCCCGCCATGTGACACCAGCGCGCGCGGCCGAGTTGGCCCGTCTGCTGCCGCCCTTCGTCACGCCGGTGCTGTTGCTGGTCAATGCCGACGATTCGCTGCTGAAGCAGGCTGTAGAGGCGGTTCCTCATGCGCTGCTGCAGTTCCACGGTGATGAAGCCTCGGCCGATTGCGACCGAGCTGGCCGCGCCTACCTGCGCGCCGCCCGGATGGCGCCCGGTTTCGATTTGTTAAACTTCGCGCTTGGCTACCCCAACGCCCAGGCCTTGCTGGTCGACGCCCATGTCGACGGTTATGGCGGGGGCGGGCAGGTATTCGACTGGTCCTTGTTGCCCCGTGGCTTGCCGCGCCCGATGATCCTGTCGGGCGGCTTGCACCCGGGCAACGTGGCCGACGGCGTACGTCAGGTCCGCCCCTGGGGGGTGGACGTGAGTTCCGGTGTCGAGTCCGGCAAGGGCCTGAAGGACACGGCGCTGGTGCGCCAGTTCTGCCAGGCCGTGCGGGCGGCCGACCGGCTGTGTGCCGAACCCTTGGCCGGCGCCAGCCAGCCCCGCGCGTCTGAACCCATGAAAGTCTCATGCTGAACTACCAACAGCCCGACGCCCGAGGCCATTTCGGCCCGTACGGCGGCTCCTTCGTCTCCGAGACCCTGGTCCACGCGCTGGACGAACTCAAGGCGGCGTACGAGCACTACCGCAACGATCCCGACTTCCTGGCCGAGTTCCACCGCGAACTGGCCGACTTCGTGGGGCGCCCCAGCCCGATCTACCACGCAGACCGCCTCAGCAGCGAGATCGGTGGCGCGCAGATCTACCTCAAACGCGAGGATCTCAACCACACCGGCGCGCACAAGGTCAACAACACCATCGGCCAGGCCCTGCTGGCCAAGCGCATGGGCAAGCCCCGCGTGATCGCCGAAACCGGTGCGGGCCAGCATGGCGTGGCCACGGCCACCATCTGCGCCCGCTTCGGCATGGAGTGCGTGGTCTACATGGGCTCCGAAGACGTGAAGCGCCAGTCGCCCAACGTCTACCGCATGCACCTGCTGGGCGCCCGGGTGGTGCCGGTCGAATCCGGCAGCAAGACCCTGAAAGATGCGCTCAACGAAGCCATGCGCGACTGGGTCACCAACGTCGAGAACACCTTCTACATCATCGGCACGGTTGCCGGCCCCGCGCCGTACCCCGCCATGGTGCGCGATTTTCAGAGCGTGATCGGCGAAGAGTGCCTCACGCAGATGCCCACCAAGATCGGCCGCCAGCCCGACGCCGTCATCGCCTGCGTGGGCGGCGGCAGCAATGCCATGGGCATCTTCTACCCCTACATCCCGCATGAATCCGTGCGCCTGATCGGCGTCGAGGCAGCGGGCGAGGGCTACGGCAGCGACAAACATTCGATGTCATTGCAACTGGGCTCGCCCGGCGTGCTGCACGGCAACCGAACCTACCTGCTGCAGGATGCCAACGGCCAGATCACCGAGACGCACTCCATCTCGGCTGGCCTGGACTATCCCGGCGTCGGCCCCGAGCATGCCTACCTCAAGGATATCGGCCGCGCCGAGTACGTCGGCATCACCGACAAGGAAGCGCTGGCCGCCTTCCACCGCCTGTGCCGCACCGAAGGCATCATCCCGGCGCTGGAATCGAGCCATGCCGTGGCCTACGCCATGAAGCTGGCCGCCACCATGCGCCCCGACCAGCACATCCTGGTCAACCTGTCCGGCCGTGGCGACAAGGATATCGGTACGGTGGCCGACCTCTCCGGCACCGAGTTCTACGACCGTCCGTCGCAGCGCGGCGTCACCGTCAAGGGTGCCCCCACCGGAGAGCAGGCATGAGCAGTGCTCAAGTGGTGCCCGGCATGAACCGCATCGACGTCACCTTTGCCAATCTGCGCGAACAAGGCCGCAAGGCCCTGATCCCCTTCATCCACTGCGGTGATCCCTTCCCCGATCTGTCGCCCGAGCTGATGTGGGCCATGGCCGATGCCGGCGCCGACGTGATCGAACTGGGTGTGCCGTTCTCCGATCCGATGGCCGACGGCCCCGTCATCCAGGCCGCGGCCGAGCGTGCGCTGGCGCAGGGTATTTCGCTGGTGCATGTGCTGGCCGATGTGAGGCGCTTTCGCACACGCAACACCACAACCCCCGTGGTGCTGATGGGCTATGCCAACCCGATCGAGCGCTACGACTTGATCCACGGCCCCGGTGCCTTCGTCAAGGAAGCCCGCGCTGCCGGCGTGGATGGCGTTCTCGTGGTGGACTACCCGCCCGAAGAGTGCGAAGAGTTCGCCGCCACCTTGAAGAGCCAGGGCATGGCCCCCATCTTCTTGCTGGCACCAACCTCCACGGAGGAGCGCATGGCCTCGGTCGGTCGCATCGCCAGCGGTTACGTCTACTACGTCTCGCTCAAGGGCGTGACGGGCGCTGGCCATCTGGACACCGGCGCCGTGGCCACCGCCATTCCCCGCATCCGCAAGCACGTCCACATCCCGGTGGGCGTGGGCTTCGGCATCCGCGATGCAGAAACGGCCAAGGCCGTGGCTGCCGTGTCCGATGCCGTCGTCATTGGCTCCCGCATTGTGCAATTGCTGGAAACGCAAAGCCGTGAGACCATCGCCGCGACTGCAGGCGCGTTCATTGCTGACATCCGTGCGGCACTCGATACCCTGAAAGGACCCTCGTCATGAGCTGGCTCGAAAAACTGCTGCCGCCCAAGATCCAGCCGACCGACCCGGCCGAGCGGCGCACCATGCCCGAAGGGCTGTGGACCAAGTGCCCGTCGTGCGAAACAGTGCTCTACAAAAGCGATCTGAGCGCCAACCAGTACGTCTGCCCCAAGTGCAGCTTCCACAACCGCATCGGCGCCCGTGAGCGCCTGGATGCCTTCCTGGATGCCGAAGGCCGCTACGAGATCGGCCAGGAGATCCTGCCGGTCGATGCCCTCAAGTTCCGCGACAACAAGAAGTACCCCGATCGCCTGAAGCAGGCCATGGAAGCCACCGGCGAGACCGATGCGCTCGTGGTGCTGGGGGGCTCGGTGCACGGCATCGCCCTGGTGACGGCCTGTTTCGAGTTCGATTTCATGGGCGGCTCCATGGGGTCGGTGGTCGGCGAGCGCTTCGTGCGTGGCGTCGAGACCGCCGTGGCCCAGAAGACCCCCTTCGTGTCCTTCACGGCCACCGGTGGCGCCCGCATGCAGGAGGGCCTGCTGAGCCTGATGCAGATGGCCAAGACCAACGCCGCGCTCACGCGCCTGGCCAAGGCCAAACTGCCCTACATCAGCGTGCTGACCGACCCGACCATGGGCGGCGTTTCCGCCAGCTTCGCCTTCATGGGCGATGTGGTCATCGCCGAACCCAAGGCCCTGGTGGGCTTTGCCGGCCCGCGCGTGATCGAGAACACCGTGCGCGAGAAGCTGCCCGAGGGCTTCCAGCGCGCCGAGTTCCTGCTTCAGCAAGGCGCCATCGACATGATCGTCGACCGCCGAGAGCTCAAGCAGACCATCGCGCGCCAGCTGGCCATGCTGCTGCGCCAGCCGGCCGACGCGCTGGTGTGAGGCCGCCGCGCTCTACCAGCTGTTCACGCGCTGTCTGACACCACGGGCTGCCCACGGGCAGCCCGTGACGCGTCTGGTGCCCAAGGCGCTTGTGATCTGGGTGGCCGCCCCGATCTGTCATGGGGCCGTTCCTGATCTTTCCTGTTGCTCAATCCCCTTTTGTCCATGACCTCCCGCTACGCGACCCTGGCCGACTGGCTGTCCCACTGCGAACGTCTGCACACCGCCGAGATCGAGCTGGGCCTGGACCGCGTGGCCGGCGTGTGGCGGCGCATGGGTGTCACCCTGGGCACGCCGATGGATGCGTCAGTGGATGCATCGGTGGACGTGCCGGTCGTCTTCACCGTCGCAGGCACCAATGGCAAGGGCTCGACCTGCGCCATGCTGGAGAACATCCTGCTGTCCGGTGGTTTTCGCACCGGCGTGTATGGATCTCCCCACCTCGTGCACTTCGAAGAGCGCTGTCGGGTGATGGGCATGCCCGTCAAGGCCGATGAACTGCTGCCGCACTTCGAGGCGGTCGAGCAGGCGCGTGGCGATAGCCCACTCACGTACTTCGAGTTCACCACCCTGGCCATCCTGCGCTTGCTGGCCCACGCCGGGCTGGACGCGGTGATCCTGGAGGTGGGCCTGGGCGGACGGCTGGACGCCGTCAACATCATCGACGCCGACTGCGCCATGATCACCAGCATCGACCTGGACCACATGGAGTTCCTGGGCCCTGACCGCGAGGCCATCGGCCGCGAGAAGGCCGGCATCATGCGGGCCGGGCGCCCGGCCGTGGTGTCTGATCCGAAGCCTCCCCAAAGCGTGGTCGCTCATGCCGAATCCGTCGAGGCCGACCTGTGGCTGTTCGGCCGTGACCACAACTACGCAGGCGATCGCCAGCAGTGGTCCTGGGGCGGGCGCAGCAAGCGCTTCAATGGCATGGCTTACCCTTCGCTGCGTGGTGCCAACCAGTTGCTCAACGCCTCGGGCGTGCTGGCCGCGCTGGAAGCGGTGCGCCACCGTCTGCCGGTGCCGGCGCAGGCCGTGCGCACGGGGTTGGCCACGGTAGAGTTGCCGGGCCGCTTCCAGATCGTGCCGGGGCAGCCCACCCTGATCCTGGACGTGGCGCACAACCCGCATGCGGCCGCCACCCTGGCCGTGAACCTGGACCAGATGGGCTTCTTCCCGCGCACCCATGTGGTGTGGGGCGCCATGGCCGACAAGGACATGGCTGGCATGGTGGAAAAGCTGCTGCCCCTGGTGGATGCCTGGCATTGCTGCGATCTGCCCACGCCCCGCGCCGCTTCTGCGCAACAGTTGGCCGATCTGGTGAGGGCCCTGCAGGCCCAGCCGGGCGCGGCCACCCAGCCCAAGGCCACCGTGAGCACCCACCCCGATCCGATGGCCGCGCTGCACGCGGCACTCGCGCAGGCGGACCCGGCGGATAGAATCCTGGTCTTCGGCTCCTTCTTCACGGTGGGCGGGGTGTTGCACGAGGGCTTGCCCCGTCTGAACGCGCCCCACATGCCGGGAAACCTCCCGCCGAACGCCCCTCCGAACGCCTTGCCGGGCTAAGGCGCACCGCGCCCGCACCCGCCCGCTGACCGATCCCCGTAGCCCTCGCGACCCGCATGCCGCTGCCATCGTTTTTCCAGCGCTTCCGCTCCGGTGCCCAGACGCCGGCGCCCCAGGTCCAGCCGCTGTCACCTGCCGACATCGAACAGGCCCGCGTGCGGGCCCGCCGCCGGATGATCGGCATGGCCGTGCTGGTGGGCGCCGGGGTGATCGGCTTCCCCTGGCTGTTCGAGACCCAGCCCCGGCCCCTGGCCACCGACATCCAGGTGGTCAACGCCTCTGCCCCGGCGGCCAATGCCGTGCCGGCCACGCGTTTGGCCAGCGGCAAGGTCACGCAGGTGCCGGCCGAGCCGGTGGTGCCGCCCCAGGTCAGTCGTGCGCTGGATGCCGAAGGCAGTGCCAAGGTGGCCGAGCGCGCCGAGGCCGCCACATCGCCCCGTGAAGAGCTTGTCGAGGACGCGCCGGTACCCAGATCCGAGCCCAGGCCGGAGGCCCGCAAGCCCGAGCCGAAGAAGCCAGAGCCCAAGCCGGAGGCGCGCCCCGCAGCCAAGCCCGTGGCCACGCCCAGCAAGCCCGAGGCCGCCAAGCCTGCCCAGAAGCCGTCCGCGCCCACCGTGGCAGCCACCAAGCAGACCGACAAGAAACCCGTGGCCGCCGCCAAGCCCGAATCCAAGCCGGATGCCAAGGCCGCGGCCAAGGACAGCAAGGACGACGCCGACACCCGCTACATCGTGCAGGTGGGCGCCTTCGCCGACACCACCACCGCCCATGCCGCGCGCATGAAGGTCGAGCGCCTGGGCATCAAGACCTACACCCAGGCGGTCGACACGCCCGGGGGCAAGAAGATCCGAGTGCGCGTGGGCCCCTACGTCAACAAGGCCGAGGCCGACAAGGCCATGGCCGCCCTGCGCAAGGCCGGCCTGACCGGTGCGCTGCTCACGCTGTGAGCACCGCGAAAAGAGCCTGCCCGTGCAAGACCTGAGCAACGTGACCGCTGGCTGGTCCATCGTCGACCTGGCTCTGGCGGTCGGCCTGCTGCTGTCGATGGTGGTGGGCCTGTGGCGGGGGCTGTTGACCGAGGTGCTGTCCCTGCTGGGCTGGATCGCGGCCTATTTCGCGGCGCAGTGGTGGGGGCCGACCATGGGCCGCACCCTGCCCATCGATGAGCCCGGATCACGCCTGAACGTGCTGGCGGGGATGATGGTGGTGTTCGTGGCGGCCTGGTTGGCCTGGGCCCTGATGTCGTGGGCGTTGCGCCAGATCGTCAGCGCCTCGGGCCTGGGCGGCACCGACCGGCTGCTGGGCGCGGTGTTCGGCCTGGCGCGCGGTGTGCTCGTGGCCCTGGTGCTCTACACCCTCATCAGCATGACCCCCATGACCGACTGGGAGCCCTGGAAGGCGTCCCACGCCGCCCCCTGGCTCAGCGCGGTGATGGACATCCTGCGCCCGGTGCTGCCGGGCGAGGTGACGAAGTATCTGCCGGCGGCGGCCTGAGCCGGCCCGGCCTGTTTTTTTGATGTTTTTCGTGAACAAGAGGTGATTCCATGTGCGGCATCGTTGGTGTGATTTCCAAGGCGCCCGTCAACCAGATGATCTATGACGCGCTGTTGCTGCTGCAGCACCGCGGTCAGGACGCGGCCGGCATCGTGACCGCCGGCCCCGACGCGCACGGACGCAAGTTCTTCATGCACAAGGCGCGCGGCATGGTCAAGGACGTCTTCCGCACGCGCAACATGCGGGCCCTGAGCGGCACCGTGGGCCTGGGCCAGGTGCGCTACCCCACCGCCGGCAATGCCTTCAACGAAGAAGAGGCCCAACCTTTCTACGTGAACGCGCCCTTCGGCCTGGTGCTGGTGCACAACGGCAACCTGACCAATGCCCATGCCCTGCGCGAAGAGCTGTTCGACATCGACCGCCGCCACCTCAACACCGACAGCGACACCGAAGTCCTGATCAACGTGCTGGCGCACGAGCTGGAGCTGGCCGGCCGCGAGCTGCCTTTGACGCCGGCTGCCGTGTTCAAGGCCGTGCGCGCCGTGCACAAGCGCATCAAGGGCTCCTACGCCGTGGTGTGCCTGATCGCCGGTTACGGCCTGGTGGCCTTCCGCGATCCCTTTGGCATCCGCCCGCTGTGCTATGGCGAGGCCGATCTGCCCGAAGGCCGTGAAGTGATGGTGGCCAGTGAATCCGTGGCGCTGGAAGGCACGGGTCACCGTTTCGTGCGCGACGTGCAGCCGGGCGAAGCCCTGTTCGTCGATCTGGACGGCGTGGTTCATGCCGAGCAGTGCGCGGACAACCCCGTGCTGAACCCCTGCATGTTCGAGTTCGTCTACCTGGCGCGCCCCGATTCCACCATCGACGGCGTGTCGGTCTACCAGGCCCGCCTGGAGATGGGCGAGACCCTGGCGCAGCGCGTGATCTCGACCATGCCGCCGTCCGACATCGACGTGGTCATTCCCATCCCCGAATCCAGCCGCCCGTCGGCCATGCAGCTGGCGCAAAAGCTCGGCAAGCCCTACCGCGAAGGCTTCGTCAAGAACCGCTACGTGGGCCGCACCTTCATCATGCCGGGGCAAGGCGTGCGCAAGAAGTCCGTGCGCCAGAAGCTCAACGCCATCAGCATGGAGTTCAAGGGCCGCAATGTGCTGCTGGTCGATGACTCCATCGTGCGTGGCACCACCTCGAAAGAGATCGTGCAGATGGCCCGCGAGGCCGGCGCCAACAAGGTCTACCTGGCCTCGGCCGCGCCGCCCGTGCGCTTCCCCAACGTGTACGGCATCGACATGCCCACCAAGGCAGAGCTGGTGGCCCATGGCCGTTCGCTGGAAGACATCCGCCAGATCATTGGCGCCGACGCCCTGATCTACCAGGATGTCGATGCCATGAAGCGCGTGGTCGGCAAGCTCAACCCCAACATCAAGGGCTTCGAGGCCTCGTGCTTCGACGGCACCTACATCACGGGTGACGTGAGCGCCGATGACTTCGCCGCCATCGAATCGCAGCGCCTCACGCAGAAGGACGAGGAAGAGGCCATCAACTCGCGCCTGGCCCTGCAGAGCGCCACCGACTGATCCCGACGACCGACCGCCATGGCCGACGATACGAAGAAGAAGCTGCCCCGCAAGGCCTTGCCGCCCGATGCCCACATCGAGACGCTGGCCGTGCGCGAAGGCCTGCCCGCCACCCCCTGGGGTGAGAACTCCGAAGCGCTGTTCCTGACCAGCAGCTTCGTGCACCCCGATGCGGCCACCGCCGCCGCGCGCTTCGCGAACGAAGAAGAAGCCTTCGTCTACTCGCGCTTCACCAACCCGACCACGATGATGTTCGAGCGCCGCCTGGCCGCGCTCGAAGGCACCGAGGCCGCCATCGCCACGGCCAGTGGCATGAGCGCGATCCTCTTGATGATCATGGGCCTGCTCAAGGCCGGTGACCACGTCATCTGCTCGCGCAGCGTGTTCGGCGCCACCATCGTGCTGTTCGAGCGCGAGTTCGGCAAGTTCGGCGTGCAGACCACCTTCGTGTCGCAGACCGACGTCGCCGAGTGGCGTGCCGCCGTGCGTCCGAACACCAGGCTGCTGTTCGCCGAGACGCCCAGCAACCCGATGACCGAGGTCTGCGACATCGCCCAGCTGGCCGAGATCGCACATGCGGCGGGCGCCTTCCTGGCCGTGGACAACTGCTTCTGCACGCCCGCGCTGCAGCAGCCCGTCAAGCTGGGCGCCGACCTGGTCATCCACTCGGGCACCAAGTACCTCGATGGGCAGGGCCGCGTGCTGGCCGGCGCCATCTGCGGCAGCGACAAGCTCATCAACGGCACCTTCATGCCGGTGATGCGCGGCGCGGGCATGAGCCTGTCGCCGTTCAATGCGTGGGTGGTGCTCAAGGGCCTGGAGACGCTGTCGATCCGCATGGCTGCGCAAAGCGCCAACGCGCTCAAGCTGGCGCAATGGCTGGAGCAGCAGCCCGCCGTGGACCAGGTCTACTACCCCGGCCTGCCCAGCCATCCGCAGCACGCGCTGGCCATGAAGCAGCAGAACAACTGCGGTGGCGCCGTGGTGTCCTTCACGGTCAAGGCCGATGCGGGGCAGGGCGCTGATGCACAGCGGCTGCGCCAGGCCGCCTTCCACGTCATCGACCAGACCCGGCTGTGCTCCATCACCGCCAACCTGGGCGACACCAAGACCCTCATCACCCACCCGGGCTCCACCTCACACGGCCGCCTGTCTGAAGAGCAGCGCCTGGCCGCCGGCATCACGCAGGGCATGGTCCGCGTGTCCGTGGGGCTGGAACACATCGACGACCTCACCGCCGACCTGGCGCGGGGCCTGCACACCTTGAACGATTGAACCCACCGTGAGCACCACTGTCCGCACACGCTTCGCCCCGTCTCCGACGGGCTTCATCCACCTGGGCAACATCCGCTCGGCCCTGTATCCATGGGCTTTTGCGCGCGCCAACCAGGGCGCCTTCATCCTGCGCATCGAAGACACCGATGTCGAGCGCTCCTCGCAAGAGGCCGTTGACGTCATCATCGAAGGCATGAAGTGGCTGGGCCTGGACCACGACGAAGGCCCGTTCTTCCAGATGCAGCGCATGGACCGCTACAAGGCCGTGCTGCAGGATCTGGTCGCCCAGGGCCATGTCTACCCCTGCTACATGTCCACGCAAGAGCTCGATGCCCTGCGCGAGCGCCAGATGGCCAACAAGGAAAAGCCCCGCTACGACGGCACCTGGCGCCCTGAGGCCGGCAAGCAACTGCCGCCCGTGCCCGAAGGCGTCAAGCCCGTGCTGCGCTTCAAGAACCCCATTGGTGGCTCGGTGGTGTGGGAAGACAAGGTCAAGGGACGCATCGAGATCAGCAACGACGAGCTGGACGACCTGGTGATCGCCCGCCCGGACGGCACGCCCACCTACAACTTCTGCGTCGTGGTCGACGACCTGGACATGGCCATCACCCACGTGATCCGTGGCGACGACCACGTCAACAACACGCCGCGCCAGATCAACATCTTCAAGGCCCTGGGCAAGGAGCCGCCGGTCTACGCCCACCTGCCCACCGTGCTCAATGAGCAGGGCGAGAAGATGTCCAAGCGCCATGGCGCCAAGGCCGTCACGCAGTACCGTGACGAAGGCTACCTGGCCGATGCCATCGTGAACTACCTGGCCCGCCTGGGCTGGAGCCACGGGGACGACGAGATCTTCTCGCGCCAGCAACTGGTCGAATGGTTCAACCTGGACCATCTGGGCAAGAGCGCCGGCCAGTTCGACGAGGCCAAGCTGCGCTGGGTGGCCCAGCAACACATGAAGACGGCCGACGATGCCGTGCTGGCCTCGCTGGTGCTGCAGCAGTGGCAATCGCGCGGTGTGGCCGTGCCTGCCTCGTTGCAGCAGGGCGACACGCTGGCCGCGATGTGCGCGCTGTTCAAGGACCGTTGCGCCACCACGGTGGAGCTGGCCGACTGGCTGTCCATGTACGTGGGTGCCGTGCAGCCGCCGGCCGACGAGTTGGCCGCCCAGTTCACCGACGCCGTCAAGCCCGCCGTGGCCGCGCTGGCCGCCCGCCTGAAGGCCTTGCCCACCTGGGACAAGGCCGCCGTTTCGGCCGCCTTCAAGGAAACGCTGACCGAGGCCGGCCTGAAGATGCCTCAACTGGCCATTCCCGTGCGCCTGCTGGTGTGCGGTCGTGCACAGACGCCGTCGGTCGACGCCGTGCTGGCCCTGTTCGACCGTGAGGTTGTGGTGCAACGTTTGCTCGAAACTTGATGAGAGCGTAAAAACCGGTATATACTCTCGGTCTCGCTTGAACGACGCTTTGTTTGAACAACGAAGCAGCCGGGCAGCCTGAAGAAGGCGGTTGAAAGACCCAATTCGACGGGGGTATAGCTCAGCTGGGAGAGCGCTTGCATGGCATGCAAGAGGTCAGCGGTTCGATCCCGCTTACCTCCACCAACAACCCTCGGGTTGTGAACCTCAGGGTTCAGGTGGATCCGGGTGCGGAATTGGCCAGGGCACAGCGTCGATCAGGTTGCATGAAGGATTCAGTCCCCTTCGTCTAGAGGCC
>NZ_RSED01000020.1 GCF_003933735.1 Aquabacterium soli | reverse complement strand
ACCGAGTTTTTCAACAGAATTCGCTGCATGCGGATGCTGGCGGCTCCCTGTCCACCAGCGAGCGATCACCATGGCAACCAGCAACGAACCATTGCAACTCAACCTCGGCTCCCTGCGCAGCGCGATGTCGCTGACGCTGCACACCCACCACGCCTCGCGCATCTGGCATGGCCGCGCCGCCGCCGAGGGGCGACCGGGCATCGTCGGCCTGAACGGCTACATCGCCGTCATGAACAAGATGAAGCGCGGCTCGGAGCAGGACGACCCATACAGCGACTGGTGGATGCTTCGCATCGAAGACAAGCTCGACCAGACCAGGACCACGCTGCAGACGCTGCGCGACCAGGTGGACCAGGCCCTGGCCGGCGTGCCCGCCGCGTTGACCCTGGGCGAGAACCTCAACGTGCAGCCCGTCAAGCTTCCGCTGTTCGTCAATGCGCAGTTGGGCTTTGCCGCCGTCTATCTCCTGGCCGACTACGACGACATCGCGCGCAAGCTGATCCTCGCCCACCACACCGCGCTGATCGATCGCTCGACGTTGGAGCGCTGGCTCAACGAAGGTGCCCACGCGCTGCGCAGCCTGTTCAGCCTGGCCCAGCAATACCGCTACTCGGGCTGCACCCGCGACGACTTCGCGGCCAAGAACGCCGCAGCTCGGGCAGCATTGGAGAAGTTCGGCGAACTGCCGCAGGACGTGCTCGAAGGCATGCGCCGCTCGAAGTTTGCGCCGCCCGTCGTGCGCCGTGGTCTGCAACAGCGTGGTGATAGCGCTGCCGCAGCCGCATCTCCCACCGACGAAGGCGCTGCCGCCGATTCGGCCGAGGCCAAGTCCACAGCCGCCGGCGAGGACGAACCGGCATGAGCGACCCGAACCGCGAACCGCGCTACTTCCGTCGTCTGGAACAGCCAGCCTTCATGCGGCTGGAACACGCGGCCTCTCTAAAAGGCCTTTTAAAGCCTTTTAAAGGTAAAGGGGACTTCGAGGCCTGGGCCAGCCAGTGCTTCGCCATGCGCGACGAGTTGATTGCCCTGGCGCAGCGACAGGTGCTGCCACAGGCGTGCGGGCATCCCTTCCACCTGCTTCCCGTCGAGCTGGCCCAGCAGACCACTGGCGCAGGCACGACCTTTCTTCGCTGGCGCAAGCACGATCGATCGGCCATGGGCGTGGCGTTGTGGCAGGAGCTGATGGCGAGCCCCAGCACGCCGGTCAACCTGCTGCACGACCTGCACGAGATCGAACTGCAGCGCGTCATGCTGAACATGCAGATCAGCCTGCTGCACACCCTGGGCAGGCAAGCACAGGAATGCGCCAGCAAGGCCGCGCAGGCGGACAACACCTACCTGCGCCGGCTCGCGTCCGTTCCTGCCGCAGTGCGCGATCGGTGATTGCGCCTGCCATCCGAGCACGCGCCCGAGCCCAACGAGGCACGGGTATTTCAACCACCACGGAGATTCCAACATGAGCACACAATTCATCGGCGAGGGCAACATCGGATCGCCTCCCGAGTACCGCGAATTCCCCAATGGCAACGACGATCCTCGCCGGTTGCTCCGGCTGAACGTGTACTTCGACAACCCCGTCCCCACCAAGGGCGGCGAGTTCGAGGACCGCGGCGGCTTCTGGGCGCCGGTGGAACTCTGGCACCACGACGCCGACCGCTGGCAGCAGCTCTACCAGAAGGGCATGCGGGTGCTGGTCGTCGGCCGCATGGAGCGCGACCCCTGGACGGACAACGAAGATCAGCCGCGTGAGACTTGGCAGGTCAACGCGCGCAGTGTCGGCATCCTGCCGTACCGCATCGAGTCTGTGGCCCTCAGCCCGAAGCCACAGGAGGCAGAGCCGAAGCCCCAGGCCACCCAGGAATCGACGGCGCCGAAAGAGACCAAGCGCAGGAAGTGATCGGGCATGGAGGGCGGCTGCCGCAGTGCTTCGCCGCCCTCCATGCGCTGCGAATTATCCCCAGGGGATAGCTCCACCAACGTCCACCGAGTTCCACGCGCGCTCCCGGAAATCGCGGCTCTCGGCCCGCACACTTCCGGCCACGCACCTTCCCCGCACTCGCCATTTCATCGGCGTGAAAGCGGTCGCTGCCGCATGCGGCTTGTTTGCTGCTGCCAGGGGCTGCGCTCGGCATCCTCGATCCCAGCAACTCCATGAACAACAGGAATCGGGATGGACGGATATGCGGCTGTTCTTGTGCGAGAAGCCCTCCCAGGGCAAAGACATTGGCCGGATTCTCGGCGCCACGCAGCGCGGTGAAGGCTGCCTCAACGGTTCCGGCGTCACGGTCACCTGGTGCATCGGCCATCTCGTGGAGGCGGCGCCGCCCGAGGCCTACGACGAGCAGCTCAAACGATGGTCCGTTGAGCAGTTGCCCATCATTCCCCAGCACTGGCGGGTCGAGGTCAAACCGAAGACCGCCACGCAATTCAAGGTCGTCAAGGCGCTCTTGGCGAAGGCGACTCACCTGGTTATCGCCACCGATGCCGACCGCGAGGGCGAATTGATCGCCCGCGAGATCGTGGAGCTTTGCGGCTACCGCGGCCCCATCGAACGCCTGTGGCTGTCGGCGCTCAACGATGCGTCCATTCGGGCGGCACTGGGCAAGCTGCGGCCTTCGGCCGAGACGCTTTCGATGTACCACTCGGCGCTGGCGCGCTCCCGTGCGGATTGGCTCGTGGGCATGAACCTGAGCCGGCTGTTCACGGTGCTGGGGCGACAGGCGGGTTACGACGGCGTGCTGTCGGTCGGCCGCGTACAGACCCCGACGCTCAAGCTCGTTGTGGACCGCGACCGCGAGATCGCGCGCTTCGTGTCCGTACCATACTGGGCCATCGCCGTGTCCCTGTTCGCAGGCGGTTCGACTTTCGCCGCGCAATGGGTTCCACCCGATGCGTGCACCGACGACGCAGGCCGCTGCCTGCGGCAGCCGGTCGCACAGCAGACCATGCAGCAGATCCGCGCTGCGGGCAGTGCCCACGTCGTGTCGGTGGAGACTGAGCGTGTCCGCGAAGGCCCGCCGCTGCCGTTCGACCTGGGCACCTTGCAGGAAGTGTGTTCCAAGCAGCTTGGGCTGGACGTGCAGGAAACCTTGGAGATTGCCCAAGCCCTGTACGAGACGCACAAGGCCACGACGTACCCCCGCTCGGACTCCGGCTACCTGCCCGAGAGCATGTTTGCCGAAGTGCCCACCGTTCTCGACAGCCTGCTCAAGACCGATCCCTCGCTGCGCTCGATCATGGGCCAGCTCGACCGCTCGCAGCGCTCGCGCGCCTGGAACGATGGCAAGGTCACGGCGCACCACGGCATCATCCCGACGCTCGAACCGGCGAAGCTCTCCGCCATGAGCGAGAAGGAACTGGCCGTGTACAGGCTCATCCGGTCGCATTACCTGGCGCAGTTCCTCCCTCACCACGAGTTCGACCGCACTGTGGCCAAGTTTTCGTGCGGGGGGCAGAACCTGGCGGCCACGGGCAAGCAGGTTGTCATCCCGGGTTGGCGCCAGGTGCTCGCCGAGCCGCAGGCCGAAGACGGTGATGGCGAGGGCGATACTGCGGTCCGCGCCCAGGTGCTGCCCGCGCTGCCGAAACTGTATGAGGGCCTGGCATGCCAGGTGGCCGACGTCGATCTCAAGGCACTCAAGACGCTGCCGCCCAAACCGTACACGCAAGGCGAGTTGGTCAAGTCCATGAAAGGCGTCGCCAAGCTGGTGTCCGATCCCCGCCTGAAGCAGAAGCTCAAGGATACGGTTGGCATCGGCACCGAAGCGACGCGGGCCAACATCATCGGCGGCCTGATCGCTCGCGGCTACCTCGTGAAGAAGGGGCGCGCCATCCGCGCCTCGGATGCGGCTTTCACTTTGATCGATGCCGTGCCTGCGGCGATTGCCGACCCTGGCACCACCGCCGTCTGGGAACAGGCGCTCGACATGATCGAGGCCGGACAGCTCACCCTGGACGTGTTCATCGGCAAGCAGGCCGCGTGGATTTCGCAGTTGATTGCGCAGTACGGCAGCGCCTCCCTGTCCATCAAGGTTCCCCAAGGGCCGGCATGCCCGCAGTGCGGCGCACCCACGCGCCAGCGCAGCGGCAAGAGCGGCCCGTTCTGGTCGTGCAGCCGCTACCCGGACTGCAAAGGCACGCTGCCAGTCGAATCCGGCAGCTCCAAGCGCGGCGCCTCGCGCCCGCGCCGTAGCGGCCGCAAAGGCTCCTGACCGCCCCCGTTCCCCGTGAGCCGTGCCCGCCTTCGGCGGCGTGGCCCCTGTCCCGCACTCCGCCGCATGCCCTGCGGGACGCCCAGCGCGCAACGCCTTCTTGATCCGTGTGCGCGTCCCGCCCAGCCGTCCCCGGCCGCGGGACCTGAAGGTAGCTTCTCTGCGAGCCGCACCACGCGCGTTCTGTTGATCTGCGTTTCTTCCGCCCTCTGCGAAGGGTCTCCCGGTGGCTTGCCAGGCTGCACGAGCCACCGGGAGACCCTTCGTGGTCAGCGGTAATCGGTGCCGGTGCCCGCCGGTGCAAAAACGGGCTCCCTTTGTGCGCGGATGTGCGCCAGACGATGCCGGCCCCAGCCACGACATGGGCCGGGTGTGATTGCTTGATGAGCAGACGGTTCTAGCGACGACCGGGCCTGCCAATCAGCCCACGGGTGGTTCCTCTTTTCTCCCGAGCCGAAGGCCGTTGGGCCTTCGGCGCCATTCTCCTGCCCATCAACGTCCCGGCCCGGCCATTGGCCTGGGCCACACGAACAGGAGAGACGACATGCACCCTCAACCTTGCGCACCGCTGCTGTACGGCAGACGGAGGTCGAGAACGGCATGCCCGCCTATCGCGCGGCCATCGCCAATGGTACGCTCGGCTGCAGCCGAGGCCGTAGCCCAAAGGCTGGACTACCTCTTTTGCAGAGGTAAACCTCGGGATGAACTGGGCGAAAACATGCCTTATGTGCCCGCCTTACGGCGAGCTGTTTCCGATGCTTCGCGCAGGATTTCCCGCCCCCCATTCGCTGCGATTGCGGCCACGATGACGCCCAGCACCAGATCCGGGATGTTCGACCCGAACCCCATCACCAGCACCCCGGACAGCACAATCGCACCATTGACGATGGAGTCGTTGCTGGTAAAGATCGCTGACGCCTTGAAGTTCACATCTTCCCCGCGATGGCGGCGCAGTAGTCTGAGGCACACTAGGTTCAAAGCCGCGTTCAGCGCGGCCATGGCCATCATGGCTGGGCCGACAGGCTCTTCCCCTCCAGCGAAGCGGCGTAGGACTTCCAACAGCAGCAGCGCGGCCAGGCCGATTAGCAAGAAACCCGACAAGCGGGCCGCGCCCACCTTGACCGTTGCCGCACGACCGACGGCATACAGGCTAACCGCATAGACCGACGCATCGGCGAGGTTGTCCAACCCGGCGCCCATCAGCGCCGTAGAGCCAGCCCAGATGCCAAGGGCAATGCCGGCGGCGGACTGCGTCAGGTTGATCAGCAACACAGTCAGAAGAATCTTTCGGTCCTTCGCATCGCTCGCATCTAGGCGGCCCAACTCGTCGTTTTCGTGATTTCTGTGGTTTTCAGCCATGCATTGTTCCTTCCAAATCGATGGATGCTGAAGCCTGTAGCGGCTGGAGAGTCAAGGCGCAGATGCAACGAACTTGCCACAGGGTCTTCCCGGACGCCCTTGACTCTACCGTAGCTAGAAGGTTTTCCAATCCAGTCAGAGCTTTAGGACAGAACAGATGAGCACCAATGCGCCCCCTTCATTGCGACTGTCATCCGGTATGGCTGCTATCCACTGATCCGTGGCGCCACTGCGGTTGTGCTCTTCGGCGAGCTCGCGACCGGCCGGCCGTCTTTTCCGACGGAGCTACTCACAGTGATCGTCGCGCTCGCTTGTGCCGCCTTGCTAGAGGGCGGGCGGCCTTTCCACTCCCCGTTGAGCCAGTAGCGGCGTTCCAAGCTGTGGTTGGCCGTCGGCGCATGGCTCGGCTTCTTGGTCGTGCATCTGGCCTTCCAGCACTCCAATCTGGGATACCGGGTCGGGCCGTTGGGATTGTTGATCGGGGTGGCTGAAGCCCATCGCTGGCATCACAAGCGTGAGCACGAAGACGCCCAAGTCAACTACGGCGATTTCTGGATGCCCGGGGGCCACTTGTTCAGCGCTTTCCGGTCGCAAAAGCACACGCTGGGCGCCAAAGAGTGACACTCAAGAAAGATGGACTTTCCAATGGACTACGGCCCGCAGCTTGTCTATCCCTTCCGGAGCCGGCCAGCAGCGGCAAACGCTTGCGCTGCTGGCTATACGATCTTGCCCACGTCGCATTCTTGCGCGAGTCGGGCCTTGCGGCTTCTTGCGAAGCGATCGCGAGTTGCGTGGCGTGCCCATGAGTCGGGCCGCGTCGTGGCGCACTGCTACCTTGGCCTGCACCTGCACCTGCGCAGCCACGCCGCGATGCTCGGTCTGGCCTGGAGAACCCGTAAGGTGGCGGAGATTGCGGCGCGCAGGTCGTCCGGCTCGCGCTGGCTCCTGTGGGCCACGCCCTCGGTCGCACGCCGTCTCAAAACGTCAGAACCGCGCGCTTTCGCATGATGGAGCGCGGCACGTGGCTCTCAGAACTGGACCCGATCACTTCCAGCACCGATGACACGCTCGAGCTTCAGGCGGGCTCGGCCAAGCTGTTGAGAATGCCGCACTCGCGCGAGGTTCGGGCGCTATCGCAGGAGCGTCGCAGATCCATTAACTCGCGCTCCAAGGCGCGCAATTCCTTCATCTTGGTCCGCACTTGCGCGATATGAGCGTCGACCAGCGCGTTCACCTCGCCGCAGCCCAACTCTGGCCGATCCCGTAAGTTCAGCAGTTGACGGATCTCATCCAGCGTCATGTCCTTCGCCCGGCAGCGGCGGATGAACAGCAAGCGCTGCAAATGGACTTCGTCATAGAGCCTGAAGTTGCCCTCGCTACGTGCAGGCTCGGGCAGCAAGCCTTCTGACTCGTAAAAGCGCACGGTCTGCACCAAGCAATCTGCCTTCTTGCCCAGTTCACCGATCCGCATCATGGTTGCTTCCTATAAAAAACTTGACTCTATATCTACTAGAGGTTTTCTAATGATGGCATCCGGGGAAAACCTTGTCAATGAAGAGCGATCTATGAACAAAGAACCTTCCAGCCCATGCGCCTACTCCGGCGGCAATGGCCAACAGACGGCGTGCGCCAGTGAGCAGGCCAGCACTGAAACCACCGTTTTCCACGTGAGCAACATGGATTGCCGCAATGAGGAAGCACTGGTGCGGCGAACGCTGGAGGGCATGCCCGGTGTCGAGCGGCTCCTGTTCGATCTTCCGCAGCGTTTGTTGACCATTTCGCACCGCGAAGTCTCGGCCGATGCCTTGGAGCAAGCGCTGAATTCGGTGGGCATGAAGGCTCAGGCTGTCCGAGACGCCGCCGTGTCGACCACCTACCGCATCGAGAACATGGACTGCCCGAGCGAGGAGAAACTCATCCGCTCGCACCTCGGGGCAGTCGAGGGAATTCAGGACCTCGACTTCGACCTCGCTGAGCGCACCCTGTCGGTGAAACACCTCGCTCAGGCACGCGCGCAGATGGAGCAGGTCCTGGCCTCGATCGGCATGCGCGCCAAGGAGCAGACCTTCGGCCACACGGGGCCGATCGAAGCCGCGGCTGTGATCCCATCCTCGGCCCTGCAGCAGCAACCAACCGCTGCCGTTTCCGCGCCGCCGATCGGCGAGCGGGTGACGTACCGGATCGAGAACATGGATTGCCCGACGGAAGAAGCGCTGATCCGCGACCGGCTGGGCAAGCTGCCGGGTGTGACCGCGCTCGACTTCAATCTGATGCAGCGTGTGCTGGGAGTCCAGCACACGCTGGCGACCTCAGCGCCGATCGAGAAGGCGCTTGCTTCCATTGGAATGCAGGCTGCGCGGCAGGACATGCAGACAGCCACCACGGTACTTCGCATCGCGAAGATGGACTGTCCGACCGAGGAAAGTCTGATCCGCGGCAAGCTGCAAGGCATGCCGGGCGTGCAGGGAATGGATTTCAACCTGATGCAGCGCACGCTCACGGTTCGGCACACACCCGACGCGATCAAGCCGGCAGTCGAAGCCATCGAATCGCTGGGCATGGAAGCCGAGGTCCAGAGGACTGATGAGCCGCGCGATGCCCCGGTGGCCGCGCACAAGACCAATTGGTGGCCGATGGCGGTTTCGGGCGTTGCGGCGGTGGCCGCCGAAGGCGTGTACTGGGTCAACGACGGCAATCATTGGGCCGTGATCGTGCTGGCACTGGTTTCGATCTTCACCGGCGGCCTCAGCACCTACAAGAAGGGCTGGATCGCGCTGAAGAACCTCAACCTGAACATGAACGCCCTGATGGCCATCGCGGTCACCGGCGGCATGGCGATCGGCCACTGGCCGGAGGCCGCCATGGTCATGTTCCTGTTCGCGTTGGCGGAAGTGATCGAGGCGAAGTCGCTGGACCGCGCCCGCAACGCCATTCGGGGGCTGATGGACTTGGCGCCCGAGACCGCGACCGTGCGGCAGGCCGATGGCTCATGGACAGAGCTGCCGGCCAAGGAGGTCGCAAAGGGCGCGGTGGTCCGCGTGCGTCCTGGCGAGCGCATCGCACTGGACGGCCTGATCACCTCGGGTCGATCGGCCATCAACCAGGCGCCCATCACCGGCGAGAGCCTGCCCGTCGAGAAGGCCGAAGGTGACCAGGTCTTCGCCGGAGCCATCAATGAGACCGGCTCTTTCGAATACAAGGTGACCGCAGGCGCCAGCGACTCGACGCTCGCGCGCATCATCCATGCCGTGGAGTCCGCGCAGGGCAGCCGTGCGCCCACGCAGCGCTTCGTCGACCAGTTCGCCCGCGTCTACACGCCGGCGGTGTTCGCGGTGTCCGTGCTGGTTGCCGTCGTGCCGCCGCTCGCCTTCGGCGGCGCATGGTTTGACTGGGTCTACAAGGCCCTGGTACTGCTGGTGATCGCCTGCCCCTGCGCTCTGGTCATCTCCACGCCGGTCACCATCGTCAGCGGCTTGGCCGCTGCCGCCCGACGCGGCATCCTGATCAAGGGTGGCGTCTACCTGGAGGGCGGGCGCAAGCTCAAGGCGTTGGCCCTGGACAAGACCGGCACACTCACACATGGCAAGCCCGAGCAGACCGACTTCGTGCCGCTGATCGGCGAGGCGCAGGAAGTTGCCGCCTGGGCCGCAAGCCTCGCGGCACGCTCGGACCATCCTGTGTCTCAGGCCATCGCCCGCAAGGCGAACCGTGACGGCATCGCGCTGCACGAGGTCGACGACTTCGCGGCGCTGCCTGGCCGCGGCGTGCGCGGCCGCGTCGCCGGGCGCATGTTGCACATGGGCAACCACAGGCTCGCCCAGGAGCTGGGCCTGAGCGAAGCGACGCTCCAGGCTCGGCTGGAGACCCTGGAGCGCCAAGGCAAGACAGCGATCCTGCTGATGGACGATGCGACCGTGCTCGGCATTTTTGCAGTGGCCGACACCGTGAAGGAAACCAGCCGTGAGGCGGTGGCCGACCTGCAGGCGCTGGGTGTGCGCACGCTGATGCTGACGGGGGACAACCAGCACACGGCCGCGGCCATCGCTGCCCAGGTCGGAATCTCTGAAGCCCGTGGTGACCAACTGCCCGAAGACAAGCTCAAGACCATCGAAAGCCTGGTCGGCGGCGAGGGCCAGGTGGGCATGGTGGGCGACGGCATCAACGATTCGCCCGCGCTCGCCCGTGCCGACATCGGCTTCGCCATGGGCGCGGCCGGCACCGACACCGCGATCGAAACAGCCGACGTCGCCCTGATGGACGACGACCTGCGCAAGATCCCCGCCTTCATCCGGCTGTCGCGTAGCACTGCGGCGATCCTCACGCAGAACATCGTTCTGGCCCTTGGCATCAAGGCGGTGTTCCTTGCGTTGACGTTCACAGGGCATGCCACCATGTGGATGGCTGTGTTCGCTGACATGGGGGCAAGTCTTTTGGTTGTCGTCAATGGGCTGCGCCTCCTGAAGTTCAAGGCGGCATGAACAATGGATGAACCATCTCTTCGCAAGACGCAGTGGTACTCACTCGCGATCGTTATATTCGCCGGCGATCAGGCAGCTAAGAGCTACATTGACGCGACAACTCCCTTGGGTTGGTCGCACGAGGTGGCGTCATTCTTCAACCTAGTTCACGCTCTCAATCCCGGCGCGGCGTTCAGCTTCCTTGCTGGCGCGGGCGGCTGGCAGCGGTGGTTTTTTCTGGCGATCGCGTTCGCAATATCGGCATGGCTCGCATGGCTGCTCTCCCGGCCGCTGCGCAAAACGGAAGGCCTTTCGTACAGCCTCATTCTGGGCGGCGCATTGGGCAACGCGTTCGACCGCGCCACGCGCGGGCACGTTATCGACTACATCGACTTTCACCTGCACGGCTGGCACTGGCCCGCCTTCAACATCGCTGACATGGCCATCGTGGGCGGGGCGATCGCGCTGGTGGCCCAGTCGTTCATGAGCGTGGAGAACCCGGCCGCCACAAAGGAGTCCCAGTGACATTGGGACGATCCGGAAATTCGCAATGCACACGGTGCAGGACACCAATCTGAAGAGAACGGCCCCCAGCATGAGCGGCCGCGGCTTGGCCCTCATGCTAGCGCCCACCGCCGCTTTTGCTGCAACGCCCTGTTGCGATGGCGGCGATTGCTGCAACGACGTCGCAATGCCTTGCTGTGAATAAACAGCACGCAAGCCAGTTGACCTGGCAATTATGAAAGTCCATCACGGCGATGCTGGCCTTTTTCGTTCCAATGAGCCGTCACGGAGAGGTGATGATGAAGCTATGCCGGGATCCTGCAAGCTTTAGGACGGTCTTCTTTACCGCATAGCGATATGCTGATGTCACCCGTTCGCCTCGCCTGGCAAGTACAAGTAGTTCGTCGCGGTTTTCTGGCCGTGTCCGCCCGCTTCGCTGGCCCTTTTGCCCCAAACAAGCGCAATCATGCCTGCGTTACCACCAAAGTTCGCCCCCGCCAGTTGCTGTTCCTAAAGGGCATCAAGCTCAACGCCATCGCCGACCGGCCAGCGTATTTCGCATCGCTGCGTGCCCGTCGGGGCCAGCCCATCGTCATCCTCGCAGAGCTGGGACCGGACGAGGCATTCGCCCTGTGGAAGCAGCATGTACTGGGCGACAGGCCTCGCTGACCCAGTTTCGCCTCATCCTCCTGACAGCCCCGCACTTATTGCGGGGCTTTCTTTTTTCCGCGTTCGCCAATCGGGGCTGTTGCAAATGCCGATTTCCGGCTGACGCGGCTCGCCTCGCGCATGAAGCTGCCCGCATGTGTCGCTGATTCGTCAGCACCATGCCAGCAGCCAGAGTTTCCAGGCTGCCGCGGATTCTTTCCGCGCTACCCGCCAGTCCGCCATCGCATCGAGTCTGCGGACGCGCGTCACCCGTGACGCCGATGCTTTTTTCTCAACCGCGTGCGGGAGCTGCCATCCCGTGAGGGACGAGGCCCCGCTTTTTCCAAGGAGCCCGTCCATGTCCCAGCAAGCCTCTTTCGGCCAGTTGGCCTTGATCCATTGCGGCAAGTTCCTGCCGCTCGAAATCCTGCATAGCGCCGCCGGCCACTACATCGGCACGCGCGATACAGAAGGTCCCGTTTCGCGGGAATCCTGCCAGTACTTCCGCAGCTATGCCGCGGCTCAACGTGCCCTCGAAAGAGGCGGCTGGTCCCAGCTCGCCACACCCTGATCCAACTGGAGGAACCACGTCATGAACCAGCTTTTGCCCCAGGAAGTCGTCGATCAGATCATGCGGGAAGAGCAGCATTTCGCCGCCGCGCCCCAAGCCTTCTTCGAGGTCTGGAAGCGCGGCGTCGAGATCGCAGGCCCGCAATGGTTTGGCGACGGCACGCGCGAAGGCCTGAACCAGGCAAAGAGCAAGTGGGATCTGCGTCCCGACATGCTGCGTGCCAACGACGCACTCGGCGTCCTGAGCAGCGGGGAACGCATGTTCCTGTCCGCCATGTTCAGCTTCTACAACGCGCGCGAGGGCGGTGCCATGCTCAAGCGCTGCCACTTCCAAGGACTGTCGGACTTCGATGGTCTCGATCTGCAACGCCGCAAGGTCATCGCCGATCTGTTGGTGAACTACAGCGGTTGGTGAGCCGGTCTGCGGCATACCACCGTCTTTTTGTTCACTGCCCATGAGGGACATGCGTCCACGCGGCCATGTCCCTCGATTTTTCTTCCGTCAGCCTGCGCCGATTGGCCCAAAGCCCTCGATCAGTGCCGCCTGACGCTTTTTCCACTTTCAACCCACCGGGGTTCAATTCCCGGTGGCGGGAATTGGCTCCATTATTCAATCTGGAGAAATTCCATGACCCAGAATCCCAATCCCTTTGTACGCGGCTACTGGAATCTGAGAGTCGTCCGAACGCTGTGCATCTGCTACGGGGACGGAAGCCCGCATGTCTGGCGATCCATCCACACGAGCCAAGCGCATCTTTCCGACAACGACCTGATCTCATCGCCTTGCATCGTCACCAGCGACTTCGCGTTGATCAAAAGCGGCACTGACGCCATCAGCGACGAGCTGATTGCTGAATGTGATGCTGTTGAAGGCATCAACGGCGAAGGCGTGGTGGGCGCCGTGGTCTATGCCATCCATGGCGACGACCTCGACGGCCGCCCGGTCCATGTCGGTGATACCTATTCGGCCGAAGCCGCGCGAGACGTGGTGCAGCGGTTGAGTTTCGAGACCGGCTATTACAGCCGGTGCTGGGAAGTCAGCAGCGCGCACATCTGCCAGGAAACCGGCCAGTACCTCGCCAACCTGGCAGACCTCGCCACGCCGGAGGCTTTTCTGTTCATCGCCTTTCGGGTTCCGTACAGCCCGGCGATTGGCGTCAAGCTGATCTCCACGCCCTGGACAGACAAGAACCTGGAATATGCCGAGGGCATCAGTGCTGAGCAGCTTCGACAGGAGCACCGCGACAAGGGCATGCCTGACGACCTGGCGAACATCCTTGAACTGGCCGGCCAGGCAGATGTGCGCATCCTCATCCTCGATGCCGACGCACCCGCGCTACTGGGCTTGCCACTGGCCGAGACCTAGCAGACACGCGACGCGCAAGCCTTCCCCTTTATCCCCCATATGCCAGCCCGCCTCCCACCAGGAGCCGGGCTGGTTCAATTCCATAGGAGCAATCTCATGTTCCCCGATCTCATCTTGCCCACGCCCGACTTCGAGAATCAGCTTGGAGCCTGCGTCAACGCCATGAGCCAGGACGACGCCATCGGCCAGATCCTGGTGTTCGAGCGCATGAGCGGTACGCTGCACATGCGCCATATCGACAGCGCCGATCTGGTGGACACCGACATTGACGACTACGAAATGGTCGTATTCGACGGTGGCAACACAAGCGGCGACACGTGGAAGCACGTGTTCTTCCCGCGTCAGCGAGAACACTACTTCGTGTACGAAGCCTGACCCCCAAGCCCCTTTCGAGGGGCTTTTTCTCGCCCGCAGCGCTGGAAAGCGGGTGCGATGGGGTGCCGTTTCCTGCAAGCGGGCCGCTTACTCCCGGGCCATTCTTGCCCCATGTTCGTCGGCGTTGCCGACACATGCCCAGGCAGCCAAGACCTTCAAGGCTGCAAGCACGGGAAGCCGTGCTGGTCGATGTTTTCCACGGACGTACCGCGTCCATCCACACCACCCACAAGGGACCTCTCCCTTGCGGGCGGGGAATCCCTTGTTTCTTCCTCAAGGAGATTCCCATGGACCGTTCCCTCATCAAATCCATGATGCCTTCGCTAGTCGCAGGCCACGTGCCCCGCAACGTGCGGTCGTTCAAGTACCGCGTGTTCGACGATCAGCCGCAATCTTCGACATTGGGCTTCGCCGTCGACCCCCAGCCCTTCGACGGGAAGGTAGTCGCCATCACCGACGATGCCATCGTCGTCAAGCTCAAGCCGAGCGAGTTCGCTGTGCTCGATTCCAAGCTGGTGACCACCGTCCCCGACGAAGGCGCCAAGGTGCATGTCCAACCCTACGCACGGCGCCGTTTCGATGGGCTGCGGGCGGACACGCCGGAAGAGCGCACCGAGATGACGTCCGACGGCATTCCCTACACCGTCAAGACGCACATCCTCGGCTCCGCGCCGGCCAAGCTGCCCATTCCCGAGCCGCAGTGCATGGAGCTGGGTCAGCTCATCCAGCAGTTGGAGGAAATGCCGGCGCCCGATGGCTTCCGGCGCATCACCCACATGCTGGTCGATGCGGGTGCCCGGGATTTCACCTGGGTCGATCCGACGCCGTCCAAGATCATCGAGACGCCTCCGGCGATCAGCTTCACGGTCTCGACCGCGAAGTTCGAGGGCCGGGTGACGGTGCTGTACGACCGAGGCGGCGACACCTACGTGGTGGAGCTGCATCGCGACGGCGAATTGGTCGATCGGCATGACGAGGTGTATTTCGACATGCTCGGCGAAGTGCTGGAGCGACTCATCGACGACGGACGTTGGCGCCTGATCGATGTGAGCGTGATCGACGCCAAGGCTACCCGGCAGCGCCAGGCGGTGCCGGCATGACGCCGGAAACTGAATCCTGCCGGTTCTACGGCTGACCCGTGGGTCCCGCCACGAAGTTTCGCCCATGGGCCATGTGCCCACAGGCCCTCCATCCATGCGGATGGAGGGCCTTTTCTCTATTCCACATAGGAGATTTCAACCATGTCACTGCGATTCAAAGGCTCCGACCTGCGCCCCGTGCTGACCGAGGCCATCGCCAGCCAATGCCGCGTCATCCTGGTCAAGGACCAGGGCGTGTACTTCCTCGCCGAGCAGGGAGAGCGCCGCCCGGATGGGCGTGTGAAGCTGCTGGCCTATGCCGTCGGCTGCAACCCGGATACCGACCCGTTCGACGACTGGTGGGAACTGGCGCGCGCCGAACTGGGCGGCGACGACTTCGGGGAGTACTTCGACCCGAAGGACGGCGTATTCACGCGCATCCTGCACACCGAAGACGACCTGATGCTGTCGGCCACCGCCACACATCTGTCGCTGGAGGTGGTGCCTCCCGCATAGCGCGGCAACCGCCACTCGACTCTCGCAGCCCCCCACACCGGGGGCTTTCTTTTGCGCTGAGCCGGGCTGCGTGGACAAAGGGAAACGCGCGGATGCCAATTGATTGCTGTCGCGCGCGCGAGGCCCGGCCATGCTGACCCCATGCCTGCTGACGCTGTCAGCGACATGCCAGGCAACCATCGGTCTTCGAGGTTGCGGCGCAGTTTCCACTGCGTGACCGAGCCAGCTCGCACCGCATCCATCCGCGAGCGGCCACCAGTCCCTGGTGGCGGATGCTTTCGCCTTATCAACCCACCGCGGGGTTACGCACCTTTCCCCGCATGCGTGGGCTCGGTGTGTCTCCGCTTTTCCCTATGGAGATTCACCATGAACACCACTTCCAACGAGAAATCGTATTTCGACCTCCACACCTCGGGCATCGGCTACCTCCAGCGTGTCCGTGAGGTGCCCGTCAGGGGCGGCCGCCGTGCGCAGCCCTTCCTGGCCTGCACCATCGCCGCGCTGGTCGGCCCCGCCAGGGACCCGAGCTACCGCTACTTCGACGTCAAGGTCTCGGGTGCCGAGGCCAAGAAGCTCGTTCAGCGCTACATCGGCGTTGACGATTCCAAGCAGCGACCGCTGGTGCGCTTTCGCCTCGGCGACCTCTGGGGCGATGCCTACATCCGCGACAAGGGCGAACAGAAAGGCCAGGCCGCCGCATCCCTCAAGGCGCGACTGCTCAAGGCCGAGCTGATCGAGCGGGCCGAACTGGCTTCGATCGAGCAGCACGAGTTGATCACCCGTGGCATCGGCTACCTCAACCGTCCGAAGGACGTCACCCCCAAGGATGGTGACCCGTTCCTGTCGTGCTCCATCGCCGCGCTGGCCGGACCTGTCGATGAACCGGAATATCGGTACTTCGACACGATCGTCGCCACCCCTGAAGCCGAGCATCTGGTTCGCCGATGCGTGCAGGCCATCGAGGGGGATCGCAAGGTGCTGATCGCCTTTCGTCTGAACGACATGAAGATCGATCCGTACATCCGCACCAAGGGCGAGCACGCTGGGGAACCGGCCGCAAGCCTGGAATCGACGCTGGTCCACATCGGTCTGATCAAGATCGACGGCACCCAGGTCTATCCGACGAGCCAGGCGCATGCCGAGGCAGCGCCAGCGGAGGACGCACCCGCGTCCGAAGCCGCCAACGCCATCGACACTGCCGCCGACGCCGTTTCCTACCAATCTGCCGAGCCCGCCGAGCGCGAGCCCGAATGTGCAGTCGAGGAGCAGGAGCCGGCATTGGCTGCTTCGTTCTGATCCGGCACGGCCCCTCACGGGGCCTTGCCTTTTTCCTATTCGTCCAAGGAGAACCATCATGGCAGCCACATCGGCACCTACGAGATCAGCCCTACCCATCGTCGTCCCGGGCCAGCTCACGTTGCGGACCATCCGGGGCAAGAACGGCCCGTTCACGGTTGGGCGCCTTTCTACCCCCATCGGCGAGTTCGCGGTTAAAGACGCGGAGTTGGAGCAGTACCCCGAAGGAAAGTACGACGGGGATTTCGTCATTCGCTACATCTTCGCGAAGTCCTATCCGGTCGCGGGCGGCGCGCGGTTTGAAGTGCGCGCAAACCTCGACGGCATGACGCTCAACGGCATCGACAAACTGAGTCGTGATGAGGCCCGCAGCTTCGCCACCCAGGAAGTCGATCCACTCGATGAAGAGCTGGGGACGCAGCCTGCGGAAACGCCGGCCAAGCCCGCCAAGGCCTCCAGACCCGCCAAGCCCGCACCCGTGCAGGCCTCGGCGGACCCGCTGGTCGATACCACGCCCTTCGGTGTGGATGCACCGACGCCCGCTGCGGCGGCTGCCCCTGGCAGCACCGAAGAGGGCGACGTTGCTTTGTTCGGCTTGCTCTGGCCGCTGGGCGATTCCGTGAAATTGGATTCGACCATCGACCGCCGCGCCCTGCGCGCGCAGATCGCCCGCCTGGGCGATCTGGGCTACGCGCTGGACTTCAAAACGCAGGAGTGGAGCCGCCAGGCCGAACTGCAACCTGCGTGATCGCAGACACCGCATGCGCGGTGTTCTTCATCCACCCGCCGGGGCTCTTTCCCTATGCGGGGAGGCCCCCGGCTTTCTTCTGGAGGTCTCCATCATGTCCACCATCGATTGCGATACACCCCGTTCTTCGCTGGGTGAACCCGCGTGGCGAGCTGTTTGCAAGACAGCCGCCGAGCACGCCCAGCGTGGTTGTGGCCTGTCCTGGGACCACTGGGTCACGCTTTTCAGTTCGGAGATCGACGCGCAAGCCAGTCGATTGCCGGAAGAGCAACGCGCACAGGCGCTGCAGATCGCACAGGAATGGGGCTACGCCACACCGGCCGAAAGGCAGGAAACCCAGGACTGGAACGCCGAAAACGGCTACTGCTCGCACGGAATCGAACTGGGTTATTGCCCGTCCGGTTGCGATTCGGACTATTGAGGTCCGGCACACGTCATCGCCGCTTGCGCGGCTTTTCTCCACCCCTTGGGGCAGCACCTGCCTCAGGGGCGGTGCTGTTTCCGATTCACCGAGGACATCACCATGAGTCGGCACTACTTCGACACCGTTCACAAGGGCTTTCCCATCACCGTCGTACTGGGCTGGGACCGGCCGGCAAATTACTTCTTCCTATTCATCGAAAAGCCGGCCGAGCTGATCGACGATACCGCGAAGGTCGAGAGCGACGACTTCTTGTACAGCAACCTGCACGAGAGCGACCCGTTCAACCACTACCTGGACTACTACCGAGTGGTCCTGCGCCATTTCCACATCGACGTGCCCGAAAGCATGTTCACCGAAGTCCAACAGGACTGCGAGGGCAACATTGGCAACCGTGTAGTCAAGCATCAGGCCGACGGCTCGTTCACCGAACAGACGTTCTGAACGCCCAAGCGGATCGAACACCTTATCCGCATTCCTTCATCCCTAACGGGGCATTCGCTGCCCCTGCGGGCGGTGCTGCCCCTCATTTCATCGAGGACACCACCATGCACGCACACACTTCATCCACCACGCTGTTCCACATCGACGAATGCCCGGACGTTATGGCCGACGCTTGCGTCGGCGATGACCAGGGCAACCTGATCTTCCTGTCCATCTGGGCGCGCGACACCGCCGTCCAGCAGTTCCTTGCCCGCCTGACCCTCGGGCGCGACGAGCAGGGACTGGACCAGTTCCACATCATCACCGACGAGGGCGGCAGCGTCCCGGTGTTCATCGGCAACGTCGATCGTCTGGAGAAGCGCATCACGCGCGCTTACCGACGCACGCTGTTCGGTTCGCTGTCCAACGTGTGGCTGTTCGACCGGCGCTGCGTCAAGCCCGATAGGGCCAACGCCAGCGCATTGGCACTGCTGCCACGCGACAGCGCCCACCGGCTCGACCGCTTGTGGACGTTGGTGCGGGATACCTGCCCGTTACCGCTACTCGACCACTGGCGCGAGACCGTGCTGGAACTGCTGCAAAGCCGCGAGATGCTGGCCCGCCTTCCGTTCGCCCTCGGGCCGCTGGAAGGCCATCGGCTCGCCATCGACGTGCCGGCGCTGAGCTTGGCGCTGGGCTCCCTGATCCGCAGTGACGCGCTCACCGCCTATCCCTATCCGGCCAAGATTTGGACGCCGGAAGCGGTAGCGGCTTGACCCACCCTCGGAGGCACGCCTTGGCGTGCTTCCGTCATTCATCCCCGCCAACCAGGAGACTTCCATGGCTCTCATGTTCCCGCGGCTCGCCCGCAATTTCGCCAAAAATGGGTACTACCCGACCGACGAACCCACGCTCGAAAGAGCCCTCAACGCACTGATGCCCAGCGACGGGCCGATGTGCATCCTCGATCCCTGCGCCGGTGAAGGCGTGGCAATCGCCGAAGCCTCTCATGCCCTCGGGCGCGAACAGGCCAAGGCGTTCGCCGTCGAATTCGACGCCGAGCGGGCGCGCCATGCCCGCGGCCTGGTCGATCACTGCCTGCACGCGGACCTGATGGACACGATGATCTCCAAGCAGTCCTTCGGACTACTGTGGCTGAATCCACCGTATGGCGACCTGTCCAAGGACGTCAACGGCAACATCGGCTATCAGGGCCAGGGCCGTGCCCGCCTCGAAAAGCTGTTCTATCAGCGTTCGCTGTCGCTGTTGCAATACGGCGGCGTGCTGGTCTTCATCGTCCCCGGCTACGTGCTCGACGCGGAGCTGGTCGGCTGGTTGACGCGCCACTACACCGATCTGCGTATCTACCGAGCGGTGGAAACGCAGTTCAAGCAGGTGGTGATCTTCGGCCGCCGGGTCCGTCAGCGGGAGCTGGCACCCGATGGCGTCAAGGCCGTGCGCAATCTGCTGCTGCAGGTTGGGCTTGGCGAAGTCGAAGCCGAGGAACTGCCGAGCGAATGGCCGTTCCTGCCGTACATCGTCCCCGCCAGTCCGGCCGAGCCGGAGCATTTCTTCCGCGTGACGATGGAGCCCGAACAGTTCGCCGACGAGGTTGGCCGGCTGCAAGGCCTTTGGCCGTCGCTGGACACGCACTTGGGGACCGCGCAGCAGTCGCTGCGTCCACCGGCGCGGGCCTTGTCCCACTGGCATCTCGCCCTGGCTCTGGCCGCGGGCGCGATCTCCGGCGTCGTGCGCTCCCAGACGGGGCGCGTGCTCGTCGTCAAAGGTGACACCCACAAGGACAAGACGCTCCAGCGGGAATTCACCGAACGCGAAGACGGCTCCATCGCCGAGACACGCATCCTCACCGACAAGTTCGTGCCTGTCATCCGCGCGTGGGACATGACGCCTGGCTCCCCGACACGGGGCGAGGTGTTGACCATTCGCTGATCCACCGGACGCGCTGCCGTCCTGCTGTACCAACTCGAAGGAGAAACACCATGATCCCCAATCCGTTCAAGCGGCCTGCGCCGCACAAGCAACCGTTGTTCACACCGAGTACGTTGAAGTTGAGCGAGAAGGTGCATTGGCTGGCCCGGCGAGGCCTGATTGACCCCTTGGCCTATGTCCAGCGCCATGTGCGCGGGGACTGGGGCGAGATCGATGAGGCCACCCGCCAAGCGAACGACGTGGCGATCCAACAGGACAACCTGATGATTTCGCAGTTCAGGATCACGCCGGACCTGGCGCTGATCGTCAAGACCAGCGAAGACCACCAGACCACGGTGGTCCAGCTTCCCGAAGAGCGGGACCTGATCTGAGGCCCCACATCGTCATCTTCATCCACCTGACGGAGCCACTTCACTCCGGCAGGGGTGTCGTGGCCCAATGAACCATCAAGGAGGAGCCCATGGCATCGCATCGTATCGAAACCTACTGCCACAGGCTGACGTTCCCCATTGGGGCGCTCATCTTCAGCAGAGGTATCAACCGCCTGTTCAACGCGGGTCGCCTGGACCCGATTCCGTACTTCAGACGGCACGCCCGCGGCGACTGGGGCGACGTCACCGCCCAGCAATGGGGGAGGCCAACAGCTCTGCGCTTCAATCAGGCGCGCCACTGGAATCGCACTACGTGATCCACCCGGGACTCGCCATTCGCATCATCACCGATACGGGGCGCAGCATCACCGCCATCGTGCTGCCGTCCGAGGACTGAGCACGGTTCACCCGCGGGCCACCCAGGCCAGCATCTTCAACCACCTTCGGCCACGCGCCGATTCTCCTCCCACCACGGGGCATGCCATTGCCCCGCTGGGGGTGGTGCATGCCCCATTTTTCTTTGGAGCATCACCATGTCCCTCGATCTCGAAACCACTGCCGCTGAAGCCACGCCCGTGCAGGGCGAACTGCTGGACGCGGAATCCAACCCTCTGACCCTGAGCCTTCAGGATTTCGTCGGCGAGTTCGGCGACGAACTGCTCGACGCCCTCAACAGCGCCAACCCGCCGGTCTATACCGGCCAACCGCAGGCGCACCGGCAACTCGTCGTCGCCAGCCTCAAGCGCAAGCTGTTCCCAGCACAGGCCGAAGTCGTCCACGCCGCCGCCGAGCTGCTGATCGACCGTGGCGAACGCGCCGCGATCGTCAATGGCGAGATGGGCTGCGGTAAGACGACCGTCGGCATCGCCGCGGCCGCCGTGCTCAACGCCGAAGGCTACCGCCGCACTCTGGTCCTGTCGCCACCGCACCTGGTTTACAAGTGGCGGCGGGAGATCCAGGAGACGGTGGCCGGCGCCAAGGTATGGGTGCTCAATGGGCCGGATACGCTCGTCAAACTCATCAAGCTGCGTGAGCAGTTGGGTGTGCAGCCCACGGGCCAGGAGTTCTTCGTCCTGGGGCGCGTCAGGATGCGGATGGGTTTCCACTGGAAGCCTGTCTTCACCACGCGACGCACCCGCCACGGCGACGTGGCGGCTTGCCCGGACTGCGGCACGGTTATCACCGACCTCGACGGCGAGCCGGTCAACCCGGTCGCTCTCCAAGCCGATGAGTACCGCAGGAAGTGCAGCCATTGCGCCGCGCCCCTGTGGACGCTGATCCGCCCGCGCAGCCTGTCCGGCAGCGATCAATCCTCGGCCGTGCTCAAAGCCTTGAAGCGCATTCCGACGATCGGGGAAGTCACCGCGCAGAAGCTGATGCAGAAGTTCGGGGACGGGTTCCTGGCATCGATGCTCGGCGACAACATCCACGAGTTCATCAACTTGATGGACGGCAACGGCGAGCTGGTGTTTTCTGACCGTCAGGCCACGCGCATGGAACGTGCGATGGCCAACATGGAGTTCGGCTTCGGCGAGGGCGGCTACCAACCGTCCGAGTTCATCAAGAGGTACCTGCCGCAAGGCACGTTCGACCTGCTGATCGCCGACGAGGCCCATGAGTACAAGAACGGCGGCAGTGCCCAAGGCCAGGCCATGGGCGTGCTGGCGGCGAAGGCTCGCAAGACCTTGCTGCTGACTGGCACGCTGATGGGCGGCTATGGGGACGACCTGTTCTATCTGCTGTTCCGAGCCCTGCCTGGGCGGATGATCGAAGACGGCTACCGCCCGACCACGAGCGGCAGCATGACCTCGGCTGCGATGGCGTTCATGCGCGATCACGGGGTCTTGAAGGACATCTACTCCGAGAGCACCGGCACGGCGCACAAGACGGCCAAGGGCACCAAGGTATCGGTGCGCACGGTCAAGGCCCCGGGCTTCGGCCCCAAGGGCGTCTTGCGCTGCATCCTGCCGTTCACGATCTTCCTCAAGCTCAAGGACATCGGCGGCAACGTCCTGCCGCCTTATGACGAGGAGTTCCGTGAAGTCGCGATGGACACGGCACAAGCCGCGGCCTACCGCGATCTGGCGGGTCGGCTGACCGCCGAGCTGAAACAGGCTCTGGCGCGACGCGATACGACCTTGCTGGGCGTGGTTCTCAACGTGCTGCTGGCCTGGCCGGATTGCTGCTTCCGGTCGGAGACCGTGGTGCATCCGCGCACGCGCAACACCTTGGCGTTCGTCCCGGCTCAGTTCAACGAGTTCGAGGTGACACCGAAAGAGCGCGAGCTGATCGACATCTGCAAAGAGGAGAAGGCACAGGGTCGCAAGGTCCTGGCCTACACGGTCTATACCGGCACGCGCGACACCACGTCGCGCCTGAAGGTGCTGCTGGAGCAGGAGGGCTTCAAAGTGGCGGTGCTGCGCGCGAGCGTGGACGCCAGCCGCCGCGAAGACTGGATCGCCGAGCAACTGGACCGTGGCATCGACGTGCTCATCACTAACCCCGAGCTGGTCAAGACGGGGCTGGACCTGTTGGAGTTCCCGACGATCGTGTTCATGCAGTCGGGCTACAACGTGTACTCGCTCCAGCAGGCGGCACGCCGCTCCTGGCGCATCGGGCAAAAGCAGCCCGTGCGCGTGATCTACCTTGGCTATGCCGGTTCTTCGCAGATGACCTGCCTGGAGCTGATGGCCAAGAAGATCATGGTCTCGCAGTCCACCTCGGGCGACGTGCCTGAATCCGGGCTCGATGTTCTGAACCAGGATGGTGATTCCGTCGAGGTCGCACTGGCCCGGCAATTGGTCGCCGCCTGAACTTCACACAATGCCGACGACCGAGAGGTCGTCGGCTTTTTTTCAGTGCCTTGCATCGTCAAATTGCACCTTGCCGTACACGCTTGGACAGTGATTCAGCGCCCTCTTTGCGCTCGCTGTACCGATCCACCAGATACGGGACCGCGTCGCGCGTGAGCAGCGTGAACTTCATCAGTTCTTCCATCACGTCCACGATGCGGTCGTAATAGGCCGAGGGCTTCATGCGCCCGACCTCGTCGAACTCCTGGTATGCCTTGGCGACCGAGGACTGGTTCGGGATGGTCAGCATCCGCATCCAGCGGCCGAGCACGCGCATCTGGTTGACCGCGTTGAAGGACTGCGAGCCGCCCGACACCTGCATCACCGCCAGCGTCTTGCCCTGGGTCGGGCGCACCGCGCCGACCGACAGCGGAATCCAGTCGATCTGCGTCTTCATCAGGCCGGTCATCGCGCCGTGGCGCTCCGGCGAACTCCACACCATGCCTTCGGCCCATTGCACCAGTTCGTGCAGTTCCTTGACCTTGGGGTGATCAGCGGGTGCATCGTCCACCAGCGGCAGGCCGGACGGATTGAACAATCGGGTTTCACCGCCCAGCGCCCGCAGGATGCGGGCGGCTTCTTCGGCTGCGAGGCGGCTGAACGAGCGTTCGCGCAGCGAGCCGTAGAGCAGCAGGAAGCGCGGCGCGTGGGTGGTCCGTGCCGGCGCGAACAGGTGTTCGGCGTCTGGTTGCTGGAACAGCGCCGCGTCGATGTTTGGCAGGTCGAGGCGGGCTTCAGACACGACGGCCTTTCTCATCAACCAGCGGCTCGCCGTCTTCCTTGTTGAACGCGCCGCGCTGCGGTTGCGGCAGAAGGTCGAGCACGGCTTCCGATGGCCGGCACAGGCGCACACCCAGCGGCGTGACCACGATCGGCCGGTTGATGAGAATGGGATGCTGGAGCATGAAACCGATCAGGTCGTCGTCGCTCCACTTCGGGTTGCCCAGGTCGAGTTCGGCATAGGGCGTACCTTTCTCGCGCAGTATGTCCCGCACCGGCACGCCCATCGCCGCGATCAGCGCCTGGAGCGTGTCGCGGCCGGGCGGCGTCTTCAGGTACTCGATGATGGTCGGTTCCTCGCCGCTGTTGCGGATCAGGCCCAGCACGTTGCGCGATGTGCCGCAGGCTGGGTTGTGGTAGATCGTGATGGTGCTCATGGATGCCTCTTGGAGATTACGAAGTGGTCGCGCGGCGTTCGTACCAGCCGCGTGAGCGGTTGACCACCCGCACCACCAGCAGCATGACCGGCACCTCGATGAGCACGCCGACCACTGTTGCGAGTGCCGCACCGGAATGGAAGCCGAATAGGCTGATGGCGGCGGCCACGGCCAGCTCGAAGAAGTTGCTGGCACCAATCAACGCGGATGGCCCAGCGACGCAGTGCTTTTCGCCCGCCTGGCGGTTGAGCCAGTACGCCAGCCCGGAATTGAAGAACACCTGGATCAGGATCGGCACCGCGAGCATGGCGATCACCAGCGGCTGCCGGATGATGGCCTCGCCTTGGAAGGCGAACAGCAGCACCAGCGTCAGCAACAGCGCGGCGATGGACAACGGGCCGATGCGTTCCAGTGCCCTGTCGAACGCGGCCTGTCCCTTGCGCAGCAGCGCCCGGCGCCAAAGCTGGGCCAGGATGACCGGAATGACGATGTACAAACCCACCGACACCAGCAAGGTGTCCCAAGGCACCGTGATCGAGGACAGGCCCAGCAGCAGGCCGACGATGGGTGCGAAGGCGAGCACCATGATGGTGTCGTTCAAGGCCACTTGCGACAGCGTAAATGCCGGATCGCCGCCAGTCAGTCGGCTCCAAACGAAAACCATTGCGGTGCACGGTGCGGCAGCCAGCAGGATCAGGCCGGCGATGTAGCTGTCGAGTTGGTCGGCGGGCAGCCAATCAGCAAAAGCGTGGCGGATGAAGATCCACGCCAGAAGTGCCATTGAGAACGGCTTGACGGCCCAATTGATGAACAGCGTGATCCCCATGCCTCGCCAATGCTGGCGCACCTGGCCGAGCGCGGCGAAGTCCACCTTCAGCAGCATAGGGATGATCATCACCCAGATCAGCAAGCCCACCGGCAGGTTGACTTGAGCGATCTCCATGCGGCCGATGGCCTGGAATGCGGCGGGCGCGAACTGGCCCAGAGCGATACCCGCGATGATGCACACCGCCACCCATAGCGTCAGGTAACGCTCAAAGCCGCTCATGGCGGAGTTTGCTGGCGCGGGGCCGGCGGTATCGGTTGCGCTCATCGGTTCAGGCCTCACTGGCGGCCGATGTCGCGCAGTTCGCGCTGCAACGACATGGCATCTAGACTCTTGATCGGCAGCGACAGGAACAACTCGATGCGTCGGCGCAGCGTCATGGCGGTATCGAAGAACGCCTTGCTTTGTCGTTCCAAGGAGCCTTCCACGGCAGCCGGGTCAGGCACGCCCCAATGCGCCGACACCGGCTTGCCCGGCCATAGAGGACAAGCCTCGCCGGCTGCGTTGTCGCAGACGGTGAAGATGAAATCGAACACCGGCGCATCGGGCTTCACGAACTCGTCCCAGCTCTTGCTGCGGTAGCCCGTTGTCGGAAGGTGCAGCCGCTCCAGCGTGGCGAGCGCCAGCGGGTGAACTTCGCCTTTCGGATGGCTACCTGCCGACCAGGCGTGAAACCGCCCCTGGCCCATGTCGTTGAGGATGCCTTCGGCGAGGATGGAGCGGGCCGAATTGCCCGTACAGATGAACAAGGCGTTGTAAGTGGTATCGGTCATGGTCAGCAGCAGGTCTTGGATGGAGAAACCTCGCATACGCCACCTTGGCAGCAATGCTCGGTCAGGTAGCCGATGAGGCCGTTCATGTGGCCGTACTCGGCCCGATAGATCAGGTTGCGACCCTGCTGCTCGATGGTGACGAGGCCGGCATGGGCCAGCTCCTTCAAGTGGAAGGACAAGGTGTTGCGGGCCACGTCGAGCTGGTCGGCTAGCGTGCTTGGCGTCAGTCCGCCCGGGCCAGCAACGACCAAGGCGCGGAACACGCGCAGGCGCTGGGTGTGAGCCAGGGCGTTTAAGGCGGAAATGGCTTGATCTTCTTGCATTGTTCGATAATACAACAATTATTGAATCAATGTGCAAACCACAGTTGGGTTTGCGGGTTGCGCTATGTGTTGGACTGCAAAAGCGGGTAGCTCCCAGTTCGCATTCCTGACTGACCGCGCCGCCGCGCGCGGCCAAGGTATCGGCATCGCAACAGAAGAGCCGATGCCATGCCCGCAATCCATGTATCCCGGCACTTGGTCGGCGCCGGCCTCCTGGCCGCAGCCCTGCCCAGTGGCTGCGCGACCACCACGGCGCCGCTCGCACCCGATGCCATCGAGGAAGTCTCGGCCGCGCCCGAACCCGAGGCGCCCGAGTACATCCCGGTCGTGCGCTACGGCCGCTACACGCTGGTCGAGTTGGCACCCACGGCAGCGCAGCGCGACCTGCTGTTGCAGACCATCGACGTGTCCATGCCCGAGGATGCCCGCGCCACGGTCGGCGACGGGATGCGGCATGTGCTCAAGCGCAGCGGCTACGGCCTTTGCGAGACCGCGCATGCCGTGATCGAACTGTACGCGCTGCCGCTGCCGGCGGCACATCTGCATCTCGGCCCCATGACCTTGCGCCATGCGCTGCTCACGCTGGCTGGGCCGTCCTGGGAACTGCACGCGGATGACCGCGCACGGCAAATCTGCTTCGATCGGCCCGGCGACCGTGCAGTCGCCGAGTCCCCATCCGGGCCACTCGCCACCGAGACGGTGCAGACGTTCCCGCTGGCGCCTGCGGTTTCGGGAGGCCAGCCATGAATGCCTCGCATCCCGCCCAACGCTCAACCGCGGCGGTTGTCATACAGAGCCTGTTCTGGCTTTGGCTGATCGGCCTCAGTGTCATCGTGGCGCTGGGCTACCTGGCGATGCGCGATCAAACCGACCAGGATCGGCTGGATTCCCGCCTGCAGCGCCTGGAAGCGCAGGCGACTGGCCTGGCCGAGACCATCGAGGCCATCCAGCAGCGCCCAGCCGTCGCAACGGCCGCTGACCTCAAGGACACCCGCCAAGTCCTGGAAGCACGCGCTGCCCAGGTCGAGAAGTCGCTGAGCGGCTATGCCGCCGCTGATGACCTTCAGGCGCTACGCGCCGAAATCGAGCAGATCAAGACGCGCCAGACCGCCGCGCGTGCCGCAGCCCCCGCCCAGCCGCGCGCATCACGCCCGGCCGCCGCCTCCAAGGCCGAACCGCCGCCGCTGCCGTTCCGCGTCGTCGGCGCCGAACTGCGCGCTGGCCAGCGCAGCGTGTCCGTCGCGCCGAGCACCGGGGACTTCATGCCCGCCCAACTTCAGGTGCTGCTGCCCGGGGATGCGGTCGGCCCGTGGCGCCTGCAGGCGATCGAGGGCAACACCGCAGTGTTCCAGGCCGGCAACCAGACCCGCCGTGTGGCGATTCCCTGACCGGAGCACCCCATGAAGCCGTCGATCCTCCTTTCCGCGCTCGTGTTGGCGTCGGTGCAGTGGCCCATCTGGGCGCAGCAGCCCGCAACGGCCCCGGCGCGCAATGCGCAAAGCCAGGAGCGCCCGCTGGCCGCCCGCGTGCTGGACGATCGGGCGGCCAGTGAATGGGGCCTGCAACCGCAGGAGTGGACTCGCTATCGCGAGCTGATGGACGGGCCGCTGGGCATCTACTCGCCCAACCTGGACCCGCTGTCCGCCCTGGGCATCGAGGCACGCACTGACGAAGAGCGGCGGCGCTACGCAGAGCTGCAGGTGCAGGTCGAAGCGCGCCGCGTCGAGAAGCTGCTCGCCTACCAGCGCGCCTACGACGAAGCCTGGCAGCGCCTGAACCCCGGCATGCAGCGCGTGAACCTGCCCGACGACAAGCCCGGCGCCGGTCCCGTGCGTGGTAGAGGCCGCACCGCGGTGTTCGTCAAGGATGGCTGCGCTGCCTGCGGGCAGCTCGTACAGCGTCTGCAATCCTCAGGCGCCGATTTCGACCTGTACATGGTCGGAAGCCGCCAGGACGACGCGCGCATCCGCGACTGGGCCAAGCGCGCGCAGATCGACCCGGCGCGCGTGCGCGCCGGCAGCATCACGCTCAACCACGATGGCGGCCGCTGGCTGTCGCTGGGCCTGCCCGGTGATTTGCCCGCAGCCGTGCGCGAGGTGAACGGCCAATGGCAGCGCCAGCCGTAGCTGCCCCCGTATCGCAGTTCTTGCGCGCACTGGTGCTCTCTGCAGGCGTGTATGCCAGCACCCCCCATGCCCAGGAGGTGCCGCCACCGGCCTACCAGCTTGCCGCCCAGCGCGCGGGCATCCCTTCGACGGTGCTCTACGCCGTGGCCTTGCAGGAGAGCGGCATCCGGCGCAACGGGCGCATCGTCCCATGGCCGTGGTCCCTCAACGTCGCCGGCCAATCGCGCCGCTTCGCCACGCGCGCCGACGCCTGCGCTGGCCTGCAGCAGGCGATGCGCGCCACGCCGCACACGCGCATCGACGCGGGCCTGGGCCAGATCAACCTTGGCTACCACAAGCACCGCTTCACCGGCGCGTGCGATCTGCTGGACCCGTACCGCAACCTCGCCGTTGCCGCCGAGATCCTGAAGGAGCAGCACACCCCCGGCGAGGACTGGCTGCTGGCGATCGGCCGCTACCACCGCCCCGCTGGCGGCGAGCCCGCCGTCCGCTATCGGCGCAGCGTGTCCCGCCACCTTGCCCGCGTGCAGGGCACGCGCCCAACCGCCGCGGTCTTCGCCGCGCGCCAGGAGACCTCCCCATGACGAAACCCCATCCGGTCCAACTCGCGCTCACGGGCCTGCTCATGCTGCTGTCAGGCCTGCCGCTGGCCTCGCGTGCTGGCGAGCCGCTGATCGTGGTCGAGGACCGTGGCGGCACGTCGGCATTGCCGTACTACGAAGCCCTGAACCTCCAGCCGCGCGCCAACGCGCCGGCCCGCCCCCCCATCCCGACGCCCCGGGTTCCCGCCACGCCAGCGGACGAAGCCGCGATGCTGCCGGTGCGCAGCAGCAAGCTCACGCCCGGTACCGTCGCGCGGCGCGTGATCGAAGCGCCCGGCCTGCGGCCGTTCGCGGTCATCGGCGACGACGAGGCTTCCCGGGTCTGGTTGCAGCGCCGCGCCGCCGCTTTGCGTGAACGCGGCGCGGTCGGCCTGGTGGTCAACGTCGAGACCGCGCAGAGCCTGGCACGGCTGCGCGCTCTGGTGCCTGGCGTACCGCTCGCGCCCGTGGCCGGCGACGACCTGGCCGATCGCCTGGGCCTGCGGCACTACCCGGCGCTGATCACGGCCACCGGCATCGAGCAATGAAGCCATGTCAGGCAAACAGCCGGTCGAGGTTCTGCTACGCCCAGCGGTGGAGCTATACACCGTCGCGGCGTGTGCAGGCGCCGCGTTTCTGTGCCTGGTGGCCCCATGGTCGCTCGCGCTGAGCCCGGCCATGGGCATCGGCAGCGCCTTGGCGTTCGGCGCCTACGGCGCGATCCGCTACCGCGATGCCCGCATCATCCTGCGCTACCGGCGCAACATCCGCCGTCTGCCGCGTTACGTGATGACCAGCAAGGACGTGCCGGTCAGCCAGCAGCGCCTATTCGTGGGGCGCGGCTTTCTCTGGGAGCAGAAGCACACGCATCGGCTGATGCAGACGTACCGGCCCGAGTTCCGCCGCTACGTCGAGCCGACGCCGGCCTACCGGCTGGCCAGGCGCCTGGAGGAACGGCTGGAGTTCGCGCCATTGCCGCTCTCTCGCCTGCCGAAGCTCACCGGCTGGGACGTGCCTTTCAACCCCGTGCGCCCGTTGCCGCCTGTCGGCGGCCTGCCAAGGCTGCACGGCATCGAGCCCGACGAAGTGGACGTCAGCCTGCCGCTGGGCGAGCGCGTCGGGCACTCGCTGGTGCTGGGCACCACGCGGGTGGGCAAGACGCGCCTGGCCGAATTGTTCGTCACGCAGGACATCCGCCGCAGGAATGCTGCCGGCGAGCATGAGGTCGTCATCGTCATCGACCCCAAGGGGGATGCCGATCTCTTGAAACGGATGTACGTCGAAGCCCAGCGCGCTGGCCGCGAAGGCGAGTTCTACATCTTCCACTTGGGCTGGCCGGAAATCAGCGCCCGCTACAACGCCGTGGGCCGCTTCGGTCGGATCTCGGAAGTGGCGACACGCATCGCGGGGCAGCTCTCCGGCGAAGGCAACAGCGCGGCGTTCCGCGAGTTCGCATGGCGCTTCGTGAACATCATCGCCCGCGCCCTGGTGGAACTGGGGCAGCGCCCGGACTACATGCTGATCCAGCGCCACGTCATCAACATCGACGCGCTGTTCATTGAGTACGCCCAGCACTACTTTGCCAAGACGGAGCCCAAGGCCTGGGAGGTGATCGTCCAGATCGAGGCCAAGCTCAACGAGAAGAACATCCCAAGGAACATGATCGGGCGCGAGAAGCGTGTGGTGGCGCTGGAGCAATACCTCTCCCAGGCGCGCAACTACGACCCTGTGCTCGATGGCCTGCGCTCGGCGGTGCGCTACGACAAGACCTACTTCGACAAGATCGTTGCATCGCTGCTGCCGCTGCTGGAAAAGCTCACGAGCGGCAAGATCGCCCATCTCCTGGCGCCGAACTACTCCGACCTGGCCGACCCGCGCCCGATCTTCGACTGGATGCAGGTCATCCGAAAGCGGGCCATCGTCTATGTGGGTCTGGATGCGTTGTCTGACGCCGAGGTCGCCGCAGCGGTCGGCAATTCGATGTTCTCTGACCTGGTTTCGGTGGCCGGACACATCTACAAGCACGGAATCGACGATGGCCTGCCGGGCGCATCGGCTGGTGCGCGCGTGCCGATCAACGTGCATGCGGACGAGTTCAATGAATTGATGGGTGACGAGTTCATTCCGCTCATCAACAAGGGCGGTGGCGCGGGCCTACAAGTCACCGCCTACACGCAAACGCTTTCGGACATCGAGGCCCGCATCGGAAATCGCGCGAAGGCCGGCCAAGTGATCGGGAATTTCAACAATTTATTCATGTTGCGCGTGCGCGAGACGGCCACCGCGGAACTGCTGACGAGGCAGTTGCCGAAGGTCGAGGTCTATACGACCACCATCGTCTCGGGCGCGACGGACAGCTCAGACATCCGCGGCGCGACGGACTTCACGTCGAACACCCAGGACCGCATCAGCATGTCCAGCGTGCCGATGATCGAGCCGTCACACGTCGTCGGTCTGCCCAAGGGCCAGTGCTTCGCGCTGCTGCAGGGCGGCCAGCTTTGGAAGGTACGCATGCCGCTGCCGGCGCCGGACCCGGATGAAGTGATGCCGGCGGACCTGCAGCAACTGGCCGGGTACATGCGCCAGAGCTACAGCGAGGCCACGCAGTGGTGGGAGTTCACCAGCTCGCCGGCCTTGCAGGATGCGGCCTTGCCCGACGACCTGCTGGACGATGCCGCTGCGGCCGAGCCCGGCGCGGTGGCCACTGGCGCCGACGATGGCTCGGGCAACGAGGCCGTGCCATGAAGGATGCCACCTCGACCGCGCAGCGGGAGCAGAACCAACGCCAAGGCTTGATCGTCGGCACCATCACCTTACCGTTCCGGCTGCTCGGGGTGCTCATTGGCTCGCTGCTGTTCTCGATCGTGGTGGAGTGCGTCGGCATGCACCTGTTCTGGAAGGACCAGGGCTGGCGCCACTCCCAGCAGATGCTGCAGTACGAACTCGGGCACCTGTCCAACCACTTCACGCGCAGCGTGGTGGTGCAGGAGCCCGGGCGCACGGCGCACGAGCTGGTGGATACCGGGTACGAGTGGGTGTTCGTGCGCTCGGGGTTGCTGGAGCGCATGAGCCAGACCGCCGAGCGCGTCCGCGCGCCCAGCCACGGGCAGAGCCGCAACTTCCGCTACTACATCAGCCAGGTCTATGTCTGGGCCGAAAGCTACCTGATCGCTGCGGCCTTCACGACGCTCACCTTCCTGGTGCGCCTGCTGGTCCTGGTGCTCACGCTGCCGCTGATCCTCACGGCGGCATTCGTCGGCCTGATTGACGGCCTGGTGCGACGGGATGTGCGCCGGTTCGGCGCGGGCCGCGAATCCGGCTTCATCTACCACCGCGCGAAGGCCAGCCTGATGCCGTTGGCCGTGCTGCCTTGGGTCACCTATCTCGCTCTGCCCATATCGGTGCATCCTCTGGTCATCCTGCTGCCCAGCGCGGCGATGCTGGGGATGGCAGTCAGCCTGACCGCAGGCAGCTTCAAGAAGTACTTATGAGGTGACACGGGCGGCACTGCTCTGCAAAGCCGTGTGCCGTTCATCGGTTCTGCAGGGTATCAAGAGCAGCATCCAACGCCGTAACCGCCTCGACGACCGTTCTTACCGTCGCCCGATCGAACTCATGATCGCGCTGAGCGTCGTGCACACCGCTATTGAGGTAACCCCATTCAATACTCGTACCGCTGACATTGAGCAGCCTGACCAACGCCCCTACGGCATCCGGCGCACCCGCATGTTGCGCCGCGATACGCTCGACGGCCGACCGCAACTTGGTGCATTTATTGTTCAGCTCCCAAGGCGCGCGGGGCCCGCTCAGCTTGATGTCGATCCGGCCGTCCGCCCGCCGACCCAGCCACGTCCACAGGCGGTCCGTCAGACTCTCCAGCGCCGGCCGGGCCTGGCGCAGTGCCTCGCGTTTCTCGTCAGCCGCCAACGCCTGCTGGGCCAGAAGAACATAGTTCTTCGCTGGCGGGTCGCTGTCGACCCGCAGTTCGTGCTCTCCCTGATGCGGGAGAAACTTGTAGCGCTTGATGGCCGCGGCGCGGCGCACGCCCAACTCCTGCTGGATGCGGTGCAGGAACTCCTCTGCGTGCGAGGTGAGGATAACCTGCTTGCCGTGGAGCAAACCGTCCTCGAAGAAGGTACGCCAGATGCCATCGCGATGGTCGTCGTCTATCGCATTGACGACGTCATCGAAGATGACCACGGGGCAGCCCTGCGCGAGGTTCTTGGCAAGCAGAATCGCCAGACCCAAGCATTTGATGTGCCCTTCGCTGAAGACGATCAACGCGTCGTAGCGCACGCCCGGCTCGCCGGCGAACTCCACCTCGATCTTGCCGTTCTCGGCCACGGGCAACCACAGCGCGTGCAGCAGATCGCCGGGCGGATCGGCCCGGTTGAATGCGTTGTAGAGATGGCGGGCTTGGTCTCCCAGCCCCTGTAGCAGAACCCCCGGCAGAGCGGTCAGGTATGCCTGAATCTCGGGTAGGAAGCCGTCGTAGGCGGCCTTGACCCGCTGATGGTGCACCACCACCGGCATTTCGTCCGTGGCCGCCTGGATCAGGCCGCGGTTCGCGTCGTCGAATTGGGCCACGGTTTGGCGGGCGGCCGCCAGCTCCTGATCCGCAGTCGTGCGCATGGTCCGCAGCCGTTCGATCTCCAGCTGATGCTGTTGCAGGCGGTCGCGCTCCTGGGCCATCGCGCCGCGCTGGGCATGCACGTCGCGCGCCTGCGCGTCGAAGCCTTCGATGATCTGTGCGATCCGTAAGAGGGCTTGCCAGGCGCGCTGGTCCCCATTCACCCAGCCGCCGAGCCAATTGCCCGCCGACGTGGGAGGCAGCAGTGGCAGGCCCGCGGCCTGCGATTCGGCAGGACAAGCGACCCCAGCCGCCGCCACCACGCGGCGCATTTCGTCCCACAGCGCTCGGACCGCCTCGCTCAACTGCGTCCGATGCCCGGCCTCTTGCTGCTGCAGGACGGCCAGTTGCGCGAGCTGCTCCAGGCCCATTCGCGCCCTGGCGAACGGGTCCTGTGCCACAGCGGCCAGTCCGGTTCCACATGCCGGACACGCGGTCGCCCCGTCCGCCAACGCTTGCACGGCCTCGTAGAGCTTCGCGTACGACACCTCGCCCGCGCGGGCCGCGAGTTGCGCGGAAGACGCTTGCCACAGTCCCTGGACGCGGTAGGCCTCTGCCAGCAACGCTTGCAGGCGGGCCTGGGTCACCTCGTGAATGGCAGGCGGGTTGGCGTCCAGCTGAGCCTGGACATACGGTAGCCGTCCTTGCTGCTGCGGCGTACCCAGCAGCCAGTCCACGCAGGCTTGATAGGTCGCGCCAGGTGACATGCGCTGCGCCAAAGCTTGTTCCAGGCCCTCGACCGCTGCGATCTTCTGCGGGTAGGCGGCGATGGTCTGTTCGGAGCTCGCCAACCGCAGGCGACGCTGCGCCAGCTGCGCCGCCTGCACGCCGGCAAGCATCAGGTCCTGATCGAGCGAGGGGTTGAAGCCGCGCACGAACTCGCTGAACTGGTCCACGCCGAACAGGGTGGCGATGAGCTGGCGCTGATCGCTCGGGGTCCGCGCGGCGATTCGGGCGAAATCGTCGAGGCGGTTCTTCTCGATGAAGCAGAAGCGATACTCAGCTTCGTCGGGCTGGACGGCCTGCGCTTCGCCCGCCGCCGTAGACGACAGGACTGGCGCGACGTGGCGGCGCAGGCGAGCGTTGTTGCAGTACGTCCGCTGGTCGACCCGCTTGGCCTGCGCTTCGCTGATCGAACCGAGCATCGCCACTTCCAAGGCTTCGCAGAAGCTGCTCTTGCCGGTGCCGTTGGCACCGTAGACCAAGGTGATGTCATGGCTGAGGTCGAACGTCTCCTGCCGCATGAATCCTCGAAACGGCCCGACTTCGAGCTGGTGCAGTCGCCCGAGCGCCGGCCCGTTTTCGGGGCCGCGCGCGTCCCCGTCGTAGGCGACAGGCATTTGCGCCAGATGCGCGATGGCCAGCGGCGCCAAGCGCGTGGAGCGCCCCCGGCGTGCAGCACCGACCTCGGCCAGTGGCTGCAGGTGATCGAGCACCAGGTGCGCTAGCCGGCGCACGTCGTCGTGCACGTGCCGCTGCGCCAAGTGCGCCAGGAACCGGTGGTACTCCGAACGTATGCTTGCCACAGCGCCCCCTCACTTGGTCAACCACTGACCGTAAGCCTCCACATCGATCATGGGGACCGTTCCACTGAACTGAAGCTGCGCGATCAGCTTGAAAAGAAACGCGGTCGCCGGCTTGTTTTCGTTGGTGTAGCTGTGCGCGCCGCTGGCTTGGTCATAGAAAAAGTGCCCGTGGGCGGCAACGCATCCGATGTCCAGACGCCCCTCGGTGAGGTTTGCGTTCAGCGCCTTGTCCATGGATGGACCCAATGCAGGACTCCATTCGCTCTCGAAGGTGAGCAAGCCACCCAGAATCGGAATCAACGGCTTCGCTGGGTAGGTCCCGCCAGCGTGCGGGATCGGCAGGCTCGTGCGGTGCAGCCTGCGCACACTGGCGACCTTCTCCTGGGCATAGGCCACAAGCCCCGCGTCAGCCGTCTGCTTGGCCTCGAAAACGGCGTACACGCTTTCGGCTGGAATGATCGTCTCGTTCTCGTAGGTGAAGATAAAAGGCGAATATTGCCGATCAAACACCACCACATCGATCTGCTGGCTGAAGTTCCCCAGGCTGTCCACCACATGCGCCTTGGCCGCCTGGTACCGTTTGGGCAGATAGGTATCCAGCATGTCGATCCAGACGTTCTCGCTCGCATCCCCCTTCGTACCCGGGTGACCGAAGGTCTTGCGTACTACGGACAAGCGCTGCTGGATGTCCTCATGCAGGGACGACAGGAGCTGGGAAAGCGACCACTGGGACATGCTGTACCTCGATGGGACGTGTATGGAAGCCGATGGAATCAGGACAGTGGGAACTTGGGGCCAAACAGTGCGCGCCAGGCGCGAAGCGCTTCGATATTGCGACCACGACGCGCGTGGTCGATGGCGATGCTTGCGTCCTGGCTCGCCTGGAACAGCAGCTGCTGCGCGCGCTGCTTGCGCGCGGCATCCATATCGTTGCTGATCGCCGGGCCAAGTCCGGCGGGATCCGGCCACTCGTCATGAACTCGATCGGCAAGCGTGGCAAAGAACGACTGGATCTCGCGATCGAACGATCCTCCCCAGCCGCCGTAAAGACACTCAAGGGCCATTACCTCGATCAGGAACGAGGGCTTCACCGGCTTCAGATCGCCGTGCTTGGGATTGTTGTTCCAGTACTTCACCATGCGCACGAGACCTTTCCACTCATTGGCATAGGCTTGGTGCGCTGCGGTCGCCTTGTCCTTATGGATCTCCGGGTCCGTCTTGATCCACTTTCCGGACGCCGTATCGGGGATCTCATACTGGTCGCCGGTGTCGAATGCGGGCACCGCATCCACGCTGACCACCCGGTAGTCCGTGTTGTCCTCCGCGTCGATGTGAACACCGAAATCCACGTTGATCGAGCGCGCCTGTTTGCGCACGGCCGCCGAACCGTATTTCTCCACCAATGCAGAGTGGAAATCATCCAGCACTACCGATGCGGCCTTGCCGTGGTAATGCTTCTCCGAGTCCTTCAGCACGAAGAAGATGTCGATATCCTTGAGCGGCTTCGTCTTCGTGTATCGAGCATAGGAACCGGTCAGGAAGCTGCGCGCAATGCCGAACTTGGTCTGCAGGTAGTCCCGCACTTCGTTCTGGCGTTGCGAGGCATTCTTCTGTTCGCGTTCGTTGAGTTCCAGACGCGACTTGAACTTGCGAAAAGCTTCATCGATCGACAGCATCAGCGTTGCCTCCAATATCCGGCCTGACCCGCCAGGCCGCTGTGTTCGACAGTCGAGCCTAGGCTCTGCTTGACCATTCCATCCGTCGAGCGATAACTTCCTTTGCTCCATCCCTCCACATCAGGTCGCCCTGGCTTTGTATCGAGCATTAACTTGTACTTGGCCTGCGATGGCAGCAGCCCAGCTTTCTTGATCGCGTACTTCAACTGCTCGGTATCTGTCCAGAAGCTGCCGTCGCCATCGGACCACCCATACACGATGTCGATATCCCATCGGGTCACGAGCTTGTCGGTTGCCGGGTTGTAGATCTCCAGAATCACCTTGCGCAGATCACCGGTCCCGAGCCACGTCTTGATGGCTCGGGTATTGCTCTCCCAGCGATCCGCAAAGTGCTCAGGGTCCAGCCCACTGAGCAGGATGATGTCTTTCAAGCTCTTGAGGATGTTGTCGGTCACATAGGTAACCGAGTGCGTGTACGAGTAGGTGGCGACGGTGCTCATGACTTGAGGAAACCTCCGAGGTCGAGCGACAGCGCTTGCCCAGCATCGGCCTGCGCCTGCGTGGCAATTCCTTGGCTCAAGTCCCGTGCAATGATGCGAGAACTGTGCTTTTTGAGCGCGCTTTGCACCCAGCCGAGCTGCTCCTTCGGACACGGCAGCGAGACTCCCCAGTCTCCCTTCAACGGCTCGAACCCCAAGACTTCTTCGTTGGCATCATCACCATCGATCGCGTCTTCGTCGAAGAGGCAGTAGATCCTGGTCCGTGGTCCATCGCATGTCGCAACGATGGGCGCGCTCTTGGGTGCCTGGTCGGCGATCAAGCTGGCGGCCACGCCCGTCACGGCCCTGAGTTCAGAGCGAGCCGTGCCGTCCTTGCCCTGAGTGAGCAGTTCGACAATGGCATCCCATGTCTGCAACGCATCGCGGTGCGGCGAGCTGCGAAACGTCCGGCTGACAACGGTGGTCATTTTTGCTTCCCTCCTTGAAGGCGCATTTGCTTTGCCTGTCGTATCGCACTGCGCAGGTGCTCTACGGAAAGCTTGTTCGGATCGATAGCCACTTGCGGGTCGGCCGCGAGGGCGTTGGCTACGACCTTGCGAATGGCCCGACCATCCAATCCGACGCACTCGCCAGCGCACACGTCGAACTGGTGAGCCGAGGAAAGCTTGCCAATCCCCGGAAATGTCTTTGCCAGGCCATTCAGGCAGTCCACTAGGATCTGCTTGCAGGCATCCTTGCCGGGCAGTGGCACCTCCATCACCATGTCGCAACGAGATAGGAAGGCACTGTCGACGGCCTGTGGGAAGTTGCTGGTGGCCACGAACAGCAGATGCGGGTTGCGTTCGGCCAACATGTCCAACTGCACCAACACCGCGTCGGTGGCCCGGTGCACATCAACCGGGTTGGCTTCCAGGCTGAGCTTCGCTCGATCAGCCGCAAGCGTTTCGACCTCGTCCAGAAGGACGATCGTCGGGCCCGCCGCTGCGGATTCTGCGATCGATTGCGAGAACAGGTCTGCCACGGCGCGTTGAGTCTTTCCCATTGCAGAGCTCGTCAGCGTGTGAGGCTCCACTTCCAGCAATCGAAACTTCGCAGAAGAAAAAGATTCGGCCACACGATGCGCCAAGCCCCGTGCCAAGGAGGTCTTCCCAGTCCCCGGCGGGCCGACCAACAAGATCACGCCGTGCAGGGGGAGTACCGTGCGCTCCACCTTGGGGCGCACCGTGAAGTTGACGATCGCTTGTGACAGCAACTGTTTTTTGATGGCTTCGTCCATCACGATCGAATCCCACAAGTCACCCAGCGACTTATCCGGCAGCTTCCAGCTTCGATGGATGCCTTTCGGCAAAGTGGCGTCTGATGAAGGATTCTTGGTCATCCGTGGCTCTCGGCGGGTCAGAGAATGGTGCGATAGGTCGCCAGCACCTTGGTCGTTTGCACAAGGCCTTGGCGCAGCAGGATTTCGAGATAGCGGTCCACATCGATCGGCGGATGCTTGAGTTGGGCACGCTGGCGCTGCGCAGCCGACACTACGGCGGCCGCATCCAGATCCAGCAGGTTGTCCACAAACTCATCGGGGTGCTGCGATTCGATGCCGTACGGAGCCAGCAGATCGTTCGGGAAATCACGTTCGTTGAACGTCACAATCACGCTCGCACCGCAGCGAATCGCCGCAGCCAGGACGTGCCGATCATTCGGATCGGGTAATGTCAGGCCTGCCACGAGCGCTTCGTAGCCCTCCACCAAGCCGTCCGGAATGGCCCTGTCCATGAGATCCGACGTCCTGTCGACCTGAACCCGGGTGAGATCGGGGCGGTTGATCAACAGGTTGCGTTTCCACTCCTCATGAATGGCTTGGCTCCACCGCGCCCGGAAGCGGCCAGACAGGCCGAGCCACATCAGGAAATCCCGCAGTGGCGCGGGATATAGAACGCACGCGTCGTAGACGGCGGTGAATGGGGAATGCCTCATTCGTATCCCATTCCCAACTCTTGCGACTGCTGAGCGAGTTCGGCCATCGCCTGCTCACTGGCGCGCTCGCGCGCTTCCTTGTACTGCATCAGATCGGCGAACCTCACCCTGCGGTGCTTGCCGGTGCGATGAAATGCCAACACCCCATCTTCTAGCAGCTTGACGAAATGGGGACGGGACACGTTGAGCAAGTCCGCCGCCTCTTGGGTCGTCAGCTCTGCATGGACGGGCACCACCTTTACTGCATTGCCATCGGCCAACTCGGCCAGGATGTCGACCAGCAGGCGTAAAGCCGAGGTAGGCAGTTCCACCTGATGAGCCTGTTTGTGGTCATCAAAGATCTGGATGTGCTGCGTCTCGAACTGGGTTGCGAGGTAAGCCGCCAAGGCACGTTGACCCTGGACGGCTGCCTTAACCTCTCCCGCGGCGGGAAGGGTCATCTTGGATTGGGCAGTGGCGGTGGTCATGGGTAGCTCCTAAGCGAAAACGGTTGCAGAGCCGATCATATTCGAAACACTCGAAAAACGCAATAATCGAAACTCAACCCGGGCTTTTGTAGGTTCGCTCGCGGTATGCCCAATCCGGTCGTCCGCCAGTTCCTATTGTTTGCGGCCTAAAACAGCCCTGATCTCCACGATCACCCCATTGCTGATCACACAGGAATGGCGCGATGGTGGCTTCGATCTGGCTGCGCGCCGCGCATCGCGGCGTGCCCACTTTTCTCGTGACGGCCCTCCTGCTGGGTCAGTCCCAGATGGCCTTGGCCGAGTCCCCGGCACAGCGCCAGGAGCTGGTCGCCGCACTGCGCCAGCTCGACGCGCTGGAGCGCACCGTCGCGGACAGCGCCGCGCATGCCCCCATCCAGCCGGGCGAGCGCTACCACTTCGACTACCCGCGGCTGCTGGCTGACCTGGCGCGCGTTCGCGCCGGCATCCAGTTTCACCTGACGCCATCGCGCGCTCAGCCGCGCGACCCCTCCGAACTGGCCGGCGACTACCGCACCGAGCGGGCGGCCGAGCCGCTGCCGGCGACGACTGCGGGGGGCAAGCAATGAACGGCGCCCAGGTCTCGGCATTTCAAGCCAACAGCGGTATCGCGCCTTCCGCGATGGCGACCGTCCTGGTCGGCGTCGTGCTCGCGGTCCTGCTCGTGTGGGGCGTCTGGGCCATCCGAACGGCCTACGTGGGGTGGTCCGAGAGCCGCCTCAACCAGCGCCAGTTCCTCGGCGTCTGCATTCGCTTCGTCGCGATGTACCTCGTTCTGAGTTTCTTCCTTCTGTCCTGACCTGAAAGGCCCGACCATGCACAACCGCAACCTCACTTCCCGTTTTGCCCAGCGCGCCGCCGTGGCCCTGGGCGCCGCCGCGCTGCCCGCGCTGTCGTTCGCGCAAGGTCTGCCGCAATTGGAGAACCCCACGCGCGGCACCGGCAACGGCATCATGGAGACCATCCGCAACTACGGCTACGACATCATCATGCTCGTGGCCCTGCTGGTGGTGGCGTCGATGTTCATCGGCGTCTGCTACCACGCCTACGGGACCTACGCGGAGATCCACACCGGCCGCAAGACGTGGGGCCAGTTCGGCCTCACGGTCGCCATCGGCGCCGTGCTGCTCGTGATCGGCATCTGGCTGCTCACCGAAGCCACCGGCATCCTGTAAGCGAGGCCGGTATGTCCGAGCAGCAGCACGTCCGTGCGGACGGAACGGTCACCTTCCTTCCGCACCGGCTCAACCGCCATCCCGTTGTGGTGCGCGGCCTCACCGCTGACGAACTCTGGATTTGCTGCGGCCTGTCCGGCGCCGCCGGCCTGCTGGTCGGCGCGCCGCTGTCCTGGGTGTTCCGCACGATCGCGCTGGCGCCGACGTTCGTCGTCCTGGGCGTGGCGCTCGGCGTCTTCATCGGCGGCGGCATCCTGCGCCGCCTCAAGCGTGGGCGTCCCGACACCTGGCTGTATCGGCAACTGCAATGGCGCATCGCCACGCGCCATCCGCTGATGGCAGGCTGGGTCGGTGGCCATGTGCTGATCTCGCGCTCGGGCTTCTGGTCCACCCGCAGGAGCATGCGATGAGCCGCTTCAAAAACGAGATTACCCATCTGCAGGCGCACATCAAGACCTTGCGCCTGGGCGCGGGCGCGCTGGTCGTCGTCGCCCTGGTCATGGGCGGCGGCTGGTGGAGCGCGCCGCGCGACCTGACCATCCACGTCCCGCCCGACCTGCGCTCCGGCAGTACCCGCAAGTGGTGGGAAGTGCCGCCCGAATCGGTCTATGCGTTCACGTTCTACGTGTTCCAGACCCTCAACCGCTGGCCAACCAATGGCGAAGAAGACTACTCGCGCAACCTCCACACGCTCTCGCCGTACCTCACCCCGTCCTGCCAGGCCTTCCTGCGGGCGGACTATGACTACCGCCGCTCCACGGGCGAGCTGCGTCAGCGCGTGCGCGGCATCTACGAGATTCCCGGCCGCGGCTATGGCGACGACCCCACGGCGCGCGTGCGCACCGTGTCCGATCGCGACTGGGTGGTGACGCTGGACATCACGGCGGACGAGTACTACGGCGCCGAGCAGGTCAAGCGCGCCCTGGTGCGCTATCCGATCAAGGTCACGCGGGTGGACGTCGATCCCGCCCGCAACCCGTTCGGCCTGGCGCTGGACTGCTACGACGGCGCGCCCCAGCGCATCAGTGCACCGGAGCCGACGCGCCCGGCGCCGAGTGGCCTGTCTCCGCAAGCGCCTCAAGGAGGAAACACCCCATGAAGCATCCTGTATTCGCGCTGCTGGGGCTACTGGCCGTGGCCGCGGCACCCATCGCCCATGCAGTGGAGATCCTGCGCTGGGAACGCATGCCACTGGCAGTGCCGCTGAAGGTCGGTCAGGAACGCATCGTGTTCATTGACCGGAACGTGCGCGTGGGCGTGCCCGCGGGCGTGGGCGAACGCCTGCGCGTGCAGAGTGCGGGCGGCGCGGTGTACCTGCGCGCCAGCGAGCCGATCGAGCCCACGCGGTTGCAACTGCAGGACGCCGACACGGGCGCGCTGATCCTGCTGGACATCGCAGCCGAACCACCCAAGGACGGGGAAGCCGAGCTGGAGCCGGTGCGCATCGTCGAGGGTGACAGCGCACCGGGACGCTATGGCGAGCAGGCCGACAGTGCCGAGGCCCCGGCACGCGCCCAGGGCCAGGCAGGTGCGCGGACCGCGCGGCGCGAAACCCCGGTCCCTGTCGTCCTGACGCGCTTCGCCGCGCAGCACCTCTACGCGCCGTTGCGCACCGTGGAGCCGCTGCCGGGCGTCATGCGGGTCAACCTGCCCCGCGACCTCGACCTGGACACACTGATGCCAACGCTGCCCGTGCGCGCGGTCGCGCTCGCGTCGTGGCGGCTGGAGGACCAGTGGGTCACTGCCGTGCGCCTGACCAACGGCAGCGGCGGCTGGATCACGCTCGACCCGCGCGTGCTGCAAGGCGATTTCCTCACCGCCACCTTCCAGCACGAGGCGCTGGGCCCGCGCGGCACGCCCGAGGACACGACCGTCCTGTACCTGGTCACGCGCGGCCGCGGCCTCGCGCAGTCGCTGCTGCCGGCGATTCACCGCTTCGACCCTGCCGTGCATCTGCCGCAGCCGGACGGCGACGAGAACGCCAAGAAGGCCCGCCATGCGCAGTAACGGCCTACTCAAGTGGCTGATGATCCCTGTCGCCATCCTGGTGCTGTTCGTCGGTATCCGGCTGTTCTCGGGTGGAGGCAGCACGGCGCCACCCGCGGCGGACAACGGCGCCCAGCTCACGCCCGATGAAATGAAGGCGCTGGGCATCGAGGGCGATACCCCGCGCGACACCGTGGCAACGCTGGTTGCGCAGGTCAAGCAGTTGCGCACCGAACTTCAGACCGCGCTCTCGGACAACAAGTCGCAGCGTGAAGAGAACCAGCGACTGCGCCAGCGCGAGAACTCCATCGACCAGCGCATCAACTCGGCGCTCGAATCCGAGCGGTCCAACCTGCGCCGCGACCAAGAGCAGGCGGCCAGCGCGCGCCAGCAAACCGAAGGGCTGCTCGCCGACCTGCAGCGGCGTCTGGACAGCATCGGCGGGCGCGGCGGCGGCCATGCGGACCTGCCCGTGGGCCTGGGGCTGCAGGGCGGCGACGAGGCAGGCATGGAGGGCGGCGTGCGGTGGGTCGAGCCGGACGACGCAAAGCCCGCCGAGGGGCGCAACGGGGGGCGTGGCGCGAGCGGCGGCATGAGCTTCCCCACGAGCTTCGGCCCGGCGCAGAGCACGCTCGAAACCACCGCGGAAACCGTGGCCAACGCGGGCGCCCGCGCCGCCGGGGGCAAGAGTGCCAAGCCGGTCTATACCGTGCCGACCAACTCCACGCTCATGGGTTCGGTCGCCATGACCGCGCTGATCGGCCGCGTGCCGATCGACGGCACGGTCAACGATCCCTATCCGTTCAAAGTTCTGGTCGGGCCGGACAACCTGACCGCCAATGGCATCGACATTCCCGACGTGGCCGGCGCCGTGTTCAGCGGCACCGCCTCGGGCGACTGGACGCTCTCGTGCGTGCGCGGTCAGGTGCGCAGCATCACGTTCGTCTTCAACGACGGCACGATTCGCACAATCCCCGAAGACCGCGAGGGCAACCAGCAGAACAACCAACAGCGCGACGGCTTGGGCTGGATCAGCGATCCCCACGGCATTCCTTGCGTCAGCGGCGAGCGGCGCAGCAACGCCCAGCAATACCTCGGCTCGCAGGCCCTGATCACCGCGGCCGGTGCCGGTGTGGCCTCGCTCATCGAGAGTGACAGCGGCCGCATGTCCTATGTCGGCTCGGACGGCTCCATCGGCACCGTGGGCATCACCGGCCAGGAAGCGGTCGGCCAGATTCTCGCGGGCGGTGTCCGGGACATGTCGGCCTGGGTCAACAAGCTCTACGGCCAAGCCTTCGCCGCCGTCTATGTCCAACCCGGCGCCAAGGTTGCCGTCCACCTCGAAAAGCCGCTCGCCATCGACTTCGATCCCGAAGGCCGCAAGGTCGATCACCGCGCAGGAGAAAGCCATGCACTCGAACTTGACTAACCTGGCCCGTGGCCTGGCACTGGCCCTCGCCGTCGCGGTGCTTGGCGGCTGCGCCACCAGCAAGGAAAAGCTGCTGACCCACGGTGACCGCACGATGATGGACATCTGGCAGCAGGAAGCCGGCGACGGCGGTGGCGGTGGCGCAGCCGGGCGGAACGCCGGCCGCCAGCTGCTCGATGCGCGCCAGAGCCTGCGTCGGCCCCTGACCGACGCCGACGTGCAGGCCGCACCTGTTGAGCAGATGCGCTACACGCGCACCGCGCGCAATGAGGTCCACCGCCAGTTCCAGCGTCTGCCCAATCCCGATCTCGTGATGTACGTGTACCCGCACCTGGCCGGCACCGACCCCGTTCCCGTGCCGGGCTACACGACGGTTTTCCCCTTGTACCAGCGCGTGCAGTACGCGATGCCTGGCGAGAGGACGGAGGACTACTGATGCGGTGGAAACTTCCATGGCCGAAGCTGGCTGCCGTCAGCGCCGAAGACACCGCCGCCGACGAGCAGCCGGACGGCTGGCAGCGCCACGTCGAGGCCTTGCAGCAAGCCGGCATCCCCGAACCCGGCGCCGCGGTCCAGGGCCGCAAGCCGGCGACCGTGGCCGACGAGCAGGCGCTGTACGACGTCGCACCGTCCTTCGTGGAACTGCTGCCCTGGGTGGAGTTCTTGCCCGAGTCGAAATCGATGCTCCTGGAGGACGGCCAATCGGTGGCCGCCTTCTACGAGCTGGTGCCGCTGGGCACCGAAGGCCGGGAACCCGGCTGGCTCGCGCATGCCCGCGACGCCCTGGAAAACGCGCTTCAGGACAGCTTCGATGAACTGGACGAGAACCCGTGGGTGCTCCAGCTCTATGCCCAGGACGAACCGAGCTTCGACCAGTACATGCAGACCTTGCGCGATTACGTGCAGCCACGTGCGCGCGGCTCGGCGTTCACCGAGTTCTACCTGCGCTTCTTCGGCCACCACCTGCGCGCTGTGGCCAAGCCCGGCGGCCTGTTCGAGGACACGGTGGTCACGCGGCTGCGCTGGCGCGGCCAGACGCGGCGCGTGCGCATGGTGGTGTACCGCCGCGCGAGCGGACAGGGACAGGCAAACCGCCGCGGCCAGACACCCGAGCAGATGCTGGGCATCGTCTGCGACCGCCTGTGCGGCGGCCTGGCGAACGCCGGCATCCAGGCCCGGCGCATGGTCGCGGCCGACGTCCACGACTGGCTGCTGCGGTGGTTCAACCCGCGCCCCACGCTGCTCGGGCCTGGGGTGGAGGACCGGGAGCGCTTCTACGCGTTGGCGCGCTATCCGGACAGTACCGAGGAAAGCGAGGCCGGCGAGATCGAGCTGGCGAGCGGGCGGGATTTCAGCCAGCGGCTGTTCTTTGGGCAGCCGCGCTCGGACGTGGCGCAAGGGGCCTGGTACTTCGACGGCATGCCGCACCGCGTGCTGATCACCGACCGGCTGCGCATGCCGCCCGGCACCGGGCACCTGACCGGCGAGACCCGCAAGGGGGACGCGATCAACACGCTGTTCGACCAGATGCCCGAGGACACCTTGATGTGTCTCACCATGGTGGCCACGCCGCAGGACGTCCTCGAATCGGACCTCAACCATCTGGCGAAGAAAGCTGTGGGCGAGACGCTGGCGTCGGAGCAGACGCTCAAGGACGTGCATGAAGCCCGCTCCCTGATCGGCAGCGCGCACAAGCTCTACCGGGGCACTCTGGCGTTCTACCTACGCGGGCGCGACGAGGCGGAACTGGATCGGCGCGGCCTGGACCTCGCGAACGTGATGCTCAACGCCGGCCTGCAGCCGGTGCGCGAGGACGACGAGGTGGCGCCGCTCAACAGCTACCTGCGCTGGCTGCCGTGCTGCTACAACCCCGGCAAGGACCGGCGCCGGTGGTACACGCAACTGATGTTCGCCCAGCACGCGGCGAACCTGTCGCCAGTATGGGGCCGCGCCCAGGGCACGGGGCATCCCGGCATCACGATGTTCAATCGCGGCGGCGGCCCGATTACGTTCGACCCCTTGAACAGGTTGGATCGGCAGATGAATGCCCATCTGTTTCTATTTGGCCCCACCGGCTCGGGGAAGTCCGCCACGCTCAACAACCTGCTGAACCAGGTGACGGCCATCTACCGGCCGCGGCTTTTCATCGTGGAAGCCGGCAACAGCTTCGGCCTGTTCAGCGACTTCGCCAGGCGCCTGGGCCTGACCGTGAACCGGGTCAAGCTGGCCCCCGGATCGGGCATCAGCCTGGCGCCGTTCGCCGACGCACGCCGGCTGATCGAAACGCCCAGCGACGTACAGACGCTCGATGCCGACGCGCTGGACGAAGACCTGCCCCCCGATGCCTCGGCCATGGAAGCGGACGAGCAGCGCGACGTGCTGGGCGAACTGGAGATCACAGCGCGGCTGATGATCACGGGCGGCGAAGACAAGGAAGAAGCGCGGATGACGCGGGCCGACCGCTCGCTGATCCGCCAGTGCATCCTCGACGCCGCCGAACATTGCGTGGCCGAAAAGCGCACCGTGCTCACGCGCGACGTGCGCAACGCGCTGCGCGCCCGTGGCCAGGACCCGACGCTGCCCGAGATGCGGCGCGTGCGGCTGCTGGAGATGGCGGACGCGATGGACATGTTCTGCCAAGGCACGGACGGCGAGATGTTCGACCGTGACGGCACGCCGTGGCCCGAGGCCGACATCACGCTGGTCGATCTGGCGACCTATGCCCGCGAGGGCTACAACGCGCAGCTCTCCATCGCCTACATCAGCCTGATCAGCACGGTGAACAACATCGCCGAGCGCGACCAGTACCTGGGCCGGCCGATCGTCAACGTGACCGACGAAGGTCACATCATCACCAAGAACCCGCTGCTCGCGCCCTATGTCGTGAAAATTACAAAAATGTGGCGCAAGTTGGGCGCCTGGTTCTGGCTGGCGACGCAAAACATCGACGATCTGCCGCGCGCCGCAGAGCCCATGCTCAACATGATCGAGTGGTGGGTGTGCCTGTCGATGCCGCCGGACGAAGTGGAGAAGATCGCCAGGTTCCGCGAACTCTCGCCGGCGCAGAAGGCGCTGATGCTCTCCGCACGCAAGGAAGCGGGCAAGTTCACCGAGGGCGTCATCCTCTCCAAGAGCATGGAAGTGCTGTTCCGCGCCGTGCCGCCAAGTCTCTACCTCGCGCTCGCGCAAACCGAGCCCGAGGAGAAGGCAGAACGCTACCAGCTCATGCAGCAGCACGGCGTCAGCGAGCTGGATGCCGCCTTCAAGGTGGCTGAGAAGATCGACCGGGCACGTGGCATCGAGTCGCCGACCCTGGACCTGCCCTGAATCTGCCGTACACCGGAGAACGCCATGGAACAGAAACGCCCATCCATTCCGATGCAGGTACAGGCGTTCCGCCGTCGGCGCTGGAGGCTCAGCTGGCCCTGGGTGTTGGCCGCCGTGCTGGTAGCGCTGCTGCTGATCTGGCTCGTGTCCCGCTATTCTGGCAAGTCCACTCCCCAGACTTCAACGCCGGTCAGCGTGACGCAGGTGGCCGGGCCTCCGTGGCAGATGGGAAATCCGGAAGGGCGTTTCACGCTGACGCTCTACGCGGACCTCGAATGCCCGTTCTGCCGATCCTATTTCCCAGTGCTCAAGCGTTGGGTGGCCGGCAACGCGGACGTGGCCTTGCAATGGCACCACCTCCCGTTGGCCGCGCATGAGCCGGCCGCGTCTGCCGAAGCGAGCCTGGCGGAGTGCGCCGGCGAATCTGGCGGCCATGCCGCCTTCTGGCAGGCTGTCGAGTGGGTCTATGCCCACACGCGCAGCGACGGCCAGGGCTTGCCCGAGGACCTGCGGTACCCCGACCTTACGCCAGCCATCGAGCAGTGTCTGGCGAGCGAACGGCCCGAGGCGCCGATCCGCACCCAGACGGCGGAAGCCACGAGCAGCGGCGTGACCGCCACGCCGTCGCTGCGGCTGCACGATCGCGAAACCGGCAAGGCGATCCTACTGCAGGGTCCGATCGAGGGCGATGCCTTGCTGTCGGCCATGGACATGCTCGCGGCCGGCGATCCCGCCGCCACACCTACTACATCGGAAATGCCTGCCGACGTCGTCGGCGACATGCCCAGGTAGCCCCGGTCTTCAAGGCTACGGCGCAGTCCACTGCGCTGACCGAAACCCGTTCGCCTCGCATCCTGGCCGCGAACGATCACCGCTGCCGCGGTGATGGATGCACCTTGTTCGTTCCCCAGGAGGGCTTGCCCTCCCAGGGCGCGCGCCCTCCGATCTCACCGTCTGGAGGTTCGCCATGTCTTTCGTCGTCAATGACTCCTGCCTGGAGTCGCTTTCCGCCATCGCTGCCCAACACGAGGACTGGATCATCCAGCAAGCCATTGCACTGCTGGAGAAGCGGGTTTTCAAAGCGGGTGCGAAACTCCTCGACCCCACGGCCGTGCGCGACTACCTGCGCGTGAAGCTGGTCGCCGAGCCCAATGAGATATTCGCCGCTGTGTTCCTGGACAGCATGCACCAGGTGCTGGCCTACGAGCCGTTGTTCAGGGGCACGATCAACTCGACTTCGGTCTATCCGCGTGTCGTCGTGCAGCGTGTGCTGGAGTTGAAGGCCGCCGCGGTGGTCTTCGCGCACCAGCACCCCTCGGGCATTTCCGAGCCGTCGAGCGCGGATCGCATGCTGACCCAGCAACTGCAGGCCGCGCTGGCGCTCATCGATGTGCGGGTACTGGACCACATCATCGTCGGCCAGGGTGCCCCGTTCTCCTTTGCGGAGTCCGGCCTGCTGTAAGGGTTGCACTGCTTCGTTGATCAGCGCGGAGGCTTCGGCCTCCGCTTTTTTCTTTGCGGCGACGCAAGCAGGTATGCGGGGTGGCCGCGATGCGCATTGTTTGTTGGGGCCGCCTGGGGTTCGGCGTTTGACTATGGCCCTGATCAACTTCCGGGGCACATGACATGCCAGCAGCTTTTACCCGGTTCGCACCAGGCTGGCGAACCCTTGGCATGGCCGTGGCGCTGCCGACGTCTCTGGCGGTGTTCAGCCCGGCCACCTTCGCCGCCGACGTGGTGGTCGTCACCGACAGCCGCCACCCGGTCAAGACCATGGGCGGCGAGCGACTGATCGAGTTGGGCGAAACGCCCCGGATCGAGGCCGAGCTTTCCGCGAATCTTCCAGCCGACCCTGAGCGGGCAGCAGCCATCGTCCGGCAACGCCTGAAGCAAGGCGGCACCGATCTTCAGCGCCGCATCGGCACCGCCTACCAGGGCGTCACCGACGCATGGAGTTTGGATGTCACGACCATCCCGGCCGTCGTGGTGGATCAACGCTTTGTGGTCTATGGCGAGCCGGACGTGGCCCGGGCCGTCGCGCGCATCGAGCAACACCGGAGGACGCAGCCGTGACCCATCGCCCATTCGACCTGCTGCGCCGCCTGCGCGTCGCCGTGGCCTCGCTGCTGCTGATCAGCGCCACGGGCAGCTACGCCTTGAACACCGCCACCATCGTGTCCTCCGTCATGTCGCCGGACTGCCTGGAGTACCGGGTGGTGGGCATCTGCTACTGGCTCTACTGCACCTGGACGGGCTGCACGGTGCGCACATCCACCAAGGTCCGGCACTACGTGCCCGATGCGGTCGTCTCCAGCTACAGCAACACCGGAGAGAACCCCTGGGTCGAGGTGCAGGCGATGAGCACGCCCAACCCATCCGCACAGGCAGGTGGGGATGGGACCACGAACGAAGACCACGAAAACAACCTCGCCAAATTCAAGAACAGCGATGTCATCGGCCATCCTGGCGGCGAGGTATTCAACCAGTTCGCATCGTCGTCGGGCTATTTCTGCCAAGGCGCGGGCACGGCCTTCATGCCGTATCTACTCAGCACCCTGGACACGCTGGCTTGGCGCTACAACGTGCCTGAAATGACCTACCCGGAGGCGTTGATTCCGGGCATGCGCGAGGTCGGTGCGCGCACCACGATGAACCTCTGGGGCAATGTCTATCCGCGCGGCGGCTTCCTGCATCAGACCGATGACTACAAATCCGGGGCCGTCGTGGCCCAGCGCGCCGGTGATGTCGTCACGCGCCGCGGGCAGATCCACGTGTACCAGCCGCTGCTTGCCAACGCCCGCGACGGCTACTGGCCGGCCGGCGCGCTGATGGAGGGTGATGCCTCTACGGGCAAGTGGCAGGAGCTGACGCCGCGCCTGTCCAACACCTGCGTGGTGTTCCCGCACAGCGGCACGCTGACCCAGGCCCAACAAGGCGACTACGCCTGGGCGCTGTGGCGTCCCTATGCGTGCTGCGAACGCCGCGGGCAGGTGTTCCTGGGCAGCGTCGATTTCCTCTGAGGTGCCACGATGAAGCGTCCTGAATCGATGAACCTTTCCGCCAAGGCGTGCCGCCTGCTGCGCCCGAAGGCGCTGGCCGGCCCGCTCGCTCTGGTCTGCGGCCTGGCGTGGGCGCAGGTCGGATACCAGAACAGCGGCCCCTTCCTCGGCGATGACGTCATGTACTCGATCGGCGGTGGCAGTGCGGTGTCCATGGGCCGCGCGGCCGGCATGCGCTCCATCGGGGTCGGCGTGGGGTGGAACAGCAACCTGATCTGCGGCGACATGAGCATCCAGACCACGCTGCGCAATCAGCTCAACGGCATCACGAACGGCTTTCAGCAGATCATGAGCAACGTGATCCAGAGCGCGACCAGCGCGGTTGCATCGCTGCCGGCGCTGATCATTCAGCGCGCCGATCCGGGCCTGTACAACCTGCTGACCAACGGCGTGCTGCAGGCGCGGCTGGACTTCGACCGCTCCAAGCTGACGTGCCGCGCCATGGCGGAGAAGATGGCCGAGACTGCGGGTGGCCAGCTTGGCTGGAGCCAGATGGCCGAAGGCATGGCCTTGCGTGACGCGGTTGGCAGCAACGATGCCGTGTCGGCCGTCGAGCAGGCCGAGACGCGCCGCGGCAACGACGGCGTTCCCTGGGTGGGCGGCAGCAATGCCGGTGGCGCAGGCCAGTCCGCCATCCGCGTGGTCGGCGACGTCACCCGCGCGGGCTACAACCTGGTCAACGGGCGCGGCGTGACGGACACATCCTCCATCGCGTCCACCAGTTGCGCGAGCCTGTCCTGCCAGACCTGGACGTCGCCGCAGCAGGCGACCGAATGGGCCACCCGGGTCCTCGGGGAACAGGTGCAGCGCACGTGCGATTCCTGCACCAAGACCGAGACGGTGCCCGGCGTCGGGCTGACGCCGCTGATCCAGGAGGAGTACGAAGCCAAGCTGGAAGTCTTGCAGGAACTGGTTTCCGGCGTGCGCAACACCACCTTCGAGAACTTGCGCGAGGCCGGCAGCACGTCGCTGCCGATCACGCGCGGCGTCATCGAGGCGCTGCGCGACGAGCCGGACCAGGACCTGCTGGCGCGGCGCCTCGCGTCCGAGGTGGCGCTTTCGTCGGTGCTGGAGAAGGCACTGCTGCTCCAGCGCACGCTGCTCACCGGCAAGAAAGAGCCCAACGTGGCAGCCAACGAGTTGGCAGTCGAGGCCGTGAACCACGAGAGCGACACGCTCGACCGGGAGATCCGCAACCTCAAGACCGAACTTGAACTGCGGCGCGAGCTGGCGAACAACTCGCCGATGGCCATCATCCAGCGCCATGGCACGCGCGCGGCAGGCTCGCGCGGCATCTATGAGGGCGATCCGGTGCCCGACCGCCTCGACCAGTTGCAGAAGGGCAATCCGGGAGGCCGGCCATGAGCGCGGAGCGCATGGCCTGGCGCCCCTTGCGCTGGCTCATCAGCCGGCGTGCGGCGAAAGCACTGCTGTGGGCGGCCGTGATCGTCGCCGCTGCGGTGGGCGCCAACATCGCCGGCATCTATCTCGTTGGCAGCGTGGCCGGCTGGGAGCGGTGGCTCGCGGCCGCATCGGGCTACTTCTTCGTGTGGCGGTTGTTCCTGTACGGGGCGACGGCCTGCGGCTGGGTCTGGATGCGGCGGCGGCTGCTGGCGCGCGAGGACAGCACGCTGGCCCGACGCCGGCTGATTCGCGCTGAGGTCGCCGGCATTGTTGCCATCGTGGCGCTGGAAGCCAGCCTGTTGATGCAGGCCGCTTGAGGGGATCGAGGCCATGACGCTTTTCACGACCGACTACCTGGAGTACTACCTAACCCTCGTGTCCTGGATCGTCAACAACGGCATCTGGGCGGTCCTCGTATCCAGCGGGGTATTCGCGCTGCCTTTCGTCGCCATCATCGTGCAGGAGTGGTTGAAGGCCCGTGCGGAAGGCGCCGACGAGGGCAACAAAGGCGTGCTGAGCGCCGCCCGCATCGAGAACCGGGTCTTCGTCGCCATCGTGGTGGTGATGTTCGCCGGCATTCCGTTCATCGACGTGGACCTGAACACCATCCAGTACGACAGCTCGCGCTCGGCCCAGTGCCAGGTCAGCGTGGCGCAGCCCGGGGATACCGGCTGGTCGCAGTCCTTCAGCACCATCAACAACCAGTCGGCGAAGGTGCCGGTGTGGTGGGCGTTCATGCACGCGCTCTCGCGCGCCGTCACGGGCGCTTCGGTGGCAGCGATCCCGTGCGGCACGGACCTGCGGCAGATGCGCATGGAGATCGACGCTACGCGCATCGATGACCCGGTGCTGGCTCAGGAAGTAGCGGATTTCTCGCGGGATTGCTATGGGCCTGCACGGGCCAAATTGTTCATGCAGCGCCCTCAGCTCGATGAGCAGCAGATGCACGACGTGACCTGGATCGGATCGCGGTTCTTCACCGACACGAACGGCTACTACGACACATACCGTTCCAGCACCCCACGCGAGGACTGGCCCTATGACAGCACCCGCGACGCAGGGCTTGCGCAGGTGGCCAGCGGTGGCGGCTACCCGACCTGCCGCCAGTGGTGGAGCGATGGAAGTAACGGCCTGCGGGCACGCCTGCTGGGTCAGGTGGACCCGAGCCTGTTGAGTCGCCTGGCGGGCTGGGCCGGGTTCCTGAGCCGGGCCGAGGTGGACGACTCGGTGATCCGAGCCATCGCGTCACCGCGGCAGCAAAAGTTGAACCAGGGCAGCGTCTATACGGACTACGGCGGCCAGATCGACAAGACCTTGCCGAACATCGTGACACGGGCCACGGGAGACGTTGGGATGGCCGTCGGCGCGATTGCCGCGTTTCCCGCCATGGACGTCGTGAGACAGTCTCTACCCATGGTCCTCGCCTTGCTCAAGATGGCGCTGGTCATCTGCATCCCGCTCGTGCTGGTCGTGGGCACCTATGACCTGAAGACGGTAGTCACGGTCAGCGTCGTGCAGTTTGCGCTGTTTTTCACGGACTTCTGGTTTCAGCTTGCGCGCTGGATCGATTCAACGATCCTGGATGCGCTTTATGGCCGGGGCTTCGGCTGGAACCGGCCGCATACCAACTTCGACCCGCTGGTGGGCCTGAACAACGCTTTCGGCGACATGCTCCTGATGTTCGTCACGGGCACGATGTTCATCGTACTGCCCACGTTCTGGATCATGGCCCTGGCTTGGGCGGGCGTTCGCGCCGGCAATGTGCTCCAAGGCCTCGCTGGTGCCACCGGAGATGCCAAGGCTGCTGGCGGGAGGGGCGGAAGCATTGCGATCAATGCAGTTTTGAAGAAGTGATGACTGCTAGTCGTCCTCGACATGAGGATCAATGCGAAAACCGTCATAGGTGTATAGGCCGAATCCTGCTGGTCCGTTTCGCCACTCTGGCTCGGGTAACCCTTCGCCCAAGTCGGCGTTGCGGGCCATCCAGGCAACGACCATGACGCACACCAGCAGCAGGGCCAGCCAGAAGGTGGTGTACACCAGCATCCCGAGCGCAACCAGCTTGACCACCCACACGAGCGCGGTGGCAATGACCGCCGGCACCCCCTTGGACACCAACCAGTTCGACGCCCGACGTTCGCCGCGCGCGTAAGCGCGCCATCCCCGGCCGAGGCTGCGACCGAGACGTTCTGCGGTGCCGATGCGGGTTGTCGTGTTCATGGTCGTCTCCTGCTACAAAGGTATGCCTATTCCAGTTTGCTCCACTTCATTCCGTTTGGGGCTTCAATGTGTTTTCTTGCTGCTTCAGGACGCTTCGTCATCCGGTTCCACCGGGCCGGGGTCGGGTTCCACGCCGACGCGATACGTGGCAACGAAGCGCGGCCAGTCCACATGGTCCACCAGGTCGATGTCATCGACAACGCCAACCTTTGCTGCCGCACGCTCGAACAGGGCGATGCTCTTGGCGGGATAGTTGTTGCGCGAAGGATAGAGCACCCCGTCGAACAGCGGCTGGCCGTCGTCTCCGAGCATCGCATGCACCTGGGCGGACACCTGCTGCGTGTGCGTGTAGTCGCGGCTGGCCAACTGTTCCAGGTTCAGGCCGAAGTAACCCGCCATGACACCCTCGGCCGTGAGATCGGCCAGCCGCACGTCGTCCAGGACGCCCACGGCGCGCACGAGCCGGCTCTCGACTTCCTTCAGCGCGATCGAGCGCTTTTCATCCGCCAGCCACTGGTGCTTGTGAAACACCGACTCCATCAGCGCCGTGGGCAGGTCGCGGCCCAGGTAGAGCACGCCGTAGGTCCGCGCCGGGTCGTCGTAGCGATTGGTGCCGCTGCGGCCATAGTACAGCGGGCTGCCCCGATAGACGACGCGGCTCACATGCTGGAGCAGTTCACCCGCATCGATCAGGAACAAGGGCAGTTCGCGGCTCATGGCGGTCTTGCCTCAATGCACCTGGACGCCCAGCACGTTGAACACCGCTTCGGCCACGTCATCGATCGTGCCATGTGTCACCGTATCCACCGGCGAGCGTCCGCCCAAGCCTTCGAGCGGTTCGGACAGCGCGCGGTAGATCGTCCAGTGGTCGATGCCCTCGACCTCCTGAAGCACGGTTTGGGTCAACTGCTGCTTCACCGGGTCGAGCTGCCAGTCGGGCAGCTTCTGGCCGCGCGGCCCCACATTCAGCGCCAGCAGCCGGCGCGCGAGGATGTCCTTGTAGATCTGCTGGCGCGACTTGTCCGCCAGCTTGGCGTACTCGGGGATCGCCAGGTTGTGCGGCTGGTTGAAGGTTTCCAGCAGCGCAGCGCGGCCACGCTGGACGTCGGTTTCACTCGGCGCCCACCGCGTCTCGGCGCGCAGCGCGCCCGCTTTGCGTGCCAGGGCCTCTTGCACCGTGTCCGCTTCCAGGCTGGCGGGCAGCTTCACCGCCTCCACACGCTCGTGGACGAACGCCTGCAACTCGGCCGCAAAAGCCGTGGCATCCCGGATTTCGACGGTATCCGCGAAGCGGCGCACATCCTCCACCGTGACGCGCGGCAGATGGTCGGCAATGAATTCAATGGCATTGGGCATGGTGATCTCCCAGGCAGGTTTGAGACAGGATTCACTCTAGTCGCCCTTGTCGCATTTGTCAACTTAGTCGCCTGAGCGAGAGCCTACCTGCCGGGGGTAGCGTCCCCGCAGCATAGGCAGGGGCCAGCGCCAGGTCTCCGTCCAATCCATTCGTGCGGGTTCCACATTGACGCTGGAGACGCAACCCAGGCCCGGCTATACCGAAAAGGTTAAAGGCCAAAGGGCCGAAACGGCAAGGGAATGGGGTGCAAGGGGAAAGGCCCTACCTCGAAAAGGCAAAAAGGCCTCCCGGCCGGCCCGCCACAGGACACCCGCATGCTCTCCCTGTTCCAGCGAAAACGGCCCCCGGTGGCTGCCGCGCCGACGCCACCACCCACCGCCGACCTCCCGAAAGGGTTGATGCGGCCCGAGTCGGCCGCTTCGCTGCTGGCCACCCCGCGCCGGCAGAAGCTGCTGGAGCACATCTGGCAGCGCACGTCGCTCTCACGCAGGCAATTCGCCACCTTGTATCGGGCGCCACTGGAACGCTACGCCGAGCTGGTCCAGGCTTTCCCGGCTTCCGAGGCGCATCATCACGCTTACCCTGGCGGCATGCTGGACCACGGCCTGGAAATCGTCGCCTACAGCCTGAAACTGCGGCAGTCCCATCTGCTGCCCATCGGCGCCAGCCCCGAAGATCAGGCGGCGCAGTCCGAAGCCTGGACCGCCGCCATCGCCTATGCCGCGCTGCTCCATGACATCGGAAAGGTGGCGGTCGATATGCACGTCGAGCTTGCCGACGGCAGCACCTGGCACCCGTGGCACGGCCCGCTGCGCCAGCCATACCGATTCCGCTACCGCGAGGATCGCGAATATCGGCTTCACAGCGCTGCGACCGGCTTGCTCTATCAGCAACTGCTCGACCGCGATCTCCTGGACTGGCTCAGCGACTATCCGTCCCTGTGGTCGCCGCTGCTCTTCGTCCTGGCCGGTCAGTACGAGCACGCCGGGGTGCTGGGCGAGCTGGTCGTACAGGCCGACCGCGCTTCCGTGGCTCAGGAGTTGGGCGGCGATCCCGCGCGCGCTATGGCCGCGCCTAAGCACTCGCTGCAACGCAAGCTGGTCAACGGACTGCGCTACCTGCTCAAGGAAGAGCTGAAGCTGAACCAGCCCGAAGCCTCCGATGGGTGGCTCACCGAGGACACGCTGTGGCTGGTGAGCAAGACGGTATCGGACAAATTGCGTGCGCACCTGTTGTCCCAAGGCGTCGATGGCATCCCCGCGAACAACACTGCGGTGTTCAACGTCCTGCAGGATCACGGCATGCTGCAGCCCACCCCCGACGGCAAGGCGATCTGGCGCGCGACCGTGACCAGTTCCACCGGCTGGTCCCACTCGTTCACCCTGTTGCGCCTCGCGACCGCGCTGATCTGGGAGCCAACCGAGAGGCCGGCGCCGTTTACCGGCACGGTGTCGGTCGACGCGGCGGCCACAGCCAAAGAGGCCAATGTGCCCGCCGCCATTCCGCCGGCAGACGCGCAGTTCGCTTCGGAGGGGCAAGGGATTCCGCCATGGGAGAAAGGTAACTCCTCTCCTCCAGCGGAAGGTGAGCCACTGCCCGACGCGATGGAAGACATGCTTTCGATGGTGGGCATGGGGGATTCACCCGCGACCCGGCAGGATGCTGAAGCACTTTCTGAGCTGGTGTCTGCCGCGCGTACCGACGCGCCACCCTTGACCGCCCCTCAGCGTTCGTCCCCAGCGCCGACGCCCAGGACAAGGCAGTCATCCGGAGAGCACTTCATGGCGTGGCTGAAACAGGCCATCGCTTCCCGCCGGCTCATCATCAACGACGCGAAGGCGCTCGTGCATACCGTGAGCGGCACCGCCTATCTCGTCAGCCCAGGCGTGTTCCAACGCTATGCGCAGGAGCATCCGCAAGTGGACGCACTGGCCAGGCAAGAGCAGCAACAGGATTGGCAGTGGGTGCAGAAGCGCTTTGAAAAGCTCCAACTACACGTCAAGCATCCCAATGGCCTGAACATTTGGACGTGCGAAGTCACCGGGCCAAGAAAGTCCCGCCGCCTGCACGGATACCTTCTGGAAAATTCGAGCCTGCTTTTCCCGGAAACGCCTCCGGGCAATCCCTATCTATCCCTGTTGGGTGAGACCAAACACGGCGACGAGACTTCAGGAAGGTGACGAGGGTCAACATGAACTTCTCAACTTCGCCGGGACTGACTCCCACGCCATACCTTCATTCGGACGGAGTCAAAGGCGTCATCAGCGCAGCGATGATGGGACAAGGCAGCGCCTCTCCCGTCTCTTCGCACCTCACCAGCATGTCCCGCAGAGCGCCTCGCATGCGCTCAAGATCGCCGACCTTCTCGTCGATCTGGTCAAGGCGCCGCCGCGTCACAGTTTGAATGGCTCGGCGATTCCGTCCATCCTCCAGGTCCAAGAGGGATTTCACCTCGTCCAGCGAAAACCCAAGACTCTGAGCGCGCTTGATGAAACCAATCCGCTGGATCATCGAAGCGGGGTAGCGCCGGAAGCTGCCCGCGGTCTTCGGGATCGGCAAGAGCCCGCGTCCTTGGTAGTAGCGGATTGTCTCTACGCCGACACCAGCGACCTTCGCCAGCCTGCCGACCGTCATCCAATCACCAGGACCTTCTTTCATTGAGGGATCCACTGTCTTATTCATGACCAACAAAGAATAACGCAGCACTGCGTAGTTGACCCCTGCGTCCATTTGATCCAAATCAATATCCCGCAGCTCATTTGGGCCTAGGATGACCAGTGTCAATGGGCAAATAGGCCGCACATGCGCACACTTCTCAACCACCGCAGGATTCGCGCCATCGCGTGGATGGTGCTCGGGGTATGGCTGTTTGCGCTCGGGGCCGGGGTGGCCAATGCCTGCCTTCTGGAGTCTCCGCAGCAACATCGGCATGCTGTCGGATATGAGCATGTCCCATCGTCCGGGCATGGAAATCATGAAGGCCTCCATGGTGAGCACGAAGAAGGTTCCCATGACCCGTCGAAGGCCCCGTGCCTGAAGCTCTGCGGCGACGTCAACCAGTCCGCCATTCAGAAAGCACCAACCTTCGCGTTCGACCTCGTCGGTTTGGCGCCTCCCGCCTATGGAGACCAGCTGCTGGCTCCGACGTTGGCTCTGCGAGCCATCCCATCGAGGGGTCACCAGCGACCACCTCCCAAGCGGCCGTCGTGGCTGCTGTTCGAGCGTCTCGCGCTGTAGCGCCTCCTTTGAGTTGCCGTGTCGGTCACACCCGGCGCACAACTCATAAGCCTTGACTCTGTACCCGACTACGGAGTTTTCATAGGGCTTTGTCCGCTTGCGGCGACATCGGTTTCGCCCCAATGGCAGGCACCCGCGGCTAAAGGAGAGAGAAATGAAATTCACGCATTCGATCGCGGCCATCGTTGGCGCCGCACTGGTCACCTTGTCTGCGTTCGCGCAGGACAACCATCTGGCCCATCACCCCGCAGGTGCGAGTCCGACCGCGGCCGAGACGCCAAGGGCGCCGACCACCGAGGGCATGGATGCGCAACTGAAGTCGATGCAGGCCATGCACGAACGGATGGTGGCTGCGAAGACGCCTGCGCAGCGCAAGGCGCTCATGGCCGAACACATGCAGGCCATGCGGGCTGGCATGGCGATGATGGGCGCAATGAAGGATGGAGCCGAGTCGGCGCCGACGGCTGAGCGGCAGCAAATGCTCGAAATGCGCATGGACATGTGCCAATCCATGATGCAGATGATGATGGACCGGATGCCTGAGCCGGCGAAGTGAGGAGGACGACCATGACAACTTCTCACCGCACCGGTCCAAGGTTTTCGCGCTCGCGATGGTTCCTGGGCTTTCTGGTCTTCCTGGCCGTGAGCATCTACATGCTGCTGACGGAACACCGCGGGCACTACTTGGCCGCGCTGCCACTGGTCCTCCTGGCGACTTGCGTCATCGCTCATGTGCTGATGCATCGCCATGCCGTACCAGGCGACGGTAGCAAGGCGAATCCACCGTACCCGGGAGAGCGCAAATGAACCACGATGCGCCCGCTTATGGGCTTTGGCTGCTCGTCCTCGTGAACTCGGCGGTCTTCATCATGTTCGCCTTCAGCTTCTTCAAACCGCAGACCTCGCGCGACTGGAGAACCTTCGGGACATTCGCAGCGTTCATTGTTGCCTTGTTCGTCGAGATGTACGGCTTTCCGCTGACGCTGTACGTGCTGTCCGGCTGGCTTCAGACCAAGTATCCCAGTCTGGACTTGCTGTCGCACAACAGCGGCCATCTCTGGTCGACCCTGCTGGGCGAGAGCGGCGACCCTCACTTCAGCCCGCTTCATATCGCAAGCTACATCTTCATCGGGGGCGGCTTCTGGCTTCTGTCGAGCGCCTGGACGGTGCTCTACCACGCGCAACGGCACGCCCAACTTGCCGTGAGCGGCCCATACGCCAGGATTCGGCACCCGCAGTATGTGGCCTTCGTGGCGATCCTTTTCGGCTTTCTGCTGCAGTGGCCGACGCTGTTGACGCTGCTGATGTTCCCCTTCCTCGTCGTGATGTATTCGAGGCTGGCAGTCAACGAGGAGAAGGACATGCGCAAGCAGTTCGGCGCCGAGTTCGACGCCTATGCCGCGCGCACGCCGCGCTTCCTTCCCTCCCTTTCGGACACGCGCCAGCGAGGCTGACATGAAGAAGACCCGCTGGCGTCAGCGCATCAATCGACCGTACCTGGCTGCAGCCTACGGACAAGGCGATGGCTGCGGCTCCCGCTCGGATGCGGACATGAGCGCCGCGCCCCGCCGGGCGTCGACACACGCAATGCTGATCGCCTGCGACCAGACCTAACGGAGAACCCATGGCAAAGAACAAGAAGGGTGCCAAAGGCGCCAAGCACAAGGCCGATGTGGACGGCACCGGCACTGCCCACGGCTCAGCGCGCGACGAGACAGCGACACGCTCGATCGGCCGCGAGGACTACGAAGCACAGTTGCACATGCTGCAGATCGAACTGGTGAAACTGCAGCGGCATTTCATCAAATGCAACGACCGTATCCTGATCCTCTTGGAGGGAAGGGACGGCGCAGGCAAGGACGGCAGCATCAAGCGGCTGGTCGAACACCTGAGTCCTCGGGAAACACGGGTCGTCGCGCTAGGAAAGCCCTCCGACCGGGATCGCACGGGCTGGTACTTCCAGCGCTACGTCCCGCACCTGCCGGTTGGCGAAGAGCTCGTGGTGTTCAACCGCAGTTGGTACAACCGTGCGGGCGTGGAACCGGTGATGGGCTTCTGTACCGCCGAGGAGCACGAGGAATTCATGAACTCAGTGCCCAAGTTCGAGGAGATGTTGGTCAACTCCGGCATCAAGCTGCTGAAGTATTACCTCGACATCGGCAAGAAGGAGCAGAGCCGCCGGCTCGGGGAACGCCGCCGTGATCCCCTCAAACAGTGGAAGTCGAGCCCGGTGGATGCCGTCGCGCTGAAGCACTGGGACGGCTATACACGGGCGCGCGACGAGATGTTCATGCGCACCCATACGGCCGCAGCGCCCTGGTCTGTCGTGCACGGCGACAACAAACGGTTGGCGAGGCTCAACCTGATCAGAGACATCCTCTCCCGGCTGCACTACGCCGGCAAGAAGCACAAGGTCATCGCTCCCGACCGGGAGATCGTCTTCGAGTTTTCGCAGGACTGCCTGGACTCGGGCCGACTCGCTCGTTGAGACCACGTACACAGCGAACAGGAAGAACATCCATGAAGTCGATCAACGTTGAAGTCGGAGGGCTCGTATCGAGCCTGAGCGCGGAGGGAGTACGCCGCAAGCTGCTGCAGCTTCCCGGCGTCCATCATGCAGATGTCAACTATGTTGCGGGAAGCGCAACGGTCCATCTCGATGAGGGACAACTCAGTGTCGAGGATCTGCGCCAGCGCATCGCCGAATGCGGCTATCACTGCCGTGGCGAGCAGACGCCCAAGCACGTGTGCGCGCCCGCCGCTGGCGTCTCTGCCGACCCCAGCCATGCGGTGCACGGCCATCACGGCGCACCCGCACGTCAGGCGCAAGAGATGGGGCATGAGGGGCACCACGCGCATGCCCCCGCCACGGCCGCACGCGCGAAGGCTGCGGCCACGACGCCCGCCGCCCATGCTGCGCACCAGGCCCACGCAGGCGACCCTGCGATGGCCGACATGATGCACGACATGGGCCACGGGTCGGGCTCGATGCAGGACATGGCCCGGGACATGCGCAATCGCTTCTTCGTGGCCCTGGTCTTCGCCATTCCCGTGTTCTTCTATTCCCCGATGGGGAAGATGTTCGGCGACTTCCAGACGCCGTTCGGGCTGGACGACAAGCTCTTTCTTTTCTTCCTCGCAAGTGCCGCGATCATCTATCCAGGTTGGCCTTTCTACGTGGCGGCGTGGCGCGCGCTAAGCAACGGCGTCGCCAACATGGCCACGTTGGTCGTGCTGTCGGTGGGCACCGGCTACCTGTTCAGCATCGGCGCGACCTTCTTCTACGAGGGTGAGGTGTTCTATGAAGCGGCATCGGTGCTGCTGGTCTTCATCCTGCTGGGGCACTGGCTGGAGATGCGCGCCCGCGCGGGCGCATCCGACGCGATTCGCGCGTTGATGGATCTCGCCCCGCCCATGGCCACGGTCGTGCGCAACGGGGTGGAGACCAAGGTACCGACCGCCGAGGTTGCAGCCGGCGAACTGGTCGTGATCAAGCCCGGCGACAAGATCCCGGTGGACGGCGAGATCGTCGAGGGCGCGTCGCAAGTGGACGAGTCGATGCTGACGGGCGAGTCCATGCCGGTCAAGAAGGGCGTGGGCAGCACCGTCGTAGGCGCCAGCATCAACAAGAGCGGAAGCTTTCGCTACAAGGCCACGAAGGTCGGCGCGGACACGGCCTTGGCGCAGATCGTCAAGCTGGTCCAGGAGGCCCAGAACTCGAAGGCCCCCGGCCAGCTGCTGGCCGACCAGGCATCCCAGTGGCTGGTGCTGGCGGCGATCGTAATTGGCCTGCTGACCTTCAGCGTCTGGTACTGGGTGATGGGACAGACATTGCTGTTCGCACTCACCTTGACCATCACCGTGTTCGTGATCGCCTGCCCTGACGCGCTGGGGCTGGCCACCCCGATGGCCATCATGGTCGGGACCGGGCTGGGCGCAATGAACGGCATTCTCTTCAAGAATGCGGCCGCATTGGAGAACGCCACCAAGTTGACGGTCGTGGTGTTCGACAAGACCGGCACCTTGACACTGGGGCAGCCCGATGTCGTCGAGATGGTGGCCGCGCCCGGTGTCGAGGAGACGCGGCTTCTGGCGACGGCCGCCGCGGTGGAGAAGTTCTCCGAGCACCCCCTCGCGCTCGCAGTGCTCAAGCGTGCGGGAGACATGCCGACGGAGGTCACCGAGAACTTCACCAACATCGATGGGCAAGGCGCACGGGCCACTATCGGGGGCGAGACGGTGCTCCTGGGCAACCGGCTGCTGATGCAGTCGGAACAGGTGGATCTGGCTCCCCTTGCCAGCGAGGCGGCGCGGCTGCAAGGCGGGGGGCGCACTGTGGTCCACGTCGCGCGCGGTGGCCGGCTGATCGGCCTCATCGCGATCGCCGATGCCGTGCGGCCGACCTCGCGCGAGACGATCGCCAAGCTGCAGGCACGCGGCGTGAAGGTCGCGATGCTGACCGGCGACAACCAGGCGACCGCCGAGCGCATCGGCAAGGAACTGGGCATCGACATCGTGCTTGCGGATGTGTTGCCCGGGCAGAAGGCCTCCAAGATCAAGGAACTGCAGCAGCAGGGTCACAAGGTCGGCATGGTCGGCGACGGCATCAACGACGCTCCGGCGCTGACGCAGGCCGACGTGGGCTTTGCGATTGGCGCGGGGACGGACGTTGCGATGGAAAGCGCCCAGGTGGTGTTGATGAAGAGTGACCCCTACGACGTGGTCGGGGCCATCGAACTGTCCCGGGCGACGCTGCGCAAGATGCACCAGAACCTCTGGTGGGCCGTGGCCTACAACGTGATCGCCTTCCCGCTGGCGGCCGGGGTGCTGTATCCGTTCACCTTGTCGCCCGAGGTCGCTGCATTGTCCATGTCGGGCAGTTCCGCGATCGTCGCGATCAATGCGCTGATGCTCAAGCGCACGCGCCTGCCGGGGATCAAGCGCGTGACGTCGCGTGCCAGTGTCCCAGCGGCCGCGTCAGCCTGAGCGGCGGGCCACCATGGTAGAGAGCCGCGCCATGCGATCACCGCGCGAATCCGGGCCCACCCGCCAGCAAGACCTCGGCGTCGCGCAGCTGGGTTGGCTCGCTGCGGCCGTATTCGTCGTCTCGGCCGGATATGGGGCACTGATGCCCTTGATCCCCGACTGGCTGCGGCCCTTGATGGGCGACGCGGATCCTGCGGCGCTTGCGCGCCATGTCGGCTACCTCAGCGGCATCTACACGGCGGGCATCCTGCTGGGTGCGCCCCTGTGGGGCATGCTGGCGGACAGGCTGGGGCGTGCCCGCGTGTTGCTGGTGGGCCTGATCGGCTACGTGGCCAGCCTGCTCCCGCTGCTGCGCCCCGAGTCCCTGGGCGTGGTCGGCATCTATGCGCTGCGCGGCGCGACGGGCTTTTTTGTGGCCGCGGTCGTGCCGGTGGTGCCGGCGCTCGTCGCGCAGTACACCCCAGAATCGATTCGCGCCAGGCGCTTTGCATGGCTGGGTGCGATGTCGCTGCTCGGGTTCCTGTTCGGCCCCGGCCTGAACGCCGCTGCAGAACGGCTTGTCGGCCTGGGCTTCTTGAGCGTGCTGGTACAGGGCTCATCGACCACGCTCGTGATCGCACTCTCGGCCGCGCTCGGCGCGCTGATGATGCTGGGCCTGGCCGCAACGCTTCCCGCACCTTCCTCCCTTGGAGAGGCGGACGCAGCCGATCACGACGGAGCACCCCGGAGCCGCTCCCTGGCGCTCTGGATTCTCAACGGTGTGATCATGTTCGTGCTTGCCGGCTTTGAACTCGGCATCGTGCTGCAGGGCCAGCGCCACCCCGATCTCTCCTCCCGAGAGGTGTCGTTGATGTTCGCCGAGTGCAGTCTGGTGATGCTGGGCGTCAACGCGGTGCTGTTCTTCACCGGCCTGCTGGAGCGCGCCGACCCACGCCGCGTACTGGCCTGCGGCATGGTCCTGGGCATCGCCGGGCTCCTGATGCTGGCCCGCCATGGCAGCGAGATGTGGCTGTACGTCGGCGTGAGTTTCACGGCTGCGGGCACGGGTCTCGTGCTCCCCACCCTGGCCTACCTCGCTGCCGGCACCTCGGCGCGGCGGCTCGGTATCGCGATGGGAGGGCTCGCCGCGGCAGCCGGCCTCGGACAAACACTGGGATCGGCCGCCACCGGATGGCTATTCGGCGCTGTGATGCAGAGCACCTTTGCGTGGCTGTCGATTCCACTGGCCGCCACCCTCGCGCTGCTGCTCATTCCGCGGCATTGGTGGCCAGCCAACCCCGTCCTGGTGAGCGCTTCACCGTCCCGCACTTTTCTCACTTCCACGGAAACCGAACCATGAGACTGATCCTGATGTCCCTGCTCGCAGCGCTTGCCCTGTCGCTGAGCGGATGCGGCTACAACGACTTCCAGCGGCTGGACGAGCAGANTGCGGCTACAACGACTTCCAGCGGCTGGACGAGCAGACCAAGTCCGCCTGGTCCGAGGTGCTGAACCAGTACCAGCGGCGCGCCGACCTGATCCCCAACATCGTCGCGACCGTCAAGGGCGAGACCAACTTCGAGCAGGAGACGCTGACCCGGGTGGTCGAGGCCCGCGCGAAGGCGACCTCGATCCAGGCCACGCCGGAACTCGTCAACAACCCCGAGGCGTTCCAGAAGTTCCAGGCGGCACAGAGCGAACTGTCCGGCGCGCTGAGCCGGCTGCTGGTGGTGAGCGAGAACTACCCGCAACTCAAGGCGAACCAGGCTTTTCAAGACCTGCGTGCCCAACTTGAGGGCACGGAGAACCGCATCACCGTGGCGCGTGGGCGCTACGTGAAGGCGGTGCAGGATTACAACGTGCTCACGCGCAGCTTCCCGACCAACATCACGGCCAAGCTGTTCAGCTACGTCGTCAAGCCCAATTTCTCGGTCGCCGACGAGAAGGCCATGGCGGCGCCGCCACAGGTCGATTTCGGCGCCTCGGCGCCGGCGGCGCGCCCCTGACATGAGAACGCCCAGAACAGTGGTGCTCTCTCCGGCGGCCCCTCTTCGGCTGGCCCACGCTCTGGCCTGGCTGCTGCTGAGCCTGTTCCTTTCGGTCGCGTCCGCGCAGGAGTTGGTCGCCGTTCCTCCGCTGCAGGCGCGCGTCACCGATCTCACGGGAACGCTCGCCGCCGATCGTGTCGCCGCGCTGGATGCGCAGCTTCGGGCCTTCGAGCAACGCAAGGGCGTGCAGATCGCCGTGCTGATGGTCCGCTCGACGCGGCCCGAACCCGTCGAGCAGTACGCCCTGCGGGTGGTAGAGCAATGGAAGCTCGGCCGTCGCAAGGTGGACGACGGCGCGTTGCTCCTGGTGGCCAAGGACGACCGCACCGTGCGCATCGAAGTCGGATACGGCATCGAGGGTGCGCTGAGCGACGTGGTATCGCGGCGCATCATCGACGAGGTGATCACGCCGCGCCTGCGCCAGGGCGATTTCGACGGCGGCATCGCCGCAGGCGCCGAACAGATCATGCGGGTGATCGATGGCGAGGCCCTGCCTGCGGCGGACCCACGGCGGCAGGGGCAGACCAACGACATCGGGCAGGCCTGGCCCTTCCTGTTCGTCGCGGCCCTGATGCTGGGCGGAGTGCTACGCAACGCCCTCGGCCGCCTTCCAGGCTCCCTGGTCACGGCTGGCGTGCTGGGTGCCGCTGCGTGGCAGTTGGTGGGCACCTTCGCGGTGGCCGCGGTGGCTGGACTGGCGGGATTCCTCGTCACGCTGCTGGGCATCGGCATGGGTGGCCACGGCGGCATGCACGGGCGCCACCGGGGAGGCGGCTGGCCGGGCGGAGGATTGGGCGGTGGTGGCGGTGGATTCCGCGGCGGCGGCGGCGGCGGCGGCGGCGGCGGCGGCTTCGGTGGCGGCGGCGCGTCAGGACGGTGGTGAGATGAACATGCAACGACTTCTTCGCCACCTTGCGACCACGGATCGCGCAGTCCGCCGCGCCTTCCCCCCGTGCGCGCTGGATGCGATCGAGCAGGCCATCCGCACGGGAGAGTTCCAGCATGGGGGCCAGCTGCGCTTCGTGGTCGAGGGTGCGCTGGACGGATCGCCACTGTGGCGCAACCAATCGCCGGGCGAGCGGGCGCTGGACCTGTTCGCACGCCTGGGTGTGTGGGATACGGCGCACAACAGCGGCGTCCTGATCTACGTGCTGCTGGCCGACCGGGCCGTGGAGATCGTGGCCGATCGCGGCATCCATGCCTGTTGCGGTGCCGAAAGGTGGTCGGCTGTGTGCCAGCGCATGGAAGCCCAGTTTGCGCAGGGACGCTTCGAGGCCGGAGCCCTGGAAGGCATCGTGGCCGTCAGCCACCTGCTGGTGCAGCACTTTCCGCGGGGCGCGGACCACGGCAACGAGTTGCCGGATCGGCCGGTCCTTCTTTGAACGACAACATCCTTGGAGACCTACCATGCAACTTCAATTTCTGGGTGCCACCGGCACCGTGACCGGTTCCAAATACCTGCTGCGCCATGGCGACGCGACCATTCTGGTGGACTGCGGCCTGTTCCAGGGATTCAAGCAGCTGCGCCTGCGCAACTGGGAGCCGCTGCCGGTCGCGCCCAAGACCGTCGACGCGGTCGTGCTCACCCACGCCCACATCGACCACAGCGGCTACCTGCCACTGCTGGCGCGACAAGGCTTTCGCGGCCGGGTTTACTGCACGTCCGCGACGCACGAGCTGTGCAAGATCCTGCTCACCGACAGCGGCCATCTGCAGGAGGAAGAGGCGAAGTTCGCCAACCGGCACGGTTTCTCCAAACACCAGCCCGCGCTGCCGCTGTACACCCGTGAGGACGCCGAGCGCTGCCTGAAGCTGTTCGCGCCACGTCCGTTCTCTCAGGACTTCGAGGCGCTGCCCGGACTCACCGCGCGGTTGACGCCTTCCGGGCACATGCTCGGCTCGGCCTTCGTGCACCTCAACGACGGCCGGCGATCCGTGCTCTTCTCCGGCGACATCGGCCGGCCCAACGACCCGGTGCTGCGCCCGCCGGTGCAGGTCCCCGGCGCCGACTACCTGCTGGTGGAATCCACCTACGGCAACCGCAAGCATGAAGCGTCCGACGCACTGGCGCAGCTGGAGACTGTCATCAACAAGACGGCCGCCCGTGGAGGGGTCGTGGTCATCCCAGCGTTCGCTGTCGGCCGAGCGCAGAGCCTGATGTACGGCATCTACCAGCTCAAGAAGCAAGGGCGCATCCACCAGCACCTGCCCGTGTACCTGGACAGCCCGATGGCCATCGATGCCACACGGCTGTACCACGCCCATCGCGACGAGCACCGGCTCTCGCCCGAGGAATGCGAGGGCATGTGCCATGCCGCGAAGATCGTCAACAAGGTCGAGGAGTCCAAGGCGCTCAGCGCCGGTCGTGGACCGATGGTCATCATCTCCGCCAGTGGCATGGCCACGGGAGGACGCGTGGTGCACCACCTCAAGTCATTCGCGCCCGACCATCGCAACACCATCCTGTTCGCCGGCTACCAGGCGGGCGGCACCCGTGGCGCCGCGATCGTGCACGGCGCGTCCACCGTCCGCATCCATGGCCAGGACGTGCCGATCCGCGCCGAGGTGGCCTCGCTCGACAACCTTTCCGCCCACGCCGATGCCGACGAGATCCTCGCGTGGATGCGCGGCTTCACGCAAACACCGCGCCGAACCTTCGTGACCCACGGCGAGCCGGAGGCGGCCGATGCGCTGCGCGCGCGGATCGACCATGAACTGGGCTGGTCGGTTGCCGTGCCCGAGTACCTGCAGACGGTGGATCTGGTATGACGGCGCACCTGCACGAGACCGGCACCGGCACCGGCACCGGAGAGGATGGCGTGAACACGCTGCAGGCGTGGCGCACCGGCATCGACACCCATCAGGAGCCGGTGGTCTACATGCGGCGCGACTGCCCTGTCTGCCGGTCGGAGGGTTTCACGACCCAGGCGCGCGTGCAGCTGACGGCCGGCCGCCGCAGCATCGTGGCGACGCTCAGCGTCGTCGATGGGGATTGGCTGGCCGAGAACGTCGCTGGCCTGTCCGAATCGGCATGGGCGTCGCTGGGGGCGCAGCCGGGCCAGCTGGTCACGGTGACCCATGCACCGCCGCTGGATTCGCTCAGCCATGTCCGGGCCAAGGTCTACGGCAATGCCCTGGGCGATGCCGAGTTCAGCGCCATCATCTCCGACGTCGCGGCGGGCCATTACTCGGACCTGCATCTGGCCACCTTCATCACCGCCTGCGCCGGCGATCGCCTGGACCTCGCGGAGACCGTCTCGCTCACGAACGCCATGATTGGCGTCGGTGACCGCATCGATTGGGGGCGCCCGCTGGTGGTGGACAAGCATTGCGTCGGCGGCCTGCCCGGCAACCGCACGACCCTGCTCGTGGTGCCCATCGTGGCCGCCTGCGGCCTCACGATGCCCAAGACCTCCTCGCGCGCCATCACCTCGCCGGCCGGGACGGCCGACACGATGGAGGTGCTGGCGCCGGTGAACCTGGATGTGCCGAGCATGCGGCGCGTGGTCGAACGCACGGGCGGCTGCATCGTCTGGGGCGGCTCGGTACGGCTCAGCCCCGCCGACGACATCCTCATCCGCGTCGAGCGGCCGCTGGACCTGGACAGCGAGGGCCAGCTCGTCGCCTCGGTCCTGTCCAAGAAGGCCGCCGCGGGCTCGACCCATGTGCTGATCGACCTGCCCGTGGGTGCCACCGCCAAAGTGCGCAGCGCGCAGGCCGCGGCGGCGCTCGGTCGGCGCCTGCAGGAGGTGGGCAGCGCCATCGGCCTGCACGTGGCCTTGCGCGTCACCGATGGTGAGCAGCCGGTCGGCCGCGGGATCGGCCCGGCACTGGAGGCCCGCGACGTGCTGGCCGTCCTGCAAGGGACGCCCGAGGCCCCGGCCGACCTGCGGGAGCGAGCGTTGCGGCTGGCGGCGGACATCCTCGAAATGGGCGGTGCAGCGCCCGCCGGCGGCGGCCTGACGCTCGCCACGCAGGTGCTGGCCGACGGCCGCGCCTGGGCCACGTTCCAGGCGATCTGCGCTGAGCAGGGCGGCCTGCGCAGCATCCCGGTGGCAACGCATCGGCACACCGTCGCATCGCCGTCCACGGGACGGGTCTCCCGAATCGACAACCGGCTGCTCGCGCGGGCGGCCAAGCTCGCCGGAGCACCGACCGCCGCTGCCGCCGGCATCGACGTGCATGCGCGCCTGGGCGACCAGGTCGAAGCGGGACAGCCGCTCTTCACGCTGCACGCCCAGGCGCCGGGCGAGCTGGCCTATGCGCTGCAGTTCGTCCGCTCGCGCCCACCGATCTTCCAGATTTCGGAGAACCTATGAAACCTCTCGTTTTTCACCTGCCGGGCGACGAAGACTTCGCCGATGGACTGATCCGGGCGTTGGGCGCGCAGCGGGCTGCCCTGCAACTGCACCGGTTCCCGGACGGCGAGTCGCTGGTGCGGCTGGACGCCGACGTCACCGGCCGCACCGTCGTGATCGTGGCCAGCCTGGCACAGCCGGACGCCAAGGCGCTGCCCTTGTTGTTCGCCGCGGACGCAGCGCGCGACCTCGGCGCCACCCGCGTGTTGCTGGCTGCCCCGTACCTGGCGTACCTGCGTCAGGACCGGCGCTTCAACACGGGCGAAGCCATCACGTCCCGCACGTTCGCTGCGCTGGTGTCGACGGTGTTCGACGGTATCGTCACCGTCGATCCCCATCTGCACCGCTACCGCTCGCTCGGCGAGGTCTACCGGGTGCCGACCCGTGTGGTCCAGTCCGCGCCCGCCATCGCGGCCTGGGTCGCAGCCCATGTGGACCGTCCCGTGTTGATCGGACCCGATGCGGAAAGCGAGCAATGGGTCCAGGAAGTCGCGCGCTTGGCTGGCGCGCCGTTCACGGTGTTGCAGAAGATCCGCCGGGGCGACAAGGACGTGGAGGTCAGCCTTCCCGACACCGCGGCCCTGGCAGACCGCGAGCCCGTGCTCATCGATGACATCGTGTCCAGCGCGCGCACGATGATCCAGGCAATCGCCAGTGTGCGCAGCGTGGGATTGCCGCCACCGGTGTGCATCGGGGTGCACGCCCTGTTCGCCGCCGACGCGTACCACGCACTTCTTGCGGCAGGGCCCCAGCGGGTGGTGACCTGCGACACCGTGCCGCATGTCTCCAACGGCATCAGCGTGGTGGCACCGCTGGCGACAGCGGTGCAGGAACTGATGGAAGCCGGCGCGCCATGAGCCGCTGCGCCGCGCTCGCCATGACGCTCACGATCGAGGGGAGATGACTGCCCATGTGCTTTTCCGCACCCGCCAGTTTCACGGCCGCAGCGGTTCTGCTGGGCCTGGGGACCGTCACCATGCGCCGGGCCCGCTCACGGCGCGAACTGCCGTATGCCGCCATCCCGCTGCTGTTCGGCGTCCAGCAACTGCTCGAAGGCATGCTGTGGCTGACGTTCCCCGACCGCGCGCCCTTGCTGAACGTGGCGCTGACGCATCTCTACTCGTTCTTCTCGCACGTCCTGTGGCCGATCTACGTCCCGCTGGCTGCGCTGGCGCTGGAGAGCGTCCGTTGGCGCCGTCGGGTTCTGGTGGCCATTGCAGTCGCGGGCGCGCTCGTCGGTCTGTACCTGCTGGCGATGCTGGTGAAGCTGCCCATCACGGCCCGCGTGGTCGGCCAGCACATCCTCTACGACTCTCCGCACTTCTACGTGATGACCACGATGGCCCTGTATCTGATCGGCACCTGCGCAAGCCTGATGGTTTCTAGCCACCGGCGCGTGGCGGCTTTTGGGGTGGCCGCCTTTGTCTCCGCAATCGCCGCCTACATGTTCTATGCAACCTGGTTCATCTCGGTGTGGTGCTTCTTTGCCGCTGGGCTCAGCTTCATCGTGCTGTGGCAGTTCCGTGAGCCCCGAGCGAGGCTGGCCGTGCCATGACGAATCCTCCGGCCAGATTCAAGCCCGCACTGGCCTACGCGGACTGCGGCCGCACGCAGGGCCCGATGCGCTGCGCGGCGTTCTTCACGGTTCAGTTGCTCGACGGATTCGAGACCATGCGCGATGCGGTCGCCGGCCGGCTGCCGACGGTGTTCGCGCAAGCGGAACTCGCGCAAGGCACCAAGACCGGGCACTTCATCGCCGCGTTCTGCATCCTGTCCCTGCACCGGGTAATCGAGGAGGGCTCATGACCGCACAAAACCGTCTGTCCGTTCTGTTCTCCGACATCGCACCGGCGGACCAGGCCGCGCTGCAGCAACGGCTTCCGACCCACTGGCACGCGCACTTCGTCCAGAACGAACGCCTGGTGGTATCCGATGTCGGCGATGAAGACACCGAGGTGCTGTGCGTCTTCGTGCGCACGCGCGTTGACGAATCGGTGCTCCGGTTGCTGCCGCGCGTGCGGCTCGTGGCAACGCGCTCCGCGGGCTTCGATCACATCGACCTGCAGGCTTGCCGCCGACGCGGCATTGCCGTGTGCCACGTGCCGGACTATGGGTCTGCCAGCGTCGCCGAACATGCCTTCGCGCTGCTGCTGGGCGTGGCTCGCCATCTGACACAAGCCCACGAGCGGGCGCGCCAAGGTTCTTTCGCTTACCGCGGCCTCACCGGCTTCGAGCTGGAAGGAAAGACGCTGGGCATCGTCGGGCTGGGCCGGATCGGGCGCCACGTGGCCCGTATCGCCCTGGGGTTCGGCATGGAAGTTCTCGCTTACGACCCGGCCCTCGCCCAATCGCTCGACATCACGGCAGCACCCATCGCCGGCGTCCGCGTGGTGACGTGGGAGCAGATCCTGCAAAGCAGCGATGTTCTGAGCCTTCATGTTCCGGCCACGCAGGCCACGCACCACCTTCTCGATGGCCAGGCCTTCGCGCGCGTGAAACCGGGCATGGTACTGATCAACACGGCACGGGGTGCGCTCATCGACGAGGCCGCCCTGCTGCACGCACTGGAGGCAGGTACCGTCGCCGCAGCAGGTCTGGACGTGCTGGAACAGGAAGGGGATCTGTCTCCCGAAGTGCCCACGGGCTGCGGCGGACTGGGTTGCGATACCGGCTGGTCGGCATCCAGCCCACTGCTGACGCATCCGCGTGTGCTCGTGACACCGCATGTCGGGTTCAATACGTCGGAGGCGATCGCGCGCATCCTCGACGAGAGCATCTCGAACATCGCAGCCTGGCATGCGGGCCGCCTGCGCAACAGGTTGGATGAGCTATGACGCGACCGAACCGCCCCGTTTCCACCGTGCGTCTTGCGGGCCGCCCAACGCAACGCTCGGCGCTGCGCCGGGCCACGCAGATCGCTATGGCCCTGAGCGGGTTCCTGCTCTGGGTGGCCTGGCACCGGGGCCTGATGCGCTGCGATACCCACCGGGCGGCCGACCGCTTCGCCGAAGTGCTGCAGCGATTGGGCACGACCTTCGTGAAGCTGGGCCAGCATCTCAGCCTGCGGGCCGACATTCTGGCGCCCGATGCGCAAGAGGCTCTGGCCAGCCTGCAGGCCAATGTGGTGCCGTTTCCTCCCGAGCAGGCGGTCCAGGAGGTCGAGGCGGCGCTCGGCCGCCCATGGCAGCAGGTCTTCGCACGCTTCGACATGCACGCGCTCGCCGCGGCCTCGATCGCCCAGATTCATCGTGCAGCCCTGCCGGACGGGACGGAAGTGGTGGTGAAGATCCGCCGCCCTGGCGCGGCCGAGCAGGCCGAGACCGACATGCGCATCCTGCGCCGCATCGTCCTGGTCATGCAGGGGCTCGTGCCCTCGCTGCGTCGCTGGGGGCTGGCAGCCATCGTGGACGAGGTTGCGGCCAACTTCCGCTACGAGATGGATTTGTCGCGCGAGGCAGCTTCCGTGCGACGTTTCGCCGACGCCTGGCGCGGCTCTGCCGACATCGTGATCCCCGACGTGGTGGACGGCCTGTGCACGCCGAGCGTCATGGTCCAGCAGTTCAGCCACGGAGCTCACCTGCACGGTCTGCCTTCGTCCACCGCGGTGGCGGCCGCGGGCAAACTCGTGGACAGCTACGTCGCCCAGATCTTCCGCGATGGCTTCTTCCACGGCGACCCCCATCCCGGCAACGTCTTCGTGATGGACGATGGCCGCATATGCCTGCACGACTTCGGCATCGTGGGCCGGGTCGACGGCAACATGCGGCGGGCGCTGGTGGCGTTCGCCCTGGCCTTCGTCGAGCAGGATGCCGAATGGGTGGTCGATGCCTGGCTCGACCTGGGCCTGCTCGGCGACGGCACCGATCGGGCCGTGTTCGTGCCTGTCGTGCGTGCCCTGGTCGCAGACTGCGCACAGAGGCCGCTGAAGGACTGGTCGCTCTCAGGTGCTCTCGCGCAGCTCGTGGCGGCGGGCCGGACCCAGGAAGTCCGGCTGCCCAGGGACCTCCTCGTGCTCACGCGTACCCTGTTGTTGCTCGAAGGGACGGTGCGCCTGCTGGCACCCGAGTTTTCCATCATCGAAGCCATCTCTCGCCACACGACCACGGGCGTCTTCGACGAGCCCAAGTCTGCGGCATCGCAGCGTCTGCCCTATGAACTGGGGAACGCGGCCCACGCCCTGCCCTCCCTGCTGGCCCGGCGTCTGCACAGCGTCTTGCGGCAGGGTGACCTGCTGCAACTGTCGATCAAGCCGGATGCCAGGATGCTGAGCGGGATCGACCGCCTCGGCCGTCGCGTCGCGCTGGCGCTCGTGACGCTCGGCCTGTACATCGCATCGAGCTTGTTGATGCAGCACGGCGTGGGCCCGCGCTGGGGCGACATGCCGGTACTCGCGCTGCTGGGCTATGCGCTGGCGATCCGGTTCACGTTTTCCATCGCGCGCAGCCGCGGCTGAGGCGCCTCATCAAGCAAGGAGTCAGGCATGAACAAGGTCAGAGTGGCGGTGAACGGATACGGTGTGATCGGCAAGCGGGTGGCGGATGCGGTCGCACTCCAGGAGGACATGGCGCTAGCCGGCGTCGCGGATGTGGTGCACGACTATCGCCTGCAGGTGGCCGCGCAGCGCGCTTTCCCGATTTACGCGGCGACCGCTGAAGCCGCACAATCGATGCGTGCTGCGGGGCTTCCCGTCGCGGGCGATCTGGCCGACCTGCTCGCCAACGCGGACGTCGTGGTCGATTGCACACCCAAGAAAGTCGCCGCGGTCAACAAGAGGGCGTACGACGCTGCCGGTGTGAAGTCCATCTTCCATGGCGGCGAGTCCCACGCGTTGACCGGTCATTCGTTCGTCGCGCAGGAGAACTACGCAACCGCGATCGGCCGCACCTCCACCCGGGTGGTGTCCTGCAACACGACGTCGATCGTGCGCACCCTGGGGGCGCTTCGGACAGCGGGCCTGCTCAAGCGAGCCCGCGGGACGCTGATCCGCCGGGCTTCCGACCCGTGGGAGGCGCATGCGGAGGGCATCATCAACACGCTCTTGCCGGAGAAGACGATCCCCAGCCATCAGGGACCGGACGCGCGCACTGTGATCCCGGACCTGGACGTCGTCACGATCGCGGTCAAGGCACCGCACAACAGCAGCCACCTGCACACCTGGTGGGTCGAACTGACGAGGCCGGCCACGCGCGACGAGGTGCTGGCGGCCTTTCGCGCTGCGCCACGGATCGCGTTCGTGCGATCCTCGGATGGTCTCGTGGCCCTCAACAGCACGGTGGAACTGATGGCCGATCTCGGCCGCCCGCGCGGCGACCTGTGGGAGGTCGCGTTGTGGGAGGACGTGCTTTCGGTCGATGGCGATCAGGCGTACTACACCTACCAGGTCTTCAACCAAGCGATCGTGATTCCCGAAACCATCGATGCCATTCGCGCCTTGAGCGGCATCGAGACCGATCCCCAGGTGTCGATGGCGCGCACCGATGCTTCGCTGGGACTGCAGCGTGATTTCATCCGCGACCGCGTCCAGGTTCGACGATGAGTGAATTCGATGATCCCGCGCTGGTCGGGCTCGGGCTGGCCCTCGCTTCGGGACTTCTGATCGGCCTGGAACGGGGATGGCAGCAACGCGAGCGGCCCGAGGGACATCGCGTCGCGGGCGTTCGCACCTTTGCGCTGATCGGCCTGCTCGGCGGCCTTGGCGGGCTGCTGGCCCAGCGCTGGGGAGCCGGCATGCTCATCGCGCTGCTCGTACTCGTCGGGGTGTATCTGGTGGTGGGCTACCTGGTGACGGCGCATATGCATGCCGTGATGGGACTGACCACGTCCGTCGCCGCCCTGGCGACTTTCGCCATCGGGGCGCTGGCGACCAGTGGCGCTTGGCGCGTTTCGGCGGTCGCCGCCGTGGTCGTGCTGGCGCTGCTGCGTTTCAAGCAGCTCTTGCACGCCGGCGTCGGCAAGCTGTCCGAGGCGGAGATCAGCAGCGGCACGCAGTTGCTGTTGATCAGCGTGGTCGTGCTGCCGGTGCTCCCTGACCGTGGCTTTGGCCCCTATGAGGCGCTGAATCCCTATCGCCTGTGGTGGGCCGTTGTCCTGCTGGCTGTGCTGTCGTTCACTGGGTTCGTCCTGATGCGCTCGCTCGGCAGGAAGCGAGGGCTAGTATTCACAGCGCTGCTCGGGGGAATCGTGTCGAGCACCGCCACCACGGCCACGTTGGCTCGGTGGGCCGGGCAGACGCCAGGGTGGCGTCCACTGGCAGCGGCGGGTGCGGCGCTCGCGTGCGCAGCCATGTTTGCCCGCATGGCGGCCCTCGTCGCCATCGCGGCCCCCGGCATCGGCTGGGGCCCGGTGGTCATCTTTGTGGCCATGGCCGCAGTTGGCGGTGTTGTGGGGACGTTCCTGGCGGCGCGGTCGTCAGCCGAAGACTTGCCCGAACTGCAACTTGGAAACCCGTTGCAACTGCGCTCCGCGCTACAGTTCGCGGCGTTCTTGGCCACGGTGATGCTGGCAGGCCGCTTTCTTGCCGATCGCTTCGGGGATGCCGGAGTCATGCTCACCGCCGCCGCCTCGGGTCTTGTGGACGTCGATGCGATCACGCTCTCGATTGGCCGTCTGGTAGACGAAGGCGCCGTCACCGCCGCATCGGCCACCCTGGCGTTGTTCATCGCGGCGTCCGTCAATCAAGCCACCAAACTTGTCCTGTTAACGTCGTTGGACGGAAAATCGCTTGCGTGGAGAGTGTTCCCGTCGTATGCGGCAATGGCTGCGGTTGGCTTCGCAGTCGCCTTGGCCCTGACCTGACGGAATGCCAGGGGCAACGGGACAATGGCGGTCTTGCGACTCCAGCATGGGCCGCCGCGACATCCGACCACACCCATTCCACAAGACGGCGACCCGCGGCAGGGCGGTCTGTCGCTGCAGACCGCCGATAAATCCGGTCGCGCCATGTGACCGAAAGGGGTTCAAGCCGGGGCCATCACCATGCGCGGGTCGCCATGCCCCTGCACGGCCGCCAACTCCTCGACGCTCAGCAAGCTCACCGGATCGACACCGAGCCCTTGAGCCGCCTCGGCCGCCACGTGCGCCCAAGTGCAACGGTTCGCGAACAGCATGCCGGCCACATCGAGCGTCCCGCCGCGCGCCTGGTAGCCCAAGGCACGGGTCTGCCGCGCCCCTGTATCGATCCGGCGCATCAGGCCCAGCGTCGGCTCGGGTCGCATGTGCGACACGATGACGCGCACGGCGGCAGTCTCCGGGAACAGGCCGCGCAAGGTCTGGTCGCCGGCCACAAAGTCCTGCTCGCGTTCGTCGCGGGGCGCTCTGAAGCGGCCCGGCTCGATGACGCAGGTCACTGCGGTCCGATGTCCGGCGGCTTCGAGGCGCCGCGCCGCAAGCAGGGCCTGCTGCAGCTGGTATGCGCCGATGGCAACCAGCAACACGTCGGGGGCGTCGCAGGGCTTCACCACCCAACCACCCTGATCGACCAAGCGTTCGGCCTGCTCGGCACTCAACTGGCTGGCGACGGCCCGCTTGGGAACGACCAATGTCCAGAACTGGCCGTGCGAGGCGTAGGCCGCGCGCAGCGCCGCAACGGCACTGTTGGCATCGACCGGGAACAACACGCGCGAGGTGTCGGACATTTCGCCCAACAGCGCTTCGGCCAGCGTCGGATCCTGGTGCGACTGCTCGTTCTTGCCGTTCTCCCAGGTGTGGGACGTCACAACCGTGACCACCGACAGCCATCCGGGTGGTGTGCCTGCCTGCGCCTGGTGTCGCGCGAACAGGATTTCCTGGCGCAGCGCGCCCAGCATCTTGACGGCAAATGCCTCGTAAGAGACGACCAAGTTGATGCCGCCCTTGTTGCCCAGCGCCGCGCTGACCACCGCTTCTTCGTTGAGCGCCGTGATCACGGCGCCATCGACGGCCTCCGCCAGGCCCGGTTCGGGCGTGAAGACGCGGTGTTTGAGCAGGTCCAATGTCTGGCCCATGCGGTTGCTGCGCAGCTCGTCCGGATTGCCCACCCGCGGACGCAGCTGTGGGTTGGCTTGGACGAGGGCCGCGAAGGCTCCGTCGAGTGCCGCCATTGGCGAGACCTCGCCCTGGCCCGCAACATGCCACTGCGGAACCGGAAGTCTGGGGGCCGCCACCTGGCGGTGCGCCAGGGCATGGTCCCGCTCCAGGGGACGATGCTGCACTTCGTGCCGGCACAGTAGTGCCACCGCTTCGTCGAGTTCGTGCGACGGCACGAAGAGAGCGCGAGCACCCTCGTTGAACTGCTGAAGCGCTATCTGGTCGACCCGGGGGTTCCCCTCCAGCGGCAGGTTGTGCGCGGCATTGGTTCCAGCACCGGGGAAGCCGAATCCCTTGGGCGCTTCGGCGATGGTGTAGTGGAGGGGTACCGGGTACTGAACGGTGCCCTGCGAAACTCCAGCCGCGCAGGCCGACAACCGCTCCTCCATCGCGTGAACGGCCCAGGCGAACGCGGCGGGGTCGGTGCCGTCGATCTCCATCGGGTCGAAGCCGTTCAGCCGCAGATGCTGGTGGAACCATTCTCGGCCCCCCTGCTGCTGCATGGTGCTGCGCTGTTCGATGCGGCGACCGTTGAGGATCATGAACGGAGCCACGAAGCCGCTGTCTTCTGCCCGCCACCAGCGCGGCGCCCAGTCACTGCCACGCTGCTCCTCGAAAGCGCCGTCGCTGAGGAACACCACCAGCCGCTCGCCGGGCAAGGGCATGTGCACGTACTGCAGTTCGGCAAAGCCGAGATAGCCGCCCTCGGACAGACCGCCTGCCGTATTCGGGCCGACGTGGCTGCCCAGCGGCGAGGCGGGACGCCCCTGTGCGTCGATCGCGTAGCTATAGAAATCCCGGGCAAAGCGCGTGAGGCCGCTTTCGCTGCGGTCGTATCTCTCGGCGTGGCGCGGCGTCATGTTGCCCACCAGCAGGTTGCAGGCATCGATGCCCGCGACGCAATGGCCCTGGCCCATCAACCAGCCACGCGTCAACCCACTGAGCGCGTTCGCGGCCAGGTAGCCGACATAGGCCGGCACGATGTTCAGCGACCCACCGGTATGCCCCTCCGGCGTCTCCTTGAAATCCTCGGCTCTCATCCCCCGGCCATCGGGATAGACCCGGTCGGCATAGGTCATGTGAACCGTCAACCACATGCCTGCCACGGCCAGGCGGTCCGCCGCCCACAGCGTGCGATACACCGCGGTTGTGTCGCTCGCCTTGCCTTCGGCAACCAGCACCTGTGCGAGATCGTGGACTCGCAGTTGCGTGAGATCGTTGTGGGTGATGGGGCCGTGGCCGCGCGCCCAGCGGGCGAACTCGGGATCAGACTCGCGGAACACGCGGACGCGCTCGGCGACCCAGGGAAGCTCGTGGTTCATGTGGAAAGTCCTTGAGAGCCGGCACGCAGGTAAGCGCGACGGCGAGATTGGGAAGGCTGGCGTCTGCGATCGTCTTTCGCGCGCCAGCGGCACGGCCATCTAGCGTTCATGGCTGGTGTTCTCCATAAAGATCAGAGCGGGTCAAGGGCACGGGCCAGCTTCCGCCGTCGCGTTTGGACGCGACGATCTGGTAGATCCCAGTCCCCCCGGCCTCGAATTCCAGTGCACACGCCGCCATGTACAAGCGCCAGATGCGGAAGGTCACCTCATCGACCTCCCGCAAGGCCTCCTCCCGGCGCGCTTCGAGCCGCTGGACCCAATGACGCAAGGTCAGCGCGTAGTGGGGTCGAAGACCTTCGACGTCATGGATCTCGAAGCCGGAGCGCTCCATCCCTAGCTGGATATTGCTGACGCAGTCCAATTCGCCGTCGGGGAAGACGTAGCGGTTGATGAACTCGGTCGCGACGGTTCGGCTCCAGCCCTCCTCGTCATGGGTGATCCCATGGTTGAGGAAGAGTCCTCCTGGCCGCAAAACCCGCTGGACCACCGCGTAGTAGGCCGGTAGGTTCGCGAGTCCCACGTGCTCGAACATGCCAATGCTTGACACCTTGTCGAAAACGGCCGTGCCTTCGAGGTCACGGTAGTCGCGCAGTTCAACGGTGACGAGATCCTGCAGGCCCTCCGAGCGGATGCGCTCGCGCGCGTATTCGAGTTGCTGTTGGCTGAGCGTGATGCCGTGCGCACGGACGCCATGTTCTCTTGCCGCCCAGCATACGAGCGCGCCCCAGCCGCAGCCGATGTCGAGCAGGCGTTCGCCTCGCTGCAGACGCAGCTTGCGGCAGATGTGCTCCAGCTTGTTGCACTGAGCCTGGTCCAGCGTGTCATCCGTCGCCTTGAAATAGCCACATGAGTAGACCCTCTCGGCATCGAGCCAGAGTCCATAGAACGCGTTGGACACATCGTAGTGAAAGGAGATCGCGGCCTGATCGGTTTGACGCGAATGGCGATGGGAGAAGCGACGTGCGACGCGCGAGGCCAGACTCCGCGAGGGCTTCAACCCGTCCTGGTCGGACACGCGCAGCAGCAGTGCGTCGCGCAACAGGGCCAGTTTGTCGCGCCAAGAGAGCGAAAACTTCTCGAAATGCGCCTTGAGCCCGAGCGCGGTGTACAGGTCTCCCTCAATGTCGATGGTGCCGCGGAAATAGGCTTCCGCCAGCAGCAGCGGATCCGGGCGCAGGACCAAGCGACGCAGCAGGCCCGGGTCACGGATGATCAGGGTGTATTCCGGGTGCGATTCGAGCTCGTGCAAGAGCATATCGCCCAGACGCAACGCCGGCGGGCGCTCGATGCCGGCCAGCAGCCGGCGCAAGATCCGTAGCGCGGCGGCATATCCGTCGGGCGATACGGTTCGATCCCGTGTCGTGAGGTGGCTCATCGGGGGCGCCTCGCTCGCTCGTGTGCAGCGGATGCTGCGAAGTGGATAGACGACTCACACTTGGCGCTGGCGTGATCGGCACGACCACAACCGCTGCACCGCATGTACGTAGAGCGTCGTGATGCCGGGGAATGTCGACGATGATCAGAGCGATTCATGCGCGTACACGACGGGACTTCGCGCGCACCGAATTGCGCTGAACGTCCGCATCCGCTCCTTCGATCAAGCCGCAGACGGAATGGCCATCCGGGACGCCGTCCGGCAGCCGCTTCCAGTCGCGCTCTGCCTGCTGCATGCGGCGATGCAAATCCGTCGCCTCCTTCAGCCGCCGGGCCTGCTCGTCAAGCCGTTCGCTCAGCAGCGCCCGCGCGCGCGGACAAGGCGATGCACCGCGCTGGCTCATCTCGACAAACTCTGCAGCGTCCTTGAGCGTGAAGCCGAGGGCCAATGCATTGCGTATGAAACGCACCCGGGCGACGCTTCGATCCGAGAATGCGCGGTAGCCGTTCGTGCCCCGGCCATCGGGCACCACAAGCCCCACCCGAAGGTAGTGACGCAACGTGTCCGGTGTGACGCCTGCCGCCTTGGCGCATTCAATGAGTTGCATCACCATCCTCCAGCAAGGTTGTCTTGAATCCCTTCACTTTCGAGAGAGTTTGAACCCAGGTGCTGCACATGGGTCAAGGGCCCGGTGTCTGAACCGCTCCGTTTCTTCCTTCAACGTGCGGTTGGATGGGCAACTGGACCATCTTCGGCGCGAGCATCAACGGGCGTGGCTCCCGGCCCGGAGGAAGACTTATCGTGGTCTTGTCCCAGTTCATTGCCTATACCAAACCACTTGCCTGGTCATTCAGCGCTCGGAACGTCTCACGCGCGATCGCTAACTGCTCGCGTGCTTGAACCACCAGCACGGCGACGGCGGATCGGGATGACTGCAACTGGGCGACTTCAGTGTTGGGCGAGTAGGCGCGATTGCGCTCTTCGTCTAGTTCCAGGCCGATGAACTCCAGGCCATCAACGATGCGCCGACGCAACGCGGCCGAATTTTCTCCAGCTCCGCCAGTGAAGGCCACAGCATCGCAACCGCCCATCGCGGCGGCGTAGGCGCCGATGTACTTGCGCACGCGGTACGCGTGTACCTGCAATGCCAGTTGGGCGGCTGCGACTCCTTCTCCCGCGCGCTTCTCCACAATCCGCAGGTCCGAACTCTCACCCGACAATCCTTTGAGTCCACTGTCGCTGTAAAGCGCCGCCTCGATCTGCGCCAACGTCAAACCCAGTGCGCGTGCGACGAAGCCGGGTACGCCAGGGTCGAGGTCTCCACAGCGCGTGCCCATCACAAGACCTTCAAGCGCGGTCATTCCCATCGATGTATCGATCGACCTTCCGCGATCGATCGCGCAGACGCTGGCGCCGCTTCCAATGTGGCAGCTCACGATACGAAGTTCTGACGGCGGCCGTTTCAGCTCGGTGCTGACGGCGGCCAGTACACCCTGGTGGGACAGGCCATGGAAGCCGTATCTCCGTACCCCTGCCGCGCGCCACGATGGCGGAACAGCATAGGAAAGGGCGTATTCGGGCATGTCGTCATGGAAAGCGGTGTCGAAGACCGCGACGTGGCGCACGCCGGGCCAACGCTCACGGGTCAGGCGTATGCCGGCCAATGCGGCAGGATTGTGATGCGGCGCCAGAGCCGAAGCCTTGCCGATCTCGCGTTCGACTTCTTCATCCACGAGCACCGCGTTGCTCAACAGTGGGCCACCGTGTGCGACGCGGTGACCAATGCCATCGATCGTTGTGACACCCGCCCTGTGCAAGTGCCGCTCGATCTCCTCGAAGGTCGCAGCATCCACCGCAGGATGATCAATCGCCGAGTCGATCAATGGCAAGGTACGAGCCGACTCGAAAACTCCGAACTTCAGGGTCGCACTGCCGGCATTGATGGCGAGGACGCGCATGTCGGAGCTCCGTCAGCGCCGGTCAGTGCCGACGTCGCCGCCATTGGCAACGTTCATCAGATCGAATTGCCAAGTTTCGCTCGGCGCTAGCAGCACGCGAGGCCGCCGATCAGGCCCATGCTTCCGATGCTGTAGCGCCGTTGCTGGCGTGGTGATACGGGAGAATCCAACTTTGATCCGTGCCTGGACGACGCTGAAAAGCGAAATCGGCCGTGGCAGGCGCATCGCCTCCGACAAGGAGCGTGCTGCTTGCGACCCGTGAGCGTCTCTTTTTGCAGCCACAGTGGAGGGTCGTTCAGTTGGCATAGGCCTGCTCGAACACAAGCTCAGCCCACAGGTCCCGGCTCTTGCGCCATGATTCCATGGCCTGCCCAATCGCGTCTGCACCAGTTCGCTCAAGCTGATACCAAGGATTTTCGGCCCGATGGGGATCCTGCGCACCCCACTGCTCAAGCCATCGTTGCACCCATGGCAGCAGCGCCAGGGCCGGGGTCACCTGCTCGGACCAGACCTTGCGACTGACGCGCATGGGGTGCAGCGCGCGAAGTTCACGAGCCGAGTCGGGGGTGACGGCGAAGCGGACCCACGGCGACACCCACTGCGAATAGAAGCGCTCGGTGATCTCCGAAAGTGCTTCGACCTTGTCGAACCCCGCCGGGTTGGCGTCGTAAGGCAGGTCTTCCAGCCGCCGCGGCTGGAACTGCGCAGCGGCGGCCGACTCCGAAGAGGCGCTGTCCTCCAGAACCATCTCGTAGAGTCCAGGCTTGAGTGCCTGGATCGATTCGGCATGATGCAAGATGGCGCGGTGCTCGCGTCGCGCCACCCCCGCGGAGACGAAGATGCCAAGGTGGCCAACATGTTGGTGCAGCAGGTACACCACGCGCTGGCCCGCCGCCACCAGGTCTGCGGTCGTCGGATATACCGCTTTGAGCCAGCCGAGCGCCTGGTGGGGCGGTGTGATGTTGTCGCCGTTGGAGCAAAAGACTACCAGCGGTGCGCCAATGCGGCTGAGATCCGCGCGGCAGTGGCCATCGACCACGACCTCGCCGCTCTCCAGGTGATTACCTACGAAAAGATCGCCTGCGATCGACAACATTTCCTCGCGTGCAAGCTGGTAGAAGCCATTCCACCAACGCTCGAACTCCAGGAAACGATCGCGCTCAGTCTCCGGCTGCGCGAAGAGCGTGTCGTATTTCTTGAACACGCCCTCGGGCCGCAACGCCTCGAAGTTCTGGACCAGCCAGGCACCGTCGAATCGCCCGGCGCCGAGGTCCGACACCCAGTGCGCCGGCCAGATGCCGCCCGTGAACCCACCGAGCAGCCGCATGGGGTTGACGCCTCTCTCGCCTGCCCAGTACGACAGCGGCGAGCCATTGAGCACTGCCAAGGCGGCACGGTGCTCGCAGTGCGACAGCGCCAGCGTGATCGCCCAACCGCCTTGGCAGTTGCCGTAGACGATCGGGGCCTTGCCTCGGTGGCGCTTGGCCACCATGTCGATGAATGTGGCCAGGGTCTGGACGACTGCGCCCATGGTCTGGCCCTCGACGGGCTCCGGATCGAACACTGCGAAGTACACGGGATGGCCTTCGAGCAGTGCCATGCCAACTTCAGAATCGCGTTTGAAGCCGCCGATGCCAGGGCCGTGGCCGGCGCGTGGATCGACCACCAGCACCGGTGCGGCGCCTTTGCGCACATGTTTCTCCAAGGCGTCGGTGCCACAGCGAGTGACACGCAGGAGCCGGTAGTTGCTCGCTGGCTGCAAGTCGTGGCCGTCGGCCACCTGCTCTGACTCGAAGTGGAGAAGCGGCGGCATACCCGCCGCTTCGTGTTCGGTCATGTTGTTGGCGCGCTGCCTCAGCGCTTCGCCTGACGCGACGGTCCGCCACAGCATGTCGCCCCAGTAGGCGGCAAAGAGCGCAAGCGGTGCGGCGGCCATACCCTGGGAGTTCGTGCGGGTGTCCATGGCGTCGATCAGCGGCAGCAGCAGCCGCCATGCCCCTTTGAACGGACAGCGGCCGGCGCATGGGAGGCACCGGCACCCGCCGCAATGCCCGGCGAGGAATCAGCGGATGCCTCGTAGCCCGCGGCAGCTAAGGCCGCGATCAGCTCAGGCGTCTTCTGGGCCGTCTGGTCGCCGGTGACACTCGCTGCGCCGCGAGCGAGATCGACATGCACGTCTTGCACACCAGCTACGCGCTTGAGCGCCTTGCTGACCGAGTTCGCGCAGGAGGCGCAGGTCATGCCGGCAACCTTGAGTTCGATGGTTTCCATGATGATGCTCCGGTGGTTTCAGTGGTGGTGCCCGGACTGGCCGACGGATTTCGGGCGGCTCCGGTCGTCTGATTGGCGCGCAGGCGAACCCTCTTCATCGCCCCGAGGCGGCTGATCTTGATGGTCATGACCACCATGTGCGCCGTGACTGCCATGGCCGAAGATGTGTATCAACGGACAGGCGAGGATGAAGAGGAAGGGAAGCAGTTGCAGAAGATGGGCGTTGTGGCGGTAGAACATCCAGGCAACGGCGGCGGCGAGGCCGAGCCACAGCAGCCACTGGTTGATGCGAGACCAGTTCGGGCTGTTTCCTGTGCTCTTACTTCGATCGGGCGGAATATTCATGGCGATGCTCCTTCGTGAAGTTGACCCTTGTCGATTGGCGAGATTCCCGCATTCGAGTGCCGTGCAGGGCGCTGATCAGGCCCATCCATGAGACAGGTATGCCAGAAGAATGGGGCTGAACACCGGAGATTTCCATGGCCCCGGGCTAAAAAGTCCTCGATAGTTTCTGAGCATGATCGACCCGTGCCAAATGTGGCTTGTTAAGCTCAGCATAGAGCTGAGGTAAAGGCAGTACCTTGATCTTGATCAAAAAGACTCTCTGTACCCAGCTACGGGGTACATACCCCGCGCAGCGAACCAGCAGACCAGCTCACCTCAGGGGCTCAGCGCACACCGCCAAGTGAGCGCGCGACAGATGTGCCGAGCAGGCAGACGTTCGGCACCGATCGGAGGCTATCTACGAACGGTGTCCGGAACTGTGACCGGATCGCGGCCGAGCAAAGGCCCTCGCGTGCGGTGTGGACGTAGCGATGGGATACACAAGCGCATGATGTCGGCGCCTGCCGCTAGGACTGGGCACGTGGCAGTCACGGAGAAAAAATGTCCCGCTCGCGTAGCAACGTGGCCGGCCGGGTAGATCCCAGAATCAGGCAAAGAGATACGCCAGTTGGCTGGACGGACCGCAGCGCCCTCGGACTACTGCCGCAGATGGGGCAATACCAAGTCAAACCTGGTGACAAGCTCACTGGAGGTCACGGCAACGGAGCCACCATGTGCCTCCGCAATCGATTTCACGATGGCAAGGCCAAGACCGGCGCCCGCCGTATTTCGTTGCCGTGCCGGATCAACTCGGTAGAAGCGGTTGAAGAGCTTTGGTAGATCGGGCTCAGGAATTCTCTCACCGGGATTGACCACACTGATCGTTGTCCACTGCTCATCCTGCGAAAGCAAGACCGTGATGCTCTTGCCGCGAGGCGTGTGTCGAATTGCATTCGAGAGAAGATTGTTCAGCGCCCGGGTGAGCATTTCTCGATCCGCCGCTATGCTGCCGATCGCCCCTTTAACACCAAGCGTAATGCCGCTATCTTCTGCCAGCGCCTCGAAATAGTCGAACAGACTCCGCACCAATTCGGACAGATCAATGGTAGACAGACGCAAGTTGCGGGGATCATTTTCCGTTTGGGCAAGAAACAGCATGTCCCCAATCATGCGTCCCATCCGATCAAACTCTTCCAAATTTGAATAGAGGATTTCTCTGTATTCCTCGTTGCTGCGCGGCTGGCCAAGCGCCACGTGAGTCTGCGTGACCAGGTTGGTGACGGGCGTGCGCAACTCGTGCGCGATGTCTGCGGAAAAGTGTGATAGCCGGGTGAAGCCTTCCTCGATTCTCGCCAACATATCGTTGAAGGCGAATACCAGTTCCGCCAGTTCGATCGGCACATCCCGAGGATCCAGCCTCACATCCAGCTTTGAAGAGCGAATCGCCCGAATCTCTTCATTGACCTTGCGAATCGGCAGGTGGCCCCACTGCACCGCCAGCCAAGCCACACCGAGCGCCAGACACATGACCAAGCCGGTTGCCCACCAGAGCATGCGCTTGAACTCCGCCAGGAAGTCGAGATGAAAGCCGATGTCCATGGCGGCGACGATGCGGTAGCCGGGCGCCGCTGAATCGTCAGCAGGCAGTTGTATCACCACACCTCGATATGACCTCTGATCCTCCTGCCACACGATCAAATCGTCAGCGGTGATGCGGTTGACCAACTTTTTGCTACTGGCAAGTCTCGACAGGTCAGGGCCGGGCGTGGCATAGATGCTAGTGCCAGACCCATCGTAGACGCCGTACGTCATCCCATGATGTCCTGCGACTGCGTTGGCCAAGTGTTGCTTCAGTTCGTCGCTTGCGATGTCACTTGCAAGCTGGCGCAAGGGCTGAGCCAAAGCGGTTGTCACTGCCTCCAGTTCGTGGGCATCCTGTTGAGCAAAGTGGTGCTCCAACGACCGAAGAATGACCCAGTTGAACACAAGAAACACCAAGGTCGTGGTGATACCAACCAGGGCCGTGACCCTTAATGCAAGCGACGCTGGACGGCTTTGCCGCGGCTTATGGCGCAGGGGCATCATCGGGCGCATCGAGCGTGTATCCCATTCCACGCACGGTGTGGATGAGCTTCGGATTGAACGCATCGTCTATCTTCGCGCGTAGACGGCGGATGGCTACATCGATGACGTTGCTGTCGCTGTCGAAATTCATGTCCCATACCTGCGACGCGATCAGAGAACGTGGAAGGACCTCCCCCTGGCGACGGGCCAGGAGCTCAAGCAACGCGAACTCCTTGCTGGTGAGATTGATGCGTTGGCCAGCGCGCGTTGCGCGCCGGCGCGCCAAGTCCAGTACCAAATCGGCAACCTGGATGCGATCAGGCTGGCTCGGAGCGCTTCCGCGTCGCAGCAGCGTCCGCACCCGCGCCAGCAACTCAGAGAACGCGAATGGCTTGACGAGGTAGTCGTCCGCTCCCAGTTCCAATCCCTTGACACGGTCGTCTACACCGCCACGCGCCGTCAGAAAGAGCACAGGGACCTGTTTACCGGCATCTCGAAGGGCACGCACGATGCGCCAGCCATCGACATCCGGCAGCATGACATCCAAGACCACCAGATCGTATGTCTCGCCCATGGCCAGGTGGTGTCCGTCCAATCCGTTGCGCGCCAGAACCACGACGAATCCCGCCTCCATGAGACCTTGGCGGACGTAATCCGCCGTCTTGTTCTCGTCTTCAACGACTAGCAGTTTCATCGCATGTCCTATGAAATCGCTACGGCGCAGAGCAATAGCCGCTCACGATGTACGCATTCATCCACTTTCAATCAGTAATTTACTGGGTGCCAGCTTCCACGAACATGACACGAACATTACATGAATGTAATTCAAGGGTCATTCGATAGAAAGTGCCCAACCCATAGCATGACCTGCATTGCGTCGAACTGTGCCGCTCAGGATGGGGTGGCGTTTAGAACGACTTCCGAGTCATCTATGGAGGATTTCAGGCCATGCCGCCTCGTTCACCCTTTTTTATCGTGCCCCCACAGGGCCTTTCTCGTCGGCGTTTCGTCCAAGGGTTAGCCGCCGGCGGCGTTCTCGCTGGGCTGTCCACGCCAGCGTTCAAGGCATTTGCCCAGCAAGGCTCCGCGACGCGCGGTGCCGCCCCTGTGCTGAAGGGCACCGAGTTCGACTTGGTGATCGCCGAATCGCCCGTGAACTTCACGGGCAAGCCAGGCGTGGCTACGACCATCAACGGCTCGCTGCCGGCACCGACATTGCGTTGGCGCGAGGGTGACACCGTCACAATCCGTGTAACCAACAAGCTGCGTGAAGCCACATCCATTCACTGGCACGGGATCATCCTGCCGTATCAGATGGATGGCGTGCCGGGCATCAGCTTCAATGGCATCGCTCCCGGCGAGACCTTCACGTACCGCTTCAAGGTTCAGCAGAGCGGCTCCTACTGGTACCACTCGCACTCCGGCTTCCAGGAACTCACGGGCATGTACGGGGCGATCATCATCGACCCTGCTGGCGCCGAGACCATCCACGCCGACCGTGACCACGTGCTGCTGTTCTCGGATTGGACCGACGAAGACCCGATGCGGGTGTTCACCAAGCTCAAGTCCCAAAGCGACTATTACAACTACAACCAACCTACCGTCTTCGACTTCTTCCGGGACGCCTCGCGCGAAGGCACGGCCGCTGCGATCGACAAGCGCAAAATGTGGAACGAGATGCGGATGAATCCGACGGATCTCGCAGATCTGTCTGCCGCCACGCTGACCTATCTGGCCAACGGCGTCACCCCCGCCGGCAATTGGACGGCGCTGTTCCGACCGGGTGAGCGCGTGCGGCTGCGCATGGTCAACGGTGCGGGCAACACCTTCTACGACGTACGCATTCCCGGACTGAAACTCACGGTGGTGCACGTCGATGGTGTTGACGTGGAGCCGGTGACCGTCGATGAGTTCCGATTCGGTCCTGGCGAAACCGTCGACGTGATCGTCCAGCCACGGGATGACGCTTACACGATCTTCGCCCAGGCGATGGACCGGACAGGCTACGCGCGTGCCACGCTGGCCGTGCGTGAAGGTCTTCAAGCTCCCGTGCCTGCCCTCGATCCGGTCGAATGGCTGACCATGAACGACATGATGGGCGGCATGATGGGGGGCATGGACCATGGCGGGTCCGGCCAGGCCATGGAGATGACCGGGATGACGGGCATGACCGGGATGGGCTCGGGTTCGATGTCCGGGATGGATCATGGGGCGATGGCTGGCATGAACCACGGCGCCATGAACCACGGTGGCATGGCGATGGATCACAGCCAACACGCCGCGGCGGCGGGGGGACTGGCCGTGCCCAGCACTACTGCTCGCCACGCTCGCACCGAGTATGGTGCCAGCACGGACATGCGCGTTGACATGGCGCGCACCAACCTCGATGACCCCGGCATCGGACTGCGCAACAACGGTCGGCGCGTGTTGACCCTCGCGGATCTGCATACCCCGTCGGGGCCGCTGGACAAGAGAGGCCCTGGCCGGGAGGTCGAACTGCACCTTACGGGCAACATGGAACGCTACGCATGGTCCCTGGACGGGCTGGAGTTCGGAAAGTCCACGCCGGTGCACTTCAAACACGGCGAGCGGCTGCGGGTCATTCTGCACAACGACACCATGATGACCCATCCCATGCACCTGCACGGCATGTGGAGCGAGCTGGAAAGCCCCGACGGTCGCTTCCTTGCGCGCCGCCACACCCTGCCGGTGCAGCCAGCACAACGCATCAGCTTCCTGGTGACAGCCGACGCGCTCGGCCGCTGGGCGTGGCACTGCCACCTGATGTTCCACATGGATGCCGGCATGTTCCGCGAAGTCGTGGTGTCTTGAACCCAGCGCACAAGGAAGACCAAGAATGTCCAAAGCACTCCCCACTCGCGCACTGGCCACGACGCTTCTGGCCCTGGTAAGCGTCGCCGCCCAGGCACAAGCACAGAACGACCATGCAGCGCACGGCCAGGCCGACGCTCAAACGGCCGCGCCATCCACTCAGACCGTGGCTCCTGCCGCCGACCCGCACGCGGGTCACGCGACATCGGCGAGCGGCTCGACCGCGGCCCCGGCCATGGATCACGGCAACATGCAGATGCAGGGCGGGTCGGCGCCTCCTGACGCCCGCGATCCGCACGGCTACTCCAATGGCCTGACATTGGGATCGGGCGACTACGCCGTACCCGGTGTGCCGCGGCTGATGCTGGCCGACGAACACAGGTTCTTTTCGTTGCGCGGCGAAACCCTGGAACGCCGCTTCACGCGCAAAGGGGACGATTCCACGGCCTACGACCTCCAGGCGTGGTATGGGACGACCTACAACAAGGCCGTCGTGAAGGCCGAAGGCGATATCGCCAAAGGAAAGCTCGAAGAATCGCGTACCGAGCTTCTCTGGGGGCACGCCGTCGCACCGTACTGGGACACCCAGCTCGGCGTTCGGGTGGATAACGGAGAAGGCCCGAGCCGTCAATGGTTGGCTTTCGGCATCCAGGGCCTCGCCCCCTACTGGTTCGAGCTGGAGGCGACGGGCTACGTGGGAAGTGGTGGACGTACGGCGCTGCGTGTCGAAGGCAGCTACGAGCTGCTGCTGACCCAGCGACTGATTCTGGAGCCTCGCGCCGAGTTGCAGTTCTATGGCAAGGACGACCCGGAACGCGGTATCGGCAAGGGCCTGGCCGAAGCGTCTGCTGGCTTGCGCCTGCGCTATGAATTCAGTCGCCAGTTCGCCCCCTATATCGGCGTGGAACGGGCGGGCAGCTTCGGACGCACCGCGGACTATGTGCGTGCCGAAGGCGGCCGTGCCCAGCAGACGCGCTGGGTGGCTGGCGTGCGATTCTGGTTCTAGAACCTAGCGGGTTTGATCATCTGATGAGAGGCAATCTATGAACATGCACTACGACAGAAGCCAGGGCAAAGTGCCGAGACGCCAGGCATTGATCGCTGGCTTGTTGGTGATGGCACTCGCAGGACCGAGCCTGGCGCAGAGCCGACCGATTGCCAAGGTCTGGAAGGACCCGAGCTGCGGATGCTGCAAGGACTGGGTCTCACACCTGCAAGGCGCAGGCTTCGATGTGCAGGTTCTCGACACCGGGAACACCGCAGCGCGCACGCGGCTGGGCATCCCACAGAAGTACGGTTCTTGCCACACGGCGCAGATCGGCGGCTATGCCATCGAGGGTCATGTGCCTGCCTCGGACATTCAACGCTTGCTGCGCGAAGCCCCCCAGGCCATCGGCCTCGCGGCGCCGGGCATGCCGGTCGGTTCGCCCGGCATGGATGGTCCGGCCTATGGTGGACGCAAGGACGCCTACGACGTGCTGCTGATCGGGAAAAGCGGTAGCAGCACGGTCTATCAGTCGCATCGCTGACCATCCATCAACCCTTCTTCGTGGAGATATGCCATGCAGCATCAGCACACACAGACCCCCAGCGATCGTCCCCGGTTCTGGCGATCGCGCTACGGCGTGGCGTTCCTCATCATCGCCGCTGTCGCCGCGTATTTCCTGCTCAAGGAGCACACGGCGCATGTTGCCGGCTATCTCCCCTTCCTGCTGCTGGCGGCTTGTCCGCTGATGCACCTGTTCATGCACCGTGGTCACGGCCACGGCGGACACGATCATGCCGCGCGTCAGGGTGAGGAAGGTGCCGCAGCCTCCAAGGAGCAGAAGCAATGAGTCGAGGCACTCGCACCGTGCGAGCACGCGACGCCGCGCTTGTCTCCTTGCGCGCCTGCGGCCTGCTGCGATCACCAGACACCAACGGTTAACGGCGGAGGCCACTTGTCACTATGAATTCACCCAGTAAGTCTTCAGGACAGGAGCACGCAGGCATGGCGGCGGGTGCCACAACGTCCGGCCCGCATACGCACCACCATCACGCCAGCCATGCTGGAAGTGACGATGCGGGCGGGTCCTCAAGCCACACGCAGCCCGATGCCGCGACGCGAGATCCGGTGTGTGGCATGGCGGTCACGGCGGCGTCGCAGCACCGCTCCACGCACTTGGGGAACACGTACTTGTTTTGCAGCACCGGATGCAAGGCCAAATTCGACGCCGATCCGGCGCGATATGCCAGCGGTGACGCGGGCATAGGCACACGCAGCGGCCATGCACCGCATCACCATGCCAGCACCGCAGTTTCACCGGCCCCGGCGGCATCGCCAACCGCGCCCGGAACCATCTACACCTGCCCGATGCACCCGGAGATCCGCCAGGATCATCCGGGAACCTGCCCCAAGTGCGGGATGACGCTGGAGCCTCTGCTGCCCGACCTCGATGACGACAACCCGGAGTTGCGTGACTTCTCGCGTCGCTTCTGGTGGACCTTGCCGCTGACGCTCGTGGTCCTGGCGCTGGCGATGCTGGGCGAGCGGCTGCACCTGATGGACATGGCTACACAGAGCTGGGTCGAGTTGGTGCTGTCGTTGCCGATCGTGCTGTGGGCCGGCTGGCCCTTCTTCTCCCGCGGCTGGCTGTCCGTGGTCAACCGCAGCCCGAACATGTGGACACTGATCGGCCTGGGAACAGGTGCGGCATTCATCTACAGCGTTGTGGCAACCGTTGCGCCGGAAGTGTTTCCAGCTTCCTTCATGTCCATGGGACGGGTCGGCGTGTATTTCGAGGCCGCCGCCGTCATCATCTCGCTGACACTGCTCGGCCAGGTGCTGGAACTCAAGGCCCGCTCCCAGACTTCGGCGGCCATCAAGTCGCTGCTGGGGCTGGCGCCCAAGACCGCGCGGCGCATCAATGCGGACGGCAGCGAGGAAGACGTGCCGCTCAGCCATGTGCACGTCGGCGACCTGCTGCGCATCCGACCCGGCGAGAAGGTGCCGGTGGATGGCATCGTGCACGAGGGCAGCAGCTCGATTGACGAATCCATGCTGACCGGCGAACCGCTGCCCGTCAGCAAGCGCGTGGGCGACAAGGTCATCGGGGCCACACTCAACACCAGCGGCGCGCTGGTCATGCGTTCGGAGCGGATCGGCTCGGACACCGTTCTGTCGCAGATCGTCCAGATGGTCGCCCAGGCGCAGCGTTCCAAGGCACCGATGCAACGCATGGCCGATGTCGTTGCCGGCTACTTCGTGATGGCCGTCGTCGCCATTGCGGTCACGACGCTCTTTGTATGGGGATTCTTCGGGCCACAGCCCACCTGGGTCTATGGACTGATCAATGCGGTGGCCGTCCTGATCATCGCCTGCCCGTGCGCGCTGGGTCTGGCCACGCCGATGTCGATCATGGTCGCAACGGGCCGTGGCGCCACGCAGGGCGTGCTGTTCCGCGATGCCGCGGCGATCGAGAATCTTCGCAAGGTCGATACCCTCGTCATCGACAAGACAGGAACCCTGACCGAAGGCCGACCTGCTTTCGATCAGGTCGTCGCAGCGCCCGGCTTTACGAACGATGAGGTGCTGCGTCTTGCGGCCAGCCTGGACCAGGGCAGTGAACACCCCCTGGCCGACGCCATCGTGCAGGCCGCGCGTGCCCAGGGCCTCCAACTCGTGAAGCCTCAGAGCTTTGAATCGGGAACCGGCATCGGCGTGCGCGGAAAGGTTGAGCACCGGCAACTGGCGTTGGGCAACACAGTGCTGATGGAACAGTCTGGCGTATCGGTGGAACCGCTCGTACCCCAGGCCGAAGCTCTGCGCGGCGAAGGGGCCAGCGTCATGTACCTGGCGGTGGACGGGCAGCTCGCGGGCTTGCTCGCCGTATCCGATCCGGTCAAGGGCAGCACCCCCGAGGCCCTGGCCGCGTTGAAGGCTGCGGGCCTGCGGGTCATCATGGCCACCGGGGACGGGCAGACCACCGCCAAAGCCGTCGGTGCACGCCTGGGCATCGACGAGGTGCATGGTGAGGTCAAGCCGGCGGACAAGCTCATGTTGATCGAGCGGCTGCAGAAAGAAGGACGCATCGTCGCCATGGCCGGTGACGGCATCAACGACGCGCCGGCCTTGGCGAAGGCAGACGTGGGCATCGCCATGGGAACGGGAACCGACGTGGCGATGAACAGCGCCCAGGTCACGCTTGTCAAGGGCGACCTGCGTGGCATCGCTGTCGCTCGCACGCTCTCGGTGAGTACCGTGCGCAACATGAAGCAGAACCTCATGTTCGCCTTCCTCTACAACGCGCTGGGCATCCCCATCGCCGCCGGGGTTCTCTATCCCCTCACGGGCTGGCTGCTGTCGCCGCTGATCGCAGCATTGGCGATGAGCCTGAGTTCGGCGTCCGTCGTTGGCAACGCCTTGCGCCTGAGAGCGAGCCGACTGTGACCGGATTTTCTTTCTGAACCTACAGGAGCCTGCTATCGCCCAGCGAACCGTTTTTTTCGTTCCACGCCGTTGCGAAGGTGCAAGCCTTATCTCGGCATTTCGTTCTTAAACCACACCTCACACATCCAGTAGAAACTTCTATGACCCGTTCACATTTCATCGCCAAGCTCGTCGCGCCGATCGCTGCTGGTCTGTTCGCCACCGCCGCATTCGCGCATCCTTCGCTGGTGTCTTCAACGCCGGCCGACAAGTCGCAGGTTTCCGCGCCAGCCACCATCGAGCTGAAGTTCTCCGAGACGCTGGTGCCGCAGTTCTCCACCGCGAGCCTTGTCATGACTGGCATGCCGGGAATGGCGAGCCATGGCCCGATGAAGATCAACGCCAGCGTCGCGGCTGCCGGCGACGGCAAGACCATGGTCATCACGCCGGCACAGGCGCTCCAGCCCGGTGACTATCGCGTCGAATGGCGCGCCGTCTCCTCGGACACGCATCCGATCTCGGGTAACGTCACCTTCAAGGTGAAGTAAGCCCATGGCCGGGGATTGGTTGACCATCGTCCTGCGCCTGGCGCTGTATCTGGACCTGGCGGCGGCGTTTGGCGTCGCCATGTTCGGTCTCTATGCTTTGGGCAACGACGAGCGATCCTCGACGATCTCGCGCCGCTATCGCGTCCTCATTGGCGCATCCGCTGCCATCGGCATTGCCCTGTCGATGTGGGGCATGACGGTCATGGCCAAGGCCATGTCCGGTGCCCAGAGCTACGCGGAGCTGTCAACGCACGTCTTCGACATGCTCATTACGGGCACGCACATGGGCATCGCCTGGTGCATTCGCATCCTCGCGCTGTTGGTGTGTGTGCTCGTCGCAATGTTGAAATTGAACGCTACCTTGCGATTTGCAGTGATGGCGCTCTCCACCGGCGTGGCGCTGGCGACCCTTGCGTGGGCAGGCCACGGCGCGATGGACGACGGCGTTCGCGGCTACATCCATCTTGCGTCGGATATCACGCACCTCTGGGCAGCGGGCGCTTGGGTGGGCGCATTGGTGGCGTTCTTGATGCTGGCATCCCACAAGCGGGATGTCGCGCAAGACCCGGTAGCGGTCCTCAGTCGGACGTCGAATGGCTTTGCTCGCATAGGTACAGCGATCGTGGCTGCACTCGTCGTGAGTGGAATTCTCAATTACCTGTTGATCGCCGGACCATCGTTTGATCCGCTCATCTCGACGCTGTATGGCCGGCTGCTGATGGTAAAGCTCTTGCTTTTCGCAGGCATGCTGGCGTTGGCTGCTGCCAATCGGTATCGGTTGAGCCCGAGCCTGGAGGCAGCTTTGAAGGCAGGCAATCGCGCACAGGCAGTCATTAAGCTTAGGCAGAGTCTGTTCACGGAGGCGACCTTGGCCGTTTTGGTTCTGGCGAGCGTTGCATGGCTTGGCATCTTGTCTCCCACTGGAACCTAGTCCTTCATGGGCGGCAGATGACAGCACATGAATTGAATGTAATGCACGGGTAAGCGCTCTGTAGACCGCCTGCTTTTACATTTAACGACGCGGCGCAAGTTGTCGTCGTTTTTACAAAGGAGTCGATCATGAAATCGCAAATTGTCATTGCCGCCCTGTTGAGCGCTCTCTCCGTGCCAGCCTTCGCCGGTCATGCAGCAGCCCAAGCAGCCAAGGAAATGGTTCCCTTGGCTGACGGAGGAACGCTGTACATCTTCAAGGACGGAAAGATGGCACAGGAAAGCCGCTTCGGGCGCGCCGTCTATCTCAATGTCGGAGCTTCGGTGTCGACGAAGGATGGGCGCAACATCGCGATCACCAGCAATGAAGTCGCTCGCCTCGGGTCGCTGCTACAAAAAGAGCACGGCGGATGACGCCGCGGGTGTGCGGTGCTTTTCAAAGCTTCTGCACAGTGTGACAGAGACGCGCGCCCCGATCGGGCGCGCGCGCGCTTGGGACGCGTCACGAGCAACCACGAGCGCTCAAGATGCCAGTTTTTGCGATGTCAAGCGCATCAACTTCCCTGAAATGGATCCAGCCTCCCCGTCCACCGTGATTCGTCCACGGGACATCTGGCGCGAATGAGAACTTGCGAGGAGCCCGATTTATGGAGTTGCGTCATCTACGATGCTTTGTCGTCTTAGCAGAGGAGTTGCATTTCACGCGGGCGGCCGAGAGGCTGCATATAGAGCAACCCCCCTTGTCTCGCGCGATCAAGGAATTGGAAGATGAGCTTGGGGTCACGCTGTTTGACCGCGACCGCAGGGGCACACGGCTGACCGTGGCGGGGGCGGCATTCTTGCAGGACACCCGCCGACTCTTCACTGTCCTGGAGCAAGCGCGTGAGAATGCCAGAGCAATTGCCGCGGGCCTGAGGGGCAGCCTGCGCATTGCAATTTCCGATGGTGCGATGGACCCACGACTATCGGCGTTCCTAGCTCGTTGCCGCGCGGAAGAGCCCGAGGTCGAGATACGTCTCTCCGAGGTACCGCTGACCGAGCAGATACGGGGCCTACGGTCTGGCGACTTCACGATCGGATTTGCACATGCGGCGGATGTTGGCGAAGGCATCGTGGCTGAACCGATCTGGCGAGACCCGATTGTGATCGCCGTGCCAGCGCGGCACTCGCTTCTTGCGCACAAGCAAGTTCCGCTGAACGAACTTCAGGGTCACCCACTGGTTCTGTGCGACAAACTGGCCTGCGAAGGCTACTGCCGAGAACTAAATCGGCTGCTACAGGTTCTGGAACACAGACTCAACGTTGTCGAAGAAGTGTCGTCGCTGGACATGATGCTAACGCTCGTCGGCGCAGGCTATGGGATTGGTTTCATGACGGCGACCAAGATTCCCATCAGCCAGAGGCCGGACGTGGTGATTCGCCCTCTGGCGCAGGACACGGCGGTAATCACAACCTATCTGCTTCGGCCAGAAAGCAGCAACTCATCGGTTTCGCTGGATCGCTTCATCGAACGTCTGCGAGGACCTCCGGATGACTAAAGCGTCAATGCCTATCTGAATCGTGCGCCGCGGCACGAAGATTGCGTTCGGCTGCGCTGACGAGTTCCGCAGCACTGAGCTTGAGTCCGGCGGCGATTCTTAAGATCAGAGCGAGAGTGGGCATGTGCTCCCCACGCTCTATTTTGCCCATGTGCGATCGCTCGATCCCTGCTTTCGCAGCCAGTTCTTCCTGAGCAACACCTTGCGTCAGGCGGGCGACACGAACGGCCGCTCCGAATGCCAACGCTGGCTCGGCGTCGAAAGTGGTAGTTCCTGGGGGACGGCCTCGTCGGACAGTTCGCTTCTCCATCCTTGGAAGCGTCGAACAGTCCAAACAATTTAACCACGTTAAGTTTAACTCAAACTAGCTATCATGAAGACTTTCCATCCTTGTCTTATCGCTTCTTGGGGCCTCTCATGCACGACGCCACCAGCCCACGCCCACAGCTCAGGCTCGCCATAGCGCCTGGTGTGGCCTCTTCGTACCTAGCTGCATTGCTTGCCCTGCAGCGCGCGGAGGAGCCCGAAGTTTCTATGGAATTTAATGAGGTTACGGCGAGCGATCTCATTACGGGCCTGTACAAACGGCGCTTCGACGTCGGCCTTTCTCTGAAGCAGGTGAGCGATTCTTCGCTCAAGAGTCTTTCTATTTGGTTCGAGGCGACAGCTCTTGCCACGCCGCTGCGATACCCACTGCTCCGGCAGCAGTCAATCAGAATAGACGAACTTAAGGAGCACTCCGTGTTTCGATGGAAGGCCGAATATTCTCCTCCGCTGGACCAGTACCTGTCCTCCATGTCATCAACGGAAAGGCCGAATGTCCAGCATGTCAGTTCTTTTGAGATGTTATTGCTCTGGGTCGCAGCTGGATATGGCGTAGGGATTTCTTCGCGATCACGCATCGAAACCGCTAGCCAGTGCGGAATCTGCACGCGCCCAATAGCCGATGGCCCCTACGAGGTCATTACGCACCTGCAGCGACTCTCGGGGCAGACGAATCTTGTAGCTGATCGATTTGAGCTTAGAGCCTTGCGAGTTGCCGAGGCGCGTAAAGCATGACAACCACGTGCGGTGGCCGCCCTTGCCGGTGGATTTGCAGCGGGTGCCGGTTCGGGCCAAGGCGCCGTCCAGACGCATCAATTCATCCTGGAAACTGACCTTGATCAATTCAACTCCCTACAACTTCCAATAGTATGTCCGCATGATCGGCTTAAGGCGCCTTCTCGCAAGATGGAGCCGCTGGATTACCAGCGGCCTAGTCGTAACCTTGCTTTTCTCGCAGGTTGCGATGGCGATGTACGTCTGTCCCAAGCCAGACCCGAGGGCATCTGTGGAAACCACGCAAATGCGTGCCACGATCTCGATGCAGCAGGCTGACAAGTTGCCAATGTCGGATTGCACCGGCATGCCTGATTCCATGGACAGCGAAGCGCCACAGTTGTGCCACGCTCATTGCAGTGGCGATCGGGAGTCGGCGCTTTCATGGCAGGGGCTGGACATTCAGTTTCTCGCGGCGCACGTGATGTGGCTCCCCAACTCGCTGCCCGGGTTGGTTCTCGACCGGGTAGCCCTCAGGCGGCACGTTACCTACATTCCTCCCAATCCCCGCGCGGGCTTTCCCCCGATCTATCTCACGTTTCAAGTCCTGCGGAATTGACACGCCGATCCGTGCTCGCCGCGCACCGATGCGGCAGACCACGTGATTTCGTGAATACCAATTCCGAGGACAACCATGTTTACTCCCTTTTTTGGCGCCCCCGAGGGGCGCCCGTCGGCGTACGGCCGAGGCACAACGCCGGCCTCGATGCGATTGCATCGTCTGAAAGCTATCAGCATCGCATTGGCGGGCAGTGCGCTTGTTTCGCCTGTAGGCTACGCCCTCGATTTTGCTGAGGCACGCCTTATCGCGGAGCAGCAGAGCCCGCGCATAAGCGCGCAGCAGTTGCAGGTTAACGTCGCCTGTTGACGCCGACCGAAAACT